>CAXSEF010000006.1:2918-77888 GCA_964236535.1 uncultured Acetobacteraceae bacterium
GCAGGATGCGGACCTTGCCGGCGTTCACGTCGTTGAACAGGCCCTGCTTGGCCGCCGACTTCTTGTAGTCCTGCATGAACGCGATCTGCTCGCGGGGCACGCCGAGCCGGATCAGCTCGTCGCGCACCCACAGGTAGGCCGAGAACCCACGCTTGCCGTCGGCCGCCTCGGTGCCGAGGTCGGAGAACACCATCTGCGCGCCACCGCGCAGCGGATGAAAGGAGCCGTCCGGCCGGCGATAGGTCCGCTCCGCGCTTTCCAGCCAGATGCGGTGGATGTTGCCGATCATGGCGTTCAGCTTGTTGTGCGGATCATTTCCCTCGCGCGGATCGTCCTCGAACGACGGCACGACGAAGCGCATGTCGATCGCGGCATGGCGACCATCGGTGATGACCGACAACAGGATGTCGTCGCCCTTGTTCGGCTTGCCCTTGCGCTGCTCGATGATCTTGATGCGCCTGGCGAGCACCTTCTGGTAGGCCTTGAAGGCCGGGCTCGCGGGAGCCGTGACGATCTGGCGCTTGCCGCCGCGGATGTCGGGCAGGCGCATGAACTGCCGCAGGTCGTCCTTCAGCACCACGTCTGCCACCGAGCGGAACATGGCGATCAGCTCGGGGACATTGACGAACTCGGCGAAGCGGGTGATCGGCTTGTAGTTGCCCGATGGCTGCAGCTCCAGCTCGGTGCGGGTGTCACCGAAGGAGGACGCCCAGGCATCGAACTCGTGCAGGCCGCGCTCCTCCAGCACGTCCGGCTGCATGAAGCGCTGCAGGGTGAACATCTCGCCGAGCGTGTTGGTGATCGGCGTGCCCGACGCCAGGATCAGCGACCGCTGCGGCTGGGTCAGCGCCACGAAGCGCGACTTCACGTAGAGATCCCACGCCCGCTGCGAGCCGTCCGGCGCCACGCCGCGCAGGCCGCTCATGTTGGTCGGGAACGAGAGCTTCCTGAACTCCTGCGCTTCGTCGACGATGATCTGGTCCACCCCGATCTCCGAGATGGTCAGCATGTCGTCCTTGACCGCGCCGAGCGCCTCCAGCTTGGCCTCGAGCCCTTCCTTCATGCGCTCGATCCGCTTCCTGGTGATGCGGTCGTCGCTGTCGGCCTTTTCCAGCAGGTCGGCGTAGCTCTGCAGCTGCGCCTGGATCAGCCCCTCCTCGAACGCCGCCGGCGCCGGGATGAACTTGAAGGCCGAGTGGGTGATGATGATGCAGTCCCAGATGCCGGTGGCGGCCCGGGCGAGGAAGCGCTGGCGCTTCTCCTTCACGAAGTTGGTCTCGTCTGCGACCAGGATCTTCGCGTTCGGGTAGAGCTGCAGGAACTCGCGCGAGGCCTGCGCCAGGCAGTGGCCGGGCACGGTCATCATCGCCTTGGTGATGAGGCCGAGCCGGCGCTGCTCCATGATCGCGGCGGCCATGGAGAACGTCTTCCCGGCGCCGACCGCGTGGGCGATGTAGGTCCCGCCGGCGCTGATGATGCGCCAGATGACGCGCTTCTGGTGCTCCCGGAGCGAGATGACGCTGCTCGCACCCGGCAGGCGCAGGTGCCGCCCGTCGAAGGTCCGGGGCACCAGGTTGTTGAACCGGTCGTTGTAGATGCGCACCAGACGCTCGGTGCGCTCCACGTCCGTCCAGATCCAGCGCTCGAAGCTGGTCTTGATCTTGGCGAGCTTCTCCTTCGCCGCCTCGGTGTCGGGCGCGTTCAGCACCCGGTGCTCGCCGTCGGCATCCTTCCAGGTGTCGTAGATCTGCGGGATCACCGCGTTCAGCGCGTCGTGCAGCAGCTCGCCCGCGTGGCGCCGCTGGGTGCCCCACTCCGACGTGGCGGCGGCCTGCCCGGCAAAGGCCTGCAGGTCGATCGACCACGCTGCCACCTCGACGGTGTGGCGCACCATCGTCTCGATGCCGATCACCTCGGCCGAGAACCGGGCCACCACCTCGGCCGGGATCCACGGCGCGCCCAGCCGGGCGGTGATGTCGGACGGCCGCAGGTCCTCGGGCTGCACCAGGCGCAGCGCGGCCGCGTTGCGGGCATAGCCGGGCTGCAGCGCCGCCGCGGCCTCGGCCGCCGCCAGCTTGGTCCGCACCGGACCGGACAGGTGGGCGTCCGCCGTCTCCCACACCTCGAAGCCTTCGGTCGTCAGGGACGGGTTCAGGAACACCGCCTCGCCCAACTCGGCCAGGGTCTCCTCGCGCGAGCGGCCGATCAGCTCCGCCACCCGGGCCAGGTCGACGTGCCCGACCTCGTGCAGGGTGACCGCCAGGGCGTCGGCCGCCGAGGTGATGACCGGCTCGACCGGGGGGTGGATCACCCGCTGGCTGAACACCGGGCCCGGCTTGGCGGTGTCGCTCTCGACGTCGTACTCCTCGATCGACGCCACCAGCCAGCAGTCCGGGTCGTCCAGGAACGGCTGCAGATTTGGCCGGCGCACGGTGTCCGTCACCTCGCCCGTGGCCTCATCGGTCCGGTGGCTGACCGTGGTGTGGTTGATGGGGCCGAACTGGCGGACGAAGCTGTTGTAGGCCACGCGCAGGCGGGTCTGCAGGGTGCCCCAGGGCTCGTTCGCCTCCTGGGCCCGCAGCACCGCGCGCACCGCGTCGCGCACCGGGATCAGGCCGCGCAGGATGCGCGCGTGCTTGGCGAAGATGCCCTCCTTGACGGTGCTGGACTTTACCGACACCGGCCGGGGCTCGCCGTCGAGCACCTGGTGCAGCGCGTCGCCGATCAGGACGTAGCTGCCCTCCTTGACCGTGGCGCCCTCGGCCGCGGTGCCGACCACGATCCGCGCGGCCTTGGAGCGGTCGGCCTTGGGCAGGTCCGGCGCCGGCAAGCGCACGCCCTCGGACAGGACCGCCAGGGCACGGCCGAGCGCCGCCTCGGCGTCCACGCCCTCACGGGCGCGGCAGGTGTAGACCGGGCCATACTGGCTGCTGGTCCAGGCGTGCTCGCCCAGTACCATCTCCGGGTGATCCCGGAAGTAGCGGTTGGCGCTCAGCGTACCCTCTCCATCGGTGTCCGGCGCGACCTCGACCACGTCGGCCCACCCGACGTCGCACCCCGACGTTTCGGGGTGGTGGCGTTGAAACACCAGAACATCGACGACAACCTCGGTGCCTGCGTCGGCCTTCATGGCGCCCTGCGGCATCCGCACTGCGCCGATCAGGTCGGCCATTCCGGCGATGTGCTCACGCGCCGTGGCGACGGTCTTGTCCATGGTCCACCGGCTGGTGACGAAGGCCGCCACGCCGCCGGGCTTCAGGCGCTCGATCGAGCGGGCGATGAAGTAGTCGTGCAGGGACAGGCCGAGCCTGCCAGCCGGATCGTCCGCCCGCACCGTGCGGTCCGAGAACGGCGGGTTGCCCACCACCACGTCGTAGCGCTCGGTCAGCCGGACCTTGGTGAAATCCTCGGCCCGGATCCACGCCTCCGGGAAAAGCTTGGCCGCGATCCGGGCAGTGATCGGGTCGGCCTCGATCCCGGTCATCGCCGCCTTCGCCGCGGCCTTCTCCGGCATCAGCGCAAGGAACAGGCCGGTGCCGCACCCGGGCTCCAGCACGTTGCCGCCGCTGAAGCCCATGCGGGTCAGCGCGTCCCAGATCGACCGCACCATGAACTCTGGCGTGTAGTGGGCATACTGGGTCGCCCGCGCGAGCCCGGCCATCTCCGCCTGGTCGACCAGCTGCTCCAGCTCGCTGCCCAGGTCCTCCCAGCCTGCCCGGAACGGCTCGCCTGCGCGCCGGAACATGGTCTGGGACAGCTCGGTCGCGCCGAAGGCGGTGAAGCGCGCCAGCCGATCCTGCTCGGCCGCCGTCGCCGCCCGGTTCTCCGTCTCCAGCTGCTGCAGCAGGCGGATGGCGGCGAGGTTGTCGCCGGCGCGCTGCTTCCATCCCGAGGCGAGGCCGCGGGTGCCGGTGAGGCGCCAGTTCCTCGCGGGCACCCGGACCGGCACGATGGCGACCGGCTCGTCGTGTTCCTCCGGCGGCAGCCGCGAGCCGCCTCCGTCCAGGGTCAGGCTGCTGCTGATGGCGGTCGTGTCGAACAGGGCGTCCAGCGACAGCTGGCCGGCAGGGTTCTTCGGCATGTGAGGGTTCCCGTGCTGGAAGCACGTCGGGCCCGGCTGTCAGGGACAGCCGGGGTGCCGGGTGCTGATGGGCCGCGCGGGGCGGCCGGAAGGGTCGGTGGGGTGAGGGGTGGAGGCTGGCGGGCGGCGTTAGACCGGGCCGCAGGTCGCCTCGATCAGGCAGCGCTCGAACGGGTCGACCAGGGCGAGGGCCTGCCGGTGCAGGTCCGAGCCGGCGCGGGCGCGCGCGACCACGTGCTCCCAGACCTCCCTGTCACCGGGGAACTGCGGCGGTCCGTCCTCCGGGTCATCCAGGCGCTGCAGCTGCACGCCGGGGCCTCCATCGGTGTTCGGCTCCGCCTCGGCGACGGTCCAGCCCTCGCGCTGTGCGGCGGCGGTGTCGAAGCCAGGGCCAGCGGAGGTAGGTGTGTGTCGGGCCTCCGGCCCCTGCAGGGCGGTCACGGTCGAGACGGCGTTCATCGGGGTCTCCCTTTCTCGTCTTCTCCTCGAAGACCCCCTCCCGCGGTCGCATCCGGACCGGTGGGGCAAAGGCGGCGCGAAGCGCCGGGATCGGAGCCGGACCAGCGCAGCGGCCGGCGGAGACCCACCTTTTGCGCCGACGGGCCGGCATGCGGCAGCCATTCACCTTCCTCATTTCCTCTTATCCTCGCGTCTGATCTTCCCAGCCGGGGTAGCGAGAGTTGATCGGGCGGTCGCACGAGGATCAGAACCCGAGCGGCACTCGTCCTCTTGTGTCGTCATGAACCAGCTCACCCAGCAGGGCCCATGCGCCGTGGTCGTCGACGACGACTTCCTGATCCGCACGGATGCCGCCCACATCCTGAGCACCGCGGGCTTTCAGGTGCTGGAGGCCGAGCATGGCGATGCGGCCTACGCCTTGCTGGAGACACGCCACCCGGACGTCGTGCTGTTGTTCACGGACGTGCAGATGCCGGGAGACCTCGACGGCTTCGCCCTGGCACGCGCGGTTGCCGGATCATGGCCCCACGTCTCGATCGTCGTCGCGTCCGGGCATGCGAAGCCGGGTCCGGGGGAGATGCCGGACAAGGCCCGGTTCGTGGGCAAGCCGTTCAGCGCCGAGATCGTTCACGCGCATCTCCAGGTGCTCCTGCCGGACGGGCAGAAGCCCGAGCCGTTGAAGACGGCGTCGGGCGCGCGCTGAGACGGCATCACGCGCGTCAGCGCATTAGGCCGCGAGCTTCTGCTCGGCTTCTTCTCCAACGGTCTCGTCGGCGTCGTGCCTGACTTCGTTCGCCTTGCTGTAGTCAGGGTGGAAGGACAGGCAGTAGTCGGCGATGCGCTGCGCTGCCGCAGCGGCGCGGAAGATCTCGCGTTTGTCCTCGCGCAGCTTGCGCAGCCACGACTGCAGGTAGCTGGCGTGGTTCGGGATGTCAGCGGGGAGACCGAGCTCCGCGCCCATGAACGCGGATGAGAGCTCCGCACGCAGTTCCTCCTCCGCGTACCTCGGCGTGCCGAACTTGCCCGACATGTCGCGGTCCAGGCGGGATGAGGCACCCGACCAGTGAGCCAGCTCGTGCAACGCCGTCGCCGCCCATGTTTCCGGGCCCGAGAACGTCTCGTGCGGCGGCAGCTGGATGTGGTCGGTGCCCGGGCAGTAGAAGGCTTGAGATCCGCCGGTGCGAACCACGGCGCCGCTGTTGCGCAGGATCACGTCCACCGCCTCCGGCCGGCGCCACGTCGCCTCGAGCGGCGTCGGCGGCACAAGCTCTGGCACGCCCTCGACCTGCGAGGCGTGGAACACGGTGTGGGCGCGCAGCATGGGGATGAACCGCTCCTCGCCCTCGCCCGTCCCCTCGAAGCCGCCCGCTTCGTCCTTCACGGCCAGCTTCTTGAAGAAGAACACGACCGTGCCGTGCTCGCCGCGGCGCACCTGCCAGCCGCGCGCCTGCGCCTGCTTGTACGAGCACCAGCGGTTGTCGCCGGTGCTCCACGCGAACGGCGACATCGCCAGCATGAGGACGTTGATCCCCGAGTAGCGCCGTCCGGTGGCGGCGTTGCGCGGCAGCGCGTCCTGCCCGGCGAGGCCCGGGTTCCACGGCCGGCGCCAGGGCACCACGCCCGCCTCGAGGGCTGCGATGATGCGGTTCGTGACTTCCTGGTAGTGGTCGCGCGACGGGGCAGGCTGGCTGCTCTGCGGCTGACGACGGATGAAGCCCATGGTGCTCGGCCCTTTCTTGGCTCTGAACACCTCCCCGGCAGTCGCATCCGGGGCGCCGGGGCAAAGGCGGCGCGGCACGCGACGGGATCGCAGCCGGCCCAGCGCAGCGACCGGCGGAGACCCACCCTTTGCCCCGGCGTCCCGGCATGCGGCAGCAGCTTCTAGTTCCCCTACATCCTCTTATTAATCAGCCTGCTACTCGGCCGTTCCCTACTTCTTCGGAGCTGTTGCGGTGGTCCGGTCTGGCTTCATTGCACCCGAGCCACCTTTCGGTGGGGGTGGCTGATGCGACACAGGAGGCGTGTAGCCTTTCTGGATCACCTGGGACCCAGGCTGATAGCCTTCCGTGAGTGGACGATAGCCGTCATTGGCCGTATGTGGCCGGGCGAGCGGGCTTTTGGTCATGGCTACTCCTTGAACGCGATGTAGGAGATCTGTGCGCCGTCCACGTTTGGATCGCTGGGAGACTGGAAATCCCAAACTCCAACGCTAAGCCACTGATTTAAAAGCAAGGTGTTGCAGTCCGTTGCGGCTGCGTACAAGCTGGCGCCTATCTGGGATTGGCCCAGACTCGCTGCTGGAAAGCTGCTGAATGACCTAACGCCAAAACGCACGAAGGCCGCTCCCTGGCAGGAGCAGCCCTCGTTGGAAACACTGGATGGTCAAACGCTTGGTGGCGTTCCGCACCATCCAACATCGTGAGCTCGGAATCAAGGTCCTTGGCAGGACCACGTTACCGGCTTGCCCAGCGAGGGCGACGGCCCTGTGCGGGAGCCGGATCATGACTGCTGACTTGTGGGTACCTGCCGTATGGACGCAGTTCCGTGCGGGCAACCTGACGCGCGCCTTCCGCGACGTGCTGCTCACCCTGCAGACGTTCGACCGCCGCGCCGGCTTCTACCCGAGCCACGCCACCCTGGCGGCCAGGGCGGCCCGCGGCGTGCGCACCGTCCAGGAGGCGCTGCGGCAGGGCAGGGCCCTCGGCCTGGTCTCCTGGCTGTCGGGCGCCTCCCGCCGCACCAGCAACCGCTACGTGCTGACCGTCCCCAGGGCAGCGGCCCAGGCCGGCGCGCGCCTGTCACGCGCCGCCTCCCGGGTCGCAGGGCAAGCGGCTGCCGTGGCGCGCGCGCTAGTCGGCAAACCGCGCCAGGAAGGGGAACAGAGGAAACATCCAGAAGCGGCAGGGCTGGGCTGGCGTAGCTGGCCAGGACCGCAGGCCCCGCTGCGCTCAGTGGCCGAACAGCTGGAGATCCTGGCGGGGTTCAGCAGGCAAGAGGCTCAACGGGAGAAGAAGACCGTAGCCTTGTGCATCCAAGCATGAGCCGGACCCTTGGCACTGGTATGCTTCCAGGTGACCGTGTTGCACGGATCCGCGCCCGGTGCCCTGCTGATGTAGGCCGGCGGCAGCAAGTCGCCCGTCTATGTTCCCAGAGGTCCTGATCGTGCCGTTCAAGGCCAACGCTGCCCGTCGCCACCACATCCCCAGGCAGCGACACAGGGTGACCAACTCGGCCGCCTACGACGCGGCTCTTCGCCAGCGTGGCAGCCTGACCGTCTGGTTCACCGACGCGGCGATCGCAGCCTGGAAGGCCGAGCCAAGGACAACCCGCGGCGGCCAGCCGCGCTACTCGGTCCTGGCGATCACCACAGCGTTGACGCTGCGGGCCGTCTTCCGCCTGGCCCTGCGCCAGACCGAAGGTCTGATCGGCTCCATCCTCGCCCTGCTCGGCCTGGATCTCGCAGTGCCGGACCACTCGACCCTGAGCCGCAGGGCCGAGACGTTGGAGGTGGCATCGCCGCGGCCCGGCTGCGCTCCCGTGCACCTGCTGGTGGACAGCACGGGGCTGAAGCTGTGCGGCTCGGGCGAGTGGCTGCTCGAGAAGCACGGCACGCGCACCCGCCGGTCCTGGCGCAAGCTGCACATCGGTGTGGACGCCGATACCGGGCAGATCGTCGCGGCCACGCTGACTACCAGCAACGTCGATGACGCCTCGCAGGTCAGCTCATTGCTTGATCAGGCGGGTCCGGTTGCCTCGTTCACGGCCGACGACGTGTATGACCGGGACGGCGTGTATGGCGAGGTCGCCAGGCGCTCGCCCGAAGCAGCCGTGATCGTGCCACCCCGGTCCAGCGCAGTCCCAAGCACCACTGCCGAGACAGCGCCCACGCAACGCGACCGCCACTTGCGGATGATCTCCGAGCACGGCCGCAAACGCTGGCAGAAAGCCTCAGGCTACCACTGGCGCGCGCTGGTCGAGGCCGACATCAGCCGGTTCAAACGGGTGGTCGGGGACAGACTGCGCTCGCGCACGGATCGACGACGCAAGACGGAGACCGCCCTTGCTGTCGGCGCCCTGAACCAGATGCTCGAACTCGGACGCCCGAAGTACATCCGCCTAGCATAACAGCCGATGCAGGTCGGTGCTTCACGCCCGTCTTCCGGTCCATGCAACACAGTCCCTGGACGCCTACAACCACGCCCGCCGCCTCAAGGCGCTGCGTGGCCTCACACCCTACGAGTTCACCTGCCAGGCCTGGACCAAGGAACCGGACCGGTTCAGGATCGATCCGTCACACCACACCCTGGGACTGACCAGAGCCGGCAAATCCATGACGGCCTCTAGTGAGCGCCTGCCGCACCGACGGCGGTCTGATTGCCGCCCGCGGGACCGCTGGGGTTGGGCCCTGAGGTGACGAGGCCGTTCGTCCTGCCGCTGGCTGCAGAGTTGGTGACCTCGCCGGCATTGTCCGCGGGGTTCGCACCGCTGCCGCCGGCCATGCCGGTGGTGCTGGGACCCACCGGCCCGACATGGCCGGGACTCACGGCTTTCGGACCGCCCTGAGCGCAGGCGGAAAGCAAGAAGATCGCTGCCAGGATGACTGAGGCATGAGCAGGGGACACGGGCAGCTCCATCGGAAAAAGCAACGAGAACAGAAGACGAGTGGGTGGCGAGATACGATCGTTGTCAATGCGCTTGGCATTGGCAATGACTGCACGCCTCAGCGTCGGCTTGAGAACTCGCCTTTGCGAATACTCCAGCGTCTTCCAGGAAGCATCGGAGCGGAGTAGCCCATGTGGCCGCACGCAGCGGAACACCGCGGAAGCGCCTCAGATGGCCGGCAGGGCAGAGTTGTCGGACGGGTTCTCGACCCAGTGCAGGTAGCGCTCGATGGAGGCGGAGAAGGCCTGCTTGGCGCCAGACAGGATGGAGCGCTCCCACAGGGCGCCGTAGATGGCGTCGAACGGCCAGGGTTCGAGCGTGGCAGCGATGTGGCGGACGGCCCCGGGGCCGAGCGGGATGAAATTCGGATAGCTGCGCATGAAGCTGAGGTGCTTGCGGTCGGCGACTACCTGCAGCACGTCGCTGCTGAGCAACGCGCCGCGGCCGTCGTTGCCTTCGGCCCAGTGCAGTACCTGAGCGCCCGCGAAGTGACCGCCGCAGCGGATCAGAGTCAGACCGGGTGCGATCTGCTTGGTCTCGCCATCCCAGAAAGCGATTTCCGGGCCGTCGCGCATGACCCATTCGCGGTCGGCGGCGTGCAGGTGGATGGGGATGCCACCGAAGACGCGGCTCCATTCCAGCATCGTGGTGTAGTAGTGCGGGTGGGAGATGGCGATGCCCGCGAGGCCGCCGAGGCCCTCGATCAGTTCGACCATCGTGCGGTCGATCAGGCTGATGCAGTCCCAGAGGATGTTGCCGTGCGGGGTGCGGACCACGAAGGCGCGCTGGCCGATCGCGAAGCTGGGGCTGGTGCCGATGCTGATCACCTCACCCTCGTGATGAAAGATAGCCATGTGAGTGCGACGGAGCTTCACCAGCGTGGTCCAGGCTTGGCCGCCCGGTGGAACATACTGCCGCTCCTCCTCGCAGACCGGGCAGGCGACGCGTACGGCCTGCGAGTACTGCGTGCCGCAGGTGGTGCAGATCAGTTCGTCCAAGGAACCTCCTGAAGCCGGTCAGGCCGGCGGAAAGAGTCACGGCGGGTCATGGGAGTGCCAGGCAGGGCTGGGCTCGGCTCAGACCCGTAAGGGGTTTCCCCCTTCAGGCATGGACTCTTTGAGCCCGTTGCCTGAGCAAGAAGCTCTTCAAGGCCCGCGTTAAGTGGAGTACAGGGGCTGTCACGTACCTTGCAGGACCCTGCCGCTTGCGCAGGAAGGACTCTCCTTTCTCTGGAGAAAAAGAAGCAAAAAGACTTTGCCCGGTGAGATCTGGGGCGGTCGCGGTCTGGGAGGCTTGAAGGCAGAAGTTCTTTGGTTCTTTCTCTCAAGAAAGAACGTGCTTTCTGCCCGTCGTGGCGCAAAGAACGAAGCCGGCGGTCCGTGACAGCCGCTGGAGGTAGCGCCTCTGACTTTGCTTGCTTCGCAGCCGCGCCGGTCAAGGCACAGCTGCAGGTGCGGTTGTTCGCAGTTGTGGCAGGACGTGCTCGCCGAAGCTTTGCACGCCTGGTACGAAGTCAGGGAAGGTCATGAGCAGTCCGTCGACGCCGGCGTCGCGTTCCAGGGCAGTGATCTTGGCGGCGACGGTAGCGTAGGAGCCGTGGATCACGGGGAAGCCCATGAAGGCAAGGTTGCCTTCCTCGACTGGGGCGTTGAGGCCTTCGAGGAACTGCTGACTGGTGCCGGCGGGGTTGGTGTCCATCGAGGCGCTGCGAATGACGTTGGCGATCGCCTCGCGGTCAGCGCCGGCAACGATATCCTGGCAGCGGTCGGCGGCCTCGGCATCGGTGCGGGCGGCGATGATGCAGACCAGGGCCAGCATACCGACCTGGCGGCCTGCAGCGTCGGCGGCGCGGCGGAGCGGCTCGGAGATGCGCTTGAGCTTTGCCGCGCCCCCGAAAACGAAGTTGTACTCGGCATGGCGAGCGGTGAACTCGATTCCCTTGGGCGACTGGCCGGCGGAGACGATCGGGATCTCGCGCGCGGCAGTGGGGGCGCAGTGGCAGTCATCGAGCTGGAAGAACTCGCCATGGTGGGTGACGTGGCCGTGGCGCCAAAGCGCGCGCATGATGCCGATGTACTCCTCGGTCAACTCATAACGACGGTTGTGGTAGTCGTTGTTCGGCCACAGGCCCATCTGGCTGTATTCCGGTTTGTTCCAGCCGGTCACGATGTTGACTCCGGCACGGCCGGCGCTGATGTCCTCCAGCGTCGCGATCATGCGCGCGGCGATCGCAGGGTGGACACCAAGGACAGGTACCGTTGCGTAGAGGTCGATCCGGCTGGTGGCGGCGGCAAGACCCGAGGTCAGCGCGATCGAATCGAGGCAGGAACTCCAATACCCCGTAGTACCTTCGAAGCCTCGATACTTGATCATTGACAGAATGAAGTCGAGTCCGAGACGTTCGGCCTCCTGAGTGATGGCGAGCATATGCCCGAACGTCGGCACATATTGCGGGCTGCGTTCTGACAGAATGTATCCATTCTGGCCGTTCGGCAGGAATACTCCGAGTTTCATCCGTCCCTCTGTGCGTATACGCGTCGACGCGTTCGAGGATGGGCATTGCCATGGCGCAGCGGACTACGACAGTGAGCAGCATCGCATGCACGCATATCGTCAATATGATGCACGCCAGATGACAAAAGGGCAGTGCGCGGTTTGGGCCGGCTACGGGCAGGACCTTTCCCGAATGCCAGGCGCCAGGGCGGAGCGCGGAACCAAGCGCAGTTGCGATTGCGCAACGTAAGCCTTGGTACAGGACTTGCTAGGCTTCCCAGGCCTGTAGGTTGCGCGCCGCCTGGCGCTGGACGTCTGGGCGGCTGTTCGCTGCGGCTCACACGGGCAAGGACACGGCATCGATGGGGCATTTCACGACCAGTTCGATTCCTAGTGCGCAGAAAGCGCAGTTCTGGACCGACACCGTCAGCTCCGTGCTATTCCCGATGGCGTCGAGCTGCGTAAACCCTGCGGGCTTCGACGGGACACTGCGCAGCTGGGAACTGGGTGACGCGTCGCTGTGCTACGTGAAGTCCGGCCCGGTCACCTATCGACGTGAGCCCCGGCATCTGGTCAACGACGTGGAGGAGGAGGTGCTGATCAGCTTCTCCGGACAGACCGAGTTGGTGTTCACGCAGAACGACAAGACGCTGCGCTGCGGGCGCAAGCAATTCGTAGTGCAGCGCGGTCATGCGCCGTACGAGCTGCGCCAAGCTGAGGCGAACGAAATCCTGGTCATGAAGCTTCCGGCCACGCTGCTGATGCAGCGGCTGCGCTCGCTCGACCGGTACTCCTCGGTGGTGTTCAACGCGGAGAGCGGCGCCGGCGGGCTGCTGCTGGACCTGTTTCGCTCACTGCCGCGTCGCATCGTAGATGCTGACGAGATCACCCGGCGCGGGCTCACCACCTGCTTGGTCGAACTGCTGGCGCTGACGATGGAGGGCGACCCGCGGGTACTCGGCAGCGAGCTGAATTCGGTGCAGGCGGGCCATCTGTCACGCGCCGAGCGCTACATCCGGCAGAACCTTGCCAATCGCGCTCTGTCACCTGAGATGGTGGCGCAGGCCTGTGGCATCTCGGTGCGCTATCTGCACCAAGTCTTCAGCACCAGCGGGACGTCGGTCAGCCAGTGGGTGCGCGAGCTGCGGCTGATCGCGTGCGAGCAGCAGCTGCGCGAGTCGCGTCGCAAGGAGAGCATTGCCGAGATCGCCTACCAGTGGGGCTTCGGCGATCAGGCGCAGTTCAGCCGGCATTTCCGGGCGTATTTCGGCTGCACTGCCAAGCAGGTGCGCCCCCGATCGGTCGAGGCGCGCTAAGCCCGCCCGCTCCTGGGGGCGCATATTCGCTTGCGCAGAGGCGGCGTGCGCGGGGCGCCAAGACTTCGCACATCCTTGCGCAAGTCGAGGGCGCATGGATCGCTATATTGTGTCCGGGTTGCGCACGGGGCGGCGTCCCGGTGGTGAGGGTCGCACGTGCCCTCTGCCCCGCCGGCCGGCTAAGCGCGCGTCTGGCCGCCGTGGCTGGAAGCTGCATTGACTGAATTTTTGACAGGCGGATTGCATGAGCAGCAGCACGGTTGACCCCGGCTACGTCTACATTCCCAAGCCGGAAGTCGCGACGGCCGAATACCTACAGCAGGTGCTCGAGGCCTATTACATGCGCAAATGGAATCCGAACAAGGACACGGTCGCGGCGGTCAAGAGCTGGCGGGACTGGCCCATGGTCGTGCGCATGCCCAACGTCCCGCACGACTTCACGGTGATGATCCATGAAGGCTTGGTAACCGGGGTCACCTCGGGGCTGCCGGAGAACCCACGCATTCTTTCGGTGATGCTGAGCGACACCATGCAGCGCATCTATTACGACGAGACAACTTCGGCGATCGAGACCATTGCCGGACGGGTGAAGATACGCGGCAACGAGACCGAGCGGCGACGCATGCTGGCGGCGATCTCCTATCTGACCTGGTAGGGCCAAGGGAGGAGGGCCAATGCTGCGCCGCTGGACTCCGCTTGGGGCGAGCCTTGAGACTATCCTGCCGGAAGCTTTCGGATTACTGGCATTTTGCCGCTAGCGGCTGCCATGCACCTTGCAGAACCCCACCGCTTGCGCAGGAAGGAAGAAGGCTTCTTCTTCTGGAGCAGAAGAAGCAAAACGACTTTAGCCATTTGCGGTTAGGGATGCTCGCGGCCTGGGAGGCCTTCGGGGAAGAAGTTCTTTGGCTCTTTCTTTCAAGAAGAAAGAACGTGTTTCCTCCCCGGCGTGGCGCAAAGAACGGAGCCGGCACATCCATAACAGCCTCTGGGCGGTAGGCTGCAACGGCTTGAGCATGTCCAATCGGTATGATCAAGGGGCCGCTGGCCTTCTGCACTCCTGCATAGAGCCGGGTTGTACTCGTCCTACGCCGCTCAGATGGCTTCTATTGCCTGGGACAGGTCGATGACATCGGCGTATTTCTGGGCCATGTCGAACAGGCTTGCCTGGTGGGCAGGGAGCGAGCGGTCGCCGACACAGTCCTCGACGACGTAGCAGCGGTAGTTGAAGCTCATCGCGTCGACCACGGTGGCGCGTACGCAGCCGCTGGTGGTGCAGCCGGTAACGAGCAGGCTGTCGACGCGCCGCGAGACCAGCCAGGACACAAGGTTCGTTGCGAAAAACATCGAGGGCGCAGCCTTGTCGACGACCAACTCGCCGCACTCGGGCGTGAGCTCGGGCACGATCCCGATCAGCGGCGAGCCGAGGACCAGCGCGGCCAGGCTGGGCACCTTCTGCTGGAACACCGCCTGCGGGCCTCCCTCCGGGTAGACAATGCGGGAGAAGGCCACCGGCCGGCACGCGGCGCGGGCACGCGCGAGCAGGACACGGGTGGCTCCGATGGCAGCGACGATGTTGCCGCCACCGAACGAGCCGGGGTCGGCGAAGCCGTTTACGAAATCGACGACCAGCAAGGCTGCTGGGCCGGGCGGGCCAAGGGATCGGCCGAAGCCCTGGCAGGCGTAGACATCGGGATCGGTCATGCGACAGAGCAAAGCCAAGAGTCCTGCCCCACGACCCTGCCGGGGGCTGAGCCTTCAGAGCCGCATGTGGAAAGCGTGGATGATCCATAACTAAAGGTCATGTACCTGGTCTGAAATCAGGGTTTCCAAAGTGTTTCAGCCTCCGGCAGCTCTGGCCAGGGTTCGACCTTGCCTGCCTTCATGCTACCTGCCTAGCTTGGGCCTCTCGGCAGCTGCGGCGGCAGCACACCGCTGCGGCTCATCAGCACGACGTTGTGGCCGCTGCCGGAGGTGACGGCCGTCAGCTCGGCGCGGTCGCGGCGCTGTGCCTGGGTGAAGCTCGCGCCGTCGTCGTTACTGTATAGCACGACGCCGTCGAGCGCGGAACCGACGACGCTGCCGTCCGGCAGCTGGGCAAGGTCGGTCACCGAACTGGAGCCGTCGATCCTGGCACGGATCCAGGTCAGGCCCTTGTCGGTGCTGCGGTAGATGTTACCGCGCAGGCCGCCGACCAGCACCGTGCCGTCGGCGAGCGTGAGCCCGGACCAGAACGAGCCGGCGTATCCGGTATCGATGACGCTCCAGCTGGCGCCGTCATCAGCTGAGCGCAGCAGCTTGCCCTGTTCGGCGGCGATCATCAACACGTCGGGGGCCACCGAGAACACGTCATAAAAATTCAGCCCGGTCTTGTCGGCCCCATGTTCCGGCGGCGGCTTCACGACGTTCCAGGTGGCGCCGGCATCGTCGGTGCGCAGCATCAGCGACCATAGTCCGACCGCCCAGGCAGAGCGCGGACCGATGGCGTGCACGCCGAACAGCGGAATGTCGCCCGAGAGGTCGCTGCGCTGCAGCTTCCAAGTCTCGCCGGCATCCTCGGTGCGCAGGATGACGCCCCAGTTGCCAACCGCCCAGCCGTGGTTGGGATCGGCGAAGCTGACGGCGGTCAAGGTGGCGTCGACGGGCACCTGGCGGGCCTGGCGGTAATGCACGCCGTCGTCGTCGGAGAGCAGGATGACGCCGCTGGCGCCGACGGCGACGAGGCGAGCGCCGGCATGCACCGCGGCCATCATCGGCTCCTGGTCGGCGTAGGCGGTGACCTCGGCGGAGTGGACGCCGAGGATGGGGCCGGCAGCGTGTGCGGGGAAAGCGGCGCAGGCGAAGGCGGCGGTAAGAAGGAAGGCAGGGAAGGTCAGAGGCTCTGCCTTTGAACTCCGCGAAAACCAGGCGTTTGGGAACCGTTTACTCGACGGAACGGTAGCCGACACTCCTGGAAGTCTGGCGGGTCCGCGCAGAGCCCGGCCCTGCATTCTGCCAGCCCAGGTTGCGATCTCAATCATGCGCAAGCACTCCGAGCAGCCGCATCGGCCGGCGACGGGGAAACACGATGTCGAGCACCACGGCGAGTGCCGGCAGCGTGGTCAACGCCATCACCAGGTTGACCATGAACATGAAGGCCAGGAGCTTGCCCATGTCGGCCTGGAACTTGAGCGGCGAGAACGACCAAATCGCCACACCGACGGCGAGCGTGAGGGCGGTGAAGATGGTCGCCATGCCAACTTCCTGGATCGCCTGCTGCAGGGCGTCGGCCACCGGCAGGCCGCGGGCGAGATGCAGCTGCAGCCGATTGTAGATGTAGAACGCGTAGTCGACGCCGATGCCGACGGCGAGCACCATCACCGGCAGTGTGGCGACCGTGAGGCCGATGTCGGTGGCTTCCATGAACCAGTAGCCGACGAAGGTGCCGACGGTGAGCGGAGCGCAGCAGACGATCATGGCCCGCACGTCGCGGTAGACCAGGAACACCAGGATCATGATGGCGGCGTAGACGTAGAGCAGCATGGGGGTTTCGGCGCGCGAAACCTCGTCGTCCACGGCAGCGATGACGCCGGCGTTACCGCCGGCCAGGCGCACGTTGATGCCGGGTTCGCGGTGCACGTCGGCATAGGCGCGTACCGCGTCGATCACGCTCGAAAGCACGACCGCTTTGTGGCTGGAAAGGTAGAGATGCAGCGCGGACATGCTGCAGTCGGCGTTGACGTAGCCGCGCACACGGCGGATTTCCTCGGTCAGGCCGCCGTAGTTGACCGGGTCGATCGGCACCACCGCGGTCTTCGGCAGGCCCTCGTTGTAGCCCTCATTGTAGCTCTCGAGCATGGTGGCGTAGGAGGCGGCGTTGACCACGCCAGGCACGTGGCGCATCGCGGCGGTCAGACCGGCGACGTAGGTGCCGATGGCCGGGTTGGCGCAGGATTCCGGCGGCGCCTCGATGACGACCGAGAGCCAGTCGAGGCCCACGTCGAAGTTGGCGGCGATGCTGACGGCGTCGCGGTTGAAGCGAGCGTCGGCGCGCAGCTCAGGCGCACCCGGCTGCACGGTGCCGACGATGCGGTCGCGGCTCTCCCAGGCGGAGATCACGAGCAGGAGCGCGGACAGGCCGACCACGACGAAGGCGCGGCGTGGCGCGGCGATGGCGGCGATCCAGCCGACCAGGCGGGCGCGATGCGTGTGGCGCAGCATCGCGGCGGCCGCATAGCCGGGGTGGGGGCGGACGAACGAGGCTGCGACCGGCAGCATGAACAGGTTGGTGACGATCTTGAAGCCGACGCCGAGTGCGGCCGCGATCGCCAGCTCGCGGATCATCGGGATCGGCACCAGCAGCAGCGTGACGAAGGAGACGAACGCGGTCACCAGCGCGAGCACGCCCGGGATCAGCAGGCCACTGAAGCTGTTGCGGGCAGCCTGCAGCGGGGTGCGGCCGTGCGCGAGCTCGCGGATGATGAAGCTGATCTGCTGCACGCCGTGCGAGACGCCGATCGCGAACACCAGGAACGGCACCAGCACGCCGAGCGGGTCAAGCCCAAAACCCAGCAGGTAGAGCGCGCCGAACTGCCAGACCAGCGAGGTGAGCGAGCACAGGAGGGGCAGCAGGGTGAACACGACCGAGCGGCTGTACCAGTAGACCGCGGCGGCAGTGAGCAGCAGGGCGACGCTGCAGAAGCGCAGCACCGAGGAGGCACCGTCGGCGATGTCGCCGATCTGCTTGGCAAAACCGATGATCTCGATCTCGTATTGGGCGTTCTCGAACGGGATGCGCAGCTTCTGTTCGAGCAGGTGGTTATAGGCCACGTAGTCGATCAGCTTGCCGTCCTTGTCGCGCTCGTTGATCTCGGCAGTGATCATGGCGCTGGTCTGGTCGCGCGAGACCAGCGAGCCCACGAAGCCGCCGGCGCTAGCGGACCGGGCGATGCCCTTGATCTCGTTGGCGTCGAGGCGCTCGGGCGTCATGGTGGCCGCGATCAGCGGGTCGGCGCGGAAGCCTTCCTCGGTGATCTCGTTGACGTAGGTGTTCGAGGTCCACAGCGACTGCACGCCGACCGGGTCGACGTTGGGCAGCGACTGCATGGCCTGGGTGACCCGGTAGAGCTCCTGCAGGCCGGGCTTGGTCCAGATCGTGCCATCGCGCGAGTGCACGACGACGGTCAGCCGGTTGGCGTTGAACAGGTCGTGGCGGTACTGCAGGAAGGTCTTGATGTACTCGTGACCAGTCGGCAACTGCTTCTCGAAGCCGGCGCTCATGCGCAGCTGCATGCCGAACCAGCCCATCACCAGCGTGAGCGCCAACAGGACGGCCAGCACCAGGCGACGCTGGCTGAACAGCAGGGTCTCGATTCGGGCGACAAGGACGTTCAAGTGCGACGCTCCAGGAGGGGCTCCAGGATGGCGGGTCTGTTGGAGCCCGGCCGACGACTCAGCTCTGCAGGGGCAGGCAACATGGCTTTACGAGCACCGACACACAGAGTCGATAGAATACAGTTTTAGGCAATGTTTCGGACCCCGTCCCGACAAGCGCTGTAAAGACGAGGGCTGCGTGGTTCCACAAGAGCCGGAAGCGGGAGACCCTCCGGGTCGTACGCACCGGAGCATGGTACCGCCTTAGGTCCCGCCGCAGACGCATCGCAGGACCAGGGCTCAAAAGTTATACGACACGAAGCCGCCGAGCAGGCTGCGGTCGGAGTAGAACTGCTCCGAGGGCTGCGAGCCGCCGAAGTACTTGGTGAAGTTGAGGCCGGCCTGCCAGATCGACGGGTTCTGGTTGAACAGCACGTAGAAGTTCACCGACTGCGCGTTCTGCAGGTAGTTGGCGGAGAAGGTGGGCGTGTCGCCGAACAGCGAGCGGAAGTAGGTGATGCCGGGCGTGACCTGCCAGCCGTTGATCAGCGAGCCGTCGTAGGTCCAGTTGAAGTCGACGATGGCGCCGCCGGAACGCGCCGTGCCGACGCCCTCGGGGGTCGCCTTGGCGGTGCCGGCGTTGTTCAGCCAGTTGACGTAGGCGGCGTCGGGTAGCTGCTCGACGGTGACGCCGTTGACGGTCTGGAACATGCCGCGCGGGTTGACGCCGGGGTAGTCGGTGCCCACGCCCTCGATCGACAGGAAGCCGGTCTGGGCGCGCAGGGCGTGCATGATGCGCGGGTAGTCGCTGGGGGAGAGCTGCAGCAGGGCGGTCAGGTGCAGCTCGTACTTCTGCTCGTCCTTGTAGAGCGGGCAGCGGCCCGACGGCACCGGGTTGACGTTGACGTTGCCATCGAGCGGCAGGCCGGGGGTAAAGCAGGTGCCCAGGGTGACGGCGTCGCGCGGGCGATACGACAGCTCGCCGCCGATCGCCCAGTCGCCCGCCGGGAAGTTGGTGCTGATGCCGTAGAGCTGGCGGTTGGTGCGGAAGCCGTACTGGTAGGCGATGCCGGCCGAGGCGCCGGGGTCGGCCACGATGGTCGCGACCGGCGACTTGTCGTGGTAGTTGAGGAAGTAGGCGCCGACGTCGATCGCGCTGTTGGGGATCTTGTAGTGGCCGGACAGGCCGAACTGGCCTTCCTGGGGCGGGTTCTGGTCGAGCAGGATGGGGGCGGCGACGACGCCCGCGATCTGGCCGGCGACGAGGGCGTTGTTGAGCGCGGTCTGCCCGCTGCGGTTGAGCAGGCGCTGGCCGACGGCGCCGGCGAGCTCGCCCGGGTCCGAGCCGTAGGCGTTGAAGTTCGAGGTCGAGAAGGTGACCGGGTCGCGGATGCCGTTGCCGTAGCTATCGGTGAACGACCAATAGGTGCCGACCGGCGGGTAGATCGTCTTGTTCCAGGCGAACTCGTAGTAGCCCTCGACATTGAGGCCGGAGGCGATGCTGCCGGCGAGGCTGAGCATCGGCGAGGGCAGCACGTACTCCTTGATCTGCGCGCCGGGGATGAGGGATTTCTGGTAGTCGATGGCGTTGGTGGCGTCGATGCCGCCGGTGAGGAACAGGCTCTCGCCCCAGTTGATGACCTGGTTGCCGAGGCGGGCGCGCCAGCTCTGGTCGCCGATCTGGAACTGCTTGGCCACCCAGAGGTCGAGCAGCTGGCCGGGGTAGACGATCTGTTCCTGTGCCGAATCGTTCAGCTTAGTGCGGTCGGTGCTGGCAGCGGCGAAGTCGTACAGGTAGCTGCCGCGGGCGAGCGCGGTGATGCCCTCGTTCTGGTCCTTGACCAGGATCTCGGTGGTGCCCTTGAGGTAATCGGTGAACAGCTGGCCGGCCTTGTAGTTCAGGTCGCCGTTGTCGGCCGCCGACCATTGCTGGGTGTTGGCCTTGCCGCCGCAGCTGAACTGCGTGGGATCGCCGGTGAGCGCGCAGCTCGGGTCGTCGGCGCGCATGCCGAAGCCCCAGGTGGCGGTGCTGTCGACCGAGACGTGCACGTCGCCGAACTGGTACTCGAGCGCCTCGGCCGAGGGCGGGAAGAGGCCAGCACCCCCAAGCGCAGCCGCCACGACAACGAATTTTGTATTCAAGGGGCGCACGGCGATTTCCCTTCGGGCGATACGCTTACGGCACGAGTGCCTGCAGCCACGTCTGCCACCGTGGGAGTGCGTCTTCTTGCGGCTGTGGGAAGTAAGCCTTGTCGATTCGCGCAGGATACACGAACTGTTGAGCACTGTGGCACCACAATGATGCGTGAAGCGCCGCTTGTTTGGGTTTCTGCCCATAGTTGAGGCAGACGCTGCCTGCGGCAGCCCGCGCTGGTCACCCCGACCGGGCGAGTTAGAAAGAATACAGTCGAAAATAATGCCGGCGGTGCGGCCGGCCTTCCGGCAGAGGCTGGGCCTGCCTGTGTCAGAGCCCGAGGTAGGCCCGACGCACCCGATCATCGTCGAGCAGGGCCGAAGCCACACCCGAGACCACGATGGCGCCAGTCTCGAGGACGAAGGCGTAATCGGCGATCTCCAGGGTACGCCGGGCGTTCTGCTCGACGAGCAACACGGTGGTGCCGGCCTGCCTGATCTCGCAGACCATGTCGAACAGCTCGGCCACCGCACGGGGTGCAAGGCCGAGGCTGGGCTCGTCGAGCAGCAGCAGGCTGGGTTTCGACATCAGCCCGCGCCCGATCGCGAGCATCTGCTGCTGGCCGCCGGAGAGAGTGCCCGCGGCCTGACGGCGGCGTTCGCGCAGCACCGGATAGCGCGCGTAGAGTTCCTCCAGGGTTGCGTGGCGGGCCGGGCGTACGCGCCTTGCAAAGGCACCGACCAGCAAGTTCTCCTCGACGGTAAAGTCGGGGAAGATCAGCCGGCCCTCCGGCACAAGGGCGATCCCCGCGCCGACCCGTGCCGCCGCAGTGAACGGCGTCACGTCGGCACCCGCGTACACCAGCCGTCCGGCTCGCGGCGTCAGCAACCCGGCCACGGCGCGCATCAACGTGGACTTGCCGGCACCGTTGCTGCCAAGCACGGCGACGATACTGCCGGCTTCGACACGCAGCGAAACGCCGTGCAGAACGCTGGCTTGGCCGTAGCCGACGTGGACGCCGTCCACCTCGAGGATTGCAGATGTCATGCTCAGGGCTTGGGTCCTGACCGCATGCCGACCTGCGGCCGGAGCAGGGGCAAGGACGCGACAGGCAAGCGCGACCGGGCCTTGCACAACGCCGCTGAGCGCTCCTGCTTCCCCGCAGCAAAACGCTCTGATCGCGTATTCATGAGACTCTCAAGGCCTGCATGAAGCGGAAGCCGAAGGCAGGGTCCCTGGCCTTGCTCGCTTCGCCACGTAAGCAGGTTCACGCGGCGCCGCCCAGGTAGGCGTCGATGACCGCCGGATCGGCAATCACCTGGGCGGGCGTGCCGGTGCTGATGTGTTCCCCGTGGTGGAGTACTACAACGCGGTCACAGAGCCGCATCATCGCCGCCAGATTGTGCTCGACGATCAGCACGGTCAGGTCCTGCTCGGCGCGCAGGCGCTGGACCATGAGCACCGCCTCGGCCGCCTCGGTCGGGGTGAGCCCTGCCATCACCTCGTCGAGCATCAGCAGGCGTGGTCCCGTGGCAAGGGCGCGCGCGACCTCAAGCCGCTTACGCTTGGCGAGCGTGAGGCTGCGCGCGAGCTGGTCGCGTTCCGCGCCGAGACTGAGGGTCTCGAGCAGGCGGTCGACGCGCGTGCTCAGCGGCACCCCGCCGGCGCGGCGCGGCGCTCCATAGAGCAGGCCCACCGTGACGTTCTCGGCGACGCTCAGCCCAGGGAACGGGCGGGCGATCTGGTAAGTGCGGCCGATGCCGCGACGGCATATCTGGTCCGGACGCAAGCCGGTGATAGCGGCTCCGTCGAACACGACGTCGCCGGAATCGGGCCGGAGGGCGCCGCTGATCAGGTTGAACAGGGTGGTCTTTCCGGCACCGTTGGCCCCCATCAGGCCGAGCACCTCGCCAGCCGTCACGGAGAAGCCAACATCGCGGACTGCGTGCACTCCGCCGAACGACCGGCTTAGCGCACGGACCTGCAGCAGCGGATTGGGCGGACTGTACGACGGGTCCCGCTTCGGGAGGGCGAGCTGCGCGTTCACGCGAGGCCGCCGCCGACGGATCCGGGTGGTCGCCCATGCAGGCGGGCGCGCGTCCATTGCAGTATCGGCGTGAAGCGGCCCACAAGGCCGTCCGGCATGGCGACGACAAACAGCACCAGCACGACGCCGAGGATGATGAGGTAGAGCTGTGGTGCGCTCTGCGACAGCGCGTCGGATAGCGCCTGGAGGAAGACCGCGCCAAGCAGCGGGCCGGCCGGGCCGTCCCTGCCGCCGACGATGCAGATGGTGATGATGGTAAGCGAGATCTGCGGGCTGAAGATCTGCGCGGGCTCGAAGTATCCTGTCCGGCTGACCAGGATTGCGCCGGCCGCACCGGGGATGATCGCCGACAGCACGAAGGCGATGATCTTGAGTTGTGTGACGCCGACGCCGGTCATCTCTGCGCAGGTCTCGTTCTCGCGGATCGCGCGCAGCCCGACGCCGAAGCGGGAGTGGCGCACAAGGTGGGCCAGGACATAGGCAGCGGCCGCGAGCGTGGCTGCCACCATGAACAGCGCCGTGGGGTCCGGCGCGTCGAGCAACAGGCGGCCGAACCGGCTGAACCCGGCCTCGATGTCGATGACGAGGTACTTGAGGAACTCGGCGATACCCAGGGTGAGGATCACGAAGTACGGACCGCGCACGCGCAGGCAGGGGGCGCCGAGAATCGCTGCGAGCCCGCCTGCGGACCCGGCAGCGAGGCAGAGCCCAAGCCAGAACGGCACCTGCCCCCAGCACAGCACCATCGCGTAGGCCCCCGCACCGACGAACGCCGCGTGGCCGAGGGAGACGTAGCCGGTGTAGCCGGATAGCACGACCCAGCTCTCGGCGAGCGCGATCCACAGCGCAAGACTGGTCGCGAACTCGATGGTGTCGTCGCCGGCGTATCGCAACACCAGCCAGGCGGCCAGCGCGGCGATCCCGGCGATGGACGCGGTCTGGACCACAAGGCTGCCCCGGCCGATCATGCGGCACGGCCAAACAGACCCTGCGGGCGGGTCAGAAGCACCAGGATGAACACGCCGTAGACCAGCAGGTCGCGGTAGCTCGGGCCGGTGAGCGCCACGCCCACAGTCTCGAGCAGGCCGACGGCGATGCCGGCGAGCAGGCTGCCGCCGAGGTTGCCCAGGCCGCCCAGGATGATGACAACGAAGGCGATGGTGGAAAATGGTGTCCCCATGAACGGCGTGCTGGTCTGGCTTAGCCCGACCAGGGCGCCAGCAAGCCCGCCAAGGCCGAAGCCGGCCGCGCTGCTGAACGCGAAAGCGCGGTCGACGTCGATGCCGACGATCGCCGAGGCGTCGCGGCTCTGGATCAACGCCCGCACGCCCAGCCCCCAAATGCTGAACCGGAAGAAGGCGATCACCGCTGCCACCGCCAGCGCCGAGACCACCAGCACGATCAGCCGGCTCTCGGTGACGCTGATGCTGCCCAGCCGGATCAGGCGGTCGTACTCGTTGTAGGCGCGCGGCGTTCCGCCGAAGACGAGCTGGGCCAGGTTCTGCACGCTGGAGGAGATGCCGAAGAACACCAGCAGCGAGGCTGCCTCGATGCCGCCGCTAGCCTGGGTGCGGGCCAGCAGCGAGGCGAACAGCCCGCGGTAGAGCAGCAGGCCGAACAGCGCGGTCAGCGCCGGCGCGACGACGAGGCCGAGCAGCGGGTCGAGTTGGGCGTAGGTCAGCAGGCAATAGCCGACATAGGCGCCAATCATCACAAGGTCGCCGTGGCCTACATCGAGCAGCCGCATGGTGCCGTAGATCAGGTTGAGGCTCACGCCGATCAGGGCGTACAGCATGCCGTTGGCGAGGCCCACCAGCAGCAGCTGCGCGCTCATACGAGCGGTCCGCCGGAGCGTGGCGCGGGCGAGGCGAGCCCACGGCTCGGTCCTGGACCCGCGGGGGGCTGAGAGCTTCGGACAACACAAGAGAGGCACGTGGGAGCACAGTCGAGGGCCGCGTGCCACAGGGCTGAAGCGCACACCCTCAAAGGTCCGCGACCTTTGGCGGAGCTGGGAGGTGGGGGCAGCTCACGGCGCTCATCGCCCGTTCCAGGACATCAGAGTACGGCCAGAGGACAAGCACAACTCTGCCTGCTTCGCGCACGAGCTCGATTTCAACCCTAGGCCCAAGCTTCCTTGGGGCGGAACTTCGCGGTCGCGATCTCGGTCGGCCAGACGATCTCGAGTTCGCTGTCCTGGATCTGCAGAAGGCCCGGCACTGTGGCGACGTTGACCTGGTCGACAAAGCGTATCGGACCCTTGATGGTCGCGAAGGAGCCCGACGCGATCGCTTCGCGTAGCTTCGCGTGGTCGAGGCCAACCTGGGCCACCGCCTGCTCCAAGACCTGACAGGCCACGTAGTTGATCACCGAATCGAGGTAATCGGGTGCCTCGCCCCACTTCGTGGTGTAGGCGTCGTTGAACTCGCGGGAGCCGGGAAAGCGCGTCTGCTTCGGCGACCATTCGCCAATGGTCATGATGCCGTTCGACTGAGGCTTCGAGAATTTCTTGCCGAAGAAAGCCTCGCTCGGGCCGATCAACAGGAACTGCACTGGAGAAACGATATCCAGCTCGCGCGCAGTGCCCATGTAGAGAGCGGAGTCGTCGGGGTAGCTCAGGCCCAACGTGGCGTCCGGGGCCGCGGCCTTCACGGCGCTCAGCATTCCCGTCATGTCGGTGACCGAGGAGGCGTATTCGACGTCGGATGCAATCTTGATCCCGTCGGCCTGCAGACGAGGCTCCAGGAACTTCTTGGTTTCCAGCGAGGCGGGCAGCTGCAGCGTCAGCAGGGCGGCGGTGCGGACGTGCTGGGCCGCCAGGAAATCGGCGAGCAGGCCGGCATAGGTGTCGGGCAGCGGCTGGGTGAAGAACATGTAGCGCACATGCAGGTCGCGCAGCAGCGTCGAGAGCGCCGAGGCGGCGATGATCGGGAAGCGGTGACGCTCGATCACTGGAGCAATCGCGATGTGGAACGGCGTGCCGAACGGCGCCAGCAGCAGGTCGACGTGCTCGCGCTGGATCAGCCGGTTGTAGATCTCGGCGGCCTTGGTGGGATCGGATTCATCGTCGTAGTAGACCAGCTCAACGGGACGGCTGGCACTGCCGGCGATCCTGAGTCCGCCTGCGGCATTGACCTGGTCGCGCCACAGCTCGATCGACTGCAGCATCACCGGGCTGGCAACGCCCAGGTAGCCGGTGCGCGCGATGGAGAAGCCGAGGCGCACCGGGGCTTCGGCGGCGTGCAGGGGGGCAAGGCCAACGGCACTGGTGACCGCAGCGAGACCCGCCAACACTGCGCGGCGCGAGGCGCGCGGGCCGCTCACGAGGCGTCCCGCTTGCTGGCCGGCTTCCTGCGAACCCCCTTGGCCCCGGCTGGCTGCGCGCCGGCAGGACTGCAGTCCGCATCCGCACTGCGCAGGGCTGCGGCAGGCGGGGCAGCGCGCACCGGGCCGGTACCGACGGGAGATGCGGGAACGACGGCGAGCCGAACGGCAGGCCGGGCCGGAGCGGGCAGCGGAGGCAACATCAGCGTCGCGGCAGGTCCGAGATCGGTGACGCTTGCCGGCGACACGTTAACTAGCATGCCGCGCTCGACCAGCGCACGGACAAAGCGCTCTGCAGTGCCCTGTGCGTGCAGGCGGGAGACAACAGCGACCTTGTCCGCCTCGCCATTGCGGAACGCCTCGACCATCTCACGGTGCTGGGCCTGCGCCTCGGCGAGGGACTCCACGAACGACAGCTCCATGCGGATGTAGGACTCGATCTTGGAATACAGGTTGCGCGCGATCTGGTGCAGGTGCGGGCGGCCGGCCGCAGCGATCAGCGTGTCATGAAAGCGCTGGTTCAGCTGTGACCAGCGGGCGATCTGCACCTGAGTGAGGTTGGTGACCGGCATCTTGTCGAGATCGCGCACGCAGGTCTCGAGCGCCTTCACGTGGGCGGCGGTCCGGGCGATGGTGGCGACGTAGCCAGCGTGGCCCTCGATCAGGATACGCAGCTGCAGGATCTCGACGAGCTGCTTGCCATCAAGCACGGAGACCGCATAGCCGCGGCGCGGCCGCAATACGACCAGCCCCTCGCCTTGCAGTTGCTGAAGTGCCTCGCGCAGCGGCACGCGGCTGACGCTGTACTGTCGGGCGAGATCCTCCTGGCGCAGCAACTGGCCGGGCGCAAGCGCACCGGAGACGATCCGCTCGCGTAACGCCTCGTAGATGAACTCGGGCAGCGAAGGCGGCGAAACGGCACGGGGACGGCTGGGACCGACACGCTTCAGCACGGTCGCCGGCATCCCTCACCTCTGCCCCGACAGAGCGGCACCAGCGCAGCTCCTGCTTCGCCCATATTTCCCGATCCGACGCCTACAAGCAATCTCTTACCAGTCCGATGAACTTCAGGGCTGCGGGATGTCAGCGAGGTGCCAGACAACCAAGCCTTGGCCGTGCCGGACCCGCAAAAACCTGGATTTCTCAACTGTGATGCGGTTCGAGCCAGCGGCATCAACACAGCAAGGCCCGAGGCCTGCATGAGGGGATTTGCAGGCAGAGCCTCTGGTTTGCCAGACGCGACAACCGACGCCGCGGCGATCAGACCACTGCCGTGACGTCGATCTCGATCAGCATGTCCTGGTGCGAAAGGGTGTTGACGCCGATCAGCGTGCGCGGTGGCGGGCTCTCCCGGCCGAAATAGTCGAAGATTGCCTGGTTGAGTTCATTCTGCTGGCCCATGTCGGTCAGATAGACGATCATCTTGACCACCGACTGCAGGGTGCCCCCGCCGGCCTTTAGCACCATCACGATGTTGGCCATGGTGCGGTCGAACTGGTCGCGGAAGCTGCCGCGCATCCACTCCGCCTCCTCCGCGGGAACGTGCGGGTGTCTGTGATAGACCGGGATCGGGCCGCAACCGGAGAGCCACAGCACCTTGCCGCCAACCGTGGCCATCGCGGGCAGGAAGGGCATGTTGTACTCCGCGAGCGGCTCCTGCGGATGGATCGGCGTGATTTCAGTCATTGCGAGATCTCCGACTGTTTGCGGACGCCGCCGATGTCGCGGCACGCCCCCGCATTATAGCCGAGGCAGGGCCGCCGGCAATCCAAAACTGCGGATTGTATAAAGTCGGCGTTGACACGCCTCGCCGAGGACGGCGATCCTGCGCGCAATCCCGCCCCAGGCCGCGTGCCGACCCGGCGGCCCGCGCAGGCGTGCCCGGCTGCTGCCTGTGCGTACCCGTACCTCGCCGCAACCATCGAACGGAGCCAGACATGACGGAACGCAACTACTTCCGGCCGCGGCGCATGGGTCACGTGAACCTCTGGGTCAGCTCGCTCGAGGCGTCGCAGAGATTCTACAACGAGGTCTGCGGGCTGCATCTCGACTTCTGGGAGCCCGACCTCAAGGCGGCGTTCGTCGGCACCGGCCATACCCACCACGACGTTGCGATGATGGAGAAGACCGACGGGCAGCCGCGCTTCGGCAAGAACGGCTTCCTGCAACTGCCGGCAGGCATCGGCTATGCCGCCGGGCTCAACCATATCGCCTGGGAGATCGGCACCGAGGCTGAACTCGTCGCCGTGTACGACAAGCTGCAGCGCGCCGGCATCAAGACCAGCGAGACCGTGAACCATCAGATCGCGCTCAGCGTCTACATGGCCGATCCCGATGGCAACGGCATGGAATACACGATTGACTCGGTTCCGGACTGGCGCGAGGTGGTGAGCGGCGAGGTCGACCTGATCACCGAAGGCTGGACACCGTCGGCGGCGAACCCGAGCGCGCACAGCCTGACCATGGAGAACCCGAAGCTGCTCGTCGTGGAGCATGCCCCGGTGCACCCGAGGCGGGTTACCCACACCGTGCTCGCTACTGCGGATCTGGCCGGGATGCGCGAGTTCTACACCACGATCGGCGGGCTCGAGGTGGTGCGCACGGCACTCGGCGGCGACATCGTTTGGCTGCGCGGCAGCAGTCCGAAATATCCGAGCGCGCTTGTCCTGGTCAAGGCGGACGCGCCCGCCTATCACCATGTTGCCTTCGAAATGGACAGCGAGGCGGCGCTGGATGCGGCGCTGGCGGCGCTGGCGGCGCGCGGCATCAAGCTGGCGCGCACGGTGGACAGCGAATACAAGCGCAGCTTGTTTCTTGGCGACCCGGATGGAATGCTTACGGAATACTACGTGCTGCGGCAGGGAGAGCCTGCGATCGGGTGCGCGCAGGGGGCGGCGTACCTGGTCTGAGGACACGCCAGGGAGGCAAGGCTGGAGGCTGCCCCGTTCCGCCGGAGGCCTGCGCCCCCGGAAGCCATCCATCCAAGTCATCGATGCTCGAGGTCCGGCCCCTGGCTGTGTCCGGGCACGGAGCCTCCGTCCCCGGCCCGCTTCAACCCGAGACCTCCGGCCCTTCGTACCCGGCTGGAATGTGGCGCGCCGGGCGGGCGAGGCCTTCAGCGAACCACTCGGATTTTGCGAGCAGGCGCACGAGGTCCGAGCGCAGCCGCTCCAGCCCGACCGGCCAGCTGCCAAGCACGTGGCCGTAGAGGTAGGACCAGCGCTGTACATGATCGGTGAGCGGGCGCTGCAGCCTTTCCCAGTGCTGGAGCGAGGCTGCGACGTCGCCGCCGTCATGGACCGCCTTGGCGAGCGCCATCGCGTTGCTGAAGGCCATGTTGGCGGACTGCCCGAGGTTGGGCGGCATGGCATGCGCAGCGTCGCCAAGTAAGGCGACCCGACCGTCCGACCAGTGCCGGGTGCGGACGTTGACGATGCGGTCCCAGCGGCTGACCTCGCCGATGTTGTCGAACAGGGAGCCGGCGCCGGGGAACAGGCCGCGCCACAATGCAGGATCGACGGGACGCGCGCGCCCGCGCGGGTCCTTTACCGGGCCGCCGAGATAGATGTAGTTCGAGCCATCGGTGCACGGGTTGAACATCACCCGCCAGTGTCCGCTCCAATACTCGGTGATGATGTCAGTAGGGTCGGCGGGCCTGGCGTCGACCAGCATGCGGAAGCCGCCCTCGATGCCGAAATCCATCCACGCGGTGGCCAGGATGTTTTCGCGCAACCGAGAGTAGGCGCCGTCGGCGATCACGACCAGGTCGGCGGGCCGCTCCTGGCCGCTTTCCATCACCAGCACGCCCTCCGGGCGCACCGAGGCAGCGACCGAGGAGGTGTGCACCTCGACGCCCAGGGCCGCCGCACGGTCGATCAGTGCCTGGTAAAGGTCGGCGCGCGGCGGCAGCAGCATGCGGTCGCGGCCTTCGAGGGCCTTGGTGAACAGGAAACGGCCCTGGCCGTCGGCGACTCGCCACTCCCGCACCTTGCGCGCGCGGTATGTGGCCGCCTCGTAGGCGCCGAGCATGCGCAGCGTCTTGAGGCCGTTCTCCCACAGCCAGATGCCGGAGCCGAACATGCGCAGGTCGGCGCTGCGTTCGTGCAGGGCGACGCTCCAGCCGAGCTGGACTAGGCGGATCGACAGCGCGAGGCCGGCAAGGCCGGCGCCGGCGATCTCGGCATGGCGCGACCGTGCGCCTCCGCTCACGCCCGGCACCGCGCGAGCCAGGCCGATTGCAGCGGCGCGCCGTCGTCGCACAACACGTTGACGACGGAGTAGTGCTGCCGGCCCGGCACCTCGATGGTCTGGCAGGCCAAGCCCTGCCGCGCGCAGCGTTCGGCATAGGCAGCAGTGTGCCATCGGAACGCCGCGGTCTCCTCGGCGCCCACGGCGAGCAGCAGGTCGGTGCCTTGCGGCAGCGTCATGAACATCGGCGAGTTGCGCGCCACGTCGTCCTCGGTCAGCCGCAGGTCCTCCCGCACGAAGCATCGTCGCACCGGGGCCAGGTCGTACAGCCCGCTGATCGCGGTGACGCTGCGGATCAACGGGCAGCCATCGGCGCGGGTCTCGCCCCAGGCGGTCGCGGCCAGCATCGCGGCAAGGTGTCCGCCCGCGGAGTGGCCGGTCGCGTGCAGACGGTCGGGGTCGCCGCCGAACCCTGCGATATTGGCGCGCGTCCAGCGAACGGCGCGGCGGCACTGCTCGACAAGCTCGTCCATGGTGACGTGCGGGCACAGCGCATAGTTCACCACGACGGAAACGACGCCGGCGGCAGCGAGCGGCGGGGCCAGGAAGGAGAAGTCGTCCTTGCCCAGCGCCCTCCAGTAGCCGCCGTGGATGAGGAGCTGCACAGGGGCGCCGCTGGGCGTGTCGCCCGGGGGCAGCAGGACGTCGAGCGTCTCCTCGGGCGAGGGGCCGTAGCCGATGTCGAGCGTGCCAGGCAGACGTGCGCGGGCGGCGGCGCTGTCCGTGGTCCAGCCGTCGAGCCAGGTCTGCCAGTCCGGCACCGCGCCACGCATGAAGTACTGGGCGTCGAGCGCGGCGCCTTCGAGCTGCGGGTGTTCGGGCATCACATGGTTGGACATGGCGAGGTCACACCTGCTTGGCGGAATGCGCACTGGAACGAATCTGAAGAAGCCAGGACCAACGGATCCACCTTCGGACGCCGCCCGGAGCGGGGTCTTGGGACGGCACTGCTCAGGTCATGGGATCAAAGGGCCGCCGGCCCTTTGCGGGTCTGGGCAGAGCCCGGCCCTGCCTGCCTCGCGACCTTACGCATCGCGACCCAGACCGGCGACGGCCTCGATCTCCACCAGCATGCCGGGCACCGCGAGCGCGCTCACCTCGACCAGGGTGCTGGCCGGGCGGGTCTGCCCGAAATACTTCTGCCGGATCGGATTGATCCGCGGGCGGTCCTCGATGTCGATCAGGTATACCGTGACCCGCAGGACGTCGACAAAGCTGCCGCCGGCCTGGGCAAGGATGCGGCCCATGGTCGCGAGCACGTAGTCCGCCTGCCCCAGAACGTCACCTGGGAAGACCACCTGGTTGTGCGCGTCGAGCGGCGCGACGCCGGAGATGAACAGCGTGTCGCCGAAGCGGACCGCGTCGGTGTAGTGGCTGATCGGCTCGTCCATGCCGGGCAGACGGATTTCGACGCGTTGCGTCATCGTGCTCTCCTGATGGCTGCCGGCTCCGAAGGATCTGCGGTGTGCACCCGCGCAATGCGGCCGGCAGCGACCTGGCAACGGGAGCGCGATGTGGCCATCAGCTCCAGCAGGCGCTCCAGCTCGACGGCGGAACTGCCGCCGACGAAATCGTGCACCGAGGGCAGGGCGGCGCGCATCCCGCCCATCAGGGGCTCGAAGCCGGGGGAGGACTTGTGCGGGTTGGCCCAGATCACCCGGTGCGCGAGCCGGCTCAGGCGCTGCATCTGCTGGCCGAGCAGGTCGGGGCCGCCACGTTCCATGCCGTCGGAGGCGATCACCACGATGGCGCCGCGCGCCATGCCGCGCTGCCCCCACAGGTCGAGGAACGCCTTGAGCTGGTCGCCGAGCCGGGTGCCGCCCGACCAGTCGGGGATGGCGCGCGAGGCGAGTGCGACGGCGCGGTCGGGGTCGTCGCCGGCGAGAAACGGCGTGACCCGGGTCAGCCGCGTGCCGAGGGTGAACACCTCGGTCAGGCGCGGTGCGCAGCGGCAGGTCGCATAGGCCAGGCGGAGCAGGCCGCCGGCGTAGGGCGACATCGAGCCGCTCACGTCGATCATCATGATGCGCCGGCGCGGCCGCTGGCGGTGCTGCTTGCGATACAGCCGGTCCGGGTCGCCACCGTGGGCGAGCGCCGCGCGCACGGTACGGCGGACGTCGAGCATCGGCCTGGTGGCGCTGCGATAGCGGCGCGAGCGACGGGTCGCGACCTTCGCGCGCAGTCGGGCGATGAGCGCGTAGATCTGCGCCCGCTCGGCCGGGGTGAGGCCGGCGATGCTGCGGTGGCGCAGCACCTCCTCCTCGCTCGCGGCCCCAAGCTGCATCTCCTGCTCCGGCTCGTCGGTCAGGCCGCGTTTCTGCACGCGGGCCGAGCCGGGACGCAGGCTGGGGGGCGACGGCGGCGAGTTCTCGTCGTCCGCCACTTCGGCCGCGGCGAGGAAGTATGCGGCGAACGCACGATCGTACTTGGCCAGCTCGTCCCGGCTGGCGCAAAGGGTGAGCCGGCCGGCATTGTAGAGCTCGACGATGCCGGGGTCGGCATGGGTCGCCAAGGCCGCGAACAGCGTCTCGACCCGGTGCAGGTCGGCGCGCACGCCGTCCGCGCGCAGCCGGTGCGCGAAGCCGAGCAGGGCCGGCGTCAGCTCCGTCTCTCCGGTGTCCCTCATCGGGCGATGCCGCCGACGGTGTGCTGCGCGGGGCTGATCCTGGCCCTGGATGCGTGGCGAGGCCGGGCTCTGCCCGGATCCGCCAAGGAACCGGGGCCGTCGGAAATTCCTTGCCCGACCATGGAGACCCTCGGGGCTTGCATCGAGGGGTACCCAGGGGCAGAGCCTCTGGCCCTGCCTGACGACCGGCGCCTCAAGGCGCCGCCGACCACGGGCGCAGCATGGCGAAATCGTCCTTGCGCACCCGCGCCTGGTCTTCCTGGTACTTGACGACAGCGCCCAGGGTGAGCGCCGCGGCGCTGGAGTCGAGCCGGTCGAGCTTGAGGCTGATCAGGGTCTCGGTCCAGTCGAGGCTCTCGGCGACGCCGGGCGGCTTGAGCAGTTCGGCGTCGCGCAGGCGGCGAGCGGCGGCGGTGACCTGCTCGACCAGCCGTGGCGCGGCGTCGGGAAAGCGGCGGCGGATGATGCGGCTCTCGCGTTCGGCGTCGGGATGGTCGATCCAGTTGTACAAGCAGCGGCGCTTCAGCGCGTCGTGCACCTCGCGGGTGCGATTGGAGGTGACGACCACGAAGGGCGGCCGGCTCGCGGCGATGGTGCCGAGCTCGGGAATGGTGATGGTGAAATCGGAGAGCGCCTCCAGCAGGAAGGCCTCGAACTCATCGTCCGCGCGGTCGACCTCGTCGATCAGCAGCACCGACGGGCTGGCCTCGAAAGCGCGCATGATGGCGCGCGGGCGCAGGAAGCGACGATCGTTCAGCTCCGCCTCGAGCCGCCCGCGGTCGACCTCGCGGGCGGTCTCGGTGATGCGCAGGTGCAGCAGCTGGCGGGGAAAGTCCCAGCTGTACAGGGCCTCGGAGGAGTCGAGGCCCTCGTAGCACTGCAGGCGGAACAGCGGCCATCCCATGGCGGCCGACACGGCGCGGGCCAGAGAGGTCTTGCCGACGCCGGCCTCGCCCTCGCAGAACAGCGGGCGGCCCATCTTGAGCGCGAGGAAGCAGGCGGTCGCGATGATGTCGTCGGCGAGATAGCCGGCCGCCTCCAGGCGCCCGCGCATCTCCTGCGGCGAGGCGGGCATTCCGGCGGGGTCAGGGTAAGGCGCCGGTTTCGGCACATGCTCCGGCGCCGGCTCCGGGGCGGCGGACGCGAAACCGGGAGCGGCGTTCATGCGTCGACGCGCTCGGCCTTCCGCGCCCGCAGCACTCCGGCCGCCCTCATCGCCGCGTCGACGATGTGCTGGTAGCCGGTGCAGCGGCACAGATTGCCGGAAATGGCGTGACGCACCTCGTCACGGGTCGGGCTGTCGTTCTCCTCGAGAAAGTTCTTCAGCACCATCAGCATGCCCGGGGTGCAGAAGCCGCACTGCAGGGCGTGGCAGGTGTGGAACGCATCCTGCAGCGGGTGCAGCGTCTTGGCGTCCGAGGCGATGGCCTCGAGCGGCGTGTAGACATTGGCAAGGCTCTGGGTGGTGATGTGCTCGACCGGCGTGAGCTTCTGCTTGGACAGGCCCTCGACGGTGAGGACGTCGCTGCCGGCGGCCTGCAGAGCCAGCAGGTTGCACGACTTCACGGTGCGGCCGTCCAGTTCGACGGCACAGCAGCCGCAGCGTGCCTCAAGGCAGCCGGCATGCGTGCCGGTCAGGCCAGCGACATCGCGTATGTAGTCGATCAGCAGCATGCGCGAGTCGACGTCCTGCGAATACTCGCGGCCGTTGATGGTCAGCGTCACCTCGGTCATACGCTCAGACTCCTTCCCGGGCGGCAGCCGCGCGCTGCAGCAGCGCGAGCACCAGTGACTTGATGAGCTCGGACTGGAACTGCCGGCGCCGCGTGGTCGCCTGCGCGATCGGCAGCACCTCCTCGGAAACCGCGGCGGCGACAGCCGCGCGGTCCCAGCCATGGGGCCCGGCGCCGACCAGGCGGCCGGCCGCCTGCGTCGCCAGCAGCGGGGCCAGCGCCACGCCGCCGACCGCGATGCGGGCCGCGCTGACGGTGCCATCCGGCGCCTGGGCCAGGCTACAGCAGACGTTGACCAGGGCCGCGTCGAACACCCGGGTGCGGAACTTGTCGAAGCCCACGAAGCCGAACGCCTGCGCCGGGGGAAAGCTGATCCCGGTCAGGATCTCGTCGCGGCCGAGGCGGGTGCCGCCGGCGGGGTCGAAGAAGTCGGCGGTCGCGAGGACGCGCGTCGCCGTGGCCGAGGCGAGGCTCAGGGTGGCGTCGGTCGCCGCCAGCAGCGTCGGCACATCGTAGCGGGCATTGGCCTCGCAGGCGCCGCCGCCGATGGTGCCCATGTTGCGGGTCGAGCGGTCGGCCAGGTTGCCGCAGACATGGCCGATCTCGGCGTGCCAGCCGGGAAGCTCCGCCTTGGCAAGCCGGGCGTAAGTACAGGCGGCCCCGACCTCCAGCCTGCCGTCGGGGGCGAGTTCCAGCCCGTCCAGCCCGGGCAGGCCGGCAAGGCTGAGCACGTAGGCCGGCCGGACGATGCGTTCCTTGAGGGCGAGCAGCAGGCTCTGGCCACCGGACATCACCTTGGTCTGCGGCCCGTGCTCGGCGAGATGGCGGACGGCCTCGGCGAGGGTGGTCGGCTGCAGCGCGATGAACGGCGTCACAGGAATTGGCTCTCCTCGGAGTGGGTGGGCTTCGGCCAGGACAGGTGGTCGCGCGGGCCGTCGAAGTCGGGCATGTCGTCGGGGTAGCGGAAGCTCTTCATGCCGCGCCGCTCCTTCTCGCGGAGCGCGAGCAGCATGCCTTCCGCGGTCATCGGCAGGGCGGTGAAGCGCACCCCGGTGGCGTGCGCGACCGCGTTGCCGATCGCCGCGCAGACCGGGCCGGTGCCAGATTCTCCCGCGCCCTTCTGGCCGCCGGGAATGGTCAGGGACGGCGCAGGGATCTCGAACATGCGGTCGAGCTCGGGCATGTCGGTCGCAAGCGGCGCCTGGTACTCGGAGAACGTCGCCGTCAGCAGATGGCCCTGCTCGTCGTAGACGTAGTCCTCGCCCATCGCCATGCCGAGCCCCATGAGGAAGCCGCCCTGGTGCTGGCCCTCGACGATCAGCGGGTTGATCACCGTGCCGGTGTCGTGCGCCATGACGTAGTTCAGGATGGTGATGCGCCCGGTGGCCGGGTCCACCTTGACGTGCGCGGCGTGCGCGCCGCCGGCGTAGGTCACGCTGAGATTGCCCGAGCCGTCAGGCCGCTCGCGTTCGGTGGGGGTGTCGTAGGTCGCCACCGTCTCCAGCGTCGGCTCGAAGCCGGGCGGCAGCTGGTGGGTGCGGTAGGCGGAGAAGCCGGCTAGGTTCTCGAGGTAGAGCCCGCTGTTGGGCAGGCCGCGGACGAACACCTTGTCGCCGCCGGTATCGAGGTCCGCGGGGTCGGCCTCCAGCACGTGGGCGGCGATGGCCACGACCTTCTCGCGCAGCCGCTCTGCCGCCATCTTGCAGGCGGTGCCAAGCACGGCGGCGGCACGGCTCGCATAGGTGCCCAGGCCGAACGGCGCGGTCGCAGAGTCGGGCTGCGCCAGCATGATCTTCTCGTGGCCGACGCCGAGCACGTCGCTCACGATCTGCGCGAGAAAGGTCGCGTGGCCCTGGCCGTGCGACACGTCGGACGAGAAGATCGTCACGGTGCCGTCGGTCTCGAGCCGCAGCCGGATCGCCGAAAGATCGGTGTCGAACGAGGGATGGCGGCAGCTGGTGTACTTCATGCCCAGGCTGATGCCGACGCCCTCGTACGGCTTCGGGTTGGCGCGCAGCCCGACCCAGCCGATCTCGTCGGCGGCCTTGACCAGGCACTCGTCGACCGAGGTACTGTCGACGATCTGGCCGAACGGGGTGGTCACCGGGCACTGGCCGCGCTGGATGACGTTGACCGCGCGCACCGCGACCGGGTCCATGCCGAGCTGCTCGGCGGCCATGTCGATCAGCTGCTCCTTGGCCCAGTTGATCTGCGGGATGCCGAAGCCGCGCAGCGCGCCGCCCGGGGCCTGGTTGGTATGGACGATGTCGCCGTCGATGAAGATGTTGGGCACCGGGTAGGGCAGCATGCCGACGTTGGTGCCGATGTGGATGACCTGGTTGCCCCAGTACGAACCGCCGCCGGAGTTCTGGATCACGTAGTCGCGATAGCCGGTCAGCCGGCCGTCGCTCTTGAAGAACATCTCGACGTGGCGGGTCTGGCCGTTGCGTGCCGTGCCGACGCGGAACACGTCGGCGCGGCTGAGCACGAGGTGCACCGGACGGCCGGTCTGCATCGAGAAGATCGAGGCGATCACCTCGTGGGCGAAGATCTGCGCCTTCGAGCCGAAGCCGGCGCCGACCTCGGGAGCCACCACGCGGACGCGGTTGCGCGCGAGCTGCAGGCTGTCGGCGAGCACGTCGCGGATCATGAACAGCGACTGCGTCGAGGAATACAGCGTGAGCACGCCGGTGAAGGTGTCGTAGGTGGCGACGCAGCCGTGGGGGTCGAGTGCCGCACCGGCCTGGCGGTTGGAGGTGAAACGCTGGCGCACCACCACGTCGGCCTCCGCCTCGGCCGCAGCGATGTCGCCGATGCGCGCGGAGTAGCGGTCGAAGATGTTGCCCTCGCCGAACTCGTAGGTCAGGTGCTCGTGCAGCAGCGGCGCGTCGGGCAGGATCGCCTTCTCGGCGCTCAGCACCACGGGGAGCATCTGGTAGTCGACCTCGATCGCCTCCAGCGCGTCCATCGCCTGGTACTTGGTGTCGGCAACGACCGCGGCGATCTCCTGGCCCTGGTAGGTCACCTTGTCGATCGCGAAGGCGAAATGGTCGCCGACCAGGAGGTCCTGCATCAGGTCGCCCCAGGGCTTGACCTTGCCGAGGATGTCGGCCGCGGTCAGCACGCCGCGCACGCCGGGCATGCTCCGCGCCCTGGACGCGTCGACGGTGAAGGTCGCGTGCGCGTGCGGGCTGCGCAGGATCTTGGCATACAGCATGCCCGGCAGCTTGATGTCGTCGATGTAGCGCGCGGTTCCCGTGAGCAGCGCGAGGTCCTCGGTGCGCGGAACCGACTGGCCGACGAGCTTCTTGAAAGGCGAAACGACCTCAGCGACATCGTTCATCCGTCGGATTTCCTCTTGCCTGCGGCGTGCGGGTTCCCGTCGCCTGCGCAGGCCTGCGTCGCCTGCGACGGCCCGGTAGAGAGCCGGCTCACCATGTGAGATAGGAGATCGCCGCGGCCATGCGCCGACGTTCGGTCTCGTTGCCGCGCACCTTGATGCGGCCGGCGATCAACTCGATCGCCGCGGTCGTCTCGTCGTAGTAGACGCGCTGCATGGTCGCGCCGAGCATGATGGTCATGATGCGCATCTTGTCGGGCGAGCCGTGCACGACCTCCTGCACCACGCCGAGGTCGATCATCACCGTGAAATCCTTTTGAAGGTCGGGCATGCGCACGACCATCGGCCAGTCGCGCCAGGACTTCACCGCGGTGACCGTCTCCTTGTTTGGGTTCCACTTGCGGAAATAGTACTGGTCAAGGACGTCGCGCATGTAGTCGGGCGTGATCGCGTCAGGACGTGGCAGATACTCGTAGGCCTGGGTCTGGCTCATGTCGGGGCTTCCCTCGTTTGGGCTTGGCGCAGCGGGTCGCTGCCGTCGGTGCGCGCGGGCTAGAGGCGGACCGCGTCGGTGCGCCGGCGCAGCACCTGGGTGCGATAGAACCCGCCGCGCTTGGTCCTGGGCACGACGAACTGGTCGTAGGCCACGAAGACGGCCACGCAGACGAACCAGGTCATCGCCGCCTTCCAGTTCAGCATGATGGCCGCGATCGAACCCATCAGGCTGAAGGCCGCGACGAAGATCGCGATCGGCACGCCGAACCGCACGCTGAGCGGGCGCTCCAGATCGGTGCGGCGCTTCATCAGCAGATAGAACACCGCGATGACGAGGTAGAGCGTGGCCGACCACTCCGCGAGCACGGCGATGACGAAGTCGATATGGGTGAAGTAGACGCCCACCAGCGCAAAGCCGGCCAGCATCAGGATCGCGACCCACGGTACCGAACGCGAGGAGTAGCGGCCGACGAAGCGGGGCAGCGCGCCCTGCTGGGCGTAGAGTGCCAACACCCTGCCCTCGGCCATGAAGAACACGCTCAGGGTGGTGTAGGTGGCGACCAGCATGCTGATCATCGCCAGGTAGAACACCGGTCCGTGGCCAAGCTTGGCCTCGACCACCTCGACCGTGGGCACCGACATCGCCGACAGAACGCCGAGCGGCACGCAGGCGAGCAGGCCGAGCGCCAGCGGGATCTGGCGCGCCCAGAGCTGCCAGGCGGCCGAAAGCAGACCCACGTCGCGCGAGCGCTCGAAGTCGCTCCACTCGTCGACCAGCACCTGCTGCACCTCGAGGATGCCGGCCATCACCGAGACCCACAGCGCGCCCACGGTGAACGGCGACATCCAGTTGATCGGCGAGGGCGAGGCCCAGTTCGCCGACCACACGGCGCGGTCGCTGATCAGCCACCACACCGCGACGGCGAGAAAAATGTCGCCCACCAGGGTGAAGGCGACGAGGACGGCCTGCACCTTGCCGGTGATCTGCTGGCCGTAGAGGTTGAGCGCCAGCACCGGGCCGAGCACGACGTAGGGCCAAATCCACTGCGGCACCGAGGCGAACAGGCCGTGCAGCAGGCCCTGCGCCACCACCAGCTCCAGCCACATGAAAGCACCATAGACCGGCGCATAGCCCACGAAATAGGTGGTGCCGAGCGAGAACAGGCCGGCCTCGCGCCCGAAGGACTGGATCGAGCCCGGCTCCGGGACCGCCGTGATCATCTCGCGATACAGCCACCAGGTGCAGTTGATCACCAGCGCGCCCTCGAGAAAGCCGATCAGCGTCCATTTGATGCCGTAAAGGCTGGCGATGTACATGATCCACGCCCAGCCGGCGGTGAACAGCATCTCGCCGGTGCCGATGGCGGAGACATCGAACCAGTTCAGCGCCTTTTCGTCGAGAATTTCGGCGTCGTCGTTCATGCCGTCGAGATCCGCATGAATCGTCTTGTCACTCATGAGAACCCCAGCGCTGCGTTGCAGTAGTGACCGACGCACTCAAGTGGCGTCTCGGCCTACTTTGCAGGAACCATACCAAGCCGGCCCGCCGCCATCCAATCAGTATACATTCTTCCCTTTCGGGGTTCGATGCAAGCGGGCGCTCGGCCTCCGCGACCGTGCATCCCGCCCGCCCGCCAACGACGATGCCGACAACGGAAGACCGCATATGCGGGTGTCGCCGGGCGCCCGTTCGGGGCTTGACCGCAAGGATGGCGGGCGAGGCGAGGGTTGCTCGAATCGAGGCACAGCGTAGGGCATGTGACGTCCTGCGGTGCAACTGCCGCAAGCAGCGGCAGGCAGCGACACGGCTCTGGTGGCTGCGCGGCCGCCCGCCTGGACGGCGTATTGGCCTTGTATACAATCTGCCTTGTGTGGCATGGGCTGTGCGTGTCCTTCGCTTTGTTACGGAGCCCAGCATGGCAGAGATTGTCTGCGCCCTCAGCCTGTCGCACGCGCCCGGTGTCCTCGGATGGCCGGATGCGCCGGAACCCGCGATGCGCAAGCGCATCGCCGACGCGCATGCCGAGTGCGCGCGCCGCCTCGAAGAGGCCAAGCCGGACGTCATCATCGCGTTCCTCGACGACCATTTCGAGAACCATTTCCGCAACCTCATGCCGACCTTCGCCGTGGGGATCGCCGAGAGCCACAGCGGGCCGGCGGACTACATGATGGAGGCGCTGCGCTTCAAGGAAAAGGTCGTGATCCCTGGGCGGCCGGACCTGGGCGAGCTGCTTCTGCGCGGCCTGCTGCACGCGGGGTTCGATCCGGCGCGGATGGGTGAGATCGAGTACGGCAACAACCTGCTGGTGCCGCTGCAATGCATTCGCCCGCAATATGACATTCCGGTACTGCCGGTGTACATCAACGTGTTCTCGCCGCCACTGCCGTCGATGAGCCGCTGCTACGACCTGGGCGCTGCGGTGCGCAAGATCGTGGACGGCATCTCCGACGACCTGCGCGTTGCGTTCCTTGCGACCGGCGGGCTGTCGCACTGGCCACCGGTGTGGACCGAGGGCGCACCCGAGGCCGACGAGTTCCTGCAGCGGATGCGGCGTTACCAGACCGAGGGCAAGCAGGTGGCGCTCGAGGACCCTACGCTGTACTCCGACCTGGCTGCCTACGAGATCGAGATGGCGGCCAAGAAGCAGTGGCCGCTGCAGCACCAGCACCCGCTGGTCAACGCGGAGTGGGACCGCGAAGTCATTGCGGCGTTCGGCAGCGGTGATGTCGACTACCTGCGCAACTGCACGTTCGACGACATCGAGCAGGGCGGCGGTCATGGCGGGCACGAGATGCTCAACTGGATGGCGGTAATGGGTGCGATGGGCGGCGCGCCCGCTCATGTGATTGCCTACGAGCCAGTGATGGAGTGGATCTGCGGCATGGGCTACGTCGCCTATGGTCCCACCGGATCCGTCGCCTGAGAGCTCGTTCGAGAACCCTGCCCTGCCGACGGTCCGACGCGCCCTTGCCTTGCTTCAGTGCGCACGGTCACGAAGGCTGCGGCGCCGTGGTGCTCGCGGCGTCAGCCCGGCTGGCTCTGCAGAGCCGTTTCTCGAACAAGCGCCGAGTCGCCCTATTCAGCCCTGGGCGCGCGGCCTTGCGCTGTCGCGCGCAGACCGCCTCGCTACCGTACCCCTCAGAAGGCCTGTGTCCATGGCAGAGATCACCATTTTCAGCCCCGAAACGCTCGGCACGCCGCTTGGGCAGTATTCGCAGATTTCCCGGGTAAAAGCGGCATCGGAGTTCGTCTTCATCGCCGGCCAAGTAGGTGCGGCGAAGGATGGCAGCGTCGCGGAAGGCTTCGACGCGCAATGCGCCCAGGCGTTCGCCAACACGCTGACCGCGCTGCAGTCGGTCGGGGCGGACTGGAGCAATGTTGTCCAGTTCACGACGTATCTTGTCCACTCGCAGGACATCCCGATGTTCATGGAGTATCGCCTGCGTGAATTTCCGGCGTTCTTCCCGTCGGGAAAGTATCCTCCGAACACGCTGCTGATGATCGACCGTCTGGTGAAGGAGCCGCTGCTTGTCGAGGTCCACACCATTGCAGCGCTGTAGCCTGCCACAGACCGGAAGGGACAGCCTGTTGATTCCACGTCCTGTCTCGATCGAGGGTCATGCCGGTGGGATCCCTCGTCCAGGCAGACGGGATCCAGGGCCTGGGCTCCCGGCGGGTCCAGGACAGCGTCCTGGTCTTGACTCCTGATGGTCTATGCAGAGCGCAGCTTCGAGTTCGAGGGTATCGGCGCAAGTTACGTCGAGTCCGACCCGGGCGGCTATCCACTTCTGCTGATCCATGGCTCGGGTCCCGGTGCCTCCACGGTCGGCAACTGGCGCCGGGTGCTTGATCCGCTGGCGGAACGCTTCCACGTCCATGCCATGGACCTGATCGGGTTCGGCCGTTCGGCGCGCAAGCCGGCACCACCATATTTCGACCTCGATCTGTGGCAGCGGCAGTGCGAAGCATTGATCGCGCGCATGCCGGGCGAGCGGATCGGTATCATTGCGCACTCGATCTCGGCGGTGCTGGCATTGCGGCTTGCGGCCGCCAACCCGCGCGTGGGCCAGGTGCTCACAACGGGGGCGATGGGGGCGAAGTTCACCGTGAACCAGGCGACAATCCGCTGCTGGACGTTCCCGGCGGACCGGAACGAGCTGCGTCGCACCGCGGAGCACCTTGTCTACGACAAGACCGTGGTGGATGACGCCTACCTCGACGCGCGGATGGCGATCCTGCATGGCGACGCGGCGTATGGCCCGTATTTCTCGGCGATGTTCGCGGGCGACCGGCAGGCCGTCGCCGACGGCGCGATCCTGCCCGACACGGTGCTGGAGCGGGTGGTCTGCCCGGTCGCCATGCTGCACGGCCGCGACGACGAGGCATTTCCGCCGGAGATTACCCTCGCTCTGGCGCGCAAGCTGCGGCAGGCCGATGTGGGCCTGCTCGCACGCTGCTCGCACTCGGTCGCGATGGAGCATCCCGACGTGCTTCTGGCCGCCGCGAGCCGTTTGTTCCGGACGCCTGTCGACGCCGCCTCTGGCCAAGCCGACGCCGGCTCGCCCGTCGGATGACACGAGCCAGCACAGGAGATGGGCGATGAGTCGTCATGTCGAGATCGTGGGCGCCGGCCTGGCCGGGCTGTGCGCCGCCACCAGGTTCGCCCAGCTGGGCTGGCGGGTTTCGCTGCACGAGCGCAGCGCCGATCTGCGCATGTTCGGCGCCGGCATCTGGCTTTGGGAAAGCGGGCTCAAGACCTTGAGTGTGCTCGGCGCCTATGAAAGCGCCACGCACCGGGCGCGCAACATCCGCGAGTGGCGCATCGCCGACAGCCGCGGCCGCACTCTGATGTCACGCGAGATGACGCCGTCCGACCGCATGCTGCTGCCGCCGCGCGCCGATCTCTATCAAGCGCTGATCGACCGCGCCGTTGCGCTGGGGGTGGAAATCCACACCTCCTCGGTGATCACCGGCGTGTGTCCGGAGGGGGCGGTGGTCACCGAAGCTGGCGTCGAGCGCAAGGCCGATCTGGTGCTGATCGCGAATGGTGCCTATTCGCAGCTGCGCGAGCAGATCCTTGGCACCGCGTGGATCGACTACGGCATCGAGTCCGCAATCCGCATGATGATCGACGGGCATCCGGACGACTCGCCTGACGTGATCACCGAATACTGGAACGGACCCTGGCGCCTGCTATTCAATCCGTGCACAGAGGGTCAGACCTACATCTTTCTGAGCGCCCCGCTCGACGACGAGCGCTCACGGCTACTGCCTATCGACCGCGAGCTGTGGAAGGAGCAGTTCCCAGTCGCGTCTGGGCTGATCGACCGCTTCGGTGAGGCAGGCCGCTGGGACCGGTTGGTCAACGTGCGATGCCGGCGGTGGTCTCAGGGCCGGGTTGCGGTGGTGGGCGACGCGGCACACGCAATGCCGCCCAACCTTGGCCAAGCGGCCAACACCGCGTTCGGTAACGTCATGGCGCTGGCGCAGATGGTCGATCAGGGGGGCGACATCGGCACCTCGCTGGAAGCGTGGGAGGCCCGGCAACGGCCGCTTACAAACCATGTGCAATGGTGGTCGTACCTCTATGGCTATGTGATCGGCAAGTGGCCGCGTGGACTGTTGCCGCTGCGGTCTGACCTGCTACGCATGGTCTCGAAAACCGAATGGTTCGACGAGGGTCTGAACCGCGGCGCCCGCCACTCCCCAGCTGGCTATTCAGAGCAGGCGCATGGGCAGAGAGGTGCGGTCCTGCCCGTTGCGCAGGAGGCACTGGCATGAGGTTCGCGACGCTGCGTGTCGGCGGGGCCACGCGGGTTGCCGTGGTCGAGGATGGAGTGCCTGTGCGTCTGCTCGCGTCGGCGGCGGCTGACGTTGCCGCGCTGGCGGCTGACTCGGGGCTGGCATCGCAGGGCAGCAACGACCCGATCCCCTCAGATGCGGTGTTGCTTGCGCCGATCCCCCGCCCGCGGCGCAACCTGTTCTGCGTCGGCAAGAACTACCACGAACACGCCGCAGAGTTCGCCGGCTCCGGTTACGACTCCGGTGCCGCGGCGACAGAGCAGGACTGCCCGATCATCTTCTCCAAGGTGCCGGAGAGCGTGATCGCGGACGGCGCCACCATCCTGTTCGACCCTGCGGTGTCCGATGCGATTGACTACGAGGGCGAGCTCGCGGTCATCATCGGTAAGGGGGGACGCGGCATCAGCCGGGCTCGCGCGATGGAGCACGTCTGGGGCTATACGGTGGTGAACGACGTGACTGCGCGCGACGTGCAGGGTCGCATGAAGCAGTGGCACGTCGCCAAGTCGTTCGACACGTTCTGTCCGATGGGACCGTGGGCCGTCACCGCCGACGAGGTCGACCTGACCGACACCCGTCTACGCACCTGGGTGAACGGCGAGCTCCGACAGAACGCCAACACCCGCGACCTGATCTTCGACGTGCCAACCATCATCGAGACGCTATCCGCGGGCGTCACGCTGTATCCGGGCGACATGATCGCCACCGGGACCCCGGTGGGCGTGGGCATCGGTTTCAAGCCGCCGCGGTTCCTCGCGACGGGTGATACGGTCGTCGTGGAGATCGCGGGGGTGGGGCGGCTGTCCAACCCGGTCGGGGTGATTTAGAGGATCCGGCGGGCGGGCCGGTTACCACGGTGCTGACCGCAAGCGCGGCGTCAGGCGAACTCTGATCCTGGACATAAAGGATCGCCTGCTGCCGCTGTAACTCACCGCGGCTTGTGCCGGCGGCCACACCGAAGTCGGGCAGCTTGCCGAGGCGGTGCAGGAGATTACGGCCGAGGGCGTGTACCTGGCGTTTGTGGATGGGAGCTGCACCGGCGAGCATGCCGCGAAGGCAACTCCGGCGCACGACCTCGAACAGGAGGTTGTGAAGCAGCATGATGCCAAACTGCCGCAGGTCCATAGCGGCTTCAGGTGAGCTTCACCTAATATAGATGGTGTTTCTCTGGAAACTGCCTTTGCCTGACCGAGGCGGCGTAGGACCCGACCGCACGATCAATCCGCTCGGCCAAGTTATCGAAACGCTTCACGAACCATGCGTTGCGCTCGAACATGCCCAGCATGTCGTCGACCACCAGTACTTGGCCGTCGCACTGGTCGGACGCTCCGATACCAATGGTCGGACACTTCACCGCTTCGGTGATCGACAGCGCCAGTGGCTCGACAACGGCCTCAACGACGATAGCGAATGCCCCTGCCTGTGCGACCGCAACTGCATCGCCAAGGATATCGGAATATTCCTCGTTGCCCCGCCCACGTGCCGTGTAGCCACCCAGTACATGCACGGACTGGGGCGTCAGGCCGATATGCGCCATCACCGGAATGCCGCGAGCGCACAGATAGGCGATAGTCGATGCCATCGCTTCTCCACCCTCGAGCTTTACGGCGCCTGCACCTGTCTCCCGCATGACACGGGAGGCGGATCGGAATGCTCTCTCGGGTCCGTCCTCGTAGCTGCCAAACGGCATGTCCACAACGATCAGCGCGCGCCGTGATCCCCGCACGACTGCAGCGCCATGGGCGATCATCATGTCCAGCGTGACTGCAAGCGTGCTCGGGAGCCCGTAGATTGTCTGGGCGAGGCTGTCACCGACGAGCAGGACATCGCAATGTGGATCAAGCAGCTCGGCCATCCGAGCCGTATAAGCTGTCAGCATGACGATCGGCTCGCCGCGTTTACGCTCTGCAATCGCACTTGCGGTCATGCGACGGACCGGCTCGGGTGATTCTGATTGGGCAGGGCTTAAAGTAGATCTTGTCGACATGAAGCGACTCTGATCGCGAGCCGCGACCCTGTCCAGCGAACGTCCCAAGTCGCTTGAGTTATTTCGTTCCTCCGTTCAGCCGGTGGGTCATGCAGCGGTTCTTCGGCTGGGTGACCCGCTTTCGTCACTAGATTAGCAACCACGATCGCTTCCCCAAAACCCTGGCCGACCGGCAGCGTATTGCCTTTGTCTGTCATGCTCGGCGAGGCCGTGCGACTGAGCCCAGGTCCATGACAGCCTGCAGCCAGGCGCCACGGGAGCAACTCCAGAGGTTCTGTCCCGGGCTCCCCTCAGGGCTCAGCCTTGAGACGGCACATACCCAGGTGACGAGATCAAAGAGCCGCTGGTCCTTTTCGGGTCCGGGCAAAGCGCGACCTTGCTTTTCACGTCCCTTGCCGCATCACCGCAGCCGCCTGCATAGCGGCGTCGATGATGTGCTGGTAGCCGGTGCAGCGGCACAGATTGCCCGAGATCGCCAGGCGCACCTCGGTCCGTGTCGGGTCCGGCACCTCGGCGAGGAAGTTCTTCAGCACCATCAGCATGCCGGCAGTACAGAAGCCGCATTGCAGTGCGTGGCAGCGTTGAAAGGCCTCCTGCAGCGGGTGGAGCGTGCCGTGGCTCAGCGCCTCGACGGGCTTGTAAACCCCGGCCAGCGATTGCGTGGTGATCTGCTGCACCGGACGCACCTGCTGCTGCGACATCTGCTCGATCGTGCCGACCTGGGCTCCGTCCACCTGGCAGGCCAGTACGTTGCACGACTTCACCACCCGGCCGTCCAGCTCCACCGCGCAGCAGCCGCAACGGGCCTCGTGGCAGCCGGCGTGGGTGCCGGTCAGCCCGGCCACGTCGCGGATGAAGTCCAGCAGCAGCATGCGCTCGTCGATCTCGCCATGTACCGGCCGTCCGTTGACCTCGATCGTGACCCTGTGCATCTGTCGGTCTGCCTGTGTCGGAGGAGGAAGGTCAGAGTCCTGCCCGGACGCCTCGGCGGCCGGGCCTGCGGACCCGGACGGGTCTGCCGGCGCAGCTCCGGGCGTGATGGTGCCGAGTACGGGGCACGCTCGTGCGCCGCAGCCGCCGTCCTGCAGGGTTGGGCGGGGCTCTGCGGGCCGGCCTTGCTCTCGTCAAGCGGCGGCTTCGAACGCACGTGTGACCGCGCGCAACGTCAGCGTCTTGACCAGCTCCGCCTGGTACTGCCGCAGCCGGCCATTCCGCTGCTCCGCGGGCAGGATTTCACGCGACACTTGGTCCGCCAGCGCGTCGAGCCCTGAGTCGCCTTGGCGCCGACCGAGCAAGCCGGAGGCCGCGTGCGCCAGCATCGGCGCCTTGCCTACTGCGCCGATTGTCAGCCGGGCGGCGCGCGCGACGCCATCCTCGACGCAGAGCGCGCACACCACGATGAGGATCGCTGCCTCGAAAGCGCGGTAGCGGAACTTCTCCAGCGCAACGCCGGTGTAGGCAGCCTGTGGCGGCAGCACGATCCGGGTCAGCAACTCGCACGGGCGCAGACAGGTGCCGCCGCCGGCCAGGAAGAACTCCGCGGCGGGCACGAGCCGCATGCCGTCGCTTGAGGCAAGCTGCAGCAAGGCGCCGCTGCCCACCAGCAGCGCCGGCACGTCATAGCGGGGCTCGGCTTGACATGTTGCGCCGCCGACAGTGCCGATGTTGCGCACGGAGCGATCGGCGAGGTCGCCCGCCGCCCGGCACAACTCGGCGTGCCAGCCGCCGAGCCCTGCCTGCGTCAGCTCGGCATAGGTGGTGGCGGCGCCGATCGACAGCGTGCCGCCCGCGCCGTAGTGAATGCCGCGCAGCTCCGACAGGTGGCGGATCGAGACGACCTGCGACGGCAAGGTGCTGCGGTCCTTCAGTGCAAGGTTGAGGCTCTGCCCGCCGGCGAGCACCCGTGCCTCCCGACCATGCTCGGCCAGGATGGCGAGCACGTCGGCGACGTCACGCGGGGCTGCGAAGCTGAACGGCCTCACAGGCGCAGCTCGTCGTCCGGGCTGGTGGGCTTCGGCCATGAAGCGTACTCGCGCGGGCCGGCGAAGTCAGGCATGTCGTCCGGGTAGCGGAACATTCCGACGCCCTGGCGCTGCTTCTCGCGCAGCGCCAGCAGCACGCGATCCGGGGTCATCGGCAGCACGGTGAAGCGTACCCCGGTGGCGTCGGCGAGCGCGTTGCCGATCGCGGCCGGCACCGGCCCGACGCTACTCTCGCCGGCGCCCTTCATGCCACCCGGGATCGCGGTGGACGGTGCGGGGATCTCGAAGGTGTGGGCCAGTTCGGGCATGTCGGCGGCCTGTGGCGCGCGGTAGTCGGCGAACGAGGCGTTCAGCATGTGGCCCTGGTCGTCGTAGACGTACTCCTCGCCGAGCGCCATGCCGAGGCCGAGCAGGAAGCCTCCATGATGCTGGCCCTCGACGATCAGCGGGTTGATCACCGTGCCGCTGTCATGGACCATCACGTAGTCGAGCAGGGTGATCTGCCCGGTCGAGGGGTCGACCCTGACATGGGCAGCGTGCGCCGCGCCGCCGTAGGTGACGGTCAGGTTGCCGGTGCCGTCCGGCGCCTGGCGTTCGGTCCTGGTGTCATAGGTCGCGCTCGCTTCCAGGCTCGGTTCGAAGTCCGGAGGCAACTGGTGGGTGTGATAGGCGGCGATGCCGGCGAGCGTCTCGAAATACAGGCCGGTGCCGGCCATGCCGCGGACGAACACCTTGTCGCCGCCGGTGTCGAGGTCGGCAGGGTCGGCCTCCAGCACGTGGGCGGCGATGGCGACCAGCTTCTCGCGCAGCCGGCCCGAGGCCATGTGGCACGCCGTGCCGAGCACCGCGGCGGCGCGGCTTGCGTAGGTGCCGAGGCCGAACGGCGCGGTCATGGTGTCGGGCGGCGCCAGCTTGATCTTCTCGAAGCCCACGCCGAGCACGTCGGCCACGATCTGCGCCAGCATCGTGGCATGGCCCTGTCCGTGCGAAACGTCGGACGAGAAGATCGTTACCGTGCCGTCGGTCTCGAGCCGCAGCCGGATCGCCGACTGATCGGTGTCGAACGAGGGCAGGCGGCAGCTGGTGTACTTCATCGACACGCAAAGCCCGACCCCTTCGTTGGGCACCGGGGCGGCGCGCTTGGCCTGCCAACCGACCACCTCCGCGGCCTTCTGCAGGCACTCGTGGATCGAGGTGCTGTCGACCTCCTGGCCCATCGGCGTGCGCATCGGGCACATCGACGACTTGATCACGTTGCGCAGGCGCATCTCAAGCGGGTCGAGGCCAAGCTGCGCGCAGGCGATGTCGACCAGCTGCTCCTTGGCCCACTTCACCTGCGGCATGCCGAAGCCGCGAAGCGCGCCGCCAGGGGCTAGGTTGGTGTGGACGATGTCGGCGTCGATCTGCACGTTGGGGATCACGTAGGGCAGGATGCCGACGTTGCCGCCGAGCTTGACCACCTGGTTGCCCCAGAAGCTCATCGCACCGCAGTCCTGGATGACGTAGCTGCGGTAGCCGGTGATGGTGCCGTCGCGCCTGAGGAACAGCTCGGCGTAATGCACCTGGGGGTTGCGCGTGGTGCCGGCGCGGAAGATCTCGCCGCGCCCGAGCACCAGGTGCACCGGGCGGCCGAGCCGCATCGAGAACAGCGAGGCGATCACGTCGTGCGGGAACACCTGCAGCTTGGCGCCGAACCCGGCGCCGACCTGCGGCGCCACCACGCGGACCCTGTTCTTGGCGATCTGCAGCGCGTCCGCCAGGCCGTCGCGCAGCAGGAACACGCTCTGCGTCGAGGCGTGCAGCGTCAGGGTGCCGGTGAATGCGTCGTAGTCGGCGACGCAGCCGTGCGGGTCGAGTGCGGCACCGGACTGCCGGTTGGTCGCGAAGCGCTGCCGCACCACGAGGTCGGCGTCCTGCTCGGCCTGCTCGATGTCGCCGACGCGCACCCGCCAGCGGTCGAAGATGTTGCCGTCGCCGTACTCGTAGCTGATGTCCTCGTGCAGCAGCGGCGCGCCGGGCAGGATCGCCTTCTCGACGTCGACCAGCACCTCGAGCGGGGTGTAGCTGACCTTTATCGCCTCCAGTGCGTCCATCGCCTGGTAGCGGGTATCGGCGACCACCGCCGCGATCTCCTGCCCCTCGTACAGCACCCGATCCACCGCGAAGGGCAGGTGGTCGGCGACCAGCAGGTCCTGCGTCATGTCGCCCCACGGCTTGACCACACCCACCAGGTCGCGCCCGCACAGCACCGCGCGCACCCCTGGCATCAGCCGTGCCGCCTCGAGGTCGAGCGTGATGTCGGCATGGGCGTGGCTGCTGCGCAGGATTTTGGCATACAGCATGCCGGACAGCCGGACGTCGTCGATGTAGCGGCTGGTCCCGGTCATCAGCGGCACATCCTCGACGCGCGGTCGCGGGGTGCCGATCTCGCCACCCGGCCGGCCGCCGAACGGCCGCATGCCGGTTGCGCCGGTGGGCGTGTCCGCACCCGGGGTCATGCGCCAGCAGCTTCAAGCAAGGCAATGTCGCGCGTTGCCCGGGCCCACCAAAGGCCATCTTGGAGGCATGGACCCTTTGCAAACATTTCCGTCCAAAACAAGCGGCGTGACGGATTGGCCTCTGGCGGAGTTTCCCGGCTTGGCGGACGGGGGCAGAGCTTGTGGCCTTGCTGGCCGGGCCGGTCACGCCTCACAGCCGCGCGGCACTGGTGCGGCGCCGCAGCACCTGCGCGCGATAGAAGCCGCCCCGCTTGGTTCTGGGCACGACGTAGCGGTCGTAGGCGCAGACTGTGGCCACGATCGCGAGCCAGGTGCCACCCGCCGCCCAGTTCTCGGTCAGCGCCGCGATCGTCATCATCGCGGTGAACAGCAGCACGAACAGCGCGATCGGCACACCGAATTTCGCCTCCAGTGGGCGCTCCAGCGTGCGGCTGCGGTGCATCAGCAGGTAGAAGATCGAGATCACCAGATACAACGTCGCGCCGTACTCGGTCAGTGCGCCGATGACGAAGTCGATGTTGGTGACGTAGGCGCCCAGCAGCGCCACGACGGCCAGGAAGCAGATCGAGAACCACGGCACGGCGCGGCGCGAATAGGCGCCGAAGATGCGCGGCAGCGCGCCCTGCTGCGCGTAGAGCGCCAGCACCTTGCTTTCCGCCATGAAGTAGACGCTGAACGTGGTGTAGGTCGCGATCAGCATGCTAACGAGGCCGACGTAGAAGATGAAGCCGCCGCCGATCCGCAGCTTGATCGCCTCGACCGTCGGCACCGACATGGTGACCAGCACGCCCAGCGGCAGGCATGCCATCAGGCCGAATGCCAGCGGGATCTGCCGGATCCACAACTGCCACGACGCGGTCAGCAGGCCGATGTCGCGCGACTGCTCGAAATCCTTCCACTCGTCGACCAGGACCTGCTGCACCTCCATGACCGCCGCCATGATCGCCATCCACAGCGCCGCGACCCGGAACGGAGTCCAGAAGCTGATCGGCGTGGGCGACGCCCAATTCGCCCACCAGATATCGCGGTGCGACATCAGCAGCCAGATCGCGCCTGCGATGAACACGTCTCCGACCAGGGTGAGCACGACCAGGATCGCCTGCACCTTGCCGGTGATCTGGTGGCCGAACAGGTTGAGCGCGAGCACGGGCAACACCACGACATACGGCCAGATGCCTTCCGGCACGCCGGGGATCAGCAGGTGCAGCAGGCCGCGCGCGACCACGACCTCGATCCACAGGAACACGCCGTAGACCGGCGCGTAGGCGACGAAGTAGGTGGTGCCGAGCGAGAACAGCCCGGCCTCGCGCCCGTACGACTGGATCGAGCCCGGCTCCGGCACCGCGGTGATCATCTCGCGGTACAGCCACCACACCAGGTTGATGATCAGCGCACCCTCACAGAACCCGATGAAGGTCCACTTGATGCCGTAGGTGCTGGCGATCAGCACGATCCAGGCCCACCCGCCGGTGAACAGCATCTCGCCGGTGCCGATCGCCGAGACATCGAACCAAGTCAACGCCTTTTCGTCGACCAGAGCGATGTCGTCACCGGCAAGGTCTAGGTCGAGATCCTTGTTCGCGCTCATGCAGGCTCCTTGCGGGATGCGCCAACGGGAAAGCGTGGTCGGGGCTGTGCCCCACGCCCACTAGGGCCAGTTCCCTGGACCAGTCCTGCCTCGAGGATCGCGCCAGGGCATTGGCGTTCGGCGGATTCCAGAGGCGGAGCCTCTGGACTCCTGTCTAGCGCTCGCTCACCGCGCGCAGGTTCTCGGGCGAGTAGAAATCGTCGTTCAGGCGGCGATCCTCCGACGGCGAGGTCTCGAGCTTAACATCCTTGCCGGTGCCGAGCAGGATCTGGTCGGCGAAGTAGCGCCCGTTCAGCAGGTCGTAGCTCGCGAACATGCCCGCGGTGGTGCAGGTGCTGGCCTCATAGTCCGGCCAGGTGAACGCCTCGCGGTAGTGCCAGAGATGGTTGTCGGTGTCGTAATCGTCGTAGGCAACCGCGTTCCAGCTATCCTCATCAAGGTACATCACCTTGCGCGGCGTGTTGTGCCGCACCCCGGTCTTCACGTCGCCCTCCAGCACCCAGACCCGGTGCAGCTCGTAGCGGCGCAGCTTGGGGTCAGGGTAGGTGTTGCCGATCAGGCTGAACGGCAATCTGAAATCCTGGAAGTCATTGTAAGGAACGTACAGCTCCTTCTTGCCAAGCAGCTTCCAGTCGAAGCGGTCCGGGCTGCCATAGAATATCTGGATCGCGTCATTTGGGTACATGTTCTCGGTCCCGATGATCGGCGCGTCGTAGGCATAGGTGGGCAGACGGCGCACCCGGCGCTGTCCAGTGAAGTAGTAGTACGACTCTGCGGCTTTATCGAAGTAGTAGCGCTGCACCAGAGCCTGTCCGGCCAACGCATTAGGCAGGTCATACGAGTAGAACGTCCCATTTTGCAGATTGCCAACTTGGCCGGGTTGCTGCACTCCCTGCTTAGCCCACGGATAGTAGAACAGCTGGGTGTATTCCAGCATGATCGAGCCGCTGCCGCCGGGTGGCGGAGCGATGTAGGTCCGCGCGAGCTCCCAATTCGCGGCCAGGCCCTGGTAGCGGGTCTGGAAGTTCTCCATCGCCTCGATGCCGCTCTTGGGCAGGGGAAACGGCACCGAAGGCAACGCTGCCGTCTGCAGGGACCAGCCATCCTCGCCGACCTTGGCCTTGCCGACGTTGGCAAGCGTGTTGGACTGCACGAAGGCGGGCGCGCCGCAGTCGCGGTGCGTGAGATACACATCCATCTGGTAGCCGGGATGTGCCGTGAACATGGCGAGCTGGCCGGGCGACAGGCGGCCCGCATATTTCTGCGCGTTGGCCGCGGTAATCGTGAATTGCGGATGCTCGCCCTTGTACTTCCAGAAATCGCCGCGGAACTGCCCGAAGCTCCAGCCCCCGGCGGGCGGCACCACGCCCTCGTACGCGGGGATCGAGCCATCCGAGTTGCCGGCCACCTGCGCGCCGGCATAGGTGAGCGCGTGGCCTAGCTGGCTCGCATCGCCGGACTGCGCCTGTGCCGGCGGCGCATCGGCCGCCACCGCAAGGGCGACGAGCAGCACGAAGCCTGCCCCGGAGGTGAGGCTCCGTCGCGAAGCCGCGCGGCTGGTCGGGTCGATGTCGGGCATCGGCAAGTCTCCAGTATTCTGCAATGGATGAAGGCTCGGTCACAGTCTCTGCGGCGCTTCTCCGGGAGCCCAGGGCCCACCAAGGCTGCGCCGCACACTTCAGGGCACTATGGACGTAGGCCCCTGGGCCCGCTTGCGCGTAGGCGTGAGAGTCTTTGTCGATCCGTGCGGTTGCAGGTCCCGCAGGCGCCCGTACACCTTCCCGACCCGCTCAGCCCGGCGGCAGGTGTGTATACTTTCGACCAAAGTGACCATGCGCGCAACTGCTGCCGCGCCTGGCCATTGGATGCGAATTGATGAGGGGCGAGCGACATGCAGATCAACGGTCCGGCGACGCTTGCCGAAGTGCAGGCGATGTTCGACCGCTACGAGGACGCGCTGGTCAGTAACGATCTCGAGGAGCTCACGGCGCTGTTCTGGGACGATGCGTTGACCATACGTTTCGGCGCAGCGGAGACGCTGTACGGCGCCGGCGCGATCGCCAGCTTCCGCGCCGCGCGGCCGGCCGGACGGCGGCCACGCCGAATATTGCGCACCACCATCACCACCTATGGAGCCGATTTCGCGACCGCGCTGACCGAGTTCATGCTGGAGGGGCAGAGCGCGATCGGCCTGCAAAGCCAAAGTTGGGTGCGTATGCCGAAGGGCTGGCGGGTGGTTGCGGCGCACGTGTCGTATCTCAGGTAGGCAGGTTCAGGTCCTGCCGGGAGCCGCCGGACACCGGAGCCTCTGGTCGCGACTTGGAAAGGAGATGGATGCTGGAGGCCTGCCAATGCCTGCGTCCCGAGACAGAGCCTCCAGCCTTGTCCACTAGAGCTGGCTTTCCGCGAACTCGTAGTTGGCGATCTTGTCCATCCAGTTGGTCACGTAGTCCGGCCGGCGATTGCGGAAATCGACGTAGTAGCTGTGCTCCCAAACGTCGATGCCGAGCAGCGCCTTGCCTTCGCCGGTGGCCAACGGGTTCGAGCCGTTCGGCGTCTTGGTCACCTTGAGCTTGCCGTCGGCACCCGCGATCAGCCAGGCCCAGCCCGAGCCGAACTGTGTGGTGGCCGCGGTCTTGAACGCCTCCTTGAACTTGTCGACGCCGCCGAAATCCTCGACCAGCTTCTGCTCGAGCCTGCCCGGGATCTGGCCGCCCTTCGGACTCATCGCCTGCCAGAACAGGATGTGGTTCCAATGCTGCCCGGCGTTGTTGAACACCGGCGCCATGTCCGGCTTGCCGTTGGAGAGGGCTACGATCTCCTCGAGCGACTTGCCCTGCAGCTGCGGGTCCTTCTCGACGAAGCCGTTCAGCGCGATGACGTACGCCTGATGATGCTTGTCGTGGTGCAGTTCCAGGGTCTCCTGGCACATGCCCTGGCCGGCGAGCGCGTTCTTGTCGTAGGGCAGCGCGGGAAGCTCGAACGCCATGGTGTTCCTCCGATTGAGCACCGGAACATGGACACCGCGGCAGCCGGCGAGGTCAAGCCTTGCCGATCCCAACCGGTTCCTTCAGCGCAATGATTTAGGGCACGCGCACCGCCATACCGCAGCAGCCGTGGCATCGGCGCCGGCGCATTGCAATTTTTGTAGAAAGAATTTAATGGCGAGAGCTGGGCCTGGCGCAGGCAGGCTGGACTTCCGGCCACTGACAAGCATCGGTTCGGCGACGCATCGCTTCACGCCGCGTGGACGCATACCTCCTTGGGCTGGGACAGGGCACATGACAGCAGACCGGCCGGAAGCGCGATCATGGCAAGCTGCTCCGATCCGGGCAGGCCAGCCGAGCCTGCTGTGCGGTGTCGCTGCAGATGCGCCGGCCCCCGTTCCGACCGTGCGGCGTCACGCCCCGACGGGCCCCTGAACGATGATGCACACGCCACCGCAGCCGCCGCCCGGGTCGCGTCGGACGGAGCCCGGCGAGCCGCCGTCGCGGCGACTTCGCGGCGTCACGGTCGTGGCCGCCGAGCAGGTCACGCCGCGCACCCGCCGGATTACCGTTGCCGGCCCGGAGCTCGCCGGCCTTGCGGTCGTCCGGCCGGCGCAGTGGGTCAAGGTGTTCGTGCCGGCCCGCGGCGCGGAGGTGCCGGCCGGGCGTGCCTACACCATCCGCTGCTTTGATCCGCGGAGCGGCCGCATGGCGCTCGACTTCGTGCTGCACGGCGATGGGCCGTGTGCGTCCTGGGCGTGCCAGGCGCAGCCGGGGCAGAGGGCGGCACTCGCGGGGCCGCGCGCCGGCTTTGACCTGCACGCGGCGCCGGCAGTGCTGCTCGGCGGCGATGAAACGGCGCTTCCGGCGATCGCCGGCATCCTGGCTGCGCTGCCGGACGGCCTGCCCGCTCAGGTGTTCATTGAGGTGCACGACCCTTCGGAGCAGCAGGCGCTGCCGACCCGGGCGCAGGCGACGGTGCGCTGGCTGTCGCGCTGCGGCGCTGCGGCCGGCACCACGCAGGCGCTGCAGCAGGCGATGGCCGCGGCCGCCGTTCCGTCCGGTGGCCGGGTCTGGATGGCTGGGGAGGCGAGCGCCGCCCGCGCCGTGCTGCGGCACTTCAGCGTCGAGCGCGGTCTGGCGCGCGGCAGCGTGACGGCGGCCGGATACTGGAAGCACGGGGAAAGCGACCATCGTGACCAGGCCGCGTGACCAGGCCGGCCGGCAGCCTCGCCCTGGTCAGCTCTGCTGTGCGCTGCACGGTTGTCGGCCGCTCGTCTTTCTGCAGCCCTGCTACGGAACACCGGGGCTGACCGGGTGATCTTCGGGCCGACACGGCTGGACGAGGCGGACGGCGCCGTCCTGGCGCACACGCTGCGTCTGCCTGGGGTCGTGCTGCGCAAGGGCATCGTCCTTGACGCCGCGGCGATCGCGATGCTGCACGATAACGGCATTGGCGAGGTGATCGCGGCTCGGCTTCAGCCGGGGGACCTGGGCGAGGACCAGGTGGCCGATCGTCTCGGGCAGGCGCTGCTCTCGCCGCAGGTCAGGGCGACGCAGGCCGCAACTGGGCGGGTGAACCTGCGCGCCGCGGCGCCCGGGCTGCTGCTGGTGGACTCCGCCCGGATCAACCGGCTGAACACGGTCGACGAAGCGCTGACCGTGGCGACCCTGCCCGACTCGACGCCGGTTGCGGCGCGCGACATGCTGGCGACCGTCAAGGTGATCCCGTTCGCGGTTCCCGGCCACGTTATCGAGGCCGCCGAGCAGCTTGCCCGAGCCGGCACGGCCGGCGCGGCGCTGCGGCTGGCGCCGTTCCGGCCCCTGCGGGTCGGGCTCGTGCTGACGCTGCTGCCGGGCCTGAAGGACAGCATCGTCGAGGGCACGATCGAGGCGACCGCGGCGCGGGTGCACGGGCTGACCGGCACGCTGCTGCCACCGGAGCGCTGCGCGCACGAGACCGCGGCAGTGGCCGCCGCACTCCAGCGTCTGATCGACGCAGGCGCCGAGCTGCTGCTGGTGGCCGGCGCTTCCGCGGTGGTCGACCGGCGCGACATCGGGCCCGCAGGAATCGAGGCCGCGGGCGGCGAGATCATGCATTTCGGCATGCCGGTCGATCCGGGCAACCTGGTCTGCCTGGGCCGGGTGGGCGACCTGCCGGCGCTTGTGCTGCCCGGCTGCGCGCGCAGCCCGAAGCTGAACGGCATCGACCGGTTGCTGTGGCGCCTGTTCGCGGGCCTCGACGTCGATGCGGCGACAGTGACCGAGATGGGAGTGGGCGGGCTGCTCAAGGAAGACAGCCGACCGCTGCCGCGCGCCCAGGCAGAGGTTCGCCGGCCCGCCGTGGCGGCGCGCCCCCGGGCGCCGGCCCGGGTGGCAGCGGTCGTGCTGGCGGCTGGCCGCTCGAGCCGCATGGCGCCGCGCAACAAGCTGCTGATCTCCGGCGCCGGCGGAAACGCCATGGTGGCGCGGGTGGTGGACGCAGTGCTGGGCAGCGCCGCACGGCCCGTGTTCGTCGTGCTGGGGCACCAGGCCTGCGAGGTGGTGCGGGCGCTGGCCGGGCGCCCCGTGCGCTTCGTGCACGCCGCGGACTACGGCGAGGGCCTGTCGGCGAGCCTGCGGGCGGGGATCATGGCGTTGCCCGCGGAGGCGTCAGCCGCGCTGGTGTGCCTGGGCGACATGCCGCTGGTCACCGCGCCGATGCTCGACCGGCTGATCGAGGCCTACGACCCGGACGAGGGGCGCACCATCGTGTTGCCGACGTTCCAGGGGCAGCCGGGCAACCCGATGCTGTGGGACCGGGGCTGGTTCGCCGACATTGCGGCACTGACCGGCGACGCGGGGGCGCGGGCTCTGCTGGCGGCACGGGCGGAGCACGCGGTCGAGGTGGAGATCGGCGAGGACGCGGTGCTGCGCGACTTCGACACGCCGGACTCCCTGGAGGGGCTGGACCGGAGGTGAGGCAAGGCGACGGACTCCACCCCGCCTTCGGGACGGGACCCGCTGGAAGGCTACGTCCTCAGGCCTGCACATGAAAGGTGTCGCGCCACGCTGCGGGTATCGTGCGACCTTGTTGCACGGGTCTGGCCGCGTTGGCTGGGGTAGGATGCGGCGGGCGCCATTCTGCGTCACCGGCAGAGGTGTGAAGTCGTGCCGTTCAAAGCCAATGCCGAGCGCTGCCACCGCATCCCGAAGCAGCGGCACAGGGTGACGAACTCGGCGTCTTACGACATGGCCCTACGCCAGCGCGGCAGCCTCACGGTCTGGTTCACCGAGGCGGCGCTCTCGGCCTGGAAAGCCGAGCCAAGGACCACGCGAGGCGGCCAGCCACGTTACTCGGCCCTGGCGATCACCACGGCGCTGACGCTGCGGGCGGTGTTCCGCCTGGCTTTGCGCCAGACCGAAGGGCTGATCGGCTCCATCCTCGCCCTCCTCGGCCTGGATCTGGCGGTGCCGGACCACTCCACCCTGAGCCGCAGGGCCGAGACCTTGGCGTTCCCGCCCCAGAGGCATGGCTCGGCACCCGTTCATCTGCTGGTGGACAGCACGGGGCTGAAGCTGTGCGGGGCGGGCGAGTGGCTGCTCGAGAAGCACGGCACGCGCACCCGCCGGTCCTGGCGCAAGCTGCACATCGGCGTGGATGCCGATACCGGGCAGATCGTCGCGGCCACGCTGACCACCAGCGATGTCGACGATGCCTCGCAGGTCGGACCCTTGCTTGACCAGGCGGGTCCGCTCGCCTCGTTCACCGCCGATGGTGCGTATGACCAGGACGGCGTCTACGGCAAGGTCGCCAGGCATTCTTCCACCGCCGCGGTGATCGTGCCACCCCGGTCCAGCGCCGTGCCGAGCAAGACGGCCGGGACGGCACCAACACAGCGCGACTGCCACCTGCAGACGATCTGCAAGCACGGCCGCAGACGCTGGCAGAAGACGTCAGGCTACCACTGGCGCGCGCTGGTCGAGGCTGACATCAGCCGGTTCAAGCGCGTGATCGGGGACGGGCTGCGCTCGCGTACGGACCGCCGTCGCGAGACAGAGATTGCCCTCGCTGTCAGCGTCCTGAACCGAATGCTCGAACTCGGGCGACCAAAGTACGTCCGCTTGGTGTGACAGCCAATGCAGACAGTCGCTCCACGACCGTCGTCAGATCCATGCAACAAGGCCATTCCACGGGCAACTGCGTGGTGCTCGCTGGACCCGGCAGCGGTAAGACGAAGACGCTGGTGCTCAAGCTCGCCCGGATTATGGCAGAGGATGTACGCGCGCCCCGAGGAGCGGCATGCATCACCTATAGCCAGGAATGCGCACGCGAACTGACGCGTCGGCTGGAGCGACTGGGCCTGCGCGAGGCCCCCAATCTCTTCATCGGCACAGTGCATGGGTTCTGCCTGAGGCGTCTTCTCATGCCCTATGGCCGGCTTGCGGAGCTCCCGGTGCCGTTCCCACTCACCGTCGCCATGCAGCGGCAGAGCGACCAGGCGATGAAGCGCATTGGCGACCGGCTGTTCGGCGTTGGCCATCCCAACAAACCCATGGACCTTGGCCGGCATCGACGGTCTGTCCTCGACCGGAGGTCGATTGCTTGGACGAGTGAAGAAGAGCTCGCGGCCTGGGCAGAGGGATATGAGGCCGAACTGCGCCGGCTGGGTCTGATCGACTTCGATGATCTTGTGATCTTCGGGCAGCGCTTGGTTTCGGAGCACGATTGGGTGCTCCCGCTGCTTCAGGCGAAGTTTCCGGTGCTCGCGGTCGATGAATATCAGGACCTCGGCGTGGCCTTGCATCGGATCGTCAGGCGCGTCGCCTTCGATGGTGGCGTCCGGCTTTTTGCGGTGGGAGACCCCGACCAGTCGATCTACGGCTTCACCGGCGCAGACGGAGCGCTGTTGCAGGAGCTTGCCGAGCGGGACGATGTCGAGCGCGTTCAGTTGCAGCTCAACTATCGTTCGGCGTCGCGCATCGTCAGCGCATCCGAAATGGCGCTAGGCGAGGTCCGTGGCTACCAATCCAACGACCCGGACCGCCAGGCGGTCATAGAAATCGTTCAGTGCGCCGATGGCCTTGAGGGGCAGGCCGCGCATGCGGTCGCCGAGATCATTCCAGCAGCTCTTGCGGCCAAGCCCGGACGCGCGCTGGGTGACATCGCCATCCTCTATCGTGACTACCGAGCCGGCGATTTCGTGGCGGCAGCCGTCGCTGACGCAGGTAGCGATTTTGTTCGCGTCGACACTGCGGCGCCTTATCGCAAGGTCGCGCTCACGAGTTGGCTCGAGGATTGCGCCGCGTGGTGCGCCGGTGGCTGGCGAGAGGCCCGGCCGCAGTTGCGTGGACTGCTCGATCGCTGGCTCGGATTTCATCGCACCCGGATCTCAGAGGTGCAGGCCCGAGTTGAGTCGCAGCGCCTGACGCAGCTTCTATGGTCGCTTCGCGTCGAGGAGGGGCCTGCCCAAGATTTTGTGACGGCGGTGCGGGCGGGAATGCTTGATGCGCTGATGGCGACCGAGCCGGGTCTCGCCGATCAGCGTGAGCAGGTGGATCGCATGTCGGCGGCACTAGCGGTCGGGGGACTGCTTGCCGATCTCGACCTTGCAAGCCTTGGCGGCCGCGACGGATCTCCGCTGCATCTGAACTTGCTGACGCTGCACTCAGCAAAGGGGTGCGAGTACGACGTTGTGATCATGGTCGGTCTCGATCTCGGAAGTTTGCCCTGGCGCAATGAGCTGCCCGCCGCTCGCCGCGAGAGCCGGCGGCTCTTCTACGTCGGCTTTACGCGCGCCCGCGACGAAATTCATATGCTCTATTCGGGCTATGTCGATACGGGCCGCGGCCGGATGTATTGGGGACGCTCGCTATTCCTGGATGAACTTGAAGCGCGAATGGAGGAGGCCGAGGTAGAATAGTCTATGATGTCATTTCGAGAAGCTCAGGCAGTCGAAGACCTGGCAGACCTCCTCTATGATTTCCTTCCCGGGAGCGGAAACAACAGGACCGCGTTTCCCCTTGCCGCCGCGCAGGCTGGCGTTGGCGACCTATGGGTGCCGGGAAGCAAGCGGCCGGCCATTGTTCAGCTCCTGACCGCGACGCTGGAACAGCGCAGGTCGTGCTTTACGAAATTGATCGTGGCGCTCGTCCGCCAAGCGATGACCTATCGGCGAGGGAAGGGCAATCCTCTCAGCCGCGAGGAAATTGATCGGCTGAACACCCTTCTTCCCGGCGTGGAATTCAAGATCCCTGAGTTGCTCGATCCAAGCTTCCTCAGCAGTTTCGGCTCTCCGAAAGCGGCAAAGCCTGCGCCTCAAGCATCTGCGACGTTGATTGCGGAGAAAGCGCAAGAGCTCGCCGCGCTGCTCATCGAGATCACCAAACTCGATCCCCAGGTACGAGGTCTGCGTTTCGAGGGCTTTCTCAACGAGCTGTTCGCCGGCTTCGGGCTGGCGCCGCGTGGCTCTTTCCGGCTCGTCGGCGAGCAGATCGACGGTAGTTTCAAACTGCACGGCCAGACCTACCTGGTTGAAGCGAAATGGCACGGGCCTCAGATTGGCTTTGCCGACCTGATGACTTTTTCGGGCAAGGTCAGTGGGAAGGCGTCCTGGTCGCGCGGCCTGTTCGTTAGCAATTCCGGTTTCACGGCTGAGGGTCTAGAGGCGTTCTCGCGTGGGCGCCAGACCAACCTAATTTGTGCTGACGGCCTTGACTTATACGAAGTGCTCTCGCGCAAAGGTTCCTTGATTGAAATACTGGAAGCGAAAGAGCGGCGAGCTGCCGAGACTAATCGTGCGTTTATCCCCGTTCGCGATCTTGGTCTAGTAGGAGTCTGAATGGCGGTCATTGCCACCTTACTGCCTTACTGTATGATAACGTCTTTTATCACACAGTAATTGTTACGAATTGGAAGCGACGTTTCAGACCGTAACAGGCCTTCAGGCTTCACCCGACACAAGTTTGGCGGACTCAGAACGCTTGTCCGAGGTAAGGATTATTCTTACCATAGCCCATGATCACCAGTAAGCTCACCAGCAAGGCGCAAACGACGATCCCGCAGCCGGTGCGAGCGGCGCTGCGCCTGCGCGAAGGCGATGAGATCGCCTATGTCATCGAGCCAGGTCGGGTCGTGCTGACCCGTGCTCAATCCGACAAGGTGGCCGACGATCCGTTCAGGACCTTCGCTGAGTGGGATAGTCCAGCTGACACCGAGGCCTATGCCGGACTTTGAGGTGTGGGACCTGGTGAAGGTGCCATTCCCTTATACCAACCGCCCGGTGCAGCAGCGACGCCCGGCCCTGGTCGTCGCCGTCCCCGTCGCCGCAGGCGCACCGGAACTGCTTTGGGTGCTGATGGTGACGAGCGCGGCCAATCGTGGCTGGCCGGGTGACGTCGCCGTCTCCGATCTGACCGCGGCGGGGCTGCCGACAGCCTCCGTCGTACGGTCCGCCAAGGTCGCCACGATCGACGCGCGGGATGCCGAGCGCATCGGGCATCTTCCATCCGAAGACCGGTCCCAGGTTGCGATGGCAGTGCGCGAAAGCCTCGCGCAGCTTCTCGCCACCTGACCTTTTAAATCCTGCACCGAGGGCCTCTGCCTTGAGCCAATCCGCATCCCTGTCCGCCCTTATCTGGTCCGTCGCCGACCTGCTTCGCGGCGACTACAAGCCGTCCGAATACGGCCGCGTCATCCTGCCTTTCACCGTGCTACGCCGGTTGGATTGCGTGCTGGCTCCAACCAAGGCCGCCGTGCTGGCCGAGAAGGCGGCCAAGGAGCCGCTCGGCATCGACCCCGAGCCCTTCCTGCTGCGCGTCGCCAAGCTCGGTTTCGTCAACACGTCGCGCTTCGACCTGAAAACCCTGATGGGCGACCAGGACAACCTCCTCACCAACCTCGCCGCCTACGTCCGCGGCTTCTCCCCCGCCGTGCGCGACATCTTCGAGCGCTTTCGCTTTGCCGAGCAGGTGGACCGGCTGGGCAAGGCCGGGCTGCTCTACCAGGTCACCGAGCGGTTCGCGTCTTTCCCGCTGCACCCCGACCAGGTCAGCAACCACGACATGGGCCTCGCCTTCGAGGAGCTGATCCGCAAGTTCGCCGAGATCTCCAACGAGACTGCCGGCGAGCACTTCACCCCGCGCGACGTCATCCGCCTCATGGTCAACCTGCTGTTCATCGAGGACAGCGACCTGCTCACCCCCGGCAATTCGGCCGTCCGCACCATCTACGACCCCACCGCCGGCACCGGCGGCATGCTCTCCGTCGCCGGCGAGCACCTGCTGGCGCACAACCCGGACGCCAAGCTGACCATGTTCGGCCAGGAGCTGAACGACGAAAGCTACGCCATCTGCAAGGCGGACATGCTCATCAAGGGCCAGGACGTCCGCAACATCCTGCCCGGCAACACCCTGTCCGAGGACGGCCACGCCAAGCGCCACTTCGACTACATGCTGTCCAACCCGCCCTTTGGCGTGGAGTGGAAGAAGATGGAGACGGAGGTCCGCCGCGAGGCCGAGCAGATGGGCCATGCCGGCCGCTTCGGACCCGGCCTGCCGCGCATCTCCGACGGCTCCCTGCTGTTCCTGCTGCACCTCCTCAGCAAGATGCGCCCGGCCAAGGACGGCGGCAGCCGCCTTGGCATCGTGCTCAACGGCTCCCCGCTGTTCACCGGCGGCGCCGGGTCGGGCGAGAGCGAGATCCGCCGCCACGTGCTGGAAAACGACCTGGTGGAGGCGATCATCGCGCTGCCGACCGACATGTTCTTCAACACCGGTATCGCCACCTACGTCTGGGTGCTGTGCAACCACAAGCCGGCGGCCAAGCGCGGCACGGTGCAGCTGATCGACGCCTCCGCGCTGTGGGGCAAGATGCGCAAGAGCCTGGGCTCCAAGCGCAAGCAGATGACGGACGCCGACATCGATGCCGTGACCCGGCTGTTCGGCAGCGGCGGCGAGGCCCGGCTCGCCACCGTCACGGCCGCCGACGGCAAGGCGGCCCGGCACGTGGTCCCCGCCGGCGAGGCCCCGCCCGAGGCGCCCGAGGGCAGCACGGTCAAGCTCGCCCCCCTGGCGCGCGTGTTCCCCAACGAGGCGTTCGGCTACCGGACGATCACGGTGGAGCGCCCGCTGAAGGACGCCGAGGGCCGCCCCGTGCTGGGCCAGAAGGGCAAGGCGAAGGGCAAGCCCCAGCCCGACCCGGCGGCGCGCGACACGGAGAATGTGCCGTTGGGAGAGGATGTGGAGGGTTACTTTGCCCGCGAGGTGCTGCCGCACGCGCCGGATGCCTGGATCGACGCGGAGAAGACGCGGGTGGGGTACGAGATCCCGTTCAACCGGCATTTCTACGTGTTCGAGCCGCCTCGCGACCTGGCGGTGATCGATGCGGAGCTGAAGGGGGTGACGGATCGTATCCGCGCGATGATCGAGGGGCTGGCGGCGTGACGGTTCAGGCTTACTCAGCTTATCGGCAGAGTGGAATACCTTGGGTCGGTGATATCCCAGCGACCTGGACAGTAGCGGCATTAAAATACGTAGTTTCAATGAAGAGTGGCGAGCAAATCACCGCTGAAGACATACAAGACGGCGGATCATACCCGGTCTTTGGCGGAAACGGTTTACGTGGTTTCACATCATCCTATACTCACGAGGGCTACTTCGCGCTAATCGGCCGCCAAGGCGCACTTTGCGGGAATATCAATTACACTGACGGCCAATTTTGGGCGTCGGAACATGCCGTTGTCGTTCATCAGCGTCAGCGGTTTGCCGTGCGATGGATGGGCGAGCTGCTCCGAAGCATGGATCTTGGTCAGTACTCGATCACGGCGGCTCAGCCAGGCTTGTCCGTCGAGGCGATCGGGAATTTACGTATTCCCCTTCCTCCGTTTGCCGAGCAATCTGCCATTGCAGCCTTCCTCGATCGTGAAACCGCCAAGATCGACGCGCTGGTGGCCGAGCAGGAGCGGCTGATCGCGCTGCTGAAGGAGAAGCGCCAGGCCGTCATCTCCCACGCCGTCACCAAGGGCTTGAACCCTAACATCCCAATGAAAGACTCCGGTGTGCCGTGGCTGGGAGAGGTACCGGCGCATTGGACCGTTTTGCCGTTAAGTCGCATCACTCGATCAATGTGTGACGGCCCTTTCGGGTCCGGATTGAAATCAGAGCACTACATGAGTGATGGAGCACGAGTTATTAGGCTTCAGAATATCCGCAAGATAGGCTTTAATGGGGTTGACGCTGCCTTCATTGATGAGAGCTACTTCAACACACAATTAAGCGGTCATGATGTACGCCCAAATGATATCCTGATTGCTGGCCTTGGTGATGAACGCAACACTGTCGGTCGAGCTTGTGTCGCTCCCGATGATTTAGGGCCAGCCCTGGTAAAAGCTGACTGTTTTCGGTTTCGCATACAGGAAGATCGAGTTTTGCCTAGTTTTCTTGCGCTTCAGCTTACGTCCGGCGCTGAATTCGATGCGGGCCATCTGTCTTCTGGTTCTACGAGGTCTCGCATTCCGTTGTCTGTGATGGCAACGCGTTCGGTCGTCTTGCCATCGCTTTCAGAACAGCGGGCCATATATCTTAGTCTACAAACGAGAATGGCTGCTCTGGCATCTCTTGATGAGCAAGCCACCCGCGCCATCATCCTCCTCCGCGAACGTCGTGCTGCCCTGATCTCCGCCGCCGTCACTGGCAAGATCGACGTCCGCGACACGGACACCCAGCCTTTATCGCAGGCCGCCTGATTCCATGCCGATCTACGAGGTGACCTCGCAGCAGATCACCGCCATCTCCTCGACCAGCTTTGCAGCCCTCGGGATCAAGGAACGCGGTGACCTGCAACGCCTGCTCGCTGCTCGCATCGACGCGTTAGAGGACGGCCTACTCGTGCTAGCGGAGGAGTTCGCCGATTGAGCCGACAGCGCCCGCCGCATAGACCTGTTGTGCCTCGATCGCGAAGCCCGCCTTGTTGTCGTCGAACTCAAGCGGGACGAGGGGGCGGGCACATGGAGCTGCAGGCGCTGCGCTACGCCGCCATGGTCTCGGCCATGACGTTCGAGCAGGCAATCGGGACGCTGGCGCGGCGCCGCTCGATCGAGCTTGGCGCGGCGCGCGAGGCGATACTGGTGCATCTCGGCTGGGCCGAGTCGGACGAAGGCGCGTTCGCGCAGGAAACGCGGATCATCCTGGCCGCCGCCGATTTCGGCAAAGAAATCACCACCACCGTGCTGTGGCTACGCACGCGCTATGCGCTGGACATACGCTGTGTCCGGCTTCGCCCGCATCGGACGGTGGATGGGCGCGTGCTACTCGACATCCAGACGCTGATCCCGCTGCCGGAAGCGGAGACGTTTCTGACCGGGATAGGCGCGAAGCAGGCGGCGGAGCAGAAGGAACGCAGCGAACGCGAGGTGCTGCTTGGTCGCTTCCTCGACGCGCTCGCTACGAGGGCCGCTGCGAAGACCGAGCTGCATAAAGGACGCACGCCGGACGCGGGAATGGGCGTGCTCTTCGGGCTGTATCGCAACGGGTTCAGCTTCAACTACGTGGTCGGCAAGGATCAGTCGCGCGTCGAGCTGCTGATTCAGCGGGATGACGGGGTGACGCGCATGGCGCAGCTACGCGAGGCGGCGCCGGCGATCGAAGGCGCGTTTGGCGGGGCACTGGCGTGGCTGGAGAAGGAGGGCGTTCGGCAGCGCCGGGTCGCGCAGGCGTTCCAGGGAGGGTATCGAAGCGATGAGGCGGCGTGGCCCAGCCTGCACAACGGGATGATCGACGCGATGATCCGCTTGGAGGCCGCCATGCGTTCGCATCTGCTGGTTCTGCAATGACGGAGCTGCACAAGGAACTCGCTTTCGAGGACGCCATCTGCGCCCACCTCGCCGCAAACGGCTGGCTCTACGAGCCCGGCGCTGCCACCCGCTACGACCGCGCCCACGCCCTGTTTCCCGAAGACCTCGCCGCCTGGCTGCAGCAGACCCAGCCCGACGCCTGGAACAGCCTGGTGAAGACCCACGGCCCTGCCACCCTGACTGCCCTCTCCGACCGCCTCCGCACCGCGCTGGACAAGGGTGGCACGCTGGCCCTGCTGCGCGACGGGCTCGACGTCGTGGGCCTGCGCCAGCGCTTGGTGCTGTGCCAGTTCCGCCCGGCGCTGAGCCTGAACGCCGAAACCCAGGCCCGCTATGCCGCCAACCGCCTACGCGTGGTGCGGCAGCTGCGTTACTCCGGGACCAGCGAGAACAGCATCGATCTGGTGCTGTTCCTCAACGGCATCCCCGTCGCCACGGCGGAGCTGAAATCCGACTACACGCAGTCGCTCACCGACGCGATCGACCAGTACCGCTACGACCGTGCGCCCAAGGGCGAGCCCCTGCTGGGCTTCCCCGGCGGCGCCCTGGTGCACTTCGCTATCAGCAACAGCCGGGTCGCCATGTGCACCCGCCTGGCCGGGACGGACAGCGTGTTCCTGCCCTTCGACCGCGGGCACGAGCACGGCGCCGGCAACCCGCCCAACCCTGCGGGCGCGCCGACCGCGTATCTGTGGGAGCAGGTCTGGCAGCGGGATAGCTGGCTGGAGATCCTCGGCCGCTACTTGGTGCCGGTGAAGGACGACAAGAAGCGCCTGAAAGCCTGGATCTTCCCGCGCTTCCACCAGCTCGACGCCACGCGCCGCCTAGTGGCCCGGGTGCTGGCGGACGGGCCCGGCGAGCGCTACCTGATCCAGCACTCCGCCGGGTCGGGCAAGACGAACTCGATCGCCTGGACCGCGCATTTTCTGGCCGACCTGCACGACGCCGCGCACCGCAAGCTGTTCGACACCGTGGTGGTGGTGTCCGACCGCACCGTGCTGGACAAGCAGCTGCGGGAGGCGATCGAGGGGTTCGAGCGCACGCTGGGCGTGGTCGCCACCATCACCGGCGAGGGGGCCAGCAAGAGCCGCGAGCTGGCCGCCGCGCTGGATGGCGGCAAGAAGATCGTGGTCTGCACCATCCAAACGTTCCCCTTCGCCATCGACGAGATCCGCCGTTTAGCCGCCACCAAGGGCAAGCGCTTCGCCGTGATCGCCGACGAGGCGCACTCCTCCCAGACCGGCGGCACCGCGGGCAAGCTGAAGGCGGCGCTCTCGGTCGAGGAGCAGGCGGCTCTGGCCGATGGCGGCGAGATCGGCACCGAGGAGGTGTTGGCCGAGAAGATGGCCACCCGCGCCGCGCAGGACCGCCACATCAGCTACGTCGCCTTCACCGCAACGCCCAAGGCCAAGACGCTGGAGCTGTTCGGCCGCCGCCCCCAGCCGGACCAGCCGGCCGGACCCGGCAACCTGCCGGAGGCGTTCCACGTCTACGCCATGCGCCAGGCGATCGAGGAGGGCTTCATCCTCGACGTGCTGCGGAACTACACCGCCTACAAGCAGGCCTTTCGCCTGACTCATGCCGGGCAAGAGATCTCCGAGCAGGAGGTCGACGCGAGCGCGGCCAAGAAGGGCATCATGGGCTGGGTGCGCCTGCACCCCGTCAACATCGCGGCCCGGGTGCAGATCGTGGTGGAGCACTTCCGGCAGAACGTGGCGCACCTGCTGGGCGGCCAAGCCAAGGCGATGGTGGTGACCGCCAGCCGCAAGGAGGCGGTGCGCTGGATGCGGGCCATGGAGGCCTATGTGCGACAGCAGGGCTACGGCATCGGCCTGCTGGTCGCCTTCTCCGGCGAGGTGGAGGACCCCGACACCGGGCCCGAGCCCTTCACCGAGACCACCATGAACCCGGGGCTGCTCGGCCGCGACATCCGCGAGGCCTTCGCCACGCCACAGTTCAGCGTCCTGCTGGTCGCCAACAAGTTCCAGACCGGTTTCGACCAGCCGCTGCTGTGCGCGATGTACGTGGATCGCAAGCTGGGTGGCGTGCAGGCGGTGCAGACCCTGTCCCGGCTGAACCGTGCCCATCCCGGCAAGGACACCACCTACGTCGTGGATTTTGCCAACGAGCCGGAGGACATCCTTGAGGCCTTCCGCCAGTATCACACCACGGCGGAGCTGGGCGGCGTCAGCGACCCCAACCTGGTGCTGGACCTGCGCAACAAGCTGGATGCCCAGGGCCTGTATGACCAGAACGAGGTCGAGCGCGTGGTGCGGGCGGTGCTGAAGCCCAAGCCCTCGCAGTCGGACCTGGACGCAGCGATCGGCCCGGTCAGCAACCGCCTGCTGGTCCGCTTCAAGCACGCGCAGCATGCGGCACGGGAGCAGCCGCCGGGCAGCAAGGCGCAGGGTGAGGGTAAGGACGAAACCGAGGCCCTGCTGCTGTTCAAGCGCGACCTCGGCAGCTACGCCCGGGTCTACGAGTTCCTCGGACAGATGTTCGACTACGGCAACACCGATTACGAGAAGCTCTATCTGTTTGCCAAGCTACTGGAACCCTTGCTGAAATATGGGCGGGAGCGGGAGGGCATCGATCTATCCGCCCTGAAGCTGACCCATCATCGGATGCGCGACCTGGGGCAGCAGAAGCTTGTTTTGGAGGGCGGCAATGCGCCTGATCCGCTGCAACCCATCACCGATGCCGGGTCCGGCGCGGCACAAGACAAGCAGAAGCAGCGGCTGGACGCGATCATCCGGGCGATCAACGACTTGTTCGAAGGCGACGTCACCGAGGGCGACACCGTCACCTACGTCGATGGCGTGATCAAAGGGAAGCTGATGGAGTCCGAGATGTTGAAGGCGCAGGCCGCGGCCAATACCAAGGAGCAATTCTCCAGTTCACCGAGCCTGCGCGATGAACTGACCAACGCGATCATGGACGCGATGGCGGCGCATCAAAGCATGAGCACGCAGGCGCTCGGGTCAGAAACGGTGCAAGCTGGCATCCTTTCAGCCCTTTTAGGGCCGGGTGACCTTTGGGAAGCCTTGCGAGGAGCAAGGTCGGGCGGCCAGTCACCACATACCTGAATGACACCATGGCTCGGAAGCGGAGTTGGGTATCGAGCGCGCGGCCGATCGCATCCGGCGCTGGCCTGATACACTATAGCTAATCCTGTAACAGGATCAGCACCTCAGGCCAGCTAAACAGGCTCATTGGCCCGGCTTCGCTAGTACCAGTTCGCCAAACCTGATACACTTGTCGCGACATGCGGCTCAAACGCTCCCGAACCCATAATTGCCAGCCTTGCGCGGTCCAGTTGCCGCTGTTCGCTGATACCGCCTTGCTGGTCCGTATTCGCCCCGAGCTGAACGAGCGGCGTTACTACCGCATGGAAGTCTGGCCCGACCTATTCGGCCGCGCCCTGCTCGTCCGGCAGTGGGGGCGGATCGGCACCGAAGGTTCGCGCCGGCTCGACCCGCATCCAGATCCCGGCGCTGCCATCAATGCCCTCGCCCAGTTCGCCTCGGCCAAGCGCCGCCGCGGCTACCAGGACCGCACACCGTGACCAAGCAACTTACGTCGGGGAAGCGGGCTAGAACGACCCCGCCGGTCGCCCCTGCTAAGGCTGTTGCCCCGAAAGCACGCCCAGTCACCCCGTCCATCAAAGTCCGGGACCGGAGTGCATCACCTCCCACTCCCCCGGTCGCCTCCTCCGGCATGGGGCTGCATACGGCGGACGGTGCCCGGAAGTATCTGACGGCTCGCGAGCGGGACGCCTTTCTCCGAGAAGCCGAGCTGGCCGATCGTCAGGTGCGAACCCTCTGCATGACGCTGGCCTATGCCGGCTGCCGCCATTCTGAAGCGCTGGCGCTCACCGTCGACCGGGTCGACCTGGCCGCCGGCGTGCTCACCTTCGAGAGCCTTAAGAAGCGGCGCAATGGCGTCTACCGGGCCGTGCCGGTGCCCCCTGCCCTACTGGCCGCGCTGGACATGGTGCATGGCATCCGCGAGCTGCAAGCGCGCCGCGGCCGCGGCATCGGGGTCCGCCTGTGGCCGTGGAGCCGGATGACGGGCTGGCGGGCGGTGCATGCCGTCATGGTGGCCGCACGGCTCGATGGGCCGCACGCCTCGCCGAAGGGGCTGCGGCACGGCTTTGGGGTGGCAGCCGTCACCGCAGGCATCCCACTTAACCTGGTGCAGAAATGGCTCGGACACGCCCAGCTCTCCACCACGGCAATCTATGCCGTCGGGGCTGAAGAGAAAGACATCGCTAGCCGGATGTGGGGGTAGCACCCTTCTCTATGCGGCTACCCGGCTGACGGTAGCTTCCGACCTCTACCCAGTCGTTAGCGATCCGACAGCTGCGGTCAGAAAGCAGCCGTTAATGATCATCGGACGAACTGAGTCATTCCCGCTTTCCCGCGCAAAACACGCCTTTTCGAGAAGATCAATCGGGAACAGGTTTAGAGAAAGCAGGCTTGCTATTGGCACCTTGGTGCAGCACTCCGCCGAGTTTCCCCCCTTTATGCTCGTTTGCGGGAAGCCAGACTTGCCGGTCTCCACTGAATGTGAGTGATTAGCGGCCTAAGCGCCGTCCTCACAACAAGGCTTAAAAATATCAATGCAGCTTGAGAACGATTGTGAGAACTTCAAGCAGATAGTCAGTTCCTCAGAGTTTTTTTCTAATACGGGTGGTCAGGTTTACGCAATTAATCGGCGAGGTTTTTGGCTCGTTTGGACAACTAAAGATTTCTGGAAGAAGAGGTGTGATCCTGGCCTTATTGTATTTCAGGGAGATGCTTGTCGTCTATTTCGGCATCATCCGATCGAGGGGCCCTGGACAGGTGCAAAGAGTGCTCTTGGACAGTATGTCTCAGCGTCTGGAGTTGTTAAATGGCATCCCCAGTGCCCTTGGCCGCCGAACTCCAAAGCTCTCTATGTCAGCGACGCTTGGCTGGAGCTTGGTCCTGGTCGCCCAAAAAAGGTTTTGTGGGGAAGACGTCTCGTAAGTGACCAGTGGATATTGCCGGCGTTATTCCCACTGTTCCCGCTTTTCGAATACGGTTATGTTGATAGTGCCGTAGTAGGCGCGATTGGTTTCGGCGGCCTGATGGCAGCCATATCGCATATGTTAGTGCGACTAATGTTTTGGGTGAACTTTCGGCGTCAAGATTGAGCGGCGGTTCTTGTCAGGCTCTCGACTCAACTTCTCTCGCAGCAAATTTCCTGGGCTGTGACACTCCAAGTTGCTGTTCTTAGCGTTGATATGAGCTTCCCACTATACGGTCGTTTGCGGGAAATCCATCGCCGCCATTGATAACAGCGGCGATATAGTCTGCTGCAAATTGCAGGTTGCCGCCGAGCCTCGCCGTCAAACCCACCCTCGATCCCGAAACTGCGAAAGATCCAGGCCGGCCGGCCCATACCACGCCCCATCGCGATACCGGGCACCAAGCCTCTGGGCCGTCTCCTTGTTGCCGTAGGGTATGTTGAGGCGAACATCCCCCGATGCAGCGTCCATTGCGGACAAAGCCGGTGAAGGTAGCGGAGCGACCTTTTTCAGGCGGGTGTTGGAGGTTCGTGGCCTCCCCTTGCTGACCTTTCTTGCATCGGACGCTACTGGGCTGGACGCTTCCGAAACGTGTTGCCGTTCTGATCGCGCGGCACGTTGGACGGAGGTCGGTGTTTCAGCAGCCGTGCCTCCCTTGCGACCCGCATGCTTGTCCAGGAATGTCCGGCAGATCGTGCCCGAGCTGGCGTAGCCGCGAGGCGACTTGAGGCCTTTTTCCTTCGCCAGGCTCACTACATAGGCCTTCATCGCCGGGGTTGGCGGACGGTCAGGGCTGGCCGGACCCGGTGTGGCAGATGCGTCGATACGCGGCGCGGCCCCGCTGGCAGCGCGCTCCGTCAGCCGGCCGATGATGCGCGAGGCCTGGGCACACACTGCATCAATGGCCCCCATCATCTGCGTCTCTCCGATCAGCACCTCGTCCAACAGCCGCTCCAGTTGCGCTGTGACACCAGGATCAACCAGCGCCGGGTCCGCCTTCTGCAACACGTCGAACAGCGTCAGGCCCCGCTCAGTCGGCACGATGTTCTTGCCTTGGGCAACCAGGAACTCCTGCGCCTTCAGGCCACGGATGATCTCGGCCCGGGTGGCCGGCGTGCCGATGCCTTTGGCTTCCTTCAGCCGTTCCCGCAGCGCCTGGTCGTCCACAAAGCGCCAGGCATTCTGCATGGCGTCGATCAGCGTGCCCTCGTTGTAGCGCGGCAGCGGCCGGGTCTCCTTAGCTTCCACCACGGGATCGGACAGCACCGTCGCCTCCGCGTCCCGCAGCACCGGCAGCAGCTGGGCCTCGTCACCCTTCTCCTCGGCCGGCTGCCACTCCGGGAAGGCGGTGCGCCACCCAAGCTCGATCGGCTGACGCCCGACGGCGCGGAAGGCGTGCCCCCGCACGTCCAGCAGCGCCGTGGTCTGCCGATAGTGGAAGTCCGGCATCATGGCCGCGAGGGTGGCACGGGCGATGACGTCGAACAGCCGGCGCTCATCCGTGGTCAGCCGCGGCCAAACCTGCTTCAGGGTGTCGATCGTGTTGTGGTTCGGGATCACCGCGTGGTGGCTGGCCCCTGCCAGCCCCTTGTCGCTGAAAGTGCCGGCGATGCCACGTCGGATCAACGGCGGGTCCGGCACCGGGATCGCCGCGAAGCTCTGGCCAGCCCGCAAGCCGGCGATGATCTGCGGCACCTGCAGGATCAGGCTCTCGGGCAGGTAGCGGGTTTCCGCCCGTGGGTAGGTGATGATCTTCTTGCCCGAACCATCATAAAGCTCCTGTGCCACCTCCAGCGTGTGCGCCGCAGACCAGCCGAAGCGCGACGCGCACAGCTTCTGCAGCGAGGGCAGGTCGTGCAGCCGCGGTGGCGACTGCCGCTTCTCCTCCACCTTGACCGCCAAGGGCCCAGTGGCGCCGGCCGCTATGGCTGCGACCGCCTCGGCCGCGGCCCGGTCGACGATGCGCTCCTTGGGTGCGTAGCGGATGCGGAACTGCCCGGCGGCGACGGTGGCGGTCGCTACCACCTCGAAGTAGGGCTGCACCACGAAGTCCCGGATCTCCAGCTCGCGTCGGCAGACGATGGCCAGGGTGGGCGTCTTTACCCGGCCGACGCCGATCACCGTGCGGGCACCCTGGGCCAAGGTGACGGTGGCGGTGCGGGTGAGCGACAAGTTGTAGATCTGGTCGGCCTGGCGGCGGGCGACGGCTGCCTGATAAAGGGCAAGGTGATCGCTGTTGGGCCGGGCCCGGGCAAACGCCTCGCGGATGGTTTGGGGGTCCTGGGCAGTGAACATCACCCGGCGCACCTCGCCTTTGTAGCCGTAGTGCTCGAGGATCTCCTGGCCGATCAGCTGGCCCTCGCGGTCGCAGTCGGTCGCTAGCCAGACGCGCTTGGCCGTCTGCAGTGCCTCACGGATAACCTGGAGCTTGGACGCCTTGTTGCCCCCGGTGGCGGGCCTGGTGGCGTAGAGACCGTCCGGCCGCAGCAGGGTGGCGCTCCAACGCTTCCAGCTAGGTTCGACGTCTTCGGGCTCGACCAGATCGAACAAGTGGCCCTCGGCGGGCAGGATGGTGCCGTAGCGGTGTCCTACGGCGTCGCGGATGTCCTTGGCCTGACTGGTCTTCTCGGTGATTACGATCTGCTCAGCCATACTGTTCACGATAGGTTCGTGGAACGCTGCCGACTAGACAGCAAATGACCGTTTGGCTTCCTTACACTCGCTTGATGGCTGCAAGTGGCGACACCCCGGCGTGCAGCCAGTCGCGAGCTTGGTCGGGATGCGCGATGACCAGGGTGGCCCGACCAGCGCGCGGGTAGAGCCGGATGCGGGCGCCGTCGCCAACCTGGAGGATGTCGGCCGTCTCGGGGGTACGCCATAGAACGGGGTCTTGGCCATTTTTGGTGATCATGCCGCGAGCAGGAACCTGCGCTCGAGCAG
>CAXSEF010000007.1:0-28657 GCA_964236535.1 uncultured Acetobacteraceae bacterium
AGCTTGCCCTGGACGACGCCGACCGCACCGCGATCCGCCGCCACGCACCCGCGCTGCAAACAGCTCTAGTGATGCACATCGACCAGTAAGCACGTCTTTTAAAGCAGGTGAATAAAGCTACAGTTAAAACGTAAATGGAGTACTGCGGAATTTAGAGTGTGTAATGAGCATGTTTATTTGAGCAGATTTAGCTATATTCACTGTTCAGACAGTGCTGCTCGTGTTCTGGCCTGCAAACCGCCCACGGTAACCTTTTTCTGGCGTCCCGAGCGTCTGTTCAAAAATCAATTGGCATATCTTCATACCCGATCTTAGACGGATAGGAAGATGTCCGTGGTTAATAATTTCCAGACGAATACGTCCATTGAAGCCAGCATGGATAGTGGGCGCGGTTACATGTATGCCGAGACCAAGGCGCCCAAGGGAACTCTTACCTTCTACTCTTGCAGCAAGGCGCGGTGACTTTCGAAGATCGACATACTCACAGGTCCAACCAAGGATCAACCGGCGGGGCTTGAGATAATAAGGTTTCTCATTTGGTTCGGTGTCTACGATAAGAATCTGCTTCGTCTCGTCAGCTAGAACAGCCTCGAGAGGATAGCCTTTCCGGCCCGGATCAAAATGCCGATCAACAGGGCTATCCTTGAACTCACTTAAAGTCGGATCGAGAGTTAAGTCTACACTAGTTGACGCAAACGCCTCTTCTGAGGGAGGTGGGTCAATAATCAAAGTCTTCTGATCTAGTGCGAGCCTTATTTCTCGATCCGTCAGAATCACGCAGGAACGCCCTCTAGAACGTCGTTGCGCGGCATCCAAACTCTCCATTGCCCACGCATTGTCTCTCGGGGCAACTCGACCAAATAGCTATCATCGTTGGAACCGACCGGATAACCAATCTCGATAGCGCCGTCCTCGACAGACCTCCGATCTACAATGACGCGCTCCACTGTGCCATCAGAGGTTTGTACGCCGACTACCAACTCACTAGGGTGCTGACCCTGTCCTAAATCTTGAACTCGAATCCACATCAGTGGGTCTCTCCTCTATCCGGGTGGACAAGAATCCTTGTCCTTTAAGGTCTTTACAGTCAATTCCGTTTTGGCGTCACACTGTGACGTGCATCTCTGCGTTAGCTCGCACGGAGCTTGCGCTGGCCTTTCCCATCTGAATGACCCTTCAGAAAGGAAAAATGACACTTTTGTACAAAGCGTTTCTAAAAACCATCTCCTTCATCCCTGCGCCAACTCTCCCAAGACATGCCGCCACACCTAATGTGTGCGGGTCTGGGGCCTCACGCCCCAGCGGCTCCCCGCCTCAAGCTGTGCGGCAACGCCCTGGCCCGCGCCCTCGCATTAGGCCAACCCCCCGACCCCCCGCCCCGCCGCCAGCAGCCGCTCGAAATAGGCCACCGTCTGCCCGAGCCCGCGGTCCAGCTCCACCACCGGCTCCCACCCCAGCACCCGCCGCGCCAGCGCGATGTCCGGGCAGCGCTGCATCGGGTCGTCCACCGGTCGCGGCCGGAACACGATGCGCGACGCCGACCCGGTGATCCGCAGCACCCGCTCCGCCAGCTCGCGCACCGGGATCTCGTGCGGGTTGCCGATGTTGACCGGCCCCGTCACCGCGTCGCCCGTCGCCATCAGCCGCACGAATCCCTCGATCAGGTCGTCGACGTAGCAGAACGCCCGCGTCTGCATCCCGTCGCCATACAGCGTGATGTCCTGGCCGCGCAGCGCCTGGACGATGAAGTTCGACACCACCCGCCCGTCCTGCGGGTGCATGCGCGGCCCGTAGGTGTTGAAGATCCGCGCCACCTTGATCCGCACCCGGTGCTGGCGGTGGTAGTCGAGGAACAGCGTCTCCGCGCAGCGCTTGCCCTCGTCGTAGCAGGCGCGCGGTCCGAGCGGATTGACGTTGCCGCGGTAGTCCTCGGTCTGCGGATGCACCGTCGGGTCGCCGTACACCTCCGACGTGGAAGCCTGGAACACCTTCGCCCGCGTGCGCTTCGCCAGGCCCAGCATGTGGATCGCCCCCATCACGCTGGTCTTCGTGGTCTGTACCGGATCGAACTGGTAGTGGATCGGCGACGCCGGGCACGCCAGGTTGTAGATCTCGTCAACCTCCACGAACAGCGGGAACGTCACGTCGTGGCGCAGCACCTCGAAATGCGGATTGCCCAGCAGGTGCGCGATGTTGTCCTTGCGCCCGGTAAAGAAGTTGTCGACGCACAGCACGTCGCACCCCTGCGCCACCAGCCGCTCGCACAGGTGCGAACCGAGAAACCCCGCCCCTCCCGTTACCAGGATGCGCCGTCGCGTCAGGTCCAAGCCGTTGATCCCGATCCAGAAGCTGCCGCCCCGCGCCCCGCCGCCAGCCGCACCGCAGAACCCTGATCTCTGTCACGCACCGCCCGGAGCGCGCAAGGCCCCGCGCCGCGCGACCCGGGCGACTGCATCCCGGGCACCTGCGCCGTCGCGGCCGCCGGCCTGCCCTTCACGAGCCAGGTCACGCAAGCGTCGGCTTGCCACAGATCGTGTTGAAAAGGGCCGATATCGGCCTGGAGGCGATGAACCAGAACGGTGTGGTCACGGATGATGCACTGTGATCGGTCATCAGATCCGTCGTGAACCCGGTCCGGAAAAGCCCGCTGCGCTTCCAGGCGGACCTCAACACAATCCACCCAGATGAGCCGTGGAACAGCACCCGGCTGCCGCCGGAACCCGACGTTCCCTGCCGCGGAATGACAACGGTTCCGCTCGTCCTGGCGGCCCATGGACGGCGGCAAACTCAAGCATCCAGCACCTTGCGCATCGAGGCGCCGATCTCGCCGCCGGCATAGGCATCGCCGTAGTCCTCGCTCGCCTTCGCAGCCAGCTTCGCCAGCGCGGGCAGTTCGCAGACCCGCCGCGTCAGGGCGGCCGTCATCGGGGCCGCCTCCTCGAGAACCGCCGCGATCCTGCTGAAGCGCCCGGTCATGGTCGACCACAGCGTGGCCGTCACGACATCGGCGATGCCTGGCGCCGCCTCGCCCAGCAGGAAGCCGCTGTCGGGCGTCAGGCCGTGGCGCCTGCCGGTCTCCTCCCAGATCGACATCCACTTCCTCAGGCGCGGGATGGCGTCCTGCCAGCGCTCCTCCGTCCACATGTCGCGGCCACCCTCCAGGGTGATCTCGTCGATCACATCGTTGGCGTCGTTGACGACCTTCATGGTCATGGCGCGCAGCGCCGGGGTGGCTGGCAGAAGATCAAGCGTCTCGCCCAGGTAGAGGACGATCGCCGGCATCTCGGCGATCGCGAAACCCGCCTTCTTGTCGACCAGCATGGGCGGTCCCATGAACGGGACCGGCATGTCCCGTACCGGTCCGCTCATCAATCCCAGGATCGCCGCGTCACCGCCCTCGGTCCAGGCCGTCCCGGCATGGGCGAGGACCGCGCGGACGAACTGGCCGCGAAACGGCACCGACCAGTAGTAGAGTTCGTAGTCGGACATCGAGAGCTGGACTCCTTCGCCGAGGGATTCATTGAAGCTCCTGGGTGCACGTCCGATGGCGAGCGGGACGGCCTCGCCAACCGGAGCGACGCGGCGTTCCGACGCCGGCCTGGACACCTCCGCAGGGGTGGACGCTGCTTCCGTGCGCCTGGCTACGGGCTCAACGAGTTGGTCGCGATACGTCCCGGCCGTCACCGTAGGACCTCCGATACCTTCCTGAGTGTCGCCGGCCTGAGTGTCGCCGGACAGGCGGCCGCGATCTTCGTGAGCCCGAGAGATCGGGGCGGACCGGAAGCAGGACAGGGCGAGGGCTCTGCCCTCGACCCGCTGGGGCCCAGGGCTCCAGACCCCTTGTTCCGAAGACAGGAATTGCGCGGGCCACGCCCGGACCCGCAACGGAGCCCCCTGACCCCTTCTGAGTCAGATGGATTCCAGAGGCTCAGCCAATGGCTGCGTCCAGAGGCAGAGCCTCTGGCCTTGCTTGCTCGCCGTCCCACCCACCCTCCGTATCAGGCGTCGTCGGGCCCAAGCAGCACCACCAGCTCCGCACAGCGCCCGTGCAGTTCGGCCTCGCGTTCGAGCGCCTTGGGAAAGCGGCTGCGTCTGGCCTGCACCAGGGTCTTGCGCGCCTGCGACTCGTGCCATTGCCGCACGGCAAGCAGGCCGGCGTCCCAGCCCCTGCGGAATTCCGCGCTGATCTCGGCTTCAGGCTCGGCCATGGCGGGTCCTGTCGGGTTCGAGTGGATCGAGAGCCTCCGCAGGGTTCAGCTAGTGATGCGGCCGCAGCCTTTGCACAAGACACCGGCCTCATCTCGACCCCACGGCCCGGCGCTCAGGCAGCACCGGCGCGGTCTCCAGCGTATCGTAGCCCTTGTAGCGGTAGAACAGCACCGAGAGCGCCCAGGCGGCGATGAACACGCCGATGATCACGAAGCCGAGCCCGTTGAAGTTGTCGTTCAGCACGCCGACGCCATCCCACAGCCACCCGGTCATTCCCAGCCGGCCGCCAACCAGGCCGAGCGCCTCGATGCCGCCGATCAGCACCGCCACCACCACGGACACCAGGGTGATCGTCATGTTGTAGTACAGCTTGCGGATCGGCTTGACGTAGGCCCAGTCATAGGCCCCCAGCATCAGGATGCCGTCGGTGGTGTCGACCAGCGCCATCCCGGCCGCGAACAGCGCCGGGAACACCATGATCGACCACACCGGCACGCCCTGGCCGGCCTGGGTCGCCGAGATGCCGAGCAGCGAGACCTCGGTCGCGGTGTCGAAGCCAAGCCCGAACAGGAAGCCGAGCGGGAACATGTGCCAGCTGCGGGTGATCAGCCGGAACAGCGGCCGGAACAGCCGGGCGGCCAGACCGCGCTTGTTCAGCAGCAGGTCCACGTCCTCGTCGACATAGGCGCCGCCACGCCGCACGTCCCGGAAGGTCTGCCACACCGAACGGAAAGTGAGGAAGTTCATCGCCGCGATGGTGAACAGGAACAGCGCCGAGACGCTGGTGCTGACGATCCCGCCGATCGCCTTGTAGCTCTCGAACCGGTCCTCCATCGCGCTCGCCGTGAGCGCGACCGCCGCCGCGGCCAGGATCACCACCGTCGAGTGGCCGAGCGCGAAGAAGAAGCCCACGCTGACCGGGCGGCGTCCCTCCTGCATCAGCTTGCGGGTGACGTTGTCGATGGCCGCGATGTGGTCGGCGTCGACCGCGTGGCGCAGCCCGAACCCGTAGGCGAGCAGGGCGGTGCCGAGCAGCACCGGCTCGTGGCGGAACACGAAGCCGGCCCAGATCCACACGGCCACGTTGGCCGCGAGCAGGATCGCGTAGATGCCGGCGACCGGCCGGCGCAGGCTGGTCGCCCGCTCGTCGAACACGCTGCGCAGGACGGCAAGCATCGCGGTGGCTCCAGGGTGGCCAGGCCGAAGCAGTCCCGCGGCAGGCGCAGGCCGACTGGCCTGATGCCGGGCGGAGGCAGCCACCATGCTGCCGGAATCCAGGGCTGCGCCGCCGCAGCTCCGAGGTCGCCGCGCGCTGCGGCGCCGAACAGGTCCTCGCGACGCGGTGATCGGGCGTGGGCGCCACGATCCCCGCTCGGTGTTCATCCTTCCCGGGAGACGACGCTACGGCGCGAAACACTGCACCGTCAACGCGAAATCGCCCGCTGCCGCGCGGAAGCGACGGTGCGCGAGGCCCGATTGCGTGAACGACGCTCCAAGCACAGCAAACCCGCTATCCGCATCTACGGAGCCTGGAGCCCGTCCGGAAACCCGCTCTGCCAAGTCATCCGGCGCGTTACCGTGCGCAACCGCCGCGAAGCGGCCCCCGGCGGTCAGACGGGCCGTGAGCACCGGAGCACAGCACAGGCGCGTCGGCGGCCGGCAGGGCCGAGTTTCCAGCGGGCTCAGGCGCCGCTGGCCCCCAGCGCGGCGACGAAGCGCCCCAGCGCCGGCTGGCGTGCGGGCGTCGTGCGCGCCGCGTGCAGGATCGCGCGGATCGTCGACACCGCCCGGTCCAGCTCCGCGTTGACGACCACGTGGTCGAACTCCCGCCAGTGCGAGATCTCGCCGCGCGCCTGCGCCATCCGCCGCGCGATCTCCTCCGCGGCGTCGCTGGCGCGGCCCACCAGCCGGGCGCGCAACGCCTCGAGCGACGGCGGCAGCACGAACACGCCCACGCTGTCCCGCGGCAGCGCCGCGCGCAGCTGGCGCCAGCCCTGCCAGTCGATGTCGAACGCCACGTCGCGGCCAGCGGCCAACGCCGCCTCGACCGGCGCGCGCGGCGTGCCGTAGCGGCGGCCGAACACCTCGGCATGCTCCAGGAGCTCGCCGGCACCGGCCATCGCGGCGAACGCGTCCCGGCTGCGGAACAGGTAGTGGGCGCCGTCGACCTCGCCCGGACGCGGCGCGCGGGTGGTGGCGCTGACCGAGAGCGACAGCTCGGGCTCGGCGTCGAGCAGGCGGCGGGTGATCGTGCTCTTGCCCGCGCCGGAAGGGGCGGCAATCACCAGGCAGACGCCGCGCCGCGACCCGGGCCCGGCGGCGGCCGGCAGGGCAGGGACGGGCAGGCCGGGAACCGGATCGGCGGCGGGCAGCCCGGGAACGTCACTCAACGGTCTGCACCCGCTCGCGGAACTGCTCGATCGTGGCGTGGAGCTGCAGGCCGGTCGTCGTCAGGCTGGCCGTCGCGGACCTGGCGCACGGCGTGTCGGTGCCGAGCCGGTCGAAGCCGGACGGCAGCCGCAGCCGCAGCCCAAGCCCGCGCGCGTTCACGCGATGCCGCGCCGACAGGCCGTCATGCGTGCCCTCGGTGCGGGCGAGGCCGGTCATCGAGAAGGGCGTCATGCGCCGGTTGTAGGGGTTTTTTCCGGTGGTGGAAGCGGGGTTGGGGGATCAAGGCAAGGCCGGGTGGCGAGGCCGCCCCCGGACCCCGGCGCTGCGGGAGCAGCCCGGGCGGCGGGGGTCGGTCCCGGCGGGTCCGGCGTCGGGCGGACGGCCCGTGGCAGCATGCGCGTGCGGATGATCTGGTCCAGACGATGGATCACCCGGCCCGGATCACGCGGATGATGAATGCTGGCACCTCGGTGCGGGCTGGCCGAGCGCTGGATGGCAGCTCGCCCGCACCGCAGTACGGCTTCCATGGGCATGAGACGGTCGTCGAGGCCAGCTCCCAGGCCCGGATGCTGCCGTGGCTGCAGGTCCGGCCGGATGCCCAGTATGTCGTGACGCCCGGTGGCGGCATCCCTGACCGGCCAAACCAGAAGGTCGGCAGCGCCGCGGTGTTCGGCATCCGGACGATCGTGACCTTCTGATCGCAACGGGCTACATCCCTCGCCATGACATCCGTCGTCATCGCGCCCGTCGTCATCGCGCCCGTCGTCATCGCGCCCGCCGCCTGTTCGGACGCCGCCGAGCTGATCCGGGCCAACCTCGACAGCCGGGCATGCCACGCGCCCTGGACCCGGCCCTTCACCGACATGGCGGGCTTCGAGAGCTGGTTCGGCCAGATCGTGACCGGGCCGAACCGCGGCATCGTCGCGCGATCGGCGGCGTCCGGCGAGGTCGTCGGCGTGCTGAACCTCACCCAGATCGCCTGGGGGCCGTTCCGCAGCGCCTGCCTCGGCTACTACGGCACCCTTGCGCACCTGCGCCGCGGCCTGATGACGCAGGCCCTGCGACTGACCGCCGCATACGCCTTCGACAGCCTCGGGCTGCACCGGCTGGAGGCGAACATCCAGCCGCTGAACCTGGCCTCGGTGGCACTGGTCCGCCGCGTGGGCTTCCGCCGCGAGGGGTTCTCCCCCCGCTATCTCAGGGTGGACGGGGCCTGGCGCGACCACGAGCGATGGGCGCTGCTCGCCGACGAGCCGTAGCGCCGCGCCCACCGACCGGGCCGGCACGCCGTCCGGCCAGCCTGGGCTATGCCTGGCGGCGCGCCCGTGGTGCTGTCCGCCGCATGCACACGGAGGACGGCGATGCGGCTCGCCGACACGCTGGTCCGCCGCCTCGGTCTGCGGCCTCGGTCCACCCGCCACCCCGCCACCCCGCCACCCGCCTGGCGCTGGAGCAGCTCGCGACGGCGTTTCCGCCCTACCAGCCCACCCACCGCTTCGCCGGCGCGTCGATCGACGCGGCCCATGCGGCACTCGCCGGGGCGCGGCGCCGGGGTGACCTCGTCGATCTGGGAATCCCCGGCTGGCTGCGGCCCGCCGATGCCCTGAAGCTCTACGGGCCGGCGTACTTCTCCGACGGCGACGTGCTGGAGACCGGCTGCTACCATGGGCTCTCGACGCGCATCCAGGTCGACGCGCCGCGCAACGCCGCGCGCGGCCGCCGCCTGGTCTCGCCGGAGCTGAGGGCGGAGTACGTGGCGGAGGCCGGGCGCACCACGTCGGACGCCGCGGAGCTGCGGAGCTTGGTGGTTGGCGACGCGCGGGACAGCTGCGCCATGCTCCGGCGCGACGGGCGCCAGTTCGGCTTCGCGTTCGTCGACCACGCGCACACCCACGACCTGGTGCACGCCGCGTGCGAGGACCTCAAGCACCTGCTCAGGCCCGGCGGCTTGGCGCTGTTCCACGACCACAACGACGACCGCAACCTCCACGACGCGGAATACGGGGTGTTCCAGGCCGTCGAGGACGCGTTCGCCGACAGGAGTTTCGCGTTCTACGGGATCTATGGCTGCACCGGCCTGTTCCGCCGCGCCGGCGGCAGCGTGCTGTCGCGGCTGTCCGCAGCACCAGCCCGCGCGTCCAGCCGGATCGCCCGCAGCCACCCCGAGCCCGCACCCGGCGCCGGGTCCGCCTAGCCGTGCCGGGCGCATGCGGGTGCTTCATGCACGGGAGTTCGAGAGCCGCACCGCCTCGCCAGGATCTGCAGGTGCGCCGAAGGCCAGGGTCCTGCCCCACGCTCGAACCCAGGCGCCCTCCCGGTCCTGACGGAGCGCAGCCCCGCAGCCGCCGCCTCGCGCCGGTCCCGCCGCCGCGGCTCGGGCCGCGCCCGCCCGCCGCGCTGCCTGGATCGGCGCTGCCCGGCAGCCTAGGATGCCGGCATGGGAGCAATTCGCCTTGATTCCGTCCTGATCACCGGGGCGGGCAGCGGGATCGGCCGGGCGGTGGCGCTGGCCTGCGCCGCGCCGGGGCGGGTGCTGCACCTCGCCGACCGCGACGCCGGAACCCTGGCCGAGACCGCGGCCGGCTGCCGCAGCCTCGGGGCGGTGGTGCAGGACCGCGTCATCGACGTGGCCGACGCCGGCACGATGGAGGAGTGGATCATGGGCCTGGGCGGGCTCGACCTGGTGCTCGCCAATGCCGGGGTGAGCTTCAACTTCGACGAGGCCCCGGTCACGTGCTCCGCGCAGGTGCGCGACATCATGGCGATCAATCTCGGCGGCATGCTGAACACCGTGCTGCCGGCGATGCGGGTGATGATGCAGCGCCCGCCCGGACCGGACGGGGTGCGCGGGCGGGTCGCCGCCGTGGCATCGCTGGCGGCGTTCATGCCGGTGCCCGGCGCCGCGGCGTACAGCGCCTCGAAGGCGGCGGTGGACAACTGGATGGTGGCCAGCGCCGCGTCCGCGCGCCGCCACGGCATCGTGCTGACCAGCGTCTGCCCGGGCTACGTGCTGACGCCGATGACCGCGGTGAACGCGCACGCGATGCCGGGCCTGATGCAGCCCGAGGCGGCGGCGCGCATCATCCTGCGCGGCGTGGCCGCCGGGCGCCGGCGGGTGGCGTTCCCGTGGTGGCTGCAGGCCTGCGCACGGCTGGGCGGCCTGCTGCCGCCCGCGCTGGTGAGCCGGGTGGTCGGGCTGCGGACCAGCCGCGCCGCCGGACGCACGACCGGCGAGGCGCGCATCACCGGCTGACCGCCTGACCTGCAAGCGCAGCAAGGCTGGGCTCCCCCTCCGCCCGCATTCCACTGGCCAAGGCAGGCCAGCGGAATCTTGCGCGCACGACGCGCAGACCCGCCGAAGGCCTGAGGCCTATGGAACCGCTTCCTTAACCAAAGGGATTCCAAAGGCTAGGCCTTTGGCGGAGTCCAGGGGCAGAGCCTCTGGCCTTGCCCGCCTCCTACACCGCAGCGCAGGCGCGCCAAAACGGCACCATGCCGAGTTCCATGACGCGCGGCCGGTAAGCCAGGCTGCCACCACCGCAACCGCCAGCGCCGCCCGCAGCGAGCCCATCGGCCGGGCGACGAGGCCCGGTTCAGTCGGCGGCGAGCCGCGCCGGGTCGAGACCCTTGGTGCCGACGGCGCTCGCGCCGCGGAAGCTCGCACGGTCGAGCGTGGCGCCGGTGAAATCGGCGTCGTCGAGCGTGGCCCCGGTGAAGTCGGCCGCGGTGAGGTCGGCGCCGCGGAAGTTGGCGCCACGCAGGCGTGCGAAGCGGAACAGGTTGTGGCCCAGCCCGGCGCCCTCGAAATCCGCGCCTTCGAGGTTGCAGCTCATGAACTCGGTGCGCAGCAGGCCCATCGACTGGTTGGCGATCACCGCCGACATCCGCGCATGCGAGAAGTCGGCGCCGTGCAGGTCGTCGAAGCTGAAATGCACCGTGGCGCTGGTGCCGGACAGGTTGGCGCCCATGAAGCTTGCGGCCTGCCCGGCGGTGTTGTCCATCGTGCGCGAGGTGACGACGGTCTGCAGCGTGGCACCGTGCAGGTCGGCGTGGTCGAACCGCGCGCGGATGATCCAGGCGAAGGTGAGGTCGGCACCGCCCAGCTTCGCGCCGGTCAGGTCGGCGCCGGCAAGCCGCACGCCGTGCAGGATGGCGCCGGAAAGATCGGCACCCCTGAGGTTCGCGCCGCTCAGGTCGAGCCCCGTCAGGTCGAGCCCGCTCATGTCGCGCGCCGACAGGTCGGCCTGGCCCGGCGCCGCCGCCGCGACGTCGCGCACCTGCTCGGCCCGGAGGTGCTCCGCCGCCCGCGCCGGCACCACAAGGCCGAGCGCGCAGAACAGCGCGGCGGCACGGCAAAGGCCGGCATGCATGGCACGAACCTCGACGCTCGCGGGACGCAGGTGCACCGCGTGCCCGTCCATTAGACCGCGGCGCGCCCGTCTGCCAGGGCGAACCGGCACCGCCGCCAGCAGAGGCAGCAAGTCCTTCCGGGACCATCTTCGAGCCCATGCTACACCAGCGGCCCCAGGGATCGGCCTGCAGGCGCAACAGGGCCGGGCTCTCCCCCCGCCCGCATCCCACCGGCCCAGGCAGGCCGGCGGAACCTTGCGCGGGCTAACCCAGACCCGCCAAAGGCCCGAGGCGTCTGGAAACCTCTTCCCTGGACAAAGGGATTCCAAAGGCCAGGCCTTTGGCGGAGTCCAGAGGCAGAGCCTCTGGCCTTGCCTGCCCGACACGCTCAAGGCCCACCGGCATCACCCCGGTGCGCCCGCCAGCGCCCGCCAGCGCGCGACGTTGCGCTCGTGGTCCTGCAGGCTGCGGGCAAACGCGTGGCCGCCACGGCCGTCGGCGACGAAGTACAGCATGTCGCTGCCGGCCGGGTGGGTGACCGCGGCAAGCGAGGCGGCGCCAGGCGCGCAGATCGGCCCCGGCGGCAGGCCGTCGATGCGATAGGTGTTGTACGGATCGTCGCGGTCGAGGTCGGCGCGCGACAGCCGGCGGTCGAGCGTGCCCAGCCCGCCGCTGGCGGCGTAGGCGACGGTCGGGTCGGCCTGCAGCTTCATGCCGGCGCGCAGCCGGTTGAGGAACACCGCGGCGACCAGCGGGCGCTCCTCGGCCCGCGCGGTCTCGCGCTCGACGATGCTGGCCAGGACCAGCGCCTGCTCCGGCGTGGCCAGCGGCAGGCCGGGCGCCCGGCTGGCCCAGGCGTCGTCGAGCGCGCGGGTCATGGCGGCCTGCGCGCGCGCGAGCACGGCGGCGCGCGGCGTGTCGCGCTCGAAACTGTAGGTCTGCGGCAGCACGCTGCCCTCCGCAGGCACCGGGTCGGGCCCGGCGAGGCCGTCGGCGCCGGCCAGCAGGGTGGCGATCTGGGCGGCGGTCAGACCCTCGGGGATGGTCAGGCGGTGCTCGACCGGGCGGGCGCTGCGCAGCACCGCCAGCGTCTCGCGCAGGCTGGCGTGCGCGGGAAACGCGAACTCGGCCGCGTGCAGCGGGCCGCGGCGCTGGGTCAGGGCGGCGGCGACCCGGAACGACAACGGGCTGGCGACCAGGCCCTGCTGCGCCAGGAACCGCGCGAGACCGGCGGTCGGCGCGCGCGGAACGACGACCTCGCGGACGGCGGGAAGCGGGCCGGGAGCGTCGTAGGCGCGGATCGCGAGCGCCGCGCCCCCGCCGCCGGCGGCAAGCAGCAGCAGCAGGACAGCGAGGGCGGCGCGGATCTTCATGGACGTGGTCTAGTCCAGGACGGGACGCTGCGGAACGGGCGACGCTTCGGGGCAGCCAGGCAGCAAGGCCGGGCTCTGCCCAGACCCGCCGAAGGCCATATTCCTTTGGAAACCATTTGCATGAGGTCTGCGGCTTGACGCCCCTGGGGTTGGCATGACGCCTTTCCGGTGCGGGTCCAGGAGCTCAGCCCCGGCGGGTTCCCGCTCCGCGGCATGCGGCGGAGCCCGGGTCCTACTTCCCTGCCCAGCCCTCGTTCAGCACGTGCACCATCGCCGCGACGCCCAGCACCGGGACCAGCAGGTTCACCCCCGGCACGCTGCCCGCCGCCGCCAGCGCCGCCCCGTTGACCAGCACCGCCCACCGCCGGCGCAGGTAGGCCGCCTGCGCCGCCGCGCGTCCCATCCGCCGCATCGCCACCGCGAGGAACAGCCCGCGCCCGATCGCCCAGGCCGCGACCGCCCAGCCCAGCGCCCAGCCCGCGCCGGGCAGCAGCAGCGTGAGCAGCAGCGCCACCACGTTCAGCGCCAGCACCTGCACCGCAAGCACGGCGCCGTCCCAGGCCTGCACCGCGAGCGAGGCGCCGCGGGCCGGCGGCAGGCCGGGGTAGCAGTCGCGCTCCACCGCGCTCGCGACGCGCTCCAGCGACAGGGTGGCGATCAGCACCGCAACCGGCAGGAACAGGAACATCGCCGCCGCCGCCGCGGCAAGCCCGCCCGCCGCGCCGCCGAGCCACGCCCCCGCGCCGGCAAGCCAGCCGCCGCCATACCCGGCGATCCAGCGGTGCACCCCCCAGACCGCCGCCGCCAGCAGCAGCGCGAACGCCGCCGCCGACCACAGCAACGAGCCGGCCAGCACCGCGAGGAAGTCCGGGTCGCCGATCTGCGCCGCCGCCCGCAGCAGCGGGGCGCGGACGCGCCGGTCCCGGCCGGCCAGGGCCGCGGCGGTGCCGGCCGCGCTCGCGCCGCGCACGACGCCCGCCAGGCGGGGGGGCGGGCCCGCCGGACGCGGCCTCATGTCACGGTCGCCACGAGGTGCATCTCGGGACGGATGGCGCAGCGCACGGTGAAGGTGCCGGCCACCGTGAAGCGTGCGTGGATGTGGCCGCCCGGCTGCCGCTCGCCGGAGCCGAAGCTGAACTCCGGGTGCTGACATGGGCGTCGTGCAGCAGCGGCGCACCGTCGACGAGCTCGACCACCCCGCCCCGCTCCAGGGTCACGGCGTCCGGCTGGAACAAGCGGCGGTTCTGCGACACGACGATGGCCCGCCTGCCGCAGCAACCAGCCCGACGCCCCGCGCGAGCGCCAGACCGGTCACAGGCAGCACAGCCGGCAAGCGGTCACGGTTCCGCGGAATCATCGCGACATCATGGGCAAGCCGGGGGCATGCGGCAACCCGGGCCAGCGCCAGGTCGAGCCGGCGCGCCCGGGCCGTAGGCGGGATCGTGCAGCAGGACCGCTCCCGTCGAGCAGGTGCAGGGCCTTCTGTACAGCCGGCCGGCCGCCGCGGTGCCGGCGCGACCCGCGGCACCGGATCCACGTCGTGCCAGCAGGCCTTGGGCGTGACCGGCCAGGTCGGCAAGCAAGGCCAGAGGCTCTGCCTCTGGACTCCGCCAAAGGCTGAGCCTTTGGAATCCCTGTGCTTGAGAAAGGGGTGTCCAGAGGCTTCGGGCCTTTGGCGGGTCCGGGCGAAGGACGGGCCCGGCCCTGCTGCGCCTGAAGGTCGATGGCCCGGGGCCGCTGGTACCACAGGAGGCGGAGCCCGGGCCTCGCGCCCCGGGTCTTGCGCTCGCCCGCCGCCACCCGTTCTTCTGTGCCGCGGCAGGGAGACAGGGGCATGGTTCGGATCGACCGGGTGGTGACCAGGGGCGGCGACGGCGGCGACACCTCGCTCGGCGACGGCACGCGGGTGGTCAAGCATGCGTTGCGCGTCGAGGCCTACGGCACCGTGGACGAGGCCAACGCCACCATCGGCCTGCTGCGCCTCCACCTTGCCGCCGATGCGGAGGCGGACGCGATGCTGGCGCGCATCCAGAACGACCTGTTCGACGTCGGCGCCGACCTCTGCGTGCCCGGCGAGGCGGGCGAGCGGCTGCGGGTCAGCGACGTGCCGTCGCTGCGGCTGGAGGCCGAGCTGGCGGCGATGAACGCGGCGCTGCCGCCGCTCACCAGCTTCGTGCTGCCGGGCGGCACGCCGGCGGCCGCCCACGCGCACCTGTCGCGCACCGTGGTGCGCCGGGCCGAGCGGCTGGTCGTCCACCTCGCACGGGAGGAGGCGGTGAACCCCGCGGTGCTGCGCCTGCTCAACCGGCTGTCGGACCACCTGTTCGTGCTGGGGCGGCGGCTCAACGCCGGCGGCGACGTGCTGTGGCGGCCGGGAGCCGGTCTGGCCGGATAGTGCGCCGGCTGCGTCCGGCGCCGGAGCTGCCGGACCCGCCGCCGCCGGTCGTCCCCGGCAGCCCCGCGCCTTCACGTTGACAGCCACCGACCCTGCCGCCATACCGCCGCCCCAGTCGTCCGGGTCGCGCCCTCATGCCTGTCCACGCCTTCATCTTCCCCGGCCAGGGCAGCCAGAGCGTCGGCATGGGCCGCGACCTCGCCGCCGCCTTCGCCTCCGCGCGCGAGGTGTTCGAGGAGGTCGACGACGTGCTCGGCCAGAAGCTTGCCAAGCTGATGTTCGGGGGTCCGTCGGAGACCCTGACGCTCACCGAGAACGCCCAGCCGGCGCTGATGGCGATGTCGCTCGCCGTGCTGCGCACCCTGGAGCGCGAGGGCGGCTTCCGGCTCAACCAGCACGCCGCCCTGGTCGCCGGCCACTCGCTCGGCGAATACAGCGCGCTCGCCGCCGCCGGGGCCCTGAGCCTCGCCACCACGGCCGCCCTGCTGCGCCGCCGCGGCCGGGCGATGCAGGCCGCCGTCCCGCCCGGCGACGGTGCGATGGCGGCACTGCTCGGCGTCGAGATGGACGAGGCCCGCGCGATCTGCGCCGCCGCGGCGATCCGCCCCGACCCTGCGGGGACGAACCAGCCGCCGGCGCAGGCCCGCGCGGCACCGCCGCCCGACGACCCGGACAACCCGGACGACGCCCCCGGTCACGACCCCGCACGCGACGTGGTCGAAGTCGCCAACGACAACGGCGGCGGCCAGGTGGTCATCTCCGGCCACGCCGCGGCGGTGGAGCGCGCGGTGCTCATCGCCCGCGAGCGCGGGCTGCGCCGGGCGATGCTGCTGCCGGTCTCCGCGCCGTTCCACTGCGCGCTGATGGCGCCGGCCGCCGGGATCATGCGCGAGGCGCTGGGCGAGGCCGACATGGCGGCGCCGCTGGTCCCCGTGATCAGCAACGTCAGCGCCGCCAAGAGCATCGAGCCCGACCGCATCCGCGCGCTGCTGGTCCGCCAGGTCACCGGCACCGTCCGCTGGCGCGAGAGCCTGCTCGCCTGCCAGGCGATGGGGGTGGACAGCTTCGTCGAGCTCGGTGCCGGCAAGGTGCTGACCGGCCTGGTGCGCCGCGTTGCTCCCGACGTCGCGGCCGTCAACGCCGGGACCCCGGCCGAGATCGAGGCGCTGCTGCAGCGCCTGTAGGCCCGTCTCCGCGGTCCCGGACCGCGACACCGGGGCGCTTCCCCAGCCGCAGGAGTCTCGCATGTTCGATCTCGAAGGCCGCACGGCCCTGGTCACCGGCGCCTCCGGCGGCATCGGCGCCGGCGTCGCGGCGGCGCTGCATGCGCAGGGCGCGACGCTGGTGCTGTCCGGGACGCGGGCGGAGGCGCTCGACGCCGTGGCGCACGGCCTCGGCAGCCGCGCCCACGTCATCGCCCTCGACCTTGCCGACCCTGCCGCGGCCGATGCCCTGGTGGCGGGCGCCGAGCAGGCCGCCGGGCCGCTGCACATCCTGGTCAACAACGCGGGCGTGACCCGCGACATGCTGGCGCTGCGCCTGCGCGACGAGGACTGGGCCCGCGTGCTCGACGTCGACCTCGCCGCCCCGTTCCGGCTGGCCCGCGCGGCGCTGCGCGGCATGGTCCGCCGCCGCGCCGGGCGCATCATCGGCGTCGGCAGCATCGTGGGCGCCACCGGCAATGCCGGCCAGGCCAACTACGCCGCCGCCAAGGCCGGGCTGGTGGGCATGACCAAGTCGCTGGCCCAGGAGGTCGGCGGCCGGGGCATCACCGTCAACGTCGTGGCCCCCGGCTTCATCGACACCCCGATGACCGCGGCGCTCTCCGACGCCCAGCGCGAGCGGCTGCTGGCCGCGATCCCGCTGGCGCGCATGGGGCGGCCGGCCGACGTCGCGGCGGCGGTGGTCTATCTCGCCTCCGACGAGGCGGCCTGGGTCACCGGCACCACGCTGCACGTCAACGGCGGCATGGCCATGAGCTGAATGCCCGCGGCAAACCCGGCCTCTGCAGGTCATCCGGCAGCGCCGCCGTGCTGCGCTCCGCACTGTCCGGATGGCCGCTCCGCTGCGGTGCCCGCACGGGTACGCCGGCCGACTCGGCAGAGCGAATTTCACCGACGCGCGCCCAGGCGGGCGCGTCACCATTGTGTCACAGCTGTTGCAGCCCACCACCGGCGACCTTGGCGGCATCAGGGCACCATGCTAATCGCGCGCTTGCTTCGTCCGTGACGCGCGTCGCTCACCCGGGTCTGCCCGGCGGACCTGCAGGACGAACCCTCCAACGGCAGACAAGGACCGAGAAACACATGAGCGAAGTCGCCGACAAGGTTAAGAAGATCGTGGTCGAGCATCTCGGCGTCGAGGAGAGCAAGGTCACGCCCGAGGCTTCCTTCATCGACGACCTCGGCGCCGACAGCCTCGACACCGTCGAGCTGGTCATGGCGTTCGAGGAGGCGTTCAGCGTCGAGATCCCCGAGGACGCCGCCGAGAAGATCAGCACCGTCAAGGATGCCATCGACTACATCGAGAAGCAGAAGGCCGCCTGAGAACCTGTGAGGGGACTCGCGTTGCACGACACTGACGGCACAGAGATCAGCAACCTGCGAGGCGCATCGCTTCGCAGGGCCGATCCGTGCCACGCGCGCTGAGCGCGGCCATGGCGGGCGGCGCCTACGGCGGGATGCGCAGCGGCAGCAGGCGGGTCGTGGTCAGCGGAATGGGCATCGCGAGCCCGCTCGGCATCGGTGTCGAGCACACCTGGCGCCGACTGACCGAGAGCTGCTCCGGCATCGCCGCGATCCGCGCCTTCGACGCGACCGAGCTGCCCGCGAGGATCGCCGGCGAGGTCCCCGCCGGCAGCCGCGCCGAGGGCGGGCTCACGCTGTCGGAGTGGATCCCGGTCAAGGACCAGAAGAAGATGGACCGCTTCATCCAGCTCGCCCTGGTGGCGGCGCAGGAGGCGGTCGAGGATTCCGGCTGGATGCCGCCCGAGCACGACAACGAGGGGCGCGAGAACACCGGGGTGATGATCGGCTCCGGCATCGGCGGCCTGCAGACGATCTACGAGGCCTCGGTCCAGGTCGTCGACGGCAAGGTCCGCCGCCTCTCGCCGTTCTTCATTCCCTCCGCCCTGATCAACCTCGCGTCCGGCTGGCTGTCGATCCGCTACGGCTTCAAGGGCCCCAACCACTCCGCGGTCACCGCCTGCGCCACCGGCGTGCACGCCATCGGCGACGCCTCGCGGCTCATCATGCTGGGCGACGCCGACGTGATGGTCGCGGGCGGCGCCGAGGCGGCGGTGTGCGCGCTCGGCATCGGCGGCTTCTGCGCCTCGCGCGCGCTGTCCAGCGGCTTCAACGACACCCCGGAGCGCGCCTCGCGCCCCTGGGACCGCGACCGCGACGGCTTCGTCATGGGCGAGGGCGCCGGCGTGCTCGTGCTGGAGGAGTACGAGCACGCCAGGCGCCGCGGTGCCAGGATCTACGGCGAGGTCTCCGGCTACGGGCTCTCCGGCGACGCGCACCACATCACCGCCCCCGCGCCCGCGCACGACGGCGCGTTCCGGGCGATGCGGGCGGCATTCCGCAACGGCCGCACCGACCCCTCCGAGGTCGGCTACATCAACGCGCACGGCACCTCGACGCCGATGGGCGACGACCTGGAGCTGGAGGCGGTCGAGAAGTTCTTCGGCGACCATGCCCGCCACGTCGCAATGAGCTCGACCAAGTCTGCGACCGGCCACCTGCTCGGCGCCGCCGGGGCGATCGAGGCGATCTTCTGCCTGCTCGCCATGCGCGACAGCGTGGTGCCGCCGACGCTGAACCTCGACGTCCCGTCGCGCGACAGCGTCATCGACCGCGTGGCCCACACCGCGCAGGAACGCCGCCTCGACGTCGTGCTGTCGAACAGCTTCGGCTTCGGCGGCACCAACGCCAGCATCCTGTTCCGCAGGGTCTAGCACGGCTGGGCCGCCCGACATCCTGCAAGCGAAGCAAGGCCGGGCTCTCCCCTCCGCCCGCATCCCCACGGCCCAAGCAGGCCGTCGGAGCCTTGCGCGAGCTACGCCCGGACCCGCGAAAGCCTGAGGCCTCTGGAAACCCATCCCCAGGCAAATGGATTCCAGAGGCGAGGCCTTCGGCGGAGTCCAGAGGCAGAGCCTCTGGCCTTGCCTTGCCTGCCTCGTCCGGGCCCCGGGTAGGCAGCCGCCCGCGCCCTGCGTAGTGTGCGCCGATGCGCTACATCTCCACCCGAGGGCAGGTTCCCGCGCGCGACTTCGCCGGCGTGCTCCTCGCGGGTCTCGCCGAGGATGGCGGCCTGTTCGTGCCGGAGTCCTGGCCGTCGCTGTCGGTCTCCGACCTGCGCGCGATGCGCGGCCTGCCGTACGCCGAGGTGGCCGCCCGGGTGATGCAGACGCTGGTCGGCGACAGCATCCCGTTCGCCGTCCTGCAGGCGATGTGCCGCAAGGCCTACGGCGCGTTCGGCCACCCCGCGGTGGCGCCGCTGGTGCAGCTCGGGCCCAACCTGTGGTCGCTGGAGCTGTTCCACGGGCCGACGCTCGCCTTCAAGGACCTGGCGATGCAGCTGCTCGGGCCGCTGTTCGACCATGTGCTGGCCGAGCGCGACGAGCGGGTGACCATCGTGGGCGCGACCTCGGGCGACACCGGCTCGGCGGCGATCGAGGCGCTGCGCGACCGCGCCCGCGTCGACCTGGTGATGCTGCACCCCGAGGGCCGCACCAGCGAGGTGCAGCGCCGGCAGATGACCACCGTGCACGCGCGAAACGTCGCCAACATCGGGGTGGACGGCACGTTCGACGACTGCCAGGCGCTGGTGAAGGCGATGTTCGCCGACCAGGCGTTCCGCCGCGAGATGCGGCTCTCGGCGATCAACTCGATCAACTGGGCGCGCATCGCGGCGCAGGTGCCGTATTATGTGTACTCGGCGCTGGCGCTGGGGGCGCCGGAGCGCGAGGTGGCGTTCAGCGTGCCCACCGGCAACTTCGGCAACCTGCTGGCCGGCTGGGCGGCGCGGCGCATGGGCCTGCCGATAAGCCGGCTGATCGTGGCGAGCAACCGCAACGACATCCTGGTGCGCTTCCTCGCCGCCAACGACATGACCACCCGCGGCGTCGAGCCGTCGCTGTCGCCGTCGATGGACATCCAGGTCAGCTCCAACTTCGAGCGCCTGCTGTTCGAGCTGCTCGACCGCGACGCCGGCGCCACCGCGCGGGCGATGGCGGCGTTCGCGGCCTCCGGGCGGATGCCGGTGCCCGACGTCGCGTGGAAGCGGGCCACGGCGCTGATGCACGGCTTCCGGCTCGACGACGCCGGCACTCTGGCCGAGATGGCGCGGCTCGACGGCGCGTGCGGCTATGCCTGCGACCCGCACAGCGCGGTCGGCATCGCCGCCGCACGGGCGCTGCCGACGCCGCATCTGCCGGTGATCGCGCTCGCCACCGCGCACGGGGCGAAGTTCCCCGACGCGGTCGAGCGCGCGCTGGGCCGCCGGCCCGGGCTGCCGCCGCGCCTGGCCGACCTATATGACCGCGAGGAACGCTACTCACGCGCGCCCCGCGACCTCGGAGCCATCCAGGCGCTGGTGCGTGCCTCCGTACAAAGGAACGCCGCATGAGCGCTGCAACACCGCACGAGACCCTGCCGTCTGCCGGCCTGCCGGGCGAGACCCCCGGCGCGGTGGGCGACTCGGACGCGATCCGGGTCACCCGGCTGCCGTCCGGGATCCGGGTGGTCACCGAGCGGATGGACCGGGTCGAGACGGTGAGCTTCGGCGCCTACGTGGCGGCGGGCACCCGGAACGAGGCGGCGCCGGAGAACGGGGTGTCGCACTTCCTCGAGCACATGGCCTTCAAGGGCACCGCGCGGCGCAACGCGGCCGAGATCGCCGAGGCGGTCGAGAACGTGGGCGGCCACATCAACGCCTACACCGCGCGCGAGCAGACCGCCTACTACGTCAAGATGCTTAAGGAGGACCTCGCGCTCGGCGCCGACATCATCGGCGACATCCTGACCCACAGCGCCTTCGCGCCGGAGGAGATCGAGCGCGAGCGCGGGGTGATCCTGCAGGAGATCGGCCAGGCCAACGACACCCCCGACGACATCATCTTCGACCACTTCCAGGAGGTGGCGTTCCACGACCAGCCGATGGGCCGGCCGACGCTCGGCACCGAGGCGATCATCCGCGGCCTGTCGCGCGACAGCATCGCCGGCTACATGGGCCGCCACTATGCGGCGGGCAACACCGTGGTCGCCGCCGCCGGCGCGCTGCAGCACGACCAGGTGCTGGGGCTGGTGTCCGCGCACTTCGCCGACCTGCCCGCCGAGATGCCGCAGCCGGCGGCGCCCGGGCGCTACACCGGCGGCGAGTTCCGCGAGGAGCGCGACCTCGACCAGGTGCACATCACCCTGGGCTTCCCGTCGGTCCCGTACGGCGACCCGGACTACTACCCGACGCTGCTGCTCTCGACGCTGCTCGGCGGCGGCATGTCGTCGCGGCTGTTCCAGGAGATCCGCGAGAAGCGCGGCCTGGTATACTCGGTCTACGCGTTCAACGCGCCGTTCATGGATGGCGGCCTGTTCGGCGTCTACGCCGGCACCGGCGAGCGCGAGGCGGCCGAGCTGATGCCGGTGGCGCTGGAGCAGCTGCGCCTGGTGCAGTCCACGGTGCGCACCGACGAGGTCGACCGCGCCCGCGCCCAGGTCAAGGCGTCGCTGCTGATGTCGCTCGAGAGCACCGGCAGCCGCTGCGAGCAGCTGGCGCGCCAGATCCAGGTGTTCGGCCGCGTGGTGCCGACCGCCGAGACCGTCGCCAGGCTCGCCGCGGTGCAGGTGGCCGACATCGAGCGGGCGGCCGCGCGCATCTTCGCGGGCAAGCCGACGCTTGCGGTGATGGGTCCGGCGCGCAAGGTGCCCGGGCTGGGCGCGATCGTCGACCGGCTCGCCGCATGAGCGACGTTGCGGAGGCGCCAGAGGTCCGGGCGGAGCAGGGCGGCGGCCTCGACCGCGCCGGCGAACGCCTGGGCGACCTGCTGGCGCGCGCGCGGGCCGCCGGGGCGGATGCCGCCGACTGCGTGCTGGTGGCGGGCACGTCGCTGTCCGTCAGCCGCCGGCTCGGACGCACCGAGCACCTGGAGCGCTCCGAGGGCGTCGACCTCGGGCTGCGGGTGTTCGTGGGCCGGCGCTCGGCCATCGTGTCGGCGTCCAGCCTCGACCCGCGGCAGTTCGACGCGCTGGCACAGCGCGCGGCGGCGATGGCCCGCGTGGTGCCGGAGGACCCGTACGGCGGGCTCGCCGAGCGGGTCAGCCCGCCTGGGCTCGTGGACGCGCTGCAGCTGGCCGACGCCAGCGAGCCGGACGTGGCAGACCTGACCGAGCGCGCCGCCGCCGCCGAGGACGCCGCGATGGCGGTGCCGGGGATCACCAACTCGGAGGGCTCGAGCGCCGGGTTCAGCCGCACCCGGGTGTGGCTCGCGACGTCGGCCGGGTTCGCCGGCAGCTACCAGCGCAGCGGGCACTCGGTGTCGGCGACCGCGCTCGCGGGCAGCGGCACCGACATGCAGCGCGACTACGACTACCACTCCGTCGTGCATCTGGAGGACCTCGACGACCCGGCCGGCATCGGCCGGCGCGCGGCGGAGCGGGCGCTGGCGCGGATGAACCCCGCGCGGCCGCGCACCGCGACGCTGAGCGTCGTGTACGACCCGCGCGTGGCGGGCAGCCTGCTCGGCCACCTCACCGCGGCGATCAACGGCGCCTCGGTCGCGCGCGGCACCTCGTTCCTCAAGGACCGCCTGGGCGCGCAGCTGTTCGCGCGCGGCGTGCAGGTGTTCGACGACCCGCGCCGGCCGCGCGGCACGCGCTCGCGCCCGTTCGACGGCGAGGGCACGCCCACGGTGGCCCGCGCGCTGGTCGACGCCGGGATGCTGCAGACCTGGCTGCTCGACAGCCGCACCGCGCGCCAGCTCGGCATGGCGACGACCGGGCACGCGTCGCGCGGCACCGGCGGCCCGCCCTCGCCGTCGGCCACCAACCTGTACCTCGCACCGGGCACCGCCACGCCCGCCGAGCTGATGGCCGACATCGGCGAGGGGCTCTACGTGACCGAGATGCTCGGCTCGGCGATCAACGGGCTGACCGGCGACTACAGCCGCGGCGCGTCGGGCTTCATGATCCGCGGCGGCGCGCTGGCCGAGCCGGTGGCCGAGGTCACCGTGGCCGGCAACCTGGTCGACATGTTCGCCCGCATGCAGCCGGCCGACGACCTGGTGTTCCGCCGCGGCACCGACTCGCCCACGGTGCGGATCGACGGCCTGACCCTCGCCGGCGCCTGAGCCGCGCGGCTGCCCCGGCAGGCTCCGGGAAGCGGTCGCGTTGGCCTCGGGGATGCGCGCGGTGGCAGCAGGCTCCGCACGCCGGGCCGCAGGAACGTCGGCGCGGTGCGGCGTGCTGTGGCAATGACCGCGGCGGCATCCCATACTCGCGCTACACTGGACCGGAACCCTGCGATGCGCCGCATTCCTCTTGCCGCCGCCATGATCGTGGCCCTCGCCGTGGCCGCAGGCCCAGGTCTGGCGCTGGCACGGCCGGGCTTCGGCGGCTCGGCCGGCAGCCGTGGCTCGCGCACCTACTCCGCGCCGCCGCCCACCAGCGTCGCACCGCTCGCCGCCCAGCCGATGCAGCGCAGCCTGACGCCGCGCAGCGAGCCGGCGCCCGGCCTCGGCCAGCCGGGCCTGGCGCAGCCGGGCTTCGGGCAGCCGGCGTTCGGCGGCGGGATGTCGCGGCGCGGCATGTTCACCTCCGGGCTGCTCGGCGGCCTGCTGGGTGCCGGCATCGGCGGCATGCTGTTCGGCCACGGCATGTTCGGCGGGCTGGATGGCGGCACCAGCATCCTCGGCCTGCTGCTGCAGATCGGCCTCGTGGTGCTCGTGGTGCGCTGGCTGATGCGGCGCTTCGGCCAGCCTGCCCTGGCGCGCGTGCCGGGCGGGGCGCCGGGCGGCGGCCTCGGGGGCATGTTCGGCGGCATGATGCGGACGATGTCGCCGGGCCGGGCCGGCGGGCCGGACGGCGGTGCGGCCAGCCGCGGCGTGGCGCTGACCGTGGCGCGGGAGGACTACCAGGCGTTCGAGCAGGTGCTGCGCAACGTCCAGGCGGCCTGGTCGAACGCCGACCTGCCGGCGCTGCAGCGTCTGGCCACGCCGGAGATGGTCAGCTACTTCGCCGAGCAGCTGGCCGAGCAGGCGAGCCGCGGCGTGCGCAACGTGGTGTCGGACGTCCGGCTCGACCGCGGCGACCTCTCGGAGGCGTGGTCGGAGCAGTCGCGCGAGTATGCCACGGTGGCGATGCGGTTCTCCATGCTGGACGTGACGCGCGACGGGTCCGGGAGCGTGGTGGACGGCAGCGTCAGCGAGCGGGTCACGGTGACCGAGCTGTGGACGTTCCTGCGCAGCCGCGGCGGGCAGTGGCTGCTTTCGGCGATCCAGCAGGCACGCTAGGCAACCAGGCCAGGGGCTTCGTGCCCCTGGCTGAGGAACGGATGACCCGCCGGCGAACCCGCATCTGCAACCAGCCTCGATCAGCCGGTCGGGCCGCGCTGCCCCTCGCGGGTCCGTGCCGCCTTCCGGGTCGGGGCGGGTCCCCGGGCTTGCCTTTGCTTCGGCCCCGCGCCATCTGCCGACCAAGGGCGGCGCCTACCGCCGCGGGAATGAGGACGGAGAGTGACATGGGAAGCTTGAGCATCTGGCATTGGCTGATCGTGCTTGCGGTCGTGCTCGTGCTGTTCGGCGGCGGCAACAAGGTCAGCAGCCTGATGGGCGACTTCGCCAAGGGCATCAAGTCGTTCAAGAAGAACATGGCCGATGACGGCGACGCGTCGATGGAGGCGTCGGAGGATCGTCCGGCAGGGACCATCGCGGCGCCGGGTCCCCTGGCCGGCAGCACCACGACGCGAGAGACGACGACCGTCCATCACGGCTGACCGGACTGCTCGGTGGATCGCAGGTTGTCCACAGCTTTCTGCGTCCACGGTACCCGCCATGGTTGAGGACAGGGTGACGCTCGGATAGGCTGCACCGCATGTAGTGGTCGCAGCGGCCCGGGGGACACAAGATGGACTGGACGGACGAGACCATCCTGAGCTTGCGGGCATTGTGGGACCAGGGGCTGTCGACCGCCGAGATCGGCCGCCGCCTCGGAGTGACCAAGAACGCGGTGGTCGGCAAGGCGCACCGGCTGGTGCTCTCGGCCCGACCCTCGCCGATCCGGCGCGACCGTGTCGTCATCGCCGCTGGTCAAGCCATCCAGGCGCCAAGGCTGGCCGTGGTGCCCGTTTCCAGCGTGGCGCCCGACCCGGACATGCTGCCCATGCTGGCGGCGCCTGAGGTCGGTGTTGTCGTGCGGGAAGAGCCGCCCGCGTCCCTTGCGCCGCCAGACGAAAGCGCTTGGCCGGCCTGGGTTCGGCCGTCCCCGGTGCCCGCCGGACCCGTCGCCGCCACGGCGCTGCGCCTCTCCGAGACTAGTCCGCTGGCGTCGCGTGTCGAAGCGTCGCCGCGCCTGGTCGTAGAGCCGGTATCCCGCCCGGTGGCGCTGCGCTCGGCACCCGGTTCGCGGCGCTCCCGTGTGGTGGCGTGCTGCTGGCCGATCGGCGAGCCGGGCAGCCGGTCGTTCCGCTTCTGCGACGCGCAATCGATGGCCGGCAAGCCGTATTGCGAGACCCATGCACAGCTGGCCTACGTCAAGGTGCGCGACCGGCGCGACGACGCCGCCTGATACCAGCGGCCTGAGCATCGACCTGCCAGCGCAGCAAGGCCGGTCTCTCCCTCCGCCCGCCTTCCCCACTGGCTACGCTTGGAAAGGCCTGAGGTCTTTGGAGACCGCGTTCCTTAAACAAACGGATTCCAAAGGCGAGGCCTTTGGCGGAGTCCAGAGGCAGCGCCTCTGGCCTTGCCTCCCTGGCCGGTCACCCTCAAGGCCGGTCGGTACAAGCCAGCGCAGCGCTCGGCCGGACCCGCAAGGGATCGCGATGGACGACACGATGATCCGGCCGCAGACCCGGGCGGCAACCCGCACAGCCCGCCCTCCGTCCCGCACCATGCGGGTGCGTCCTGACCTCGGCGTCGCGAGGCCGGGCTGAAATGGGGCGGATCGCGATCGGGCGCGGCATCGCCATCGACGAGGCGGAAATCAGCGAGAGCTTCCTGCGCTCCAGCGGCGCCGGCGGACAGAACATCCAGAAGGTCGAGACCGCCGTGCAGCTGCGCTTCGACACCGCCTCCGCCAGCCTCCCGCCCGAGGTGGCGCGGCGCCTCGGCCGACTCGGCGGACGCCGGGTCACCAACGACGGCGTGCTCGTCATCACGGCGCAGCGACACCGGACCCAGGACCGCAACCGACAGGACGCGCTGCAGCGGCTGATCGAGCTGATCCGCCAGGCGGCCGAACCGCCGCCGCCGCCGCGGATCGCCACCCGGCCGACCCGTGGTTCCAACCGCCGGCGCCTGGAGGACAAGACGATCCGGTCGGACACCAAGACCCTGCGCGGGAAGCCGATCGGCGACTAGCCGCAACGCGCCTGCCCTCACATCATCGGACCTGCAGCGGGCACGACCGTCCCGCACCGGCGTCACGGCTCGCCGGCCGCACCACGTCCCGGGCCGCCAGCCCGTGACGTGGCAAGTATCGTCGCCGTCAGACTGACGCGGTGGCCTTTTCGTGTCTCGCGGCAAGCTTGGCGGCCTTTTCGCCGAGCTGGGTGGCAGCCTCGTCGGCCTTGTAGATGTCGCTGACGATGGCCTTCAGCCGCGTGTCGTGCTTCTGCATCCCGAGCGCGCGCGCCAGGGCGGCGGCCGATCCGAAGCCGGTGATGCCGTAGTGCGACATGCGCTGATACTGCGCGATCAGGACGATGTCGCGCAGCTCGCCGTCCGCCGGCGCTTCCTTGACGCCGTGCTTGAGCGCCTCCTTGACCAGGCCTTCCATGCCCTTGCAATGCTCCGGCTCGACCTCTTCGCCGGCTTCCTGCAGCAGGACCTTGAGTGTCTCGTTGTGCTTGCCGATGCCGTCGATCGAGCCGTCCAGGAACGACCTGAGCTTCTCGTCGTGCGCCTGGCCGGTCAGCGTGGCGAGGGCGCGGACCATCTGTTCGTTGGCGGACCACAGGTCCTTGATCTCGCCGGTGTAGACATCCTTGAGGCTCTCGGGCACGGACATGACATTCTCCCTGGGTGACACGGAGGGTGAACGCGGCGTACCGGGCGAAGATCGCGACGCGGGCAGGGAAGGGGCGCTGCAACCGATCAGGAAATCGTCAGCGGCGCGGCGGTGTTCGGGTCGGGGCAAGCAAGGCCTGGCTCTCCCCGCGCCGGAGGCCCGAGGCCTGTGCAAACCCGTTCCCCAGGCACAGGGATTCCAAAGGCTCGGCCTTCGGCGGAGTCCAGAGGCAGAGCCTCTGGCCCTGCCTGCCTGGGCGGTCACCCAGGCCCGGTTGGCATCAGAACTCCGGCCAGCGCGCGGTGCGCTGCCGTTCCTGCGCGGCGGTCAGCGTGCGCGGTCCGTCGGCCAGCTCCTGCGGCAGGTTGGGCACCGCGGCGGGGTCGGCCCAGCAGTCCACGCCGCCCAGGCCGCGCGTGCAGTAGACCGGTGGCTCGGGCGGCGGTTCCTTCTCCCGGCAGTAGCTCTCGCCACGATCGAGGCGGACGATCGAGCAGTCCCGGCCGCTGGCGCCGGAGAACAGCAGGTCGAACACGCCGCGGTGGAAGGTCGCGACCGAGGCGAGGTCGGCCGCACCCAGCGCCACCGCAGGCGTCGCCGGCGGCGTGCAGGCACCGAGCGCGCAGACCAGCAGCAGGAGGGCGGGTAGGACGGCTCGCATGGCGCCCATCCTGCGCCTGGACCGATGAACGAAACGTTTCCCGGCCCACCGGTTCGGCCGCCAGCTCCTGGAAGCGATAATGCCGCCGCCGCTCAGCCCCAGCCCCTGCCGTGTTTGCTCCCGGGGGGCCTGCTCGCTATGGTCCGCCGCCCTGCCCGGGGTCGTCCCGTGCGCGCCTGACCGGGATCCAGCGTGGCCGATATCTTCGACGAGGTGGGCGACGAGGTCCGCGAGGAGCAGCGGCGGCGGGTGGCGATCCGCGCCGCGATCGCGGCCACGGTGGCGGCGGTGCTGCTGGTGCTCGCGGCCGGCGGCTGGCAGCTGTGGCGCTGGCGCCAGATGCAGGAGGCGCGCGCGGTGGCGGGGCGGTTCCTCGCCGCGACGCAGCAGGCCGACGCTCCCACGCCGGCCGGCCGCGAATCCGGCCGGGCCGAGGCGGCGACGGCGTTCGCCGCCATCGCGCAGGCCGGGCCGGAGGGCTACCGGGTGCTGTCGCTGCTGCGCGAGGCGGCGTTGCGCGCCGATGCCGGCGATTCCACCGCGGCGCGCCGGCTGTGGGACCAGGTCGCGGCGGACCCGGCAGCGTCGGCGCTGCTGCGCGACTATGCGAGCCTGCTGTGGGTGCAGAACCAGGTGGACTCCGGCGATCCGGCGACGCTGCAGACGCGGCTCGCCCCGCTGCTGACCCCCGAGAGCGCATGGCGGCCGCTGGCAGAGGAGGCGCAGGCGCTGGTGCAGCTGCGCTCCAGCCAGGACGCGCCCGGCCGGGCGACGCTGCGGCGCCTGGCGGGCGACGTCGCGGCGCCGAACGGGGTGCGCCAGCGCGCGACGCTGGTGCTGGAGGCGCTGGGCGAGCCGGCCCCGCCGGGAGCGCCGTCGCAGCAGGCGCCGGCGGGCGTGGACGGCGGGATCGCGGATGGCGGGGAATGAATGCGGCGGGCGTGACGCACGGCCTCCAGTCGGCCTGGCCCGCAGCCTGCGGCAATGGTGCGGAGTGCGACGTGTGCCACTACTCCATGGACAGCGAGGGCTGACCGCATGAGTGCGAGCTCCACCA
>CAXSEF010000007.1:28757-65573 GCA_964236535.1 uncultured Acetobacteraceae bacterium
TGACCCGTCGCGCGGGGCTGCTGCTGCCGCTGGCGGCGCTGTCCGGATGCGGCGTGCTGGACACCATATTCAGCGACGATGCCGACAAGAAGGTGCTGCCCGGCAAGCGCGAGGCCGCGCTCGGCAACGTGGCCTCGGACATGGCGCAGGCGGATTCCGCGCACCTGCCGCCGATCATCGTGCCGCCGGTCGTGCGCAACGCCGACTGGCCACAGCCGGGCGGCGTGCCCACGCACGTGATGGGCAACCTCGCCGGCGGGTTCAAGCCGGCCTGGACCGCCAGGATCGGCGTCGGCGGCGGCTATCGCGCCAAGCTGACCGCGCAGCCGGTGGTGCTCGGCGGCCGGGTGTTCACCATGGACACCACGGCGCTGGTGAGCGCGTTCGACCTCAGGACCGGCGAGCCGCTGTGGCAGCGCGTGACCCAGGCCAAGGACAGCCGCAGCAGCAACATCGCCGGCGGCATCGTCGCCGGCGCCGGCGTGGTCTACGTGGTGACCGGCCGCGGCGACGCGCTGGCGCTGGCGGCGGACAGCGGCAAGGTGGTGTGGCGGTCGGAGCTGGCGATGCCGGCGCGCAGCCTGCCGACGCTGGGCGACGGCCGGCTCTACGTGGGGCTGATCGACGGCCGGCTGGTGGCGCTCGACATCCATGGCGGCAGGCAGCTGTGGTCGTACCAGGCGTCCGAGGCGCCGCTGATCGTGCTGGGCCAGCCGGCGCCGGCCTATGCCGAGGGGCTGGTGGTGGCGGGCTTCGCCTCCGGCGAGGTCACGGCGCTGCGGGCCGACACCGGGTCGCTGGCCTGGACCGACAACCTCGGCGCCGGCGGCGGCCGCAGCGCGTCGACCGACGTGAGCTCGGTGCACGCGACCCCGGTGATCGAGGGCGGCACCGTCTATGCGGTGGGGCTCGCCGGCCTGACCGTGGCGCTGGACCTGCGCTCCGGCCGCAGGGTCTGGGAGCGCAGCATCGGCGGCGGGCAGATGCCGTGGCTGGCGGGCGACTGGATCTACATGGTGGACAACGACCAGCAGCTGCTGGCGATGACCAGGTCGGAGGGCCGGGTGCGCTGGGTCGCCGACCTGCCGCACTACACCAACGAGAAGAAGCACACCGGGCCGCTGTTCTGGTCCGGCCCGGCGCTGGTGAACTACCGCCTGGTGATGACCGGCGACCGCGGCCAGGTGCTGTATGCGAACCCGGTGACCGGGGTGGTGACCGGCGGGCTGGACCTGCCGGCGGCCGGCGCGGTGCCGCCGGTGGTGGCGTCGGGCACGGTGCTGATCCTGAGCGATGACGGGACGCTGACCGCGCTGCGCTAGGCAAGGCCCGACAAGCGGACCCCCTATCATATGCCGGTCCAGGGCGGCTCGCCCTGGCGGAGTCCGGAGGCGGCGCCTCCGGCCTTGCTTTCTCGACCAGGGGAACCGCGCGATGCCTGCCAAGCAGACCCACACCGACATCGGCCCGAGCGCCGGCGACCTGCCCGTGGTGGTGATCGCCGGCCGGCCCAACGTCGGCAAGTCGACGCTGTTCAACCGGCTGTCCGGGCGCCGCTCGGCTCTGGTCGCCGACACGCCGGGGGTCACCCGCGACCGCAAGGACGCCGAGGCGGTGCTGCGCGGCCGCACGGTGCGGCTGGTCGACACCGCGGGGCTCGAGGAGTCCGCACCCGACACGCTGTACGGCCGGATGCGGGCCTCGTCGCAGGCCGCGGTGGCGCAGGCGGACCTGGTGGTGTTCGTGGTCGACGCCCGGGCCGGGATCACTCCCGCGGACAGCCACTTCGCGGAGTGGCTGCGCAGGCAGGGCCGTCCGGTGCTGCTGGTCGCGAACAAGACCGAGGGGCGCGGCGGGGCGGCCTCGGCGATGGACGCGTTCTCCCTCGGCCTGGGCGACCCGGTGGCGATCTCGGCCGAGCACGGCGACGGGCTGTCCGGGCTGATGAGCGAGATCGCGGAGCGGCTGCCCGGCGGCCGGCGCACCGCACCGCCGGCGGACGACAGCTCCGCGACCACGCGGCGGCGGGCACGGCGGGCGGCTGGGCAGGAGGGCGCGCCGGCGGTGGACGCCGCACCGGCCGGGGCAACCCGAAGCGGACCACAAGCGTCGGGCACGTCGCCGCGGCAGGGCGCCGACCCCGGCGGCACCGACCTCCCCGCGTCCATGCTCGGCGACGCCGAGGCGCTGCGGGCGGTCCGCGCGGCCGAGGCGGCATGCGCGGCGGACGAGGCGGCGCCCTCGCGGCCGCTGCGCCTCGCGATCGTCGGCCGGCCGAACGCCGGCAAGTCGACGCTGCTGAACCGGCTGCTCGGCGAGGAGCGGATGATCACCGGGCCGGAGCCGGGCCTGACCCGCGACTCCGTGCTCTCGGTGCTGCACGACCCGCTCGGCGACGTCGAGCTGGTCGACACCGCCGGCCTGCGCAAGAAGGCGCGCATCGAGGCCCAGCTCGAGCGGATGTCGGTCAGCGCCACCATCGAGGCGCTCAAGATGGCCGAGGTGGTGGTGCTGTGCATCGACGCCGAGCTCGGCCTGCACGAGCAGGACCTGCAGATCGCCCGGCTGATCGAGCGCGAGGGCCGGGCCTGCGTGCTGGCGCTGAACAAGTGGGACGCGGTCGAGGACCGGCAGGTCGCCCGCCGCGCCATCTCGGACCGGCTGGAGACCTCGCTCGCGCAGATGAAGGGCATCCCCGTGGTCGCGTTCTCGGCGCTGACCGGGGCGGGGATCGGCCATCTGCTGCCCACGGTGCGGGCGGCGCACGCCACCTGGAACAAGCGCGTCGCCACCGGCGCGCTGAACCGCTGGTTCGAGCACGCGCTGTCCCGCCACCCGACCCCGCTGGTCGAGGGCAAGCGGGTCAAGCTGCGCTACATGACCCAGGCCAAGGCGCGCCCGCCGACCTTCGTGGTGTTCGGCACCCGCGCCGAGATGCTGCCCGAGGACTACCGGCGCTACCTGGTCAACGGCCTGCGCGAGCAGTTCGTGCTGCCCGGGACGCCGGTGCGGCTGCAGCTGCGCGGGACCAAGAACCCCTACGCGGACGATTGAGCGACGCCAGAGGCTCCGCCCGGACCCGCCAAAGGCCTTGAGGCCTTTGGAAACCCGCTCCTCAAGCAAACGGATTCCAAAGGCTAGGCCTTTGGCGGAGTCCAGAGGCAGAGCCTCTGGCCTTCCTTGCGTGCCCTGGCCGGTCACGCCCACGGTGTGCTCCGACACGTCGGCCCCCGAAGAAGCACAGGCGCCGCTCGCCGGCCGCCGATCAGAACTGCGCGTGCAGCCGCGCGCCGAGGAAGCTGACCGGCCCGCGGTCGCGGTTGTAGGCGGGGTTGTCGACGAACTGGTAGTCCGCCGACAGGTGCACCCCGTTCACCAGCTGGGCGCTGTAGTACGTCTCCAGGATCTGCTCCGGCCCCGAGTTCGGCAGCCGCCCGTCGCCGATGAGGATGCCGAGCCCCCCGGCGTTGAGGTAGTTCTTGAACGCCCGGCTGATGTCGTTGCGCACCAGCCCGAGCCCGATGGTGTCGTCCGGGCGCTTCCAGCGGTTGCCGGCGAGCGACAGCCCGAGCGAGACCGAGTTGTCGATATCGGTGAACGAGGTGATCGAGCTCTGCCCGTCGGACAGCCCGGCGCGCAGGAAGAAGCCGAGGTCCGCGGTGATCGACTGCTCGACGTTGAGGCTGCCGCCGCCCTTGCCGCGGTAGCGCAGCACGCTGAACAGGCTGGGCGTGGTCCCGGTCGCGATCCCCAGCGCCGTCGCCTGCGCGTAGCTGCCGAACAGCCCGCGCGAGAAGAACCCGTTGATCTTCACCTTGCCGTCCTGCCCGAACAGCGTGTGCCGCTCCTCCGCCTCGGCGATGTACTGCTCCTGGTGGAGGAAATGCAGGTCGAGGTACTTGTACTCGGGCAGCGTCGGCAGGTCGAACACGCCGCCGCGCAGGGTCCACCAGTCCTGGTACCACTCGGCCGACGCGCCGTAGCTGAAGCCCCAGGCGTCGCCCGCCTGGTCGAAGCTGCCGGCGTCGATCAGCGACCAGTTCAGGAAGTCGTTGCGCGGGTCGTGCGCGTAGCGGTTGGTGTCGAACACGTCGAAGCTGGAGAACTTGCCGATGCTGAGCACCACCCGGTTCGCCGTCTGCGACCCGCCCAGCTGGTTGAGGTCCGGGTCCACCGCCTGCACCGCGCCGCCCAGGTCGAGGGTCTGGCGCAGGAACAGCCGCGGCACCCGCACGTAGGGCTCGGCCGAGCCCAGCTTGTAGGCCTCCGCGCTGACGTAGCCGGCCAGCCCGAGGGTGTTGGAGGGCCCGAATCCCTGGTCGACCTCGGGGTTGACCCACACCTCGGCCCCCGCCCAGGGCCGCACGCCGCCGTACAGGGTGACGTCCCAGGTCTCGCGCGCGCGGCTGCCCGGGTTAAGGCTCTGCGCGCCGCTGTAGGGTGCGCGGAAGGCAGGCTGGTAGATGTCGGTGAAGGTGGACTGGCCATGGATCGCCCAGTCCTGCACCGCCGCAGCCGTGGTGGCGTCGGCGGTCGACGCCGCGGTCGAGGCGTCGGACGGCGGCGCGCTGCCGGGCGCCGTGCTGCGCGGGCCGCCCTCCGGGGTGGGAGCCGGGTCGACCGCAGCAACCACAGCCTGCGCGCGGCCCGGCGTCGGCGTGAGCAGCGCGGCGGCAAGGCCGGTCACGACCAGGCGCCCCAGTCGCGGGGCGCGCGCCGCGCAGAACCACCCGGCACCCGGTGACGGCTTCGACACGCGGGTCATGCACGGGCACTCCACTGCACCAGACCGCGCCGTCGCGCGACCCGGTTATGGTTCCTCCCGCCTGTCGCGGCCGAGGCAGCGCGCCAGGCACGCCGTCTGGCGCGCGCACCCCTGCACGACACCGCAGCGGCCCGTGCGCCCAAGGTCCGCCGCCGGCATGGCCGTCACGGCCGGATGTATTCCGCGACCGGGTTCACGACTTGGCCCGACCGGCCGACCCGGTCAACGCGAAACTTGGCGACGCGCCCCACCGCTGCGCCGATCGCGCGCGGGGTGATGCCCGTTCGTGACGGTCGTTACGTTCCGCATGGTCGGCCGCCCCACGCCATGCCCCGGCGACCGCGGCCCGGAGCACCGGCACCGCACCCGCAGCCGTCCCTCCGGCGCGTCTCTGGGGCGGCCGCCGCCTACTCGCCGAGCGCTGCGACCAGCTCCGACTTGCGCATCCGCGTCCGCCCGGCCACGCCCGCCGCGCGCGCCTTGTCCAGCAGCGCCGCGCGCGTCATCGCTCCCAGTCCGCCATCGCGCGCCGCCGCCGTCTTGCGCGCCACGTCGGCCGGCTGCGCGGAATGCTGCTGTCCCTTCTTGGTGTCCGCCCGCTTCTTCGCGGTGGTCCGCGCATACTCCTCGGCCGACAACCCCTCGCGCGCCTGCTTCGGCAGGTAGCGCTCCCCGGTCCTGCCCGACTCGCCGCCCGACTTCGTGCCCCATTCCTCGTGCGTCCACTGCGCGAGGTGGTTGTCCGCCGCCTTGGCCCCCTCGTAGCCGCCGCCCTCGGCCTTGTAGTCGTGCACCGCCAGCTGCGCCTTGCGCGCCGACCACTGCCCCGGCTTGCCGCCCTTGTCGCCCTCGGTGACGTGCTCCTTGACCGTCTCCCACAGCTTCGGGTCGGTCTTCTTCGCGGTCTTGGCCATCGCCCTGCTCCCTGTCCACCCACCCGACGCGCTGCCCCCGGCCGCGGTTGCAGCCGCCCTGATGTCTGGCCGCAAGCGAAGCAAGGCCGGGCTCTTCCTCCGCCCGCATTCCAATGGCCCAAGCGGGCCATCGGAACCTTGCGCGGGCTCCGCCCGGACCCGCCAAAGGCTGAGCCTCTCGGAAACCACGCCCTGAAGCACAGGGGTTCCAGCGGCCCGGTCCCGGCAACCTCCCCCTCGTGACGGCGTCGCCCACCGGCCGGGCCGTCCTGTGCTAACCCTTGCTGCATGACGACGCTGCACTGGCTCCCCGACGCTTCGGATTTCCGCGCGGCCCTGCGCGCCGTCGTGTCCGGCGGCTCCGGCGCCTGGCCCGCGGCCGTGGCGCTTGCCCGCACCCGCCTCGACCTCACCCGCACCCGCCAGCTCGACGACGCGCTGCGCCACCTCGCCCCGCCGCCGGACGCCCGTCCGGTCCGCCTCGCCGTCCTGGGCTCCTGCACGACCACGCACCTGCTGCCCTCGATCCGCGTCGCCGGCCTGCGCCGCGGCCTGGCCATCGCCACCCACGAGTGCGCCTACGGCCAGTACTGGCAGGATCTCGCCGATCCGCACTCCGCCATGCAGGCGTTCCGGCCGGACACCGTCCTGCTCGCGCTGGACGCCCACCACCTCGCCGCCGGGGTCGACGCCCGCGCCAGCGCAGCCGAGGCTGAGGCCGCGCTCGTCGTTGTGCAGGACCGCCTGCGCAGCTGCTGGGGCCTGGCCCGCGCCCTGGGCTGCGCGGTGATCCAGCAGACGCCGCTGCCGCTGCACCCCCTCCTGCTCGGCGGCAACGAGCACCGCCTGCCCGGCTCGAAGGCCGCCTTCACCGCCCGCCTCAGCCAGGCCCTGCGCACCATGGCCGACACGGGCGGCGTCGACCTCCTGGCGCTGGACGAGCGCGCCGGCCGCGACGGCCTCGCCGCCTGGCACGACCCCGCCGCCTGGCACCGCGCGAAGCAGGAGGTCGCCCCCGCCGCGGCCCCGCTGCACGCCGACCTGGTGGCCCGCCTGATCGCCGCGCGGCTCGGACGCTCGGCCAAGTGCCTGGTGCTCGACGCCGACGACACGATCTGGGGCGGCGCCCTCGGTCCAGACGGCCACGGCAACGGCAGCGCCGACCGCCTGACGCTCGGCCCGGGCAGCGCCGCGGGCGAGGCGTTCGCCGCGGTCCAGGCCCATGCGCGCGAGCTGTCGCGCCGCGGCATCATCCTCGCGATCGTCGGACACGACACCACGGCCGGCGGCCACGACGCCGCAGCCGTTCGCGCCGCCTTCGAGCGCCACCCAGAGATGGTCCTGCGCATCACCGACATCGCCGGCTTCGCCGCCGGCCCCGACCGGGCCGCGAGCCTGCGCACCATCGCCGCGCGGCTGAACATCGGCCTCGACGCGCTGGTGTACGCATCCGCCAGCCCGGCCGCGCGCGCCGAGGTCCGCATTGCCCTGCCGATGGTCGCGGTGCCGGAGCTGGGCCCCGACCCGGCCACCTACCCCGCCACGCTGGCCGACGGCGGCTGGTTCGAGGCCGCCATCGTCACCGCCGACGACCGCGCCCGCATCGCCCGCTACCAGGCCGACGCGCTGCGTGCCCAGGCCCTGGCTCCCCCGCCTCCGGGTGCGCACGCCCACGGTGCCCCGGACCCCGACGCCCCGTGCACTGACGCCCAGGACCCCAACGCCCAGGACCCCAACGCCCAGGACTCCAACGCCCAGGACCCCGACGCCGGGAACAGGGACACCGCGGGCGCGGCCATCGACCTCGACGCCTACCTGCGCGGCCTCGGCATGCGCCTGACCTGGCGCCGCCTCGACCAGGCCGGCCTGCCGCGCGCCGCCCAGCTCGTGGCCCGCACCAACCAGTTCAACCTCACCGCCCGCCTGCGCAGCGAGGCCGAGCTGGCAGCACTCGCCGCCGACCCCGCAGCACTCGCCCTGCAGCTGCGCCTCGCCGACCGCTTCGGCGACGCGGGGGTGATCGCCGTCGTCCTCGCCCGCCCGGCCGAACCCGGCGACCTGCTCGTCGACACCTGGCTGATGAGCTGCCGCGTGCTCGGCCGCGGCGTCGAGCGGGCAACCCTGTGCATCCTCGCCGCCGCGGCACGCCGGCTGGGCGCGCGCCGCCTGCTCGGCGAATACGTCGCGAGCGGCCGCAACGCGATGGTGCGCAACCACTACGCCGGGCTAGGCTTCACCCCGCTGCGCGAGGACGAGCAAGGCAGCCTCGCCGCCCTCGACCTCGCAGGCTTCGCCACCGCTCCGGGCGCCATCGAGATCAGGGAGGGCTGAGCGATGCAGGACCAACCAGGCCAAGGCTCGATCGAGCAGCGGCTCACCGCCATCTTCCGCGACACCTTCCTGCGCGACGACCTGACCCTGTCGCCCGCGATGACCGCCGCCGACATCCCCGGCTGGGACAGCACCAGCCAGATCGAGATCATCCTCGCCGTCGAGGACACCTGGGGCATCAAGCTCACCACCAGCGACCTCGACACCCTGCACTCGGTGGGCGACCTGGTGCGGGTGGTCCGGCGCGCCACGCTGCGCAGCGGCTGAAGCAGGCAAGGCCAGAGGCTCTGCCTCTGGACTCCGCCAAAGGCTGGCCTTTGGAAGCCATTTGCTTGAGCAAGGGGCTTCCAGAGGCCTCGGGCCTTTGGCGGGTCTGGCCAGAACCCGGCCTTGCCTGCTGTCCCGCGCCCCGGAGTGCCGATGCCCCCGACCCTGCTCGCCGACCTGGAGTTCCGTGCCGGCGCCCCCGGCTGCGCCGCGCTGGGCGCCGGCTGGTCCGCGCCGGAGCCCGGGTTCACCTGGGCGGTCGACGACGTCAGCACGCTGGTGTTCGAGGTGCCGCCCGGCCATGCCGGCGTCCTCGTCACGCTGTGGCTCGACCCGGTGCCGCGTCCGCAATCCATCGTGGCCTGGTGCGACGGCCACCTGCTCGGGCGCCATCTCCTGGTCCGACCCGGGCGGGTCGCGATCGCCGTCCCCGCCGCACTGCTGCGCGACGGCCGGCTCGCCCTCGGCCTCGCCCACCACGACCGGGTGCGCATCTGCGAGATCGACGGCGGCACCGACCGGCGCCTGCTCTCCGTGCTGCTGCGCCGCGCCTGCGTGCATGGCCTGGCCGTCGCACCCGCCCTGGCCGTGCCGCCGCCGCGCGACCCGCTGCCGCCCGACCAGCTGTTCGCCCGCTTCCTGGCGCTCGGCGACAACTGCGAGTTCGGCCTCGCCCAGCGCCGCTTCGGCGCCGAGCCGCTGCACCTGCTGCGCTTCACCGCGATGCCGCTCGACGCCCTGCTGCGCGGCCTGGCCACCGGGTTCGACGGCCTGCTCGACCCGGGTGCGCTGAGCGCGGTGCTCGACCCGCCGTTCGAGGGCCGGCGCGAATACATCCTGCGCGAGGCCTCGTACGGCTACGCGGCACACAGCTTCGTCCACGAGGGCGACCCCGGCGCCGACACCCTGCTCGCCCGCGCCGCGCGCCGCCTCGCCTTCCAGCTGCGCGTGTTCCTGGAGGAGCTGGCGCGGGCGGACAAGATCCTCGTGCTCAAGCGCAACGACCCGCTGTCGCTGGACGAGGTGATCCCGGTCTGGAGCCTGCTGCGCGCCCACGGCGACAACACGCTGCTGTATGTCACGCCGGCCGACGCGGCGCACCCGCCGGGCCACGTCGCCTGGGTCCGGCCGGGGCTGATGCACGGCCGGATCGACCGCTTCGCGCCCTATGACGACGCACAGGCGCTGTCCGAGCAGGCCTGGCTCGCGATCTGCCGGGCCGCGCACGAGCTGTGGCTAGGGACGGCGCGGTAGCGCCGGACAAGCAGGCAGGGCTCTACCCCTCCTTCTTCCAAACGGGGAGCCCGCAAAGGGCAAGGCAACCGGCGTTTCAGTGCTGCATCGCTCCGACGGCGCCCGTGCGCGCTTGCTGGGCAAGGCCAGAGGCTCTGCCTCTGGACTCCGCTCAAGGCAAGCCTTGAGAATCCCTGTGCTTAAGGGCAGGTTTCCAAAGGCCCCCGGCCTTTGGCGGGTCTGGGCAGAGCCCAGCCTTGCCTGCCGTCACCCGGTGACGATCGCGCCGGTACGCCGCTCGTCCGGGCCGCACAGTGCCGCGATGACCGGCGCGACGTCGGCCGGCTGGCGCAGGGTGCGCGGGTCCTCGCCGGGGTAGGCGGCGGAGCGGCTGCGGCTCGCGACCGGGCCCGGGTCGAACAGGTTGATGCGCAGCGGCGAGAGGTCGCGCTGCTCGTCGGCCCAGCACAGCACGAGCTGTTCGAGCGCGGCCTTGCTGGCGCCGAGGATCGCCCAGTAGGCGCGGGGCTCGCGGGCGTGGTGGCTGGTGAGCACGACGGCGCGGCCGGCCGGGCCGGCGGCCAGCAGCGGCCCGCAGGTGCGGATGAGGCGCCAGGTGGCGACGACGTTGACGGCCAGCGCGCGGTCGAGATCCTGCGGCTGGATATGCCCGACCGGGGTGAGCTGGCCCGCGTGGCCGGCGGCGTGCACCAGGATGTCGAGGCGCCCGAAGCGGCTGGCGATGCTCGGCCCGAGCGGATCGATGGACGCCGCGTCGGCGAGGTCGAGGGGAAGCAGGGTGGCGCTGCCGCCGCACCCGCGGACGCGGTCGTCGAGCGCCTCCAGCGCGCCCTGGGTGCGACCGGTGGCCACGACGTGCGCCCCCTGGCGCGCCAGTTCGAGCGCGGCGCCGCCGCCGATGCCGCGGCTGGCACCGGTGACCAGGGCCACCCGCCCGGAAAGGACGCGGGTCATCCGGCAAGCAACGCCGGGCCTGTCCCGAGCCCGCCAAAAGCCGGAAACCACCCGGACAGGCGGGCGGAGCCGCAAGGGTCGGGCCGCCCCGAACTTCCCTGAACGAATGGATCCTCGAGGCTGGGCCTTGAGCGGAGTCCAGAGGCGGAGCCTCTGGCCTTGCTCGCTCCCGAGCCGCCCGCTCGCCTCACCGGCAGTCGGTGTACGAGCTGGACTGGTGGCCCGGGTGCTGCTCCATGTCCGGCAGGGCAACCGGATACTCCCCGGTGAAGCAGGCATCGCAATACTGCGGGCTCAGGTCGTTGCGGCCGTTCTTGCCCAGTGCGCGGTAGAGCCCGTCGAGCGAGATGAAGGCGAGGCTGTCGGCGCCGATGAGCTCGGCCATCTCCGCGACGTCGTGGTTGGCGGCGAGCAGCTTGCTGCGCTCCGGCGTGTCGATGCCGTAGAAGCAGGAATGCGTGGTCGGCGGCGAGGAGATGCGCATGTGCACCTCCGACGCCCCGGCGGCGCGCACCATCTCGACGATCTTGCGGCTGGTGGTGCCGCGCACGATGCTGTCGTCGACCAGGACGACCCGCTGGCCCTGGAGCACGGCGCGGTTGGCGGAGTGCTTGAGCTTGACGCCCAGGTTGCGGATCTGGTCGGTCGGCTCGATGAAGGTGCGGCCGACGTAGTGGTTGCGGATGATGCCGAGCTCGAACGGGGTGCCGCTCTCGGTGGCGTAGCCCATGGCGGCCGGCACGCCGGAATCCGGGACCGGGACCACGACGTCGGCCGCGACGCCGCTCTCGCGGGCGAGCTCGGCGCCGATCAGCTTGCGCGAGTTGTAGACCGGGGTGCCTTCCATCACCGAGTCGGGACGGGCGAAATAGACGTACTCGAAGATGCAGAACCGGCTGGGCGCCGCGCTGAGCGGCTTGAGCGAGCGCAGGCCGCTGTCGTCGATCACCACGATCTCGCCGGGCTCGACGTCGCGGACGAACTCGGCGCCGACGATGTCGAGCGCGCAGGTCTCGCTGGCGAGCACCCATCCGGCGCTGGAGTCGCCCGCGCCGCCATCGAGCGGCAGGCGGCCGAGGATGAGCGGCCGCACCCCGAGCGGGTCGCGCACCCCGATCAGCGCCTGGTTGGACAGCGCCACCAGCGAGTACGCGCCGACGACCTGCTTGAGCGCGTCGATCAGACGGTCGATCACCGTCGAGTACAGGCTGATGGCGATGAGGTGGACGAACACCTCGCTGTCGGTGGTGGACTGGAACAGGCAGCCGCGGCGCACCAGGGTGCGGCGCAGGATGCCGGCGTTGGTCAGGTTGCCGTTGTGGCTGACCGCGAAGCCGCCGAACTCGAAGTCGGCGTACAGCGGCTGCACGTTGCGCAGGATGGTGTCGCCGGTGGTGGCGTAGCGGTTGTGGCCGACGGCGGTACGGCCGGGCAGTGCCGCGATGGTGCGGGCGTCGGAGAAGTTGTCACCGACCAGGCCGAGGCCGCGGTGGTTGTGGAAGCGCTCGCCGTCGAAGCTGACGATGCCGGTGGCCTCCTGGCCGCGGTGCTGCAGCGCGTGCAGCCCGAGCGCCGTCAGCGCCGCCGCGTCGGTGGCGCCCCACACGCCGAACACGCCGCACTCCTCGTGCAGGCTGTCGGCGTCGGGGCGATCGGAGTCGTCGAGGCGGGCAGGGGGCGCGGCACCGGGTGGAACCGGAGCGCGATCCGGACCCGGCGCGGCGTGCAGGCCGGGGGCGGCGCGCGCACCTGCGCCGGCCGGCGAAGCCGTGGCGGCAGAGGGGCCGGGAGCGGCCTGCGCAAGCCGGGGCGCCGGGACTTCGGTCATGGCAGGTCTCCGCTGGTCGAAAGCGCGAGGGGGCACGCGACAGGGCGCGCAGGCGCAGCTGCAGGCGCGCACCCCGGAGCGCAGCGGCCGGCGGCACGACGAGGCGCAGGCGTGCGACGCGAGGACACGGCCTAGTCGCGCGCCGGCGCGGGGCCGTTGGCGCGTCCGGAGGCAAGCGGATGCGACAGCTCGGCCGCGGTGATCGGCGGCCCGGCGGGGGGCGCCGCGAGCCTCGGGCGGTCGGCGGGCGGCAGCCGGTCGACCATCCAGGCGGCGGCGTCGTAGACGAACGGCAGGCTGCGCGCCTGCTGCACCTTCGCGGGCCAGGCCTGCGGCGCCCAGACCAGCCCGGCCAGCACGTAGAGGCCGGCGAGCACCACCGCGCCGCGCGCCAGTCCGAACACCAGGCCGAGCGAGCCGTCGAGCCCGCCGAGCCCGGGGACCCGCGCCATGCGCCCGAGCACGCTGGCGGCCACCGAGAACACCGCGAGCGCCGCCACGAAGCTCACGATGTAGCTGGCCGCCGACGCGAAGCCGGGGTCGGTGATGTAGCCCTGCGCGGTCGGGATCAGGCCCGGCGCGTAGACGATGGCGACATACCCCGCGCCAGCCCAGGCGGCGAGGCCCAGCACCTCGCGCACCAGCCCGCGCGACAGGCCGGCGAGCGCGGACAGGGCGAGGATGGCGAGGACGGCGAGGTCCACCAGGTTCATCGGGCGCGGGGCCTCGGTCGTGTGGCGCCTATATCGGCTCACGCGGTCGCCAAGCCAAGGGATCGTGTGACAGGTCTGGGTCACGCTGCGGGTGGGAGCATGCCTCAGCCCGGACCGGGCCGCACAGTCGGATGCCAGCCGCCCGACGTGGCGCACCCGACGCCGGGCCGTCCGAAACGGCGCAGGGTGCGCCCGCCCGGTCGAGCTCTCAGGCCCCGATCGTCTCCGCGCCGCGCTCGGCGAGCAGGCGGCGCAGGTCGCGGATCACCGGGAACACCTCCTGGTTCCAGTCGCCGCCCTGCGAGTCGTGCGCGGCCTGCTCCTGCTCCACGATCTCGCGGTCCTCGCGGAAGATGCGCTCGGTGAAGATCACCAGCAGCGGCCAGGCGGCGTCCAGCAGGCCGGGGATCTTCGGCCGCTGCACCGACAGCAGGCCGAACACCCGGTTGGTGCGCTGCGCCGCGTCCTGCGGGGTGTAGGCGATCCACAGGTCCATCACCGGGTTCTCGGCGTCGTTGGTGACGATGCGCAGCGTCTGGTACGGATACTCGGTGCGGATCGTCATCAGGTCGCGGTCGGCGTTCGCGGTGGTGGTCAGGCCGCGACGCTGGCCGAAGATCGCCGCCTCGCCGAGCGGCTGCTTGCCGCCGGTGCGGGCGAAGCTGTACCTGGCCTCGACCCAGTCCTCGCCCTGCCGCCTGCCGCGGAAGCGCGGCACCATCTTGCCCATCTGCTTGCGGTGCAGGAACTGGTGGTTCATGTCCATCAGGTTCTCGTGCATGAAGCTGTAGTGGCAGGCGACCGGACGGCCGAAGCGGCGCGTCTTGTACTTCGGGTCCGACGCCCGGCCGAGCTGCGGCGGCGGCGTGTCGGCCAGCCGCGCCGGATCGCCCGGGAACACCATGATCAGCCCGTCCGTCTCGTGCACCGGATACGAGCGCACCCCGTTCGGCAGCTTGTCCTTGCCGAGGTACGGCACGTCCACGCAGCGGCCGTGGCAGCCATAGGCCCAGCCGTGATAGCCGCAGCGTATGGTGTCGCCCTCCAGCAGACCCTGGCTGAGCGGCACCTGGCGGTGGGCGCAGCGGTCCTCGAGCGCGAACACGGCGCCGCCGTCCTTCGGGCGCGCCAGGACGATCGGCTCGGCGCCGAACCGGGTTGCAAGCACGGCGCCGGCCTTGAGCTCGCGCGACCAGGCGACGGGATACCAGTGGTCGGGATGACAGGCCACGCGGCGCAGGTCGCGCGACGGCTCGGCGGACTGCGGCATCATGTCGTCGGCGGCGGCAACCTGGTCCATCGAGCCTCGGCAAAGTGCGGTGGAGGCACCTTTCTAGCGCAGGGCGCGGGCTAAATGAAGCGAGGAAGGCCAGAGGCTCTGCCTCTGGACTCCGCCGGGGGCTGAGCCCCCGGACCCGCACAGGCCTGGCGGCAACCTGGCCCGGCCTTTCGTCATGCCAGCAGCGCCGCGGCCCCGCTCGCGTCCACCCCCGGCAGCATGATGCGGGTGCCGTCCGCCAGCGCGAGCGTGGGCCCGCCCGCGGCGAGCTCGTCGGTCGAGCCCAGTGCCTCGACGTCGAGGGCGACGGTCAGCGTGCCGGAGCCTTCGAGGTGCTGCGCCCAGGTGCCCAGCGCCACCTGCAGGCCGGCGACTAGAGCCGCGTCGCCGGCGCCGCCGAGGTCGCCGGGATCGTCGAGGATGACGCTGGTGGCGGGCTGGCTCAAGGCGGGCTCCGTGGCGGGACCGCGACAGGAAGCCAGCAAGTGCTTGAGGGACGGTTAACAGGCGGAGCGAGGCGAGGGGTGAAGCAGCCTGGCCCTGCCCCGTGCCATCGTGGAGGAATGGACCTCATCGGGCGCAGCATCCCGGCCGGAACGCCTCCCGCCGAACTCGAGGTGGGGAGCGCCCTGGTCCGCCGCCTGGTCGCGGCACAGCACCCGGACCTCGCGGCGCTGCCGGTCGCCGCGGTCGCGAACGGCTGGGACAATGCCATGTTCCGACTCGGTGGCGAGCTTGCGGTTCGCCTGCCTCGCCGGGCAGCGGCCGCAACGCTGGTGCTGAACGAACAACGCTGGCTGCCCGTGCTGGCGAGCGATCTGCCGCTGGAGGTTCCTGTTCCCGTGCGGGTCGGTGCGCCGCAGGACGAATATCCCTGGTCCTGGAGCATCGTTCCCTGGTTCGATGGCGAGACCGCAGACCTCCGCCCGCCGGACGCCGCTCAGGGTGGCGTCCTCGGGAGCTTCTTCGAGGCCCTGCACAAGCCCGCGCCGGAGGCGGCGCCGCGAAACCCGGTCCGTGGCGTGCCGCTTATCGAGCGCTCCGCCGTGTTCGATCGTCGCGTGCGAAGCCTGTCCGACCTGGCCGCGCCGCTCGACTCCCGGCTGCTGGAGGTCTGGGACGCAGCCCTGGCCGAGCCGATCGATGTTGCAGCGACCTGGATCCACGGCGACCCGCACCCGCGAAACGTCCTCGTCGCCGACGGCCGCCTTGGCGCCGTTCTTGACTGGGGCGACATGGCCCAGGGGGATCGGGCGTCGGACCTCGCGGCCGTCTGGATGGTGTTGCCGGACATCAGCGCGCGCCGGCGGGCGATGGCTGCGTGCCCGGGCGTATCGGCAGCGACCTGGCGACGTGCTCGCGGCTGGGCCGTGTTCTACGGCGTGATGCTGCTCGATGCCGGACTCGTCGACGACCCGCGGATGGTCGCGATCGCCACCCGCACCTTCGGGAACATCGTCGTCGGACCTTGAACGACGCCACGGCTGCGACCGGCTCGGGCCGTGCAGACCGATGCGGTGCATACCAGCGGTTCCGGGCGTTGGCGGGGACGCGCAGCAAGGCTGGGCTCTCCCTCCGCCCGCATTCCAACGGCCCATGCGGGCCGTCGGAACCTTGCGCGGGCTGCGCCCAGACCCGGCAAAGGCCTGAGGCCTCTGGAAACCCGTTCCCTAGGCAAATGGCTTCCAAGGCTCGGCCTCTGGCGGAGTCCAGAGGCAGAGCCTCTGGCCTTGCTACCCCTTCTTCCTCCCCGCGAACCGCTCCACCAGGTCCGCAAGGTGCCCCACCTCGTCGAGCCGCAGCCCCTCCGGCGCCAGCGCGCCCCGCGCCCGCCGCGGCAGCATCGCCGCCGCGAACCCGAGCTTGGCCGCCTCCTTCAGCCGCGCCTCCGCCTGCGCCACCTGGCGGATCTCCCCCGACAGCCCGACCTCGCCGAAATACACCGCGTCGGCATCGGTCGGCGTCTCGGTGGCGGCCGAGGCCAGCGCCGCCGCCACCGCGAGGTCGGCGGCGGGCTCGGCCACGCGCAGCCCGCCCGCGATGTTGAGGTACACGTCGCTGCCGCCGACGCGCAGCCCGCAGCGGGTGTCCAGCACCGCGATGAGCATGGCGAGGCGGTTCTGGTCCCAGCCCACGACGCTGCGCCGCGGTGCCGCGCCGTTGGCGGGCGCCAGCAGGGCCTGCACCTCGACCAGGATCGGCCGGGTGCCCTCCAGGCCCGCGAACACCGCCGAGCCGGCGACGTTGCCGCGCCGCTCCGCGAGGAACAGCGCCGAAGGGTTGGCGACCTCGGCGAGGCCGTGCTCGCCCATCGCGAACACGCCGATCTCGTCGGTGGCGCCGAAGCGGTTCTTGGCGCCGCGCAGGATGCGGAACTGGTGGCCGCGGTCGCCCTCGAAGTGCAGCACCGCGTCGACCATGTGCTCGAGCACGCGCGGCCCCGCGAGCGTGCCCTCCTTGGTGACGTGGCCGACCAGCACCAGGCAGAAGCCGCGCGACTTGGCCAGCCGGATCAGCTCGAATCCCGCGGCGCGCACCTGCGTCACCGTGCCGGGCGCGCTGTCGATGCTGTCGACCCACATCGTCTGGATCGAGTCGATCACCACCAGCGCCAGGCCCTGCTCGGCGTCGAGCGCGTGGGCGATGTCGCGCACCGCGGTGGCGGCGGCAAGCTGCATCGGCGCGTCGGCCAGGCCGAGGCGGGCGGCGCGCAGCCGGACCTGGTCGATCGACTCCTCGCCGGTGATGTACAGCACGCGCTGGCCGCTGCGCGACAGGCAGGCCGCGGCCTGCAGCAGCAGGGTGGACTTGCCGATGCCGGGGTCGCCGCCGACCAGGACGGCGGAGGCGGCGACCATGCCGCCGCCGAGCACGCGGTCGAGCTCGGCGATCCCGGTGCACAGGCGCGCCGGCGGCGCGGACTCCCCCGCCAGCCCCACGAACTCGATGCGCCGCGCCTGGCCGGTGGAGCCACGGGCCGCGGCGGAGGCCGCACCCGGCCCGGGACCGGCGACGATGCCGCCGGGCGCGCGCGGCTCGACCGGCTCCTCGGCGATGGTGTTCCACTCGCCGCACGCCTCGCAGCGCCCGGCCCACCGCGGACTCAGCGCGCCGCAGCTCTGGCAGACGAAGCGCGACGCGCGAGCCATCAGCCGGCTGCCCCGCCGCGTCGGCCCGGCGCGCCGGGCCCGGCGGTCTCGCGGACGCTCAGCGTCGGGCGGCCACGAAGGGGTGCAGCCCGAGCGAGGCCTGCGGCACCTCCGCGGCGGTGACGGCGTTCAGCACCCACTGGCGGCCGCCCAGCGTCGCCTGCCAGACGCGCTGGTGCACGGTGGGCCGCCGCGGGTCGGTGAAGTCGCCCTGCACCTTGGCGACGGTGCCCGACTGCTGCAAGGCGGTCGCGAGATAGCCCACCACGTCCTGCGGGTCGGCGAACTCGGCGACCGCCTCGCAGCCGCCGTCGTCGAGCGAGATCAGCGCCAGCCGGGTGTCCTGGTAGCTGACGTCGTAGACCTGGCCGGGCCGCCCGGTGAGGAACATGTCGGCCGCCTGCCTGGGCATCGGCGGCGCGCCGCGGCCGGTCACCCAGGCGCGCAGCCCGGCGGAGTCGCCGGGATAGCGGATGCAGGTGGCCATGTAGAGGCCGACGACCTGGTCGGCGCCGACCTGCATCGCCTGGGCCTTCTGTTCCGCGGTCATCTGCGGCGGCTGCCCAGGTCCTCCAGGCTGTCCGGCCACGCCGGGCTGCCCGGGTCCCGGCTGCCCAGGTCCGGGCTGCCCAGGTCCGGGCTGCCCGGACGGAGCATACTGGCCACCCTGGTCGGGCGTTCCGGCAGGAGGCGCCATGAAGGCCGGATCGGCCTGACCGGGCGCCTGGGCATAGCTCGGCGCGCCCTGGGCAAGCGCCGCGGCAGGGACCAGCGCCACCACCGGGACGAGGGAGGAGGTCAGCAGCGCCGCCGCAAGGGCGCGCGGGGCAAAACGGGTCTGTGCCATCGGGAGTCCTTGTGCCGCCATGAGCTAGTCCATCGGAGCCAGAAGGAGGGAGGCCTGCAGCCGATCGTCAAGCGGCGTGACCATGACGATAAGCAGGGATCGGCGATTCCCCTGCTGCAGACTGTAGCGGCGGCCGGGCGGCGGCTCGTCGCCGACCGGGCGGAAGTCCACCCCGGCGAGATGCAGGCGCGCTTCGAGCAGGCCCACCAGCCGGGCCGGGTCGGCATGGTCGGCAACCGCGATGCACCAGCCGTCGTCGCGCGAGAGCAGCGCCTGGTGGCCGGTGCGGGTGCTGGCGTCGTAGCCGCGCCCGGGGCTGCGCAGCAGGGCCTGCTCCTGGAGCGCCGGCATGCGCCGATAGCCCTGGCCGGCGAGCCAGGCGCGCAGCGCATCCGGTGCCGCGAAGCGCAGGCACGAGTCGCTGAACAGCTCGACGAGCTGGCGCGACTCCACCCAGCCGGCCTCGTCCGGCCGGGCGCCGGCCCGGCACGGCGCCACAACCCAGCCGGCAGCCAGGACGAGCACGGCCAGCCCGCCCCGAGCCAACCCACCCCGAGCCAGCCCATCCCGAGCCGGCCAGGCAACGCCGGCGGCCTGGGCACCGCGCGGGGTCTGCGCCGCCGTGGCGCGCGGGGCTCTGCGGTGCCGGGCCCTCGCCATCGCCTCTCCTGCGCCGAAGCTGGCACGCAACTTGCTGTGAGGTGCGCCGCCCGCCGGTTGCGGCGGCACAGGCTCGACCCACCGAGACAGCACCCGGGAACACCATATGGCAAGCCTCCGCCAGGCGATGAAGTCGGGCCATCCGCCCACCTGTTCGCGGCCTTCCTCTGCTTCGACTTCACGCTTCTCCGTCCGGGCGCTGCACGGCGCGGTGGGCCCGCTCCTGCCCGGGAGCCTCCCTCTCACCCCCATCCAGACCGGTCTGATGGTCAGGTCGCCGACGCTGGCCGGCGCCCTGATGCGCCTCCCGCTCGGCGTGGTGCCGCAGCACGACAATACATCGGCCGCAGGAATGCGGCGATCGTCGAGACGAGCCTGATCATCGTGCCGATACTGTCTGGGTATCGTGCCGATACTGTCCGGGTACTGCTTCGTCGAGACGTTCGGCGAGGTGATCGCGATGGGCGTGCTGCTCGGCAATGCCACCCCGGTGCTGGGCGGGCCGATGATCTTCCACCGCAAGTGGACCGCACCTGGGGCGGGCCATCGGGCCGCGCCGGCGCACGGTCCGCTGCGGACGCGCCCGGCCGCGCGATGACGGCGGACTAGCGCGCCCCCGCCCGCACGCAGCCGCGCGTGCTGGCAGGGAGGTCGGATCGCGGCTCGCCGATCCGCCGCATCCCGCCCCGGCTGCTTCGAACCCGCCTCACCCCCGAAAGGAAGCCCTCATGGCCGCCTCCGAGAAAGCCACCAGCATCGACCTGTTCAGCTTCTCCACGCCGCAGATGCGCGCCTTCCACATGACGTGGGTGGCGTTCTTCGTCTGCTTCTTCGCCTGGTTCGCGGTGGCGCCGCTGATGCCCGTGGTGCGCGGCGAGTTCCACCTCACCACCGACCAGATCGCCAACCTCAACATCGCGGGCGTCTTCGCCACCATCCTGGCGCGGCTGGTCATCGGCCCGCTGTGCGACAAGTACGGGCCGCGCATCACCTACACCGCGCTGCTGACGCTCGGCGCGCTGCCGGTGATGGGGATCGCGTTCGCGACCTCCTACGAGTCGTTCCTGATCTTCCGGCTGATGATCGGCGCGATCGGCGCGAGCTTCGTCATCTCGCAGTACCACACCTCGGTGATGTTCGCGCCCAACGTCGTGGGCACCGCCAACGCCACCGTGGGCGGCTGGGGCAACGGCGGCGCCGGCGTGACCGAGGCGGTGATGCCGCTGCTGCTGGCCGCGCTGGTGAGCGTCGGCGTGCAGCAGACGCTGGGCTGGCGGATGGCGATGTTCATCCCCGCGGTGATGATGCTGGTGGTGGCGGTGCTGTACTGGCGCCTCACCCAGGACAGCCCCGAGGGCAACACGCTGGCGCTGCGCGCGCAGGGCATCACGGTGAGCACCGGCAAGAAGGGCGGCTTCGAGGTGTTCATGACGGCGATGTCGAACTACCGGGTGTGGCTGCTGGCGGTGTGCTACGCCGCCGGCTTCGGCATCGAGGTGTTCATCCACGGCGTTGCCGCGATCTACTACGTCGACCGCTTCGGCCTCACCCTGACCTCGGCCGGCCTCGCCGCCGGCAGCTTCGGGCTGATGGCGCTGTTCGCCCGCGCGCTGGGCGGCATCGCGTCGGATCGCGTCGCGCGCAACTGGGGCCTGGACGGGCGGACCAGGCTGCTGTTCGTGCTGATGATCGGCGAGGGCATCGGGCTGCTGGCGTTCTCGTCCATGGGGTCGGTCGGACCGGCGATCGCGGTGATGCTGGTGTTCGGGCTGTTCACCCACATGTCGTGCGGCTCGATCTACGCGCTGTATCCGTTCATCGATCGCAAGGCGCTGGGCGGGGTGGCGGGCATCATCGGCGCCGGCGGGAACATCGGCGGCGTGGCGGCGGCGTTCCTGTTCAAGGCGATGGGCAACCTGCCGGACACCCTGTTCGCGCTCGGCTGGATCGTGCTCGGCTGCGCCTGCTGCGCCATCGCGGTGCGGTTCTCGGTGCCGCACCAGCTGGCGGAGAAGCGCCTCTACGACGAGGCGATCGCGCAGCGCGACGGCAGCGTGCCGGCAATGGCGATGGCCTCCTGAGCCGAGCCACGAACCAGGCAGGCCTTTGATGGGCCGGTCCAGGGGCGGCTCGCCCCTGGCGGGTCTGGGCAGAGCCCAGCCGCGCTCGCTCAGTACATATGCTGACCGCCATTGATGGAAAGCGTGGACCCGGTCACGAAGTCCGCGTCGTCGGCGGTAAGGAACACCACCCCGCGCGCGATATCCTCGGCATGGCCAAGCCGGCCCATCGGGATCCGTGCCACGATCTTGGTCAGCACGTCGGGCGGCACGGCCCGAACCATTTCGGTATCGACGTAGCCTGGCGCGATAGCGTTCACGGTGATGCCGAAACGGGCACCTTCCTGGGCAAGTGCCTTGGTGAAGCCGTGGATGCCTGATTTCGCGGCGGCATAGTTCACCTGGCCGTACTGCCCGGCCTGGCCGTTGATGCTGCCGATGTTGACGATGCGGCCGAACTTCTCGGCGCGCATGCCGTCGAAGGTCAGCCTGCACAGGTTGAAGCAGGACCCGAGATTGGTGTCGATCACCGCGTCCCACATGTCGCGGCTCATCCGGGCCATGGTGCCGTCGCGGGTGATGCCGGCGTTGTTGACCAGGATCGCCACCGGGCCGTGCCGCTCCTGCACCTCGGCGACGGCGGCCTCGCACTCCGCGAAGCTGCCGGCGTCGAACTTGCGCACCGCGATGCCGGTCTCCTCGGCGAAGCCCTGCGCCGCCGCGTCGTTGCCGGCGTAGGTCGCCACCACCGTGCGGCCGACCTTGTGCAGCGCCCGGCTGATCTCGGCGCCGATGCCGCGCGTCCCACCCGTCACCAGAGCAACCCGTGCCATCAGCCCACACCCCGCCGTTTCGTTGCCTGATCGTAGGATCGCGCCGGGGCAATCCGCCAGCGCCAATCGCGGCCGGCAACCGGCCGCCCGACGCGGGCCGCGCGCAGCGGGCGCTTGCGGCAGGTGAAGGCCTGCGCACTCCCGCCGAAAAATCGCCGGCTGGAAACCTCGCGTTAACCGCGCGCAGTCAGGCTGCTCCCGTCCTCACGTCCCAGGAAGGGAACCCGCCATGACCGTCACCACCCGCCTGCCGACCCGCGGCGTGGCGTTCGACATCGAGGACCTCATCTACGTCAGGCGCTGGGCAGGCCGGGAGGAGCTGGTGCTGCGCATCCGCCTCGATCACGTCGAGCGCGGCCAGGACCTCGAGGAGGTGCTGTTCCTCGCACCGCTGGGCCGCGGTCTGTGGCGGATCTCGATGTGGCGCGACCAGGGCGGCGTGATGATCCGCCAGGGCACGCAGGCGCCGGTGCTGCACGCGGACCTGGCGGCGGCGCTGGCCTCGGCGCGGCCCCGGCGCGGGCTGCGGCTTTGGTGGCGCGCATAGAAGCAAGGCCAGAGGCTCTGCCTCTGGACTCCGCTGGGGCCCGAGGCCCCAGACCCACACGACTCGAGAACGCTTGCGGCACGTCCGACCTGTCTTGATTAGCGCTCCAGGCACATCGCGACGCCCATGCCTCCACCGATGCACAGCGTCGCCAGCCCCTTGTGCACGTCGCGCCTGGCCATCTCGTGCAGCAGCGTGGTCAGCACCCGCGCCCCGGACGCCCCGATCGGGTGGCCGATCGCGATCGCCCCGCCGTTGACGTTCACCCGCGCGGTGTCCCAGCCCATGTCGCGGTTCACCGCGCACGCCTGCGCCGCGAACGCCTCGTTGGCCTCCACCAGATCGAGGTCGTGCGCCTGCCAGCCCGCCCGCTCCAGCGCCCGCCGGCTCGACGGGATCGGCCCGGTGCCCATCACCTTCGGGTCCACGCCCGCGGTCGCGAACGACGCGATCCGCGCGAGCGGCGTCAGCCCGCGCCGGCCGGCCTCGGCCGCCGACATCACCACCAGCGCCGCCGCACCGTCGTTCAGGCCGCTGGCGTTGGCGGCGGTGACGGTGCCGTCCTTGCCGAACGCCGGACGCAGCTTGGCCATCGCCTCGATCGTCGAGTCGTGGCGGATGTACTCGTCCTCGGCCACCACCACGTCGCCCTTGCGGCCCCTGATGGTGACCGGGGCGATCTCGTCGCGGAACCGCCCGCCCTTCGACGCCGCCGACGCCTTGTTCTGCGAGGCGACGGCGAACTCGTCCTGCTGCTGCCGGCTGATCTGGAACTGCGTCGCGACGTTCTCCGCCGTGGTGCCCATGTGGTAGCCGTTGAAGGCGTCCCACAGCCCGTCCTTGATCATGGTGTCGACCAGCTGCATGTCGCCCATCCTGGCGCCCTGGCGCAGGTAGGCGCAGTGCGTCGACTGGCTCATGCTCTCCTGGCCGCCGGCGACGACGACGCCGCTCTGCCCGCTCATCACCTGCTGGGCGGCAAGGCTGACCGCGCGCAGCCCGGAGCCGCACACCTGGTTGATGCCGAACGCGGTGCGCTCCTGCGGCACGCCGGCCGCGATCGCCGCCTGCCGCGCCGGGTTCTGCCCCTGGCCCGCCGTCAGCACCTGGCCGAGGATCACCTCGTCGACCTCCTCGGCCGAGATCCCGGCGCGCTCCAGCGCCGCGCGGATCGCGACCTCGCCCAGGGTGTGCGCAGGCACCGAGCCGAGCGCGCCGTTGAAGCTGCCGACCGGGGTGCGCGCGGCCGAAACGATGACGATGTCGTCCATTGATATTCCCTGCGGTTGTTTCCGGCCCCGATCCGACAATGCGCAGGTCCGGGCACGCGAACAAGCAAGCCCGCGGCAGGGCAGGGACGCGAAGCCAAGGCCAGGGCTCTGCCCCATCTCGTGGCAGCGGGGAACCCGCTGGGGCTGAGCCCCAGACCCGCACGTGAAAGGAGCCCGAGCACCGTCCGGAGCGTCGTGCCGCAGGCCTCAAGTGAACGGTTTCCAAAGGCCCCCGGCCTTTGGCGGGTCTGGGCAGAGCCCGGCCTCGCTTGCCTCTCCCGACCACCGGGGCTGCCGCATAGCCCCGCCTCACCCGGCCTGGCAAGCCCCGCACCAGTACAGCGTCCGCCCCCCCATCGCCTCCGAGCGCACCGCCGTGCCGCACACCCGGCACGGCCGCCCCGCGCGGTGCGCCACGTAGCTGGCGTCCCCCCGCGCCGCCGCGCCGCCGCGCCGCCCGGAGCCGCGGTGCTCCGGCCGGGTGGTGACGATCCGCCCGCGCTCCACCCCGTCCTGCATCAGCGCCCGCAGGTCCGCCCACAGCGCGCCCCACTCCGCCTCGGTGACATCGCGACCCGGCCGATGCGGGTCGATCCCCGCCCGGAACAGCACCTCGGCGCGGTAGATGTTGCCGATGCCGGAGACCAGGTCCTGGCGCATCAGCAGCAGCCCGATCGCGCTGCGCGAGGCCCGCACGGCCCGCCCCGCGGCGTCCGCGTCCGCGTCGTCGCGCAGCGGGTCCTCGCCCAGCTTCGCCATCGCCGCCGCCTTGGCCGCCGCGGTCTCGAGCACGCAGGCGGTCGGCCCGCTCAGGTCCGCCACCCGGTCCCCCGCCAGCAGCCGCAGCCGCACCAGCCCGCGCGGCGCCGCCGGCCACGCGGCCGCATCGCCCCCGCCGGCCGCCGCACCCGCGTCGTCCGGCCCGGCGACCGCACCCCCACCGGCCGCACGGCGCGGCCGGGCCTCGCGCCGCCCGCCCTCGCCCGAGAGGCCCGGCCCGGCGAAGCGCCAGCCGCCATACAGCCCCAGGTGCACGCGCAGCCAGGGCCCACCCGCGAAACCGAGGAACAGGTGCTTGCCCTGCGCCTCGGCCGCCGTCATCCGCAGCCCGTCCAGCACCCCCGCACCGTCCGCGAAACGACCCTGCGGGCTCGACGCCGCCACCACCCGGCCGACGAAGCAGCGCGCGAACACCCGGGCTAGGCGGTGGACCGTGTGGCCTTCGGGCATGGAACGCGGGCGCCTGTGCAGCAGGCCGCCGCAGGTGGGGGGCGATGCGGCTTCGGCAAGGCCGGGGCGCCGCCCTGGACCCGCCGGGCCTGAGGCCCCGGACCCGCACACGAAAGCGGACCTCGGCACACCGTGCCGGACAGCGCGTCGTGCCCGGCGGGCATTGACCCTCCCCACGCGCCTCGGCACGGTCGCGCGGCTGGAACGAGCCAGCGTCAGGAGCCGATCGTGCGCCTCTTCCCGATGCTGGCGGCACTCCTCGCCTTCGCGCCGTGCCGCGCGCCCGCCGCCCCGCCCGCCGATCCGCACCGCGGCGGCGCCCTGCGCCTGGTCGCGCGCGCCGCAGCGGGCAGCATCGATCCGCAGGTCAACGACACCGCGCAGTACTGGCAGATCTTCGCGGTGGTCTATGACGGCCTGCTCACCTACCGCAAGGCCGAAGGCGCGGACGGGCTCACCCTGGTGCCCGACCTCGCCGAGGCCATGCCGGAGGTCGCCGACGGCGGCCGCCGCTACGAGTTCCGCCTCCGCCCCGGCGTGCGGTTCAGCGACGGCCGGCCGGTCCGCGCCTCCGACGTGGCCGCGTCGCTGCGCCGCGCGTTCCGGGTGGCGGGCCCGGGCGCCGGGTTCCTCGCGGCGCTCGAAGGCGCGGATGCCTGCATCGCCCACCCCGAGACATGCCGGCTCGACGGGGTCGCGACCGACGACACGACGGGCCGGGTGGTGCTGCGGCTCACCCGGCCGGACACCCAGTTCCTCGCCAAGCTCGCGCTGCCGCCCGCCTCCGTGCTGCCGGCGGACGCGCCCGCGCAGGATGCCGGGGTGACGCCGCTGCCCGGCACCGGGCCGTACGTCATCACCGGCTACGACCCGAACCGCGGCCTGCGGCTGGTGCGCAACCCGTCGTTCCGCGTCTGGAGCGAGGCCGCGCAGCCGGACGGCCACCTCGACGCGATCGGCTACGAGTTCGGCCTCGACGAGGAGGCGGCGATCACCGCGGTGGAGAACGGCCAGGCGGACTGGACCTTCGACCAGCCGCCGTTCGACCGCCTGGCCGAGCTCGGCGCCCGCTACCCGACGCTCGTGCACCTGCACGAGGCGGACGCGATCTGGCGGATGAACATGAACGTGCGCGAGAAGCCGTTCGACGACGCCCGGGTGCGCCGCGCCGTCAGCCTGGCGGTGGACCGCGACGCGGCGGTGCTGGTGTACGGCGGCCCGCGCATGGGGCTGGCGTGGTGCATGCTGCTGCCGCCGCTGCTGCCAGGCTCGCCCCTGGACACACCCCCCGGAACGTCCCCCGGCACGCCGCCCGGCGCATCGCCCGAACCCCCGCCCGGCTGCCCGGTGGGCCACGACGTGGCGCAGGCGAGGCGCCTGGTGCGCGAGGCGGGGGCGTCAGGCGCCCAGGTGACGATCGTCGCCGACGACAGCTCGGTGCAGCGCCAGCTCGGCACCTACCTGCGCAGCGTGCTCGCCGACATCGGGCTCGACGCGCGGCTCAGCACGCTGTCCGGCAACATCCAGTTCACCTACATCCAGAACAGCGCCAACCACGTCCAGGCCGGCATCACGCCCTGGTACGCGGACTTTCCCGACGCGTCGGACTTCCTCGACGTGCTGGCAAGCTGCGGATCGTTCCACCCCGGCTCGGACTCGTCGCTGAACATGAGCGGCTTCTGCGACCCGGCGATCGACGCCGCGATGACCGCCGCGGAGGCGCTGCCCGCCGCCGAGGCGGCGCCGCTCTGGGCGGAGATCGACCGCCGGGTGATGGAGCAGTCGCCGATGCTGGTGCTGCTGGTGCCGTCCTACGTCGACGTGGTCTCGGCCCGGGTCGCCAACTACACCTACACCCCCCTCTACCACATGCTGTTCTCGGCGCTCTGGCTGCGCTAGCGACGCCGGCGCGCCATCCATGTCGCGAACCCGACGACCCGCCAGCACCACCGACCGCGCCCGCGCTGCCCCCGCCCCAGGGAACGGTTGCCAAAGCCCCCTGGCCTTCGGCGGGTCCGGGCAGCGCCCGGCCTTGCCGGCCTCCTGCCGCGAGCAATCCTCCGCCCGTGCGGAGGCGGAGCCCAGCTCCGCCTCGCCTCAGGCCACCAGCACCGCCCGCAGGTCGTTGACGTTGGTCAGCGTCGGTCCCGTCACCACCAGGTCGCCGATCGCCGAGAACAGGCCGTAGCTGTCGTGCCCCGCAAGGCTGGCCCGCGGCAGCACGCCGGCGGCCACCGCCCGCGCCAGGGTGTCCGGCGTGACCACCGCGCCGGCCGCGTCCTCGGTGCCGTCGATGCCGTCGGTGTCGCCCGCGATCGCCCAGATGCCCGGGTCCGCATCGAGCGCCACCGCGAGCCCGAGCAGGAACTCGGTGTTGCGGCCGCCGCGCCCCGGGGCGATGTCGCCGATCGAGACGGTGGTCTCGCCGCCGGACAGCAGCACCGCCGGCGCGGCTGCCGGCTCGCCGTGGCGGCGCACGCTGCGGGCGATGCCGGCCATGACGGTGCCGAGCTGGCGGCTCTCGCCCTCCAGCGCGTCGCCGAGCATCAGCGTCGCCAGGCCCTCGGCCCGCGCGGCGGCGGCGGCGGCGTGCAGCGCCATCGCCGGGGTCGCGATCATCCGCACGTCCGGCGCGGCCAGCCCGCCGCGCGCCGCCGCCGGCAGGGCCAGGGCGGCCAGCACCGCGGGCGGCAGCGCCATGCGGTAGCGCGCGACGATCTCCTCCAATGCGCCGGGCGGGTCGCGGTTGGGGATGGTGGGACCCGAGGCGATCGTCGCCGGATCGTCGCCCGGCACGTCGCTGATCGCCAGCGTGACCACCCGCGCCGGCGCTGCGGCCTGGGCGAGGCGGCCGCCCTTGATGCCCGACAGCCGGCGGCGCACGACGTTCATCTCGCCGATCGTCGCACCGGAGGCGAGCAGCGCGCGCCCCACCGCCTGCTTGTCGGCAAGCGTCAGGCCCGGTCCCGGCAGCGCCAGCAGCGCCGAGCCGCCGCCGGAAATCAGCGCGAGCACCAGGTCGTCCGGCCCCAGGCCGCGCACCGCGTCGAGCACCCGGCGCGCCCCCGCCTCGCTGTTGGCGTCCGGCACCGGATGGGAGGCCTGCAGCACCTCGATGCGCTGCGTGGGCACCGCGTGCTCGTAGCGGGTGACCACGACGCCGGACATCGCGACGTCGGGCCAGGCCGCCTCCAGCGCCGCCGCCATCACCGCCGCGGACTTGCCGCCGCCGACCACCACGCAGCGGCCGCGCGGCCTGTCCGGCAGATGCGGCGCCAGCACGCGATGCGGGTCCGCGGCCGCCACCCCCGCGTCGAAGATGCGGCGCAGCGCCGCACGCGCCCGCGCGTCGTCCCAGGCCGGCTCGGAAGGTGATGACATCGTGCGGCAGCTCCCCTCGGCGCCCCGTGGCCGGGCGCGGTCGGGCGCAGTGTGCCGCCCGGCTCAACCGGCGCGAAGGGGGAAACCCCCGCGCGCAGGCCGGGCGCGCCGCGCACGCAGGCAAGGCCAGAGGCTCTGCCTCTGGACTCCGCCGGGGCCTGAGGCCCCGGACCCGCACACGAAAGACCGTTCCCGCACCGTCCGGGGCGTCGTGCCGCAGGCCCGGCCTTGCCTGGCCTCGACGCTCCCCTACGCTGCGCCGGCAGCGCTGCCCACGCACGGAGCCCCCGACCATGCTGACCGCCCACCCCGGCAACGGCCCCGCGCGCATCCTGTCCGACCCGCATTGCGTCGACGCGCAGGGCGCCATCTGGCTCGACCTGCTCGACGCCACCGAGGCCGAGCGCGCGCTGGCCGAGCGGATCTCCGGCCTGCGCGTCCCCTCGCGCGACGAGATCTCGGCGATCGAGGCCTCCAGCCGGCTGCAGCGCGACGGCGACATCCTGACCCTGAGCACGACGCTGGTCGCCCGGCCCGACGGACTGGTGCCGCGGGCCACGCCGCTGGCGCTGGTGCTGTCGCCGCGCCTGCTGCTGACGGTGCGCTACAGCCAGCACCCGGCGTTCGACGCGTTTTCCGCCCGCCTCGCCGCCGGGCTGCCCGACGACGAGGACGACGCGCCGGGCAGCGCCGCGGTGTTCCTCGGGCTGATGGAGGCGCTGGTCGACCGCGCCGCCGACGTCCTGGAGCACGTGGGCGGCGAGCTCGCCGGCCTGTCGCACCGCATCTTCCACGCCGAGATCCGCCCCGGCCGCGGCGGCCGCAGCGACGCCGCCCTGCGCGACGTGCTGCGCCGCATCGGCCGCGCCGGCGACCTGGTCTCGCAGCTGCGCGACGCGCTGCTCGGCCTGGGCCGGGTCACCGCGTTCGCCGACGAGGCCGACGCCGCCTGGATGCCGCGCCGGCTGCACGCGCGCTGCGCCTCGCTGCGCGCCGACATCGCCTCACTCAACGACTACGACGCGCAGCTCACCGGCAAGGTGCAGTTCCTGCTCGACGCGACGCTCGGCTTCCTCAACATCGAGCAGAACAACGGCATCAAGGTGCTCACCGTGGTGAGCCTGGTCGGCATCCCGCCGACGCTGATCGCCAGCATCTACGGCATGAACTTCAAGGACATGCCGGAGCTGAACTGGACCTACGGCTACCCCTACGCCCTGGGCCTGATCGCGCTCGGCATCGTGGCCCCCCTCGCGCTCTTCCGCTGGCGCGGCTGGCTCTAGAGCCAGCCAGGCAAGCAAGGCCAAAGGCAAGCCCCTGGAATCCCTGTGCTTAAGCAGACGGGATCAAAGGGCCGCCGGCCCTTTGCGGGTCCGGGCAGAGCCCGGCCTTGCCGGCTTGCAGCCAGGCGCTACGCCGAGGCCTCCCTCCCCGCGTTCCTGGAGTGGCCGCTCGACGAGGCCGCCCGCGCAGCTCCGCCGCGACCCGCCGCCGCCGCCACCGCAGCCGCGGTCATCGGCGCAGGCCCGCGAAGAACGCCCGCAGCAGCGCCGCGCTCTCCGTCTCGCGGACGCCGCCCACCACCTCCGGGCGGTGCAGGCAGCCGGGCCGCGCGAACAGCCGCGGCCCGTGCTCGACCGCGCCGCCCTTCGGGTCGTAGGCGCCGAACACCAGCCGGGCGACGCGGAAATGCGTGCAGGCGGCGGCGCACATCGCGCACGGCTCCAGCGTCGCCAGCAGCGTGCAGCCCACCAGGCGCGGCGAGCCGAGCGCCGCCGCCGCCGCGCGCATCGCCAGCAGCTCGGCGTGCGCGGACGCGTCGGCCATCGCCTCCATCGCGTTGCCGGCGCGGGCCAGCACCGTGCCGTCGGGGGCGAGCACCGCCGCGCCCACCGGCACCTCGCCGCGCGCGGCGGCCGCGCGGGCCTCGTCGAGGGCGATCTGCATGGCGCACCGGAACGCAGCGAAGCGCCAGCCTCTGCCCCCGCCCCCCGCCGGACGCAAGCCCCGCGTGCACCGCCGCCGGCGCGCCCAGCCCCCTCGCCCCAAGCCACGGCCCGCCCGCGTTCCCTTGCCTGGTGCCCGCCGGCCAGGACAATGCTACGATCACCCGGGCCGGAGCGCATCCACCGGGCCGGCAACGCCCGATCATACGCCGGGCGGCCACCGGGCGCGCACGACGCCCAGGCGCGCACGATTCAGGGAGACCACACATGGCAGATGGCGGGCAGGTCGCGTCAGCCAGCGGCCGCGACACCCCGGCCGCCGACGGCAGCACCGCGGACGACCCCGGCGCCTGGCTCGACCGCCTCGCCGCCCTGCTGGTCGAGACCGGCCAGTGCGACGCCCGCACCATCGACCGCGGCCGCCGCGTCGCCGAGGAGAACGACGGCCGGCTCGACCAGGTCCTGCTCCAGCTCGGCCTGGTCAACGAGCGCGGCATGGCCGAGGCCTACGCCACCCTGCTCGCCCTCCCGCTCGCCACCGCCGCCGACTACGCCGACATCGCCCCGCTGCACGCCGAGCGCCTGCAGCCGCGCTTCCTGCGCGCCGCCCGCACCCTCCCCGTCGCCGACGTGGGCGGCGTCGTCACCCTCGCCGCCGCCGACCCGTTCGACCCGTTCGCCCCCGCCGCCATCGCCGCCGCCACCGGCCGCCGCGTCGCCCTCATGGTCGCCGTCCCCATCGAGCTGGAAGCCGCCTTCGACCGCCTCTACCCCTCCGGCGAGGCCGCGGACCACCCCGACCCCGACGGCGCCCCGCTGGAGGAGGACGCCGAGCGCCTGCGCGACCTCGCCAGCGAGGCCCCGGTCATCCGCCTCGTCAACCAGATCATCCAGCGCGCCGTCGAGACCCAGGCCAGCGACATCCACATCGAGCCGTTCGAGGACCGCCTGCGCGTGCGCTACCGCTACGACGGCACCCTGCACGAGGCCGACAGCCCGCCGTCGCGGCTGACCGCCGCCATCACCTCGCGCATCAAGATCATGTCCCGCCTCGACATCGCCGAGCGCCGCCTGCCGCAGGACGGCCGCATCAAGCTCGCCGTGCGCGGCCAGGAGATCGACTTCCGCGTCTCCACCATTCCCTCGCTGCACGGCGAGACCGTGGTGCTCCGCGTGCTCGACCGCTCCGCCGTCGCCTTCGACTACAGCAAGCTCGGCCTGCCCGCCCCGGTGATCGCCCGCCTCGGCAAGTCGCTGGAGCTGCCCAACGGCATCGTCCTCGTCACCGGCCCGACCGGCTCCGGCAAGACCACCACCCTCTACACCGGCCTGCTCTCGCTCAACTCGGTCAGCCGCAAGGTCGTCACCGTCGAGGACCCGATCGAGTTCCAGCTCGCCGGCATCAACCAGATCCAGGTCAAGCCGGCGATCGGCCTCAACTTCGCCACCCTGCTGCGCTCCATCCTGCGCCAGGACCCCGACGTCATCATGGTCGGCGAGATCCGCGACGTGGAGACCGCGCAGATCGCCGTGCAGGCGGCACTCACCGGCCACCTCGTGCTCTCGACGGTGCACACCAACTCCGCCGCCTCCACCATCACCCGCCTGCGCGACATGGGCCTGGAGGACTACCTGATGGCCGCCGTGCTGCGCGGCATCCTCGCCCAGCGCCTGGTCCGCCGCCTGTGCACCGCCTGCCGGCGCGAGGCCGAGGCCCCGCCCGAGCTCGTCGCCCGCTTCGGCCTCGAACGCCGCGCCCACGACCGCGCCACCGCCCACGCGCTCCCCACACCCGGCCGCATCAGCCTGTGGCACCCCGTCGGCTGCCCCGCCTGCCGCAACACCGGCTACCGCGGCCGCCTCGCCATCGCCGAGTTCCTCGAGCCCGACGAGCAGGTCGAGCGCCTGATCTTCGCCCGCGTCGACCACGCCGAGATCGAGCGCGCCGCCGTCGCCGCCGGCATGGTCACCATGTTCCAGGCCGGCATGGACGCGGCCCTCGAAGGCACCACCACCGTCGAGGACGTCGTCCGCAGCATCCGCGCCGACGGGTGAAGGCGATGGTCAGCCCGAAAGGCAAGGCCAGGGCTCTGCCCCCATGCCTGAAAGCGGGGACCCGCCGGGGGCTGAGCCCCCGGACCCACACACATAAGAATCCCAGGCACACCGCGGAATATCGTCCCGCGTCTGCAGCAAATGACCTTTGCGGCTCCGCCGCGAAATTCCCGCCCCTCGCCAGCCTCCGCCGGACCCCACCCCGGTGGGCCCCCATGATGCCGGTCCAGGGGCGGCGCGCCCCTGGCGGGTCCGGGCAGAGCCCGGCCTTGCTTCCCTAGCGATGCCCAGCTTCCGCTACACCGCGATCCTGCCCACCGGCGAGCTCTCCCGCGGCACCATGGACGCCGCCGACGAGCAGGCCGTGGTGCGCCAGCTGCAGCGCGCCGGCAGCCTTCCCGTCCGCACCGACCCCGCGAAGGGCGGCTTCCTCGCCGAGCTGATGACCATGGAGCTCGGCGCCAACCGGTCCTTGCGCAAGCAGGAGGTGTCCGACCTCACCCGCGAGCTCTCCATCATGCTCGCCGCCGGCCAGGACCTCGACCGCGCCCTGCGCTTCCTCGCCGACACCGCCCCCAACAAGCGCGTCCGCGCCACCACCGAGCGCCTGCGCCAGTCCGTCCGCGACGGCGCCTCGCTCGCCGCCGCGCTGTCCGAGCACCCCGCGAGCTTCCCCAGGCTGTACATCGGCCTGGTCCGCGCCGCCGAGGCCGGCAGCACCCTCGCCGCCACCCTCGAACGCCTCGCCACCCTGCTCGAACGCGAGCGCGGCCTCGCCTCGACCATCACCTCCGCCCTGATCTACCCGGCACTCCTCCTCGTCGCCGCCGTCGGCTCCATCGGCCTCCTGCTCACCGAGGTCCTCCCCCAGTTCGTCCCGCTGTTCCAGCAGAACGGCGTCGCCCTGCCGCGCCCCACCCGGGTCCTCATCGCCACCGGCGACCTCGCCACCGCCTACGGCCTCTACGCCATCGCCGGCCTCGTCGTGGCCGGCCTCGCCGCGCGCCAGGCCCTGCGCCGCCCCGCCGCCCGCCTCATCGCCGACCGCCTGCTGCTGCGCGTCCCCGTCGTCGGCGCCCTGTCGCGCGAGGTCATGGCCGCCCGCTTCACCCGCACCCTCGGCACCCTGGTGCTGAACGGGGTGCCGCTGATCGCCGCCCTGGGCATCGTGCGCGACACCATCGGCAACCTCGCCGGCGTCGCCGCGGTGGACGCCGCCGCGATCAGCGCCAAGGGCGGCGCCGGCCTGTCCCGCCCGCTCGCCCAGAGCGGCCTGTTCCCGATCCGCATGATCTACCTGCTCGGCCTCGGCGAGGAGACCGCCCAGCTCGGCCCGATGGCCCTGCGCGCCGCCGAGATCCACGAGGAGAAGACCCGCATCGGCGTGCAGCGCCTCGTCGCCCTGCTGGTGCCGGCGATCACCATCGTCATGGGCGCCGCGATCGCCGGGATCGTCGCCTCGCTGCTGCTGGCGATGCTGAGCCTCAACGACCTCGCGCAGTGAGGCCGCCGGCAGCGAGCAAGGCCAGAGGCTCTGCCTCCGGACTCCGCCAGGGCGAGCCGCCCTGGACCGGCCTCCTTCAAAGTGCGGGTCCAGGGCAGGGCCCTGGCCTTGCTCCCCTCGGCTTCACCCTGATCGAGATGGTCGTCGTCCTCGCCGTCCTGGGCCTCGCCCTGACCGTCGTCCTCTCCCGCGGCCCGCTGCGCAGCCGCACCCTGGAGGCCCGCCTCGCCGCCTCGCAGATCGCCGAGCAGCTTCGCCTCGCCCGCACCCAGGCCATCGCCACCGACCGCGTCGTCACCTTCACCCTCGACCTCCCGGCCCGCGCCTGGCACGTCGGCGCCGCCGCCCCCCACCACGTCGCCGACGGCCTCGCGCTGTCCATGCTCTCGGTCGGCCAGGTCGCCGGCCTCGCCCCGCCCGCACTGGCCCCGGCGCGCCGCCTCGGCGCCATCAGCTTCGCCCCCGACGGCAGCGCCTCGGGCGGCCGCATCGAGCTTGCCGACGGCAGCCGCCGCATGCAGGTGGCGGTGGACTGGCTCACCGGCCGGGTCAGCGTCGCCGATGCGCCCTGACCCCGCTCTGCCCGGACCCGGCGCCCGACCGAACCCCCAGTCCGGCTTCACCCTGTTCGAGGTGATGGTCGCCTTCGTGATCGCCGCCCTCGCGCTGTCGGTGCTGTTCGCCGGCGGCCTGGGCGGCCTGCGCACCGCCCGCATCGCCGACGGCTACGACGACGCCCTGTCCCGCGCCCGCTCCCGCATCGCCGCCATCGTCGCCCCGCAGCCGCTCGACACCCAGGGCGACGACGGCGGCGGCTACCGCTACCACCTGCGCATCGTCTCCGCCGGCGTGGTCTCCGCCGCGCGCGGCCAGGATCAGTCGCTCGGCCTGCAGGCGCCGCAGAACCGCATCGGGCTGTACGCGGTCTCGGTCGTCGTCTCCTGGCACGCCGACGGCGGCGAACGCCGCGTCGAGCTCGACACCCAGGCCCTCGGCGCCGTCCCGCCCACCCCGCCATGACCGCCGTCCGCCACCCCGGCCGCCGCGCCGCCGGGCGCCCCACCCCCGAGGCCGGCTTCACCCTGCTGGAGATCCTGGTGGCCCTGGTCGTCCTCGGCATGCTGGTCGGCATGCTGGCCCAGGGCTTCCGCTTCGGCGTCAACGCGATCGCCGTGCAGGCGCGCATCGTCGCGGTGCGCGGCGACGAGGACGCCGTCGAACGCGCGCTGCGCCGCATGGTCGAGCACATGGACGCCGGCACCTTCTCGACGCCCCCCGACATGGCCGGCACCGCGCACCACCTGGAGTTCGTCACCGACCTGCCGATCGCCGCCGCCTCGATGCAGAGCCTGCGCGTCGACGCCGCCCTCGACGTCGACGCGAAGCACCGCCTGGTGCTGCGCTGGCGCCCCCACGTCGGCGGCCTGCGCCTCGCCCCCGCGCCGCCGCTCTCCGAGGAGGTGCTGCTGACCGGCGTCGACCAGCTCACCTTCGGCTACCTCGGCGGCGCCGCCGGCTGGCAGGACCGCTGGCGCAGCACCGAGCTGCCGCTGCTGGTCCGCATCCACCTGGCCTTTCCCGCCGGCGACCGCCGCAGCTGGCCCGACCTGGTCGGCGCCCCCCGCCGGCAGCGCCCGGACCAGTAGGCCCCTGCCAACGGCCCTGGGCGTGACCGGTCGGGCAGGCAAGGCCAGAGGCTCTGCCTCTGGACTCCGCCAAAGGCCGAGCCTTTGGAATCCGTTTGCCTACAAAGGGGTTTCCACAGGCCTCGGGCCTCTGGCGGATCTGGGCGGGGGCGAGCCCGGCCCTGCTTGCTCCTGCATGTCGACGCCCTCGGACCCCGGCGCGCCCGCGCCCGCCGGGTCACGCCCGCGTTACCTTCCGTGGTTTGCAGGGCGGCTGAAACGCTCTAGACCGTCCACCGGTTCAACGGGGAGCCGCTGACAATGCTGCGAGAATTCCTCGACTGGTGGCTGCGCCAGATCGCCAGCCTGCTGCCCGCCCGCCTGCGCCAAGGCGAGGGGCGGCAGGCCGACGCGCTGGTCATCAGCGCCGATGCCGACGGCGCGGCGGCCGAGCTGTCCACCCGCCGCAACGGCCGCCTGGCCAGCCTCGGCCGCTTCGCCCTCGACGAGCCGGGCCTGGCCCGCGCCGAGGCGGCGCTCGCCCGCCGCGGCGTGCGCCAGCCCGGCCGGGCGCAGGCGACCGTGCTGCTGCTGCCGGCGGCGCTGCTGCTGGAGCGCGACGTCAGCCTGCCGCTCGCCGCCGAGCGCGACCCGGAGCAGGTGCTGCAGTTCGAGATGGACCGCCTCACCCCGTTCGACGCCACCGAGGTGTTCTGGACCTGGACCCTGCGCGCGCGCGACCGCGTCCGGGCGCGGCTGCACCTGCGTGTCTCGCTGGTGCCGCAGGCCGCGATCCGGCCGCTGCTCGCCACCCTGTCGCGCATCGGCATCGCCCCCACCACGCTGGAGTTCGCCACCGGCTCCGGGCTGCGCCGCATCGGCATGGCGCACACCCACGCCGGGCGCGGCCGGCGCACCCGGCTGGCGCTGGCGGCCGCCCTGTGCGCGTCGCTGGCGCTCGCCGCGATCGTGACCCCCTTCGTCCGCCAGAGCCTGGCGGCACGCGCCCTCGACCGCCGGATCGCGGCCCTGGCCCCCGGCGTCGCCGCGGCCGAGGCGCTGCGCGCGCGCATCACCCGCGAGGCTGCCGGCAAGGACGTGCTGGTCGCCGAGCGGGGCAGGGTGGGCGACGCGCTCGCCGCCATCGCCGCCGTCACCGACATCCTGCCCGACGACACCTACCTCACCGACTTCACCCTGCGCAGCCGCAAGCTGGTGATGAACGGCCGCTCGGCGGCGGCGGCGCGGCTGATCGGCCTGCTCTCCGCCGCCCCGCAGCTGCGCGAGCCCGCGTTCCTCGCCCCCGTGACCCGCAGCGAGACCGGCCGCGCCGACCTGTTCTCCATCCGCGCCGAGCTCGCCCCGTGACCGCCCCGCGCGTCCACCCCCAGGCGGCCCACCCC
>CAXSEF010000007.1:65673-67309 GCA_964236535.1 uncultured Acetobacteraceae bacterium
CGCCGTTCGCCGCGCGCCCGCGACCCCGGCGCCCCTCGCGCCCACCCTGCGCGCGCCCACCCTGCACGCGCCCGACTGATGGCCGAGCTCGCCCTGCCCAGCGGACGCCGCGGCCAGGTCCTGGCACTCGCCATCGCGGTGGTCGCCGCCTGCGTGCTCTGGTTCGGCCTGGTGCTGCCGGTGGTCGGCTGGCACGACGCGCGCGCCGACCGCCTGGACCAGCTGCGCGCGCGCGCCACCCGCATGGACGCGCTCGCCGCCAGCCTGCCCGGCCTGCGCCGCCAGGTGGCCAGCCTCTCCACCGACCTCGCGCCGCAGAGCCTGCTCGAAGGCGCCTCCGACGCGGTCGCCGGCGCCACCCTGCAGGAACGCGTGCAGGCGATGGCGGTCGAGGCCGGCACCCCGCTCACCAGCGCCGAGGCGCTCCCCGCCGAGCCCGCCGGCAGCTACCGCCGCATCGGCCTGCGCATCTCGGTCGCCGCTCCCTACCCGGTCCTCGCCAACCTGCTCGCCGCCATCGCCGAGGCCACCCCGCGCATGCTGGTCGACGACCTGCAGATCGAGGCCCCGCCGCTCGGCCTGCGCAGCGCCCAGCTGCCGATGGACGCCACCCTGACCGTGCTGGCGTTCCGTGCCCGCGACCCGGCGCCCGCACTGCCCGACCCCGCCGTCGCCGCGGCCGAACGCACCCCCGACGCGGCGCCCGACGCCGCCGAACCCGTTCCCGCGTCCGGCCGGTCCCTCGGCGGCAGCGCGCCATGAGGCGCTCGCTGTCCCTGCTCGGGCTGCTGGCGCTGCTGCTGCTGGGCGCGCTCGCCTACGAGCTGACCGACCGCGAGCCCGGCCCGGTCACCGAGCCGGCCCGCCGCCCCGGCCCGCCGGCCCAGGCCGCCGCAGCCGCAGCCAGCGCCGAGCCCGCGCCCGGCCGCACCCAGGCGGAGCTGCAGCAGATCCTCGCCCGCCCGCTGTTCGAGCAGGACCGCCGGCCGATCGCCGAGACCGCCGCCGGCCCGGTGGCCGAAGGCCAGGCGCGGCTCGCCGGCATCCTGGTCAGCCCGGCCGGGCGGCGCGCCATCTTCGCGCCCGCCGAAGGCAAGCCGAAGGTCCTCGCCGAGGGCGACACCCTGGGCACCATGACCGTCCAGGCCATCGCACCGGGCGCGGTCACCGTGCTCCGCCACGGCACCGAGCAGGTGCTGCACCCGACCTACGCCGAGGTGGTCGCACCCCCGCCGGCCCCCGTCCTGCCGTTCACGGTGACGCGCATGCAGGGCGTCGCCGGCCAGCAGCCCGGGCCGACCTTCACCTCCAGCTTCGCGGTGCCCGCAGCACCGCCCAACCTGCTTGGCACCGCGCCGGCGCAGCCACCCTCGGAGAGCAGTCAGTGACCCGCCGCGCGCCCGCTCTGCCGACCCTCTCGCTGCTCGGCGCCGTCCTCGCCACGCTCGCCGGCTGCGGCTTCGACCCGCGCACCCACGACATCGAGCCGCCGCTGCAGCCGCTCCCCTCCGCAGGCGAGGCCGGCGCCACCGCCTCGCCGCGCATCGACGGCCCGGTCGGACGCCGCGAGCCCGCCCGCACCGCCGAGATCAGCGCCGGCACCGCCCGCGGCCAGGGCGGCCAGTCCGGCGGCGGC
>CAXSEF010000007.1:67409-76071 GCA_964236535.1 uncultured Acetobacteraceae bacterium
GGCGGCCAGTCCGGCGGCGGCGACCCCGGCGGCGGCGACCCCGGCGGCCCGGGAGGCACCGGCCTGGCCGGCGGCGGCGGCCGCGTCGCCGGCGGCGACATCAACCTCGACTTCGCCGACACCGACATCCGCGAGGTGGTGGCGCAGATCCTCGGCGCCATGCTGCACGCCAACTACACCATCGACCCCACCGTGCACGGCACCGCCACCCTGCGCACCGCCGCCCCGCTCGCCCGCAGCCAGCTGATCCCCACCCTGCAGGCGCTGCTGGCCCAGAGCGGCGCCACCCTGGTGCAGAACGGCGCGCTCTACCGGGTGCTGCCGGCCGCCGCCGGGGCAGGGGGCGTGGGCGCCGCCGGCACCTCCGGCGGCCTCGTCGTCCCGCTGCGCTACGCCGCCGGCGACGAGCTCGCCAAGACCCTGCAGCCCTACGCGCAGAACGGCGCCAAGGTGATCGCCAGCCCGGACGGCCACGAGCTGGTCATCAGCGGCGACCCCGCCTCGCGCGACGCGCTGATCAGCCTCGCCCGCGCCTTCGACGTCGACGTGCTCGCCAACCAGTCCTACGCACTGCTCCCGGTCACCTCCGGCGACACGCAGGACTTCGCCACCGCCCTCACCGCGGCGTTCAAGTCGGGCAGCGCCGCCAACGCGGCCGCCGCCTCCGGCGTCAAGGTCGTGCCGATGGCGCGCATCGACGCCGTCCTCGTGGTCGCCGGCAGCGCCCGCGTGGTCGAGGACGTGCGCCGCGTCTACGCCCTGGTCGAGAGCCACCGCCGCCGCACCGTGCGCTCCTGGCACGTCTACTACCTGCAGAACAGCCGCTCGAACGACATCGCCTACGTGCTGCAGCAGGCCTTCACCCCCAACAACGTCACCGCCCAGCCGCCGCAGCAGGCCGCCCCCTCGCACGCCGGCCTGGGCGGCAGCTCCAGCGGCCAGGGCGGCGCCGGCGGCGGCGCAGGCGGCATCGGCTCGTCGGGCAGCGGCCTGGGCAGCAGCGGCCTCGGCAGCTCCGGCGGCCTCGGCTCCGGGACCGGCAGCGGACTCGGCGGCGCCCAGGCCGGCGGCCAGTCCGGCCAGGGCCAGGCCGCGTCCAACCCGCTGCTCGGCGGCCTCGACGCCAGCTCCGGCGCCAACGCCCCCGGCGGCGGCGCCAGCGGCGACCAGAAGCCCTCGGACATGCGCATCATCCCCAACGGCCAGAACAACGCGGTCCTCGTCTACGGCACCCCGGAGGAGACCGACACCGTCGAGGCCATGCTGCGCAAGATCGACATCCTGCCGCTGCAGGTCCGCATCGACGCCACCATCGCCGAGGTCGACCTCAACGACGCCCTGCAGTACGGCACCCAGTTCTTCTTCGCCGCCGGCATCAACGGCCTGCTCAGCGGCACCGGCACCCGCGCCTTCGCCACCCCCGGCTCCGCCGGCAACCCGGTCGGCACCGGCGGCTTCACCCTCACCGCCGGACCCAGCGGCCAGAGCATCGCGATCTCCGCGCTGCAGGCCGTCTCCAAGGTGCGCGTGCTGTCCTCGCCCGAGCTCACCGTCGTCGACAACCAGCCCGCCCGCCTCCAGGTCGGCAACCTCGTGCCCTACCTCACCAGCCAGCAGCAGAGCACGCTCACCAGCACCGCCAGCCTGGTCAACTCCTACGACTACGAACAGACCGGCGTGATCCTGCAGGTCACCCCGCGCGTCAACAGCGGCGGCCTCGTCACCCTGGACATCTCCCAGCAGGTCAGCTCCGTCGTCGCCGCCACCACCACCACCACCGCCAGCGCCAGCTCCCCCACCTTCCAGCAGCGCGAGGTCGACACCCGCGTCGTCGTCCAGGACGGCGACACCATCGGCCTCGCCGGCCTGATCCAGGACAGCGACACCCGCTCCAACGGCGGCATCCCCTTCCTCAAGGACATCCCGATCCTCAGCCTGCTCGCCGGCACCCAGTCCAACACCCGCGCCCGCACCGAGCTGCTCGTGCTCATCACCCCGCACGTCATCCACGACGGCCGCGACGCCCGCGCCCTCACCGAGGACCTGCGCGAAGGCCTGCGCGGCGCCTCCGCCGTCCCGGAGACCCTGCGCAACCTGCCGCTCTCCGGCTCGTCCGACCCCCTCGCCGTCACCCGCAACCAGCTCGGCATCACCCGGTGAGGCAGCAGGCCCGCAACAGGCAGGCAAGGCCAGAGGCTCTGCCTCCGGACTCCGCCAGGGGCCGCGCCCCTGGACCGGCCTGCGTCTGGTGACCCCGCTCGCCCGACTGGTCCGCGACAGGCGCCGGTCCAGCGGCGGCTCGCCCCTCGCGGGTCCCCGCTTCCAGGCGACAGGCAGCGCCCGCCCCGGCTTCCGCCCCGCCACCCCCCGCCAGCGCGGCTTCGCCCTGCTGATCGTGCTCTGGACCCTGGTCCTGCTCTCGCTGCTGCTGACCCAGCTCACCTCCGCCGGCCGCGGCGAGGCGCAGATCGCGCTCAACCTGCGCCGCGACGCCGCCGCCGAGCTCGCCGCCGACGGCGCCGTCCAGGCCGCCATGTTCCACCTGCTCGACGGCTCGAACCAGCGCTGGACCGCCGACGGCACCGAGCGCCGCCTCGCCGTCCCGCACGGCACCGCAACCCTCCTGCTGCGCGACCAGGCCGGCAAGGTGAACCCCAACACCGCCCCGCCCGAACTGCTCGCCGGCCTGATCGCCGCCCTCGGCCAGGACCCGCGCACCGCCGGCACCATCGCCCAGGCCATCGTCGACTGGCGCACCACCACCCCCGTCGCCGGCCAGTCGCCCGCCGCCGCCGCCTACCGCGCCGCCTCGCTCCCGGTCGCCCCCGCCGGCACCCCGTTCGGCGACGTCGAGGACGTCCGGCTGGTGCTCGGCATGACGCCCGCGCTGTTCGACGCCCTGCGCCCGCACCTCTCCATCTTCGCCGTCGGCGAGCCGCGCATCGCCTACGCCGACAAGTTCGTCGCCCAGGCGATCCTCGCCACCGGCGGCGGCACCGGCGTCGGCGCACAGACCACCGCCGAGATCACCGTCGTCGAGATCGCCGCCACCGTGCACACCACCGCCGGCGCGAGCTTCACCCGCCGCGCCGTCGTCCAGGTCGGCGGCAGCAGCCAGCCGCCATGGCGCATCCTCGACTGGCGCGAGGGCGCACCGGCATAGTGAGCAAGGCCGGGCTCTGCCCGCACCCGCCAAAGGGCCGAGCCCTTTGGAAACCCTTTCCTGAAGCCTTGTAAGCCGCCTCTGATGGGTATCAGAACGACTGGGTCTGGGTGGATTGTGTTGAAAAAGTCTGCCCCGAACCGTCGCAGACGATTTTAGCGCAGAATTAAAACTATTTTCCTGAACAATTACAAATAACTAACTGTTTCGATATCGGTTCAGATTGGCGCATTCAAGCCGACATCGGCCTTTTTCAACACAATCGGTCGAAAGCGGTCATAGCTCCACGGCGGGGCAAAGGGCTTACCCACGCCTGAACCGGTTCCCGTTTCTCCATCTCGACCAAACAATTTCGGGAAAGGCGGTTCGGGAATAGATTTCGGGAAAGCGGCGCCTATACCTGCCGCGCTGCCCCATGAGTGGTCTCGGCTTTCCCGCTCCACGTTCCTTTGTGAGAACACTTACCGCGCTTTTCCGAGCAGATGGTGATCACTCGCCGGAAGTTCAGGACAGTCCCAGCTGCCGCAGCTGTCATCGATCGTATTCCGCATCTCACCGGAAGCGAAGCGTCGGCGGTAGGTGGCCGGGCTCACGCCCACGATCCGCTTGAAGCGGGCGCGGAATGTCAACGGTGCCTGGAAGCCAACGGCAGCGGCGATGCTTTCGATTCCGGTACTGCTGATTTCGAGCAGTTCCTGCGCGTGCCGGATGCGCGCTGTAAGAAGCCACTGTATCGGCGTAATCCCCATCTGCTCGCGGAACCGCCGGGCAAAGGTGCGCGCGCTCATGCCGGCGCGTTTTGCCAGGATGTTAATGTCGAGCGGCTCTTCAAGATTGGCCAACGTCCATTCGATAAGCGGCGTCAGGCAGCCCGGAGAAGTGGGCGCCTCCGGCCGAACGAACTGCGCCTGCCCGCCATCGCGGTAAAGGGGCGTAACGGCAAGCCGGGCGGCTTCGGCCGCTACTGCCTGGCCGTGATCGCGCGCGACCAGATGCAGACACATGTCCAATCCTGCGGACGCGCCGGCCGACGTAATGATCCGGCCCTCGTCGACAAACAGGACGTCCGGCTCGACTGTGATCGCCGGAAAGCGTTGCGCCAGTTCGGCGGTTGCTCGCCAATGGGTCGTTGCCCTTCGCCCATCCAGCAGCCCGGTAGCGCCTAGCACGAATGCGCCGGTGCAGATCGAGGCCAGTCGCGCCCCATTTTCCCAAGCTGTCTGGATCGCGGTCGTGACCGTAGCAGCTATCTGCATCGTCGGATCGGCAATGCCGACAACGACGATTGTGTCAGCCTCTAGCAAGCTGTCGAGCGCGCAGGGCGCGGTGAGGATGAACGCACCTGCATCCACTTGACGGGTCTCTCCACAGACCCGGACACGATAGGGCGCTGTTCCGTCGCGCACACGGACATGGGCAAAAGCCTCGCAGGCGATGCCGAGATCGAAGGGCACTACGCCATTCAACGCGAGGACGGCGATATTATGCGGATTGGCAGTTTTTTTGGGCATGGCTGTTTCTAACCGGTAATTGTCATTCCTGCCACTCACGCTTCATGGGTATGGCTCGTAATCATGCTGCTTCTGCACCGGAGACCTACGCCATGACTACACAAATGCTTGCTCCTTCCGTGAAACCGCTCAAGGTCGGAATGCTGCTATACCCCGGTTTTACCCTGCTCGATCTCGCCGGCCCTCAATCTGCGCTCGGCATGCATGGCGAGACGATGCTGTTCTGGAAAACGATGGAGCCGGTAGCGACGGACAGCGGCATTTCAATGAACCCGACGCACACCTTTGCAGACGTACCTCAGAATCTGGACGTGCTGTTCGTTCCAGGTGGCTTCGGCACCAACGAGGCAATGAAAGACGATAAAATCATAGACTTCCTTGTAGATGCTGGCCGAAGTGCGCGCTACATCACCTCGGTCTGTTCCGGGTCCCTGCTGCTCGGCATGGCCGGTCTGCTCGACGGTTATCGCGCCGCCACCCACTGGGCGTTGTACGACGTACTGGAAGCGCTCGGTATCGAAGCAGGGCGCGAGCGCGTTGTCGCCGATCGCAATCGGCTCACCGGTGGTGGAGTGACGGCGGGTATCGATTTCGGCCTCACACTCCTAGCCGAACTCCGCGGCGAGCAGGTCGCGAAGATGACGCAGTTAATGATGGAATATGATCCGCAACCTCCGTTTGATACCGGTCATCCGCGCGTCGCCGGCCCCGAACTGACCGAAGTGGCTTTGAACCTCATGGGGCGCGATGCAATCCGTGAGGGCATCCATCTTGCGGAGGGTCGCCGGGTGCCACAATCGGCATGACCGATCAGGATCGGCAAGAGGAACTGGCTCAGCTTCGTCGTCTCGAAGTCCTTTCGGCAGTCGAAGCGACGACGTTGCTGTTACTCATAGGCATTGCTGTTCCACTCAAGCATCTAAGCGACTGGCCGTTCGGGGTGCAGGTGATGGGACCGATGCACGGTGTAGCGTTCAGTCGAGTATGCGTTGCTGGGCGCAATGCCGTCTCCGGCCGCTTCGTCGAAGCAAGCGGCGTAACGCCTTGGTAAGCTTGCGCTGATCGTAGGACGCCCTGCCTGCGTGACAACTGGCGGGGAACGTTCCCAAAATACCATCCTTTTTGGGAAAGCCGGCGCACCGTTGGAAGCGTAGCGAGAGTCGGCTTTGGGTCGATTGTGTTGAAAAACTCTGGGGCGGTGACGAGCGCGAAAGAAAATGCTTCGAAGCTGTAGCTTGCTCAGACTTGCGTTTCCGGCATGACACTCCTTAAGCAACAATATTGCATCAATTGAGCCGATTTGTGCCCGCAGCCGACTTTTTCAACACAATCCGGTCGATAGCAGCCATCCCGGCATTGATCAGAGATGAGCACTCACTACATCAAGAAAGTCACCGCCTGAAATTTTATGCATCGAGCCTTCAGGCGTCCGGAGCACCTCCACTTCGAGCTGCCCGCAAAACGTGTCCGTAACAACCCCCCCATTGGCCTCTATCCCGCTCGCCGCCAACCCCCCCAACCACCCCGCGGCAGCGCCGTCCCCAACCCCCCAGCCCTCAAGGGTTGCAGATCGACCCCTGCTGCCCCTCGCCCCCGCCCGTCGAGGCGTTCGGCCCCCCCGAGCACAGGTCGTAGTCGTGCCCCTCCCGCGTCGAGGGCTCGCGGTAGCTGTAGGCGTGGTTCCACGGGTCGAGCGGCACCTTGCCCCCCTTGATGTACGGCCCGTTCCACCCCCCCGCGTCCGACGGCTTGTCGATCAGCGCCTGCAGCCCCTGGTCCGAGCTCGGATACGCGCCCACGTCGAGCTTGTAGATGTCGAGGTCCGCCGCCAGCCCGCCGGTGATCTGCTGCTGCGCCACGTTGACCCGCGCCCCCCCCAGCCGCTGCAGCACGTTCGGCGCCACCAGCCCGATCAGCAGCCCGAGGATCGCGATGACGACGAGAACCTCGAGCAGGGTGAACCCCGCCTCGGCGTGGCGTGCAGTCCGACGATGTCCCATGCCGCCAACCTAGCCGCCCGCGCCACCACCGCCAACCCGGCAGCGCGCGCTGCCCCCCGAACGCCACGCCCGCCCCCGCCCGCCGCCCTGCCGCTGCCCCCCTCCGACGCCGCCGCCCGCCGCGCCCCGCCGCCATCGCCGCTGCGGCGCCCGCGCAACGCCCACCCGCAATCGACCCCGCCGCCGCATCCGCGCTTGCCGCCGCCCCCGCCGGCTTGCCACTCTGCGCCGCCCGAACGGAGCCGGCGGTGACCCACGCCACAAGCCCACCCAGCCAAGCCGCCGCGCGCAAGCCCGGCCGCCAGCCCGCACGCCGCCCCGGCCACGCGCCGGGCCACGCCGCGCGCCGCCATCCCCCGCGCCGCCCCGCCGCCCCGCCGCGAGGCCGCCGCTGAATGCCCGTCCCCTTCCTCGCCTGCATGGCCGCCACCGCCGCGTTCTACGCCCTGCCGCCGCGCGTGCTGCCGTCGATCCACGTCATCGAGGGCGGCGCCCCCGGCTCGGTGCACCGCAACGCCAACGGCACCGAGGACCTCGGCGTGATGCAGGTCAACACCATCTGGGTCGGCCCGATCGCCCGCGTCACCCGCATGAACCCCGGCGCGGTGCGCACCCGGCTGATCGCCGACCCGTGCTTCAACATCGCCGCCTCCGGTGCCGTGCTGCGCACCTACCTGCACGAATCCCGCGGCGACCTGATGACCGCGGTCGGCGACTACCACTCGCACACGCCCCTGCTGAACCGCACCTACCAGGGCCGGGTGATCGGCGCCGCGCGGACGCTGTTCGAGCCCGCCCCCGCCGCGATGCCGCGCATCTACGACCCCGGCCGCTGACCGGGCGGCGCCGCGCCGCAAACGCCGCCCGGATGTCGGCCGGGACACGGCCCAGGGCAAACGTCGGCCTCCCCGCAACTGCGTGCATCCAAACTCCCGGCCGCGGCGTATCTGGGGGGCGGCCGTTGCGGTCGCCGCGATGGTGATGCGGCCCCGTCTGGCGCGCGGACCACAACGCGCAAAGCGGGAGGACTTCGCTCATGGATCTCAACGGACTTTCGATTGCAAAGCTGGCGACGAAGCGGCGCGGCCTGCTCCGCACCGGCGGCTTCGGCGCCGCCGCGACCGCCGTGCTGGCGATGGCCGGCTTCAAGAGCACGCCCGCCAGCGCCGCGCCCGCCACCAACATCGACCCGGACGTGCTGAACTTCGCCCTCAACCTCGAATACCTCGAGGCCGAGTTCTACCTGCGCGGCCTCAGCGGCAGCGGCCTGCCCGCCGCCTCGATCGGTGCCAACCCGGGCGCCGTCACCGGCGGCAGCGCGGTGCCGTTCACCACCACCTCCGACGCCCAGTACGCCGCCGAGATCGCCGGCGACGAGTTCAACCACGTTAACTTCCTGCGCTCGGCACTCGGCAGCGCCGCCGTCGACCGCCCGGCGATCAACCTGTCCACCAGCTTCACCGCGGCGGCCATGGCAGCCGGCATCATCGGCGCGGGCCAGACCTTCAACCCGTTCGCCAACACGACCAGCTTCCTGCTCGGCGCCTACATCTTCGAGGACGTCGGCGTCACCGCCTACGCCGGCGCCGCGGCCCTGATCACCAACCCGGCCTACCTGACCGCCGCCGCCACCATCCTCGCGGTCGAGGCCTACCACGCCGGGCAGATCCGCACCCGCCTGCTCGCCGCCGGCCAGTACGCCGCGACCGCCGCCATCTCCGCGCTGCGCGCCGCCGCCTCGCAGCCGACCTCGGTGCCCGACGACCAGGGCATCCTGCTCAACGGCGTGATCAACATCACCCCGACCGACGCCAACTCGCTCGCTTTCACCCGCACCACCACGCAGGTGCTCGACATCGTCTATCTCGGCACCACGCCCACCGCGAACAGCTTCTTCCCGAACGGCATGAACGGCGTCATCCACTAGCCGCGCAGCAAGGCCAGAGGCTCTGCCTCTGGACTCCGCCAAAGGCCTCGCCTTTGGAATC
>CAXSEF010000008.1:0-74591 GCA_964236535.1 uncultured Acetobacteraceae bacterium
TGCGCCCTCGTCTGCCTGAACCAGATCAGACGGTTCTGTTAGGCGCTTTTAGCCCAACGACTGCGATAATACGGTCTCGTAGCTTATTAACCAAATCCACAGGATGTGCCAGAGTAAGGTGTTAAGATACCAAATATTAAAATGCAATTTTCCTACTTCATCGGCATGGCAAGTAAGAATAACTATCAATCCAAGACCTAAGGCAAGGCCAGCCTCGAAGTAAACCCCGTTGGCTTGTTTCGTATAATTAACAACGATAAACCGAGACCGTCGTATCTCTGCAATGATTTCATCAGAAATACCACATACATAATGTTTAGTATCAATTCGAAGAGGTTTAAATCCAGCGGCCTGGACGGCGGGAGCAAGTCCGTGTATCCAAATATTACTTAGGCTTGGATCAAATGACGTCGCAACAAAGTTCTGTAAAGACACATTATTTTCTCTTCTAGAGACTCTACGTTAAGTAATCTATTAACAGACAACCCTGTAGTACGGTCGTCATGACATAAGTTTCCATCGGCCTGCAAAATATTTATCAGAATCATAGCATTGGCCTTATTACTAGAATACGATTGGCCAAGCAACTCATAGTTTTGAGCCATCTCATGGGAATTGGTCCAACTCTCAAGTCCTGGCCATAGCTTAGCAATCACCTTTAATGCTGTGGTCGAGCGTTCCCTGAGTGCCGGAAGGCGCATGCTTGAGACGCGGCGAGACTCATCCTGGGTGATATTTAGACAAGGTATACCCGATTCGTTCTGACTCCTGACCCATCCCGATAGTCTCACCATATGGTTCGCGCTGGCAACTTCTAGCCAACCAGCCTCGGTGTTACATTTAAATTTGCCACACCTTGGGCAAGAACAGGTATGCATGGACCCGTTGAATGAAATATCCACGGCAAGTCTTTGCAGATAATGCAGCAAGTTGCTAGACGGCTGACCATCTGGACCACCACGGGTGAACTCGGAGGAATACTATGTAAAAACGCCAGTCCATGGCGGCTCGCCCTGGCGGCGTCCAGAGGCAGAGCCTTTGGCCTTGCCTTGCTTGCCTGAGCCCTAGTCGTGCCCCGTATGGACAGTATCAAGGTCCGCAAACCGGGTGAACTCGCCTTCGAAGAACAGGTCGATCTTGCCGGTTGGGCCGTGGCGCTGCTTTTCCAGCAGCAGCTCGGCCTTGTTGTGGACCTGTTCCATGTCGCGCTGCCACTTGTCCAGCGCGTTCTGGAACTTCTCCTCGTTGTCGAAGGCCATCTGCTTGGGCGCGCGCTGCTGGAGGTAGTATTCGTCGCGGTAGACGAACATGACGGCGTCGGCGTCCTGCTCGATGGAGCCCGATTCACGCAGGTCGGAGAGCTGGGGGCGTTTGTCCTCGCGGTTCTCGACCTGGCGGGAGAGCTGGGAGAGGGCGAGGACGGGGACGGCAAGCTCCTTGGCCAGCGCCTTGAGGCCCATGGTGATGGCGCTGATTTCCTGGACGCGGGATTCGGCGCGGGCGAGGGAGGGGCGCATGAGCTGGAGGTAGTCGACGACGATGAGGCTGAGGCCGCGGGTGCGCTTGAGGCGGCGGCATCGGGTGCGCATCGCCGAGAGGGTGATGGCGGGGGTGTCGTCGATGAGCAGCGGGAGGCTGGCGAGCTCGCGGGAGACCTGGACGAAGCGGTCGAACTCGCGCTGGCCGATCTCGCCGCGGCGGATGCGGTCGCCGGAGACGCGGGATTCCTCGGAGAGCAGGCGGTTGGCGAGCTGCTCGGCGCTCATCTCGAGCGAGAACATGGCGACGGTGCCCTTGGGAGCCGTGGTGCCGGCGGGGGCGCCGGACTCGGCCTCGTCGGCGCGGGCGGCGGCCATGAGGGCGCGGGCGGCGCCGAAGGCGATCTTGGTGGCGAGGGCGGTCTTTCCCATGCCGGGGCGGCCGGCGAGGATGAGCAGGTCGGAGGGATGGAGGCCGCCGGTGCGCTTGTCGAGGTCGCGCAGGCCGGTGGAGAGGCCGGAGACGCCGCCCGGCATGTGGAAGGCGCGTTCGGCGCTGGTGATGGCCGTCGCGAGGGCACGCTCGAAGCTGACGAAGCCGCCGTCGCCGCCGCCGCGTTCGGCGAGGTCGAAGAGCGACTGCTCGGCGGCTTCGAGCTGGTTCTTGCCGTCGAGCTCGGGGTCGGCGCCGAACGCGTTGTTCACGACGGTTTCGCCAACGTCGATGAGCTGGCGCCGGAGCCAGGAGTCGTGGATGGCGCGGCCGTATTCGCCGGCGTTGATGATGCCGACCATGGCGGTAAGCAACTGGGCGAGGTAGGCGGTGCCGCCGACCTCGTCGAGGATGCCGGAGTGCTCGAACTCGCCGCGCAGGGTGACGGCGTCGGCGAGCTGGCCCTGTTCGACGCGTCGGGCGATGGCCTGGAAGATGCGGCCGTGGATGGCGTCGGCGAAGTGCTCGGGCATCAGGAAGTCGCTGACGCGCTCGTAGCCCTTGTTGTTGGCGAGGAGGGCGCCGAGCAGGGCCTGCTCGGCCTGGTCGTTGGAGGGGGGGCGTCGGAGGGAGAGGCCGAGCAGGGGGGGATCGATGGTGTTCACCGATGCACGATACACCCGGCCGGGCGACAGGGCGCTGTGGATGGCTGTGGATAGCGGGGGTAACATTGCGCACCTCGCGCAAAGGGGCGGCGTGCATACGGCGTGGACAGGGGGGTCGGTGGCCGGGTAGTCGTCGCGCGGCGCTGTGGCGAACCCGCGGGGCGGCGCTACGCTGTCGCCCACGGAGGCGAAGGGCTGGAGCTGCCACCAAGGTCGACCGCTGGATTGACGTGCATGCCCACTGCGCGTCCCCCGGTCGGCGCGGCGGGCGCGCCGGGACCGATTGACGAAGCTGGGCTGGGTCTGGTCGCAACCGCCGCATCGGCATGCGGAGGTTACGCTCGCCTCCATGGACCGCGCGGGCATCACGATGCGGATACTGAGCAAAGGCCTCAAAATGCTGGACACGTGCGCGACTCCCGCGACTCCGGCGCGGCCGTGGTGGCGCGTCATCCCGGCCGGTTCGGGCTGCTGGCGGCACTGCCCACCGACGATCCCGATGAGGTGCTGGCGGAGATCGGGCGTCCCGGCACCTCATGCAGGGATCCCGACGCGATGCTGGTGATCGCGCATTGCCGCGGCGGCGCCCTGCCGGCGCTGTTCGACCGACTGGTGCTGCCCGGCACCAAGGCGTGGGTGCCGAACCAGAACTGCCGCACCGCAGAGGAGATGCGGGCGACGCTGGCCGGGCTGTATATCGACACCGCGGCCACCGGCTCGGCGCACACGCTGGCCCGGCGTCGGTGATGACCGGGTGCGAGCACATCGTCCACGGCTCCGACTGCGGGGGGTCCTGCACCACGGAGCGCACGATGGTGGCCAACATCGACGCACTGCCGGGCTTCTGCGGGCTGAGCCCCACGCAGATCGAGCAGATCGGCCACAACGCCCCGCGCCGGTTCCCTGCGGCGTGGTGGCGCGGGCTAGGCCCGCTTGCGCGTGGTCTTCGGCCTAGGCGTCGACTTCGTGGGCGGCTTAGCCCGGGTCTTGACCACCTTGCGCGCAGCCTTGGGCTTCGGCGCGGCAGTCGCGGTCCCGCCGTCGCCGAGGCTGTGCTTGAGGGCAGCCATCAGGTCGATGACGTTGGAGCGGTCCGGCTCGTCCTCCTCGGGCTCGATGGCATGGCCGGCGGCCTTGGCGTCGATGACCTGACGCAGGCGGGCGGCGTAGCGGTCCTCCATGTCGGCGGGATCGAAGGCGGCGGCCTGGCGGTCGACGAGCTGGACGGCGAGATGCACCATCTCGGGATCGGGCTTGGCGTCGGGGACGTCGGCGAACAGGTCGCCCGGCGCTGCGATGTCGGCGGCGTCGTGCAGGGTGTGCAGCACGAGGCCGCGCTCCATCGGCATGATGGCGACGGCGCGTTCGCGGCGCGAGATGACGACGCGGGACAGGGCGACCTTGCCGGTCTTTCGGATGGCGTCGCGCAGCACGACGAACACGTCGGCGCCGCTGACGTCGTCGGGCGCGAGGTAGTAGCTGGCGTCGTAGTAGACCGGGTCGATGGCGCCGGCGGGGACGAACTTGTCGATGGCGAGCAGCGAGGAGCTGTCGATGCGGGCGCGCTCGAAGTCGGCGTCTTCGAGCAGCACGTAGTTGTCCTTGGTGACCTCGAAGCCGCGGACGAGGTCGGCGCGCGACAGTTCCTCGTCGGTGCCAGCGTCGACGGTGACCATGCGCACCCGGTTGCCGGTCTTGGGGTTGATAAAGTTGAAGTGGATCTCGTTGCGGCTCTGGTGCGCGGTGTAGAGCGCGACCGGGCAGGAGACGAGGGCAAGGCGGAGCTGTCCGCGCCAGACCGGGTGTCGCCTGTTTGCCGCGGTCATCAGCGTCTCCTGGGCTTGGGCCGGGGAGCGGCCGCGGGATGCGCCGTCCGGGTACGGGTGCTGGAGGCGGTCCGGGGTGCTGGGTCGGGGACGTTCGCAAGGCCGAGCGGAGCAGCAGCGGCATCGAAGCTCGCCCAGGGGTCGGCGCGCAACCGGGCCAGCCGGGCGGGGATGGTGGCGATGGTGAACGCCTGCGGGTCCAGCCCGGGCGTGACCTCGCGCCAGGCGAGCGGGGTGGCGACGGTGGCACCTGGGCGGGCTCGCGGGGTGAACGAGGCCGCGGCGGTGGAGCCGAGGCCGTTGCGCAGCCAGTCGACGAGGACGCGGCCCGGGCGCATGGCGCGGGCGGTGCGCGCGACGTAGCGGTCGGGTTGCTCGCGCGCCATCGTCTCGGCAAAGGTACGGCACCATGCACGGGTTGCCTCCCAGTCGAGGCCGGGCGAAACCGGGGCCAGGACGTGCAGGCCCTTGCCGCCGGAGGTGCGGCAGAATGCGTCGAGCCCGGCGCGTTCCAGCCGGGCGCGAACGTCGTGGGCGGCGGCGATCACCTGCTCCCAGGCGAGGCCGTCGCCGGGGTCGAGGTCGAACACCACGCGGTCCGGCGTGTCGGCGCCGGCTTCCGTGGCGCCCCAGCTGTGCAGCTCGATGGCGGAGAGCTGGGCGGCGGCGATCAGCCCGGCGCGGCCCTCGATGGCGAGGTAGGGCGCGCCATCGCACGCGGCCTCGTGGAACTCGGCGCCCATGCCGCGGCCGGCGTGTTTCTGGAAGAAGTGCTCGCCCTCGATGCCGTCGGGGCAGCGCAGCAGGGCGAGCGGGCGGCGGGCGATGCCGGGCAGCGCCGCGTCCGCGACCTGATGCCAGTAGTCGGCCAGATGCTGCTTGGTGATGCCGGGCCACAGCTCGCGATCCGGATGGCTGAGGCGAACGCCGTCGGTCTCGGCTACCGCCGCCGCGGCGACGGGACGACGGCGGGACCCGGGCCTTGCCGGCTCGGGCGCGGGCGGTGCGGCAGGGGCGGCGGCCAGGGCCACCGGCGGGACGGCGTAGCGGCGGCGGGTGGGCGCCTGCGGCCGGTTGCCGAGGGCGTGGCGGGGCGCGTCCGCGTCGGGCAGTGCGAGCACCACCTCCGCGGCGGGCTTGTCTTCGCGCAGGCCGAGGTAGACCGCGTGGCGCACCCGGCCGGCGCCGGACCAGGCGGTGAACTGCACCTCGGCCACGAGCTCGGGCCGTACCCAACGTACGTCGGCGGGGACCGGCTCCTCGGTCAGCAACAGCGGCTTGGGCGGGGCGGATTTCAACTCGGCCAGCCGCGATGCGAGACGGTCCAGCTCGTCCGCAGTGAAGCCGGTGCCGACGCCACCCGCATAGTGCAGCGTGCCAGCCTCGTCGTGGAAGCCGAGCTGCAGCGAGCCCAGCCCGGTGCGGCGGCCCTGCGGGCAGGTCCAGCCGAGCACGACGAACTCCTCGCGTCCGAGGCACTTGACCTTGAGCCAGGCGCGGCCGCGGCCGGGACGGTAGGGAGCGTCGGCGTCCTTGCAAACGACGCCTTCCAGTCCGAGTGCGCATGCCTGACGGCGCACCCGGCCCGCCTCGCCGCGCAGGTGGTCGCTGTAGCGCAGCAGGCCCTGCCAGGAGTCGAGCCCGGTAAGCACGACCTTGCGGTCGGCGAGCCTGCAGCGACGCAGGTCAAAGCCGTCGAGGTGTGTCAGGTCGAACAGCGTGTAGAACAGCCGGCGGTCCTGCCCGGCGGCGAGGGCGGCCTGCAAGGCGGGGAAGCTCGACAGGCCGTCGGGCTGGAGCGCCACCAGCTCGCCGTCGAGCGTGGCGTCGCGGGCGGCGAGGCCGGCCACCGCGCGGGCGACCACGGGCAGCCGGTCGGTCCAGTCCTGGCCGCTGCGGGTGAACAGGCGCACCGCCGAACCCCGCTTGAGCGCGATCAGCCGGTAGCCGTCGAACTTGACCTCGCTGATCCAGTCGGTGCCGTCGGGCGGGGTGTCGACCGTGCTGGCGAGCTGCGGGAGCTGTTGCTCCGGCATGGCGCCGCGCCGGGCGCCGGGCGGCATGCGCGTCCTGGCCGCGGCAGGCTTGGCGGCTGCGATCGTGGCGGGGGTTGGGGCAGGGGGTCTTGCCGCACGCGAGGCGGAGCGGCGGGCGGGCGAGGCAGGCTGATCGGAGCGTGCCGGCGCCGCCTCGGCGGGCATGGCGGGTGCCGGCCTGCGGGTGCGGGCGGCCGTCGGGCGGGAAAGGCTCTCCGGCTCGGCGGTGGGCACATCCGCGGCAACGCGGGACGGCCGGGCACGATGCGCCGGGCTGGCGTGGCGGTCCGACGCATCCCCTGCCGCGGCTCGGGGCTGGCGGGACTTGGCGGCCGAGGCGGCGCGCGCGGTGGTATGACTGAGCGGAGTGGCCTCCAGGACGGCGGCATCGGCCCCGGCGCGCTCGTGCTCGTCGTGCTCCTTGATCAGCAGCCAGTTCTCGGCGTGCTCGTTCGGGCGGGGCTTGAGGCGGATCAGAACGAAACGGCCCCGCAGCCGCTCGCCGTGCAGAAGCAGCTTGAGCTCGCCGCCGGACAGCCCGGCAGCCGCGTCGCCCACCGCCTCCCAGATGCCGCGGTCCCAGATCTCGACCGTGCCGGCGCCATAGCTGCCCGCGGGGATGGTGCCTTCGAAACCGGCGTAGTCGAGCGGGTGGTCCTCGACATGGACGGCGAGACGCTTGTCAGCGGGGTCGAGCGATGGCCCGCGCGGGACCGCCCAGCTCACCAGCACACCGTCGTGCTCCAGGCGGAAGTCCCAGTGCAGCCGGGTCGCATCGTGCTTCTGCACGACGAAGCGGGAGCCGTGTTCCGGCCCGATCCGACTCGCGCGCTGCTGCACGAATTTACGGGTGCCCGCCTTGGGGGTACTCGCCTCGGGAGTGCTCGCGTCCACGGCGGCCAACTCCGCGGCGGTCGGCGATCCACCCGGCTCCGGGCTGCGGCCGAAGTCGCGCCGCTCGACGTAGCGGCGCAGCCGGGACTCGGGCGAGTTCGTTGCACGATCAGCCATGATCGTGCGCAACGCCGCGCCCAGGCGGCGGTTCCGGGTGGGCGTCGGGCACACAGCGGCGGCGCCGCTCCCCTTTGCAGCGGCACCGCGAGTGCCCATGCTGCCGTGCGAGCAGATGCGGGGACAACCGATGAGCCAGACCGACGCCATGCCGGGCGGTGCAGAGACGGCGGTCGCAGTCACAGGCCCCCAGCCCGCCGAGTTCTACATCCCGGCCACCGTGTCGCTGCAGGAGCGCCACACCCGCACGCTCAAGAGCGGCGACGCTTTCGGCGTGTTCGACGCCGCCGGCGACGTGCTGGGCGGCCCCGGCAGCAGCGACGGCGTGTACTACCGCGACACCCGCCACCTCTCGCGTCTCGACATGCTGGTGGGAGGACAGCGGCCGCTGCTGCTGTCCTCCACGCTGCGCGACGACATTGCCGAACTGACCTGTGACCTCACCAACCCCGACCTCTACGAGGATGGTCACCTGGTGCTGGAGCACAATCTGGTGCACCTGCGGCGCTCGCGTTTCCTGTGGGACGCCACCTGCTACGAGCGCATGTCGGTGCGCTCCTTTGCCGCGGCCACACAGACGGTCCGGATCGAGTTCCGCTTCGACGTGGATTTCTCGGACCTGTTCGAGGCGCGGGGGACGAAGCGGGCGCGCCATGGCATCCGGCTGCCTGCGGAGATCGCCGCCGACACCGTATTGCTCACCTACATGGGGCTCGACGACGCGCGGCGCAGCACCCGGCTGCGCTTCGAGCCGGCACCGATCCTGCTGGAAGCGAACCGCGCAGTGTTCGAGCTGAAGCTGGCGCCGGGAGCCCGCGCCCTGGTGTTCACCGAGATCGCCTGCGACGACATCCCGGCCGAACGCCCGCCGCGCGTCGAGTTCCTGCGCGCGCTGATCGACAGCCGCCGCCGACTGCGCCGCGAGAGCAGCCGGGCGGCGGCAGTGGCGACCTCGAACGAGGTTTTTAACGAGGCGATGCGGCGGTCGGTGTGCGACCTCTACATGCTGGTCACCGACAAGCCGAGCGGCCCCTACCCGTACGCGGGCGTGCCGTGGTTCAGTACCGCATTCGGCCGCGACGCGCTGATCACCGCGCTGCACACGCTGTGGCTCGATCCGGAGATCGCGCGCGGGGTGCTGACCTATCTCGCAGCGAACCAGGCCACCGAGGTGGACCATCTGGCCGACGCGGAGCCGGGCAAGATCCTGCACGAGGTCCGGCACGGCGAGATGGCGATGCTTCGCGAGGTGCCGTTCCGCCGCTACTACGGCAGCGTGGACAGCACGCCGCTGTTCGTCATGCTGGCCGGCGCCTACGTCGAGCGCACCGGCGACCTCGCCACCGCGCGGGCGCTGTGGCCCCATGTCGGCGCGGCGATGGAGTGGATCGACGCCTATGGCGACCGCGACGGCGACGGCTTCGTCGAGTACGGGCGGCAGAGCGAGGAAGGGCTGGCGAACCAGGGCTGGAAGGACAGCTACGACTCGATCTTCCACGCCGACGGCGCGCTGGCGGAGGGACCGATCGCGCTGTGCGAGGTGCAGGGCTACGTCTATGCAGCACGCCGGGCGGCGGCGCTGCTCGCCCAAAAACTCGGGCTGGGCATGGAGGCCGACGCGTTCGAGGGTCAGGCGGAAGCGCTGCGGCAGCGCTTCGAGGCGGCGTTCTGGTGCGAGGAGCTCGGCACCTACGCGCTGGCGCTGGACCGGCACAAGCGCCCCTGCCGAGTGCGCAGCTCGAACGCCGGACACCTGCTGCTGACCGGGATCGCGTCGCCGGAGCGGGCGCGGCAGGTGGCGGAAGGGCTGATGGATGGGCGGTCGTTCTCCGGCTGGGGCATCCGCACGATTGCGGTGGGCGAGGCGCGCTACAATCCGATGAGCTATCACAACGGCTCGGTGTGGCCGCACGACAACGCGCTGATCGCGATGGGTTTCGCACGCGCGGGGTGCAAGGCAGAGGCGGCGCGGCTGTTCGACGGGCTGTTCGGGGCGTGCCAGACGCTCGAGCTGCGCCGGCTGCCGGAGCTGTTCTGCGGGTTCTCGCGCCGGCGGGCGCAAGGCCCGACTGCGTATCCGGTCGCCTGCTCGCCGCAGGCCTGGGCGGCGACGGCACTGCCGGCGATGCTGGCGGCCTGTCTGGGGCTCGGGTTCGACCCGGAGCGTCGGCGCGTCACCTTCGACCGTCCGGTGCTGCCGGAGTGCCTGCCGGATGTCACCCTGTACAACCTCGCGGTGGGAGAGGCGCGGGTCAGCGTGCGACTGCGGCGCAGTGCGGGCGAGGTGGCGCTCAACGTGATCGAGCGTACCGGAGACGCCCAGGTGGCGATGACGGCCTGAAGACACGCCCTGGCCGTCATGGACAGGACCACCAGGAAGAGGTCTCTAAGGGTTCCGCCATTTTAGCGGGTCCAGGACACCGCCCTGGGCTGTCTCGCAACGCTTTGTTGCAGCGCAGCAACCGGGTTTCTGCTATGCCCGCAACTCATGGGCGACTTCACCAACGTTCTGCGCACGACGCTTGCCGTCCCGATCTGGATGCCGGGCTGGTTGTGGAGCTCGCTGATCCTGGGTGTGGCAGCGTATCTGGCGGCCGCCGCACACTGGTTCAGCCTGTGGGCACTCGACCGGATCATGCCTCCCAAGCGACGGCGTGGGTTCCTGCAGACTTTCGTGCAGGCCACCACCGGGCCGACGCGGCTCGCCTACATGGTATTCGCGCTGGGGGCGGCGCTGAACTTCACCTCGTTCCCGGAGGCGACGTTCGACGTCATTGCGCACCTGCTGCTGGTGGCGTTCGTGGTGCTGGCGGGGTGGAGTGCGGCACGGGCGTTCGAGATCGCCTCGACGCTCTACCTGAACCGGTTCCGCACCGATGTCGCCGACAACCTGCTGGCGCGCAAGCACCTGACGCAGGTACGGCTGCTCAAGCGGGCGGCGGACACGCTGATCGTGGTGGTGACGATAGCGACTGCGCTGATGACGATCGACTCGGTGCGGCAGTACGGGATCAGTCTGTTCGCCTCGGCGGGCGCCGCGAGCCTCGTGGTGGGCCTCGCGGCGCGACCGCTGCTGACCAACCTGATCGCGGGCGTGCAGATCGCGATCACCCAGCCGATCCGGCTGGAGGACGCGGTGATCGTGGAGGACGAGTGGGGCTGGATCGAGGAGATCACCAGCACCTACGTGGTGGTGCGGCTGTGGGACTGGCGGCGCATGGTGCTGCCGATCTCGTATTTCCTGGACAAGCCGTTCCAGAACTGGACGCGCGAGACCGCGTCACTGATCGGCAGCGTGTTCCTGCACGTGGACTACAGCGTCCCGGTCGAGGCAGTGCGCGAGCAGTTGCGCGAGATCGCCAAGGCAAGCCTGCTGTGGGACGGCCGGGTGGTGAACCTCCAGGTGAGCGACACGAGCGAGCACACGATGGAACTGCGCGCGTTGATCAGCGCGCGCGACGCGCCGCAGACCTGGGACCTGCGCTGCGAGGTGCGCGAGAAGCTGATCGCGTGGCTGCACCAGGCGTACCCCGAAGCGCTGCCGCGGGCGCGGGTGGAGATGGCGGGGGAGCGGCGGGGCGCGGTCGGGGGCCAGGATGGCAGGGTCGCCGGGCTCGCGTCGGTGCGGGGATAGGGCAGGCCAGGTTCGTGCTCCACGTCTTCACGTGCTGGGCTGAGCCTCGAAGCAGCAGCGGAGTTGCTCACCCGTAATCAAAGCAGGGCTAGGTGTTGCCCAGACTGGCCAAAGGCTCCCTCGTTCAAGCACAGGTTTTCGGGAACCATCCCTTGATCATTGTCATCTTCAAGGCTTGCCTTGAGCGGAGTCCAACGGCAATGCCCGTTGTCCTGCCACAATCGCCGTCATAAGGCGCAGGGATCCCTGTTTCCAGGACATGTGGAGATGGCCCTGGCCTACCTTTCCTGTCCCGCCGAGGCCATCTCGGCCGCGGCGGGGTGGCCGAGATAGTGCGCCAGCACCTCCTCTGGCCGGCCGTCCTCGCGGATGCGGCCGTGGTCCATCCAGATTACCCTGGTGCACCACTGGGTGACGATGGTCGGCACGTGCGAAGACAGCACCAGGATGTCCGCGCCGCGCACCACGTTCTCAAGCCGGGTGCGCGCCTTGTCGAGGAAGTTGGCATCGCCGGCGAGCACCCACTCGTCCATCAGCAGGACCTCGGGGCTGATCGCCGTGGCCATCGCAAAGCTGAGGCGCACGATCATGCCTGAACTGTAGAAACGCACCGGAAGGTCCATGAACTCACCCAGTTCGGCGAAATCGTGGACGTCCTCTTCCATGCGCCGGGTCTGTGCCTTGGTGTAGCCGTTGTAGAGTCCGCGCAGCATGATGTTCTCGCGCCCGGTTAGGTCGGGATTCATCCCAAGCGAGCTGTCGAGCATGGCGGTGACGACGCCGCAAACCTCGACGTGACCCACCACGGGCTCGTAGATGCCGGCCATGGTGCGCAGCAAGGTGGTCTTGCCGGCACCATTGCCACCGACCAGGCCCAGGCGGTCGCCCGCCTTAAGGCGGAACGAGACGTCGCGCAGGGCCTGCACGACGACGCGTTTCTGCCGGTCCTCGCCGAGGCGGCCGGAGGCGGCGGCGAACACCGTCTTCTTTAGGCTGCGCGCGCTGCCGTGGTAGAGCGGGAAGTCAATCGACAGGTTGTCAATCACCAGCGAAACCGCGGACATCAGACGCGTACCATCTAGCGGGACACCGCCCAAGTCGGCCTCACCAGCCTGCGCCCCGCCATCACAATGCCCGTCAGGCCAAGTGTCGCCAGAGGGGGCACCATCAAACCCAGAACGCCAGGCGGGCGCGTACCTTCGCGAACACCAGCCAGGCGGTCACCCACAGCGCGATGCTGAAGCCCAGCGCCGACGTCCATCCCAGTGCCGAAGTCGGCTGCGACAGGAGCGGGCCGCGTACGATGTCAAGCAGGCTGTCGAACGGATTGAGCGGCAGCCACCAGCCGCTGGGCCCGAGCTGCTCGGGCTTCCAGACAACGGGAGTGATGTAGAACGCGATCTGCACGATCGAGCCCACGATCGGCGGGATGTCGCGGAAGCGGGCGCACAGTGCGCCAAGCAGCAGGCAACAGGCAAAAGCGTCGATCAGCCAGATCGCAAGGCCGGGCAGCACCATCAGCGCTTCGGTACCGGGGATCACGCCGTAGACGGCGAACACCACGATGAACACGATGATGTTGTGCGCGAGCACCAGCGCGTTGCGCACCACGACGCGGATCGCCTGCACGAAGAACGGCATGCGCACCGAACGGATGGTTCCCTCGGCCTGGGTGAAGGCGGCGCAGGCCTCGCCGATCAGCGAGCTGATGGCGTTCCACATCACCAGCGAGACGGCGAGAAAGGGCAGGAAGTGCGCGAGGTCCATGGCGAACAGCGTGCCGTAGACGACACCGAGTGCGCCGACCATGACCGCGGTCGAGAGGGTGAGCCAGAACGGGCCGAGTACCGAGCCGCGGTAGCGCAGCTTGATGTCGAGCCAGCCGAGCATGACCGCGAGCCGCCACAGGGTGAAGCCGTCGGCCACGTCGCGCAGGGCGGCGCGATTTCGTGCGAGGCGGCTGCTCTCGCCCCGCAGGTCGAGGTGGGTGCCGACCAGGGACTGGGCAGGGTGATCTAGGGTGACGCTCATCGCGCGTCGCCGATACTCCTTCGTAACCGGCGAGGCAACGCCGGCGATCTCAGGTTTTGCAGTGCAGGTACGGCGAGGAGCTCTGCCCCGGGTTCTCGACGCGGGGATCCCGCCTGAGGGCAGAGATCCCGGATCCACTCAGAAAAGACGCCGCGGCGCACGCGGTATGTTGTGCAGATGGCCAAAGCGCTGGTTTGCCGAGCCATGCGGCTTTCGGCGGTCCGGGCAGCGCCCGGTCTCGGTTGGCTGTGCTGCCTCCGGTCCGCCAAGCGGCCTCTCGGTCGCACATCCGTGAACGTGGATGTTGCCACGTTCCGCGGCCTCCTGTAACGGGTTAGCCAGAGTTGCTGACGGAACATGTGAGCGGCGGCCAGTCGGCCGGCGCTGCGGCCCGACCCGGGCGACAAGCCCAGGCGCCCGGGGACATCGTGTGCGTCGCGCAGTCTCGCCATGACGGAGGCGTCCGCCGGATGACCAGCACCCCTGCCGCGGCCACCCGGCCCGATCTGAATTCCTCTACGGGCGATGCCCGCACCGGCAGTTCCTGCGCCAAGGCAGCGCAGCGGCTGCGGTTGCCAGGACTGCAGGTCATGGGCGCGGCGGCGACGCTTGCTCTGCTCTCGGCCTGCGCCAGCCACGCGCCGCAGCAGCTCTCGGCGACGCAGGAGGCGGCCCAGTACGCGGCCCATGCGCGCGGCGACTACAGCCCGCCCGGTCCGCCCGAGGATCCGTGGGGGCCGTACATCACCGAGGCGTCGAGCCGGTTCGACGTGCCGGACCGTTGGATACGCGAGGTCATGCGGGTCGAGTCCGGTGGTCGGCTGTATCATAACGACACCTTGGTCACCTCGCCGGTGGGCGCGATGGGGCTGATGCAGGTGATGCCTTCGACCTTCGACGACATGCGCGGCCAGTACAACGGCATCGGCGACGATCCGTACGACCCGCACGACTCGATCCTCGCCGGCACCGCCTACATCCGGCAGATGTACGACGTGTACGGCTCGCCCGGCTTCCTCGCCGCCTACAACGCGGGGCCTGGCAACCTCGACGCCTATCTTACCCGCAACCGTCGTCTGCCCGCCGAGACGCGACGCTACGTGGCGATGATTGCTCCGTACATTCGGGATTCGAGCCCGGTGAACCGTAGCCAGGCCGACATGCTGGCGATGAACCACGTGGCTGCGCCGGCACCTGACGACGCCGACGAGGCGCCTCGCCCGGTCATGGTGGCGCGTAACGAACGGCCGGAGCGCAGCGAGCGTCTGGCCGAGCGGCGAGCGGATGCCCGGGCCGACCGCCTGGCGGGGCGCGAGCGGTTGCCGGAGCCGCCGTCGTGGTCGGGTTTCCCGCAGCGTCCGGTGCAGGTCGCCGCCGCCCGTGGCGAGCCGCGCGGTGGCTTCGCGCACGCGGCGGCGGTACCAAGCGTCCAGACCGCGGCCTATGCCGCGCATCCGCTTGCGCGGAGTCTGCATTTCATCAGCCCGGCGCTCGCCGAGCCGGTGTCGCGCCAGGCGAGCTCAGGTGGCTGGGCGATCCAGGTCGGCGCGTTCGGCAACCAGGGCCAGGCAAACGCTGCCGCCGGACAGGCGCGGCAGGCGGTGCGGCTGGCCGATGCGCGTTCGACCGTTGCCGGGGTTCGCGACGGGCGTGCCACGCTGTACCGGGCCAGGGTGACCGGGCTGTCGCGCGAAGGCGCGCTGCACGCCTGCGAGAAACTCGGCCATGTGCATGGCAGCTGCATGGTCGTAGCCCCATCCAGCCAGGGCTGAACTGGGCCGCCGGGGAACTCTGCTCCGGCAGCAATCCAGTGTGCCTGTGCTGTGCACCGGTGCACACGGCCATGGACACCGCTCCGCTCCGTCGCTCACACCGGCACGCAGGTGACTCGCCGAAGCGCCCTCGCGAGCAGGCTCAGGGTGCGGCTTGCTTGAATATTGCATGTTCAAGGCTCGCCTCGAGCAAAGTCCGGAGTAGAGCCTCTGAAGTCCCTGTCTTCTGCTCGCCTGGAATGTGGCTACGTGCCGGAAGCGGTGCAACCTGGACACAAGGCTGTGGGAGGTATCGATGCGTATCGCGGTTATCGGCGGCGGCTATGTAGGTCTGGTGTCGGGTGCGTGTTTCGCCAGTCTGGGCATTTCGGTCACGGTGGTCGAGTCCGATCCGGCCCGGCTTGACGCGTTGCGGGACGGCCGCATCCCGATCTACGAGCCGGGCCTCGACAAGCTGGTTGCCGACAACGTGACTGCCGGGCGGCTCGGCTTCACCGGAGAGATCGCAGGCGGGATCACGGGTGCCGAGGTGGTGTTCATCGCGGTGGGTACACCGTCGCGCCGCGGCGATGGCCATGCCGACACGTCGTACGTGTATGCCGCGGTCGAACAGGTGGCGCGGGCGGCATCAGGCACTCTGGTGATCGCGACCAAGAGCACGGTTCCGGTCGGCACCGGGCGGCGGGTGGCGCAGATCGCGCGGGAGGCCAACCCCGGGCTCGACTTCGATGTCGCCTCGAACCCCGAGTTCCTGCGCGAGGGCAACGCGATCGGCGACTTCCTGCGCCCCGACCGGGTGGTGATCGGCGTGGAGACCGAGCGCGCGCAGGAGGTGATGCGCCGGCTGTATCGGCCGCTTTACCTGATCGAGACGCCGATCGTGTTCACCGGGATCGAGACGGCGGAGCTGATCAAGTATGCAGCCAACTCGTTCCTGGCGATGAAGATCACCTTCATCAACGAGATGGCCGACCTGTGCGAGAAGGTGGGGGCGGACGTGCACGACGTCAGCCGCGGGATCGGGCTCGATGGCCGGATCGGCCGCAAGTTCCTCCATCCCGGCCCGGGGTATGGCGGGTCGTGCTTCCCCAAGGACACGCTGGCGCTGATGCGCATCGCGCAGGACCACGGCGCGCCGTCGCGACTGGTGGAGGCGACGGTCACGGTCAACGACGCGCGCAAGTCGTCGATGGCTGCACGGGTGGTGCAGGCGTGCGGTGGTTCGGTGCACGGCAAGACGATCGCGGTGCTCGGACTGACCTTCAAGCCGGAGACCGACGACATGCGCGATGCGCCGTCGCTGCCGATCGTGGGGCGGCTCGCCGAGGCTGGGGCAAGAATGCGGGTGTTCGACCCGGTGGGGATGGAAGCTGCGCGGCCGATGCTGCCCGAGGCGGTGACGTATTGCCGGGGGGCGCTGGAGGCGGCGCAGGGAGCGGACGCGCTGGTGGTGGTGACGGAGTGGGGGGAGTTCCGCAGCCTGTCTCCCGAGGCGCTGGCCGGGGCAATGGCGGGGAGGGTGGTGGTGGACCTGCGCAACGTATTCGACCCGCAGGCTCTACGCGCGGTGGGCTTCTCATATTTGGGGATGGGGCGGAAGTAGCAAACAAGGCTGAGCGTCAGCCGGATCCGCCAGGACTGAGCCGCCCTAGACCCGCACATGAGAGGCACACTATTCCGCAATGTGCCTCTCACGTACGGGTCGGGGGTCTCAGGGCCCCGCGAGTATAGGCAAAGCTCGCTATTGCTTGCCTGGCTGCTGCAACCTGCGGCGGGGTCTGGCGCTGTTCACGACCGGAGCCGCGATTGCGCGGCCGTCCCAGGAAGGAACGCCGCATGCCGCAGTTCGACGCGACCATCAAGCACATCAAGGAAGGCCTGAAAGGCTTCACCGTGGCTGCCGCCGTCAAGAACATCGAGGGCTGGGAAGCGACGCTGGAAAAGGTCGAAGCCCCCGGTGCCAAAGCCATCGTCAAGGACCTGGAGAGTCTAAAGAAGCACCTGCATGCGGACCCGATCAACGCGGAGCAGATCAAGAAGATCGTGCTGAAGCTCGGCAAGGAGACGGTGACGATCGCCGCCAAGTCCGAGGGCAAGAATGCCGAGAAGATCAAGGCGCTCGGCGAGGCGTTGACCCACGCTGCAGAGACCGGCGAGGCCTAGGCGGAAGCTGTCCCGGCGGCGGCGTTGGTTCGCGGCGCCGCCGGGACGTCGATTTCGGCGGGTGTCGTCCCAGGACGTCTTACCCCGGCAAAATCCGGAGGCAAAGTCGTCCAACCTGTCGTCAGGTCATGCTTTCTCCACCTGGGAGTACTCGAGTTCGACGGGGGTGGAGCGGCCGAAAATCGAGACGCTGACCTTCACCCGACCCTTCTCCTCGTCGATCTCCTCGACCGTGCCGTTGAAGCTGGTGAACGGGCCGTCGGCAACGCGGACCTGCTCGCCGATCTCGAACAGGATGGCGGGACGGCGGTTCTCGACGCCCTCGGCGGACTGCTTGAGGATGCGGTCGGCCTCGGCCTCGGTGATCGGGCTCGGGCGAGTTTTGGTGCCGAGGAAGCCGGTGACCTTGGGCGTGTCCTTGACCAGGTGCCACGTGTCGTCGGTCATCTCCATCTTGGCAAGCACGTAGCCGGGGAAGAATTTCCGCTCCGCGTTTACCTTCTGCCCGCGCCGCAACTCGACGACCTCCTCCGCAGGGACCAGCACGTCATCGATCAGGTCGGCGAGGCCCTTCTGCGCTGCGCCCTCCTTGATCTGCTGGGCGATCTTCTTCTCGAAGCCGGAATAGACGTGCACCACATACCAGCGCTTGGTCATCGCAGGGTTCCCTCAGCCGCCATGGAAGAGCTGGCGGACGCCGAGCCCGATCACTTGGTCGGTGAGGAAGAAGAACGCCGCGGCAAGCGTCGCCATCCCCAGCACCAGACCGGTCGTCACCAGCGTCTCCTTGCGTGACGGCCAGGTGACCTTGCCCATTTCCGCGCGCACCTCGCGTACGAACCTTGCCGGACTTGTCGCCACGATGGAGTACCCCGCTGCTGTGCCGCCCCGCGCACGGCGGGCCGGCTGGCAGGGGTGGAGGGTCTCGAACCCCCAGCCTCCGGTTTTGGAGACCGGCGCTCTAGCCAATTGAGCTACACCCCTGCGGCCGCCCCGCGCCCGGGGGCAGGCCGGGCCGCGGGTCGCCCCGTTGCTCGTCACGCCCGCAACGCCGGAACGCGCGCAGGGGGCGTAGAGAGGGCGCGGCAGCCGCGATGTCAAGGCCGGACCATGGGGCCACGCCCGGCGCCGGATCACTCCGGGGGCGGGCCACCCGGCCGGTCGCGAGAACCTGCCAACCGCGCACGGCTTGCCCAGCTGGCCAGCCTGGCCAACGGGTCCAGCCTGTCCAACGGGTATGGACAGCGGCGCCGTCGTGGCGAAGTCTCATCCCTTGCCATAATTGCACAACACCCGGAGCCGCCGCCCATGCCCCACGCCTTCAAGAATACGGGCGGCGTGCCGTCCGCCGGACCGGTGCCGGCCGGGCCGGTCCGGGTCGACCAAGCTCTGCCGATTGAGGACTACGCGCTGATCGGCGACACCACGACGGCGGCGCTGGTCGGGTGCAACGGCTCGATCGACTGGCTGTGCTGGCCGCGCTTCGACAGCCCCGCCTGTTTCGCCTCGCTGCTCGGCACCAGCGAGAACGGCTTCTGGATGATCGCTCCCCAGGCGCTGGGGGCCAAGGCGCCGGGCAAGCCGCGGGCGGTCAAGGGCGCGGCCGCGGGCGGATCTCCGGAGCCCGCCGAGGTCAGCGTGCGCCGTGCCTACCGTGACGGCAGCATGGTACTGGAGACCGTGTTCACCACGCCGACCGGCAGCGTGGCGGTGATCGACTTCATGCCGGTGGGCGGGGCCGGCTCGGCGATCGTGCGGCTGGTGGAGGGCCGCTCGGGCGAGGTCGCGATGCGGATGCGGTTGTGCCTGCGATTCGACTACGGCGTTTCGGTGCCATGGGTCGAGCGGCTGCCCGAGGGGGCGGGCATCACCGCGATCGTCGGGCCGGAAATGGTGGTGCTGCGGACGCCGGTGCAGCTCGCCGGCGAGTCGATGACAACTGTCGCCTCGTTCCGCGTGGCCGCGGGCCAAAGCGTGCCGTTCGTGCTGCAGCACACCCCCTCACACCTGCCGGTGCCGGACGCGATCGACCCGCACGCGGTGCTGGAGGCCACCGACATCTACTGGCGGGTCTGGTCGGGGCGCTGCAGCTATCAAGGACCGCACCAGGAAGCGGTCAAACGCTCGCTGCTGACGCTCAAGGCGCTGACGTTCGCGAGCACCGGCGGCATCGTGGCGGCGGCGACCACCAGCCTGCCGGAGCAGCTCGGCGGCGGCCGCAACTGGGACTACCGGTTCTGCTGGCTGCGCGACGCGACGCTGACGCTGACCGCGTTCATGCGCGCCGGCTACTACGACGAGGCAGGGTCGTGGCGCGACTGGCTTCATCGCAGCATCGCCGGCAGCCCGCAGCAGATCCAGATCATGTATGGGCTGGCCGGGGAGCGCAGACTCGAGGAGTGGCAGGTGCCGTGGCTGGGCGGCTACCAGGGCGCGGCCCCGGTGCGGATCGGCAACGCGGCGTCCTCGCAGTTGCAGCTCGACGTTTTCGGCGAAGTGATCAATGCCCTGCACCATGCGCGCGAGGGCGGGCTGCGTCAGCCGCACAACGGCTGGAGCCTGCAGCGCGGCATCATGGAGCACCTGGAGCACGTCTGGCAGCAGCCGGATGACGGCATGTGGGAGGTGCGCGGCGGCCCGCAGCACTTCACCTTCTCCAAGGTCATGGTCTGGGTGGCGTTGGACCGGGTGATCCAGGCCGCCACCCGCCACCGTCTCAGCGGGCACATCGAGCACTGGCGGGCGCTGCGCGACCAGGTGCACAGCGAGATCTGCGAGAAGGGCGTCGATCCCGAGCGCGGCTGCTTCGTGCAGAGCTACGGCTCGAAGGAGCTGGACGCCAGCCTGCTGCTGATCCCCAGGATGGAGTTCCTGCCCGACGACGACCCGCGCGTGGTGGCCACGGTGCGCGCGGTGGAGGAGGACCTGATGCAGGACGGCTTCGTGCGACGCTACCGCACCCAGGGCACGAAGGACGGGCTGACCGGCGAGGAGGGGGCGTTCCTCGCCTGCACGTTCTGGCTGGTCGATGCCTACGTCATGCAGGGACGCCTGGACGAGGCGCAGGCGCTGTTCGGGCGGCTGCTGGCGCTACGCAACGATGTGGGGCTGCTCAGCGAGGAGTATGACGCAAAGGCGGGAAGGCTGGTGGGCAACTTCCCACAGGCGTTCTCGCACGTGGCGTTGGTCATCTCGGCGACGACGCTGGGGGGTGGGTGACACCAGCGGCGCCAGGCATTGACCTGTAGTCAAAGCAAGGCTGGGCTCTCCCTCCGCCCGCGCTCCAATGGCCCAAGCGGGTCATCGGAGCCTTGCGCAGGCTGCGCTCAGACCCGCCAAAGGCCTGAGGCCTTTGCAAACCCGCTTTCTAAGCAGATGGATTCCAAAGGCTCGGCCTTTGGCGGAGTCCGGAGGCAGAGCCTCTGGCCTGGCATGCCTCGCTCAGCCCGGCACGGCGAGGGTCTCGGCGATCCGGGTCAGCCAGCCGGCCAGCGCCTCCGGCATTGCCAGCCCGGCCAGCATCGCGAGCCCGAGCAGGGTCCATGCGGCAGCACGTGCCGGCCACATTTCTGGGACCGCGCGCGTCATCCTGCCGAGCACCCCGATGCCTGCCGCAAGCAGGCCGAGAGCGAGCAGCACCGCCAGCGCCGGGCTGCGCGCGAGGAGAGCCGCAAGCAGCAGTAACTCCGCCGGGAACAGCGCCAGCGGCGGGACCCCCGCCAGCGCCAGCGTGACGGCGAGCCGCAGCCCGGCACACCGCAGGGTCGCGCCCGGTTCATCAAGCTGAGCAGGGTGCGCGTTACCGGCCGCCTGATCGGGTGCGGCCCCGGGGTGGAGGCCGGGGTCGGCCACGGCGCCGAGAACGTCGGCGGCGCGGGCGAGACTGGAGCAGGCCATGTGCAGCAGGCCCGCATAGAGTGCCGCGGTGGTGCCCAACCCGAACGCCACGGCGCCGACTCCGCCATGCAGCAACGTGAGCAAAGCGGGCGTGGCAGGGCGGCGGCATAGCGCGGCCGCGCCCAGCAGCACCGAGGCCAGGCCGAGTGTCAGCAGCCCGTCGCCCCACAATGCGAGTCCGGCTTCGGCCGCAACCCGCCCGAGGCGCAGCAGCAGCAGCAGCGCGAGGCTGGGCAGCGGCGCGCACAACAGCACCGCGACCGGCGGGGACGCCGCCCGCTGCGTCGCGGCGAGCCAGCCCTGCACCGGCGCGAGGCCGGCGGGCACGGCCAGGCCGGAGAGCGAGAAGGCGCAGGCCAACCCGAGCAGGCCGGGGTCGAGGGTGACGCCGGGTGCCTGCAGCAGGCTCAAGTTGCCCCGGACCGGCGCCATGGGCAGGCCGACGCGGGTGGCGACTCGCGAGAGCAGCATCGCACCGAGCAGGGCCAGGACCAGCGACGCGGCGGCGGGCAGCACGCTCGCGCTCCCGGAGCTGCCGGGCGGCCGGGCGAGCAGGGGGGCGCTGGCCACGGCCATCGCGACGGCGAGGCCGGACCAGGCCAGGATCGCCGAATCAGCCAGCAGCCCGAGCAGCAGCCCGGCAAGCAGGATAAGGGCTGCGGCGGGGGAGAATCCTGCAGTCCGCTCCGGTCGAGGAGCGGGCACGGGTGCGGCTGCGGCTCCGGCCAGCGCGACAGCGGCGGTGAGCACGGCGGCCGCGAGCGCCAGCGGGTCGGTGAGCCAGCCGTCGAGCACCGGCTGGCGCCAAGCCAGGCGAAGCGTCAACGCCAGGGTCGCGAGGCATGCGGCGGCATGTACCCAGCGCGCCGCCGCATGCCTTGCCAGCAGGGCTGCGGGCAGCGCAGCGAGTGCGGGAACCAGGATGCAGAGTCCGGCCCCGCTCACCGGATGGACTCCTGCGGACTCGCACGGCCGGAGCGCGATCCCGGGGCCAGGCGCGTCATGGTGGTGCCGTGCCTGTGCCAGCGATCGCGGATGGCGCCGGCAGGAGCAGCAGCACGGCCATGAGCACCGGCGAGGCCAGGGTGACGTCAAGCGACATGGCGTCTGGCAGCGCCCCGGCCGTCAGCAGCACGCCGCCGAGCGCCGCCGCCAGCCCGGCGATCCCGGCGGCAGCCGGGCGGAGTGCGGCGGCAAGCAGGCCGAGCAGGACGGTCGGCAGCGCCAGCGACAGGGTGGCACGGAGGACAGGGGACTGCAGCAGCGCCGCGTCACGGGCGACGGCTGCGCCGAGCGCCACCAGGGCCACCCCAAGCACGGCTCGCCGGGTCGTTTCGCCAACGGACGGGCTACCGGCCGTGCCAGGGTGGGGACGCAGCAGGTCGGGATGCGGCAGGTGGGCGTGCCGGAGGCCGGGAGGCAACAGGTAGGGGTGCAGGAGGTTGTGACGTCGGGCGCGCGACAGCAGCAGCAAGGCCACCGCAAGCAGCAGCGCCGCCGCGGTGGCCAAGCCCGGTGCGTCCGAACGCAGGGCGCGCGCCGCCAGCGCCACGGCGAGCAGCGCCCACTGTGCGGCTGCGGCGCGCAGGGCGGCCGTTGCCCGGCAGCAGAGCGGGACGAAGCCCAGTGACAGCACCGCACCGCCGAGCGGGGCGAGCGCGTCGGGCTCGGGCATCACGTGCCGCCTCCGCCTACGGCCACCAGCAGCGTCGCCAGCACGCCCAGCAGCGTGGCGAGCCCAAGCAGCGCCTGCCGTGTCCGGGCGTCCGGGCGAGGTACCGCCGCCCGTGCGAACCCGAGCAGCAGGCCGAGAACGGCGAGCTTGATCACCCAGCCGAGCAGCCCCTGGGTGACCTGATCGAGCGCGGCCGCAAGGCTGGCACCGTCGAACGCCGTGCCGGCCGCGAGCCCTGGCCCCAGGTTCGGCGGGAGGGCCGGCCATGCGGCCCAGGGCGTGGCAGGCGCGGGGTGAGGCGGCAGCAGCAGGGCGATGAGGCTCGCCCAAAGCAGCGTCGCGAGCATGTCGGCCACGGCGATCAGTGCGAGGTCGCGGCCGGACCACTCGCCGACCTGCCAGGCGGAGGCCCCGTCCGCTGGCAGCCCAGCCCCGCAGCCCGACGAGCGGTCCAGCGCCACCAGCGTCGCGGCGGCGATGGCGAGCGGTACGGCCAGTGTGGCGCGACTTTCGCGCAGCGCCGAGGTGATGGCATCGATGTTGGTGCTGCCGGCCAGCAGGGTGAGGGAGAGCAGCACCGCGGCCAGCGGAGGTGCGGCCAGCATTCCGGCGCGGATGATCCGAGCGCCGGCCTGGCCGCCCAGGGCAGTGCCGCCGTCAATCAGGCCGAGGGCGAGTGCGGCGCGCGAGGCGGCGAGCAGGCCGCCCACCAGCACCAGGTCGGCGAACGGCGCGCTGGCCATGCCGAGGGTGAAGGACGGCACCAGCGCCACGCCCGCCAGCAGCGGCAGCAGGGTGGCGGCGGGCGCCGCGGCAAACACCCAGGAGGTGCCCTCGGGCAGGCTCGCAGGCTTGGCCGCGAGGCGGCGCAGGTCGCGCCAGGGCTGCAGCGGCGAGGGTCCTTCTCGTCCGGAAAGGCGTGCCTCGGTCCAGCCGGCAAGGCCCACGAGCAGGGGAGCCGCAGCCAGCATCAGCGCCATGTGCAGCAGCAGGGCAATCATGCGCCGGCGGCCAGGCTGGCATCCGAGCCGGCATCGGGTCCAGGGATCATCGGGGGTCCAGGAGCAGGGCACACAACCCCGCAAGCGTCAGCGCGAGCAGCGCCGGCATGACGCGGGCCCGCAGCGCGGCCTCCAGCGCGTCCAGGTGATCCGTCACCCCACGCACGGCTGAGAGGAGAGCAATGCGGGGCAACGTGGGCAGGTTGACCGCGTCGCGCAGCGGGCCGGAGATCGCGTCCGCCCCGAGCTGCGTGGCGGGATCACCAAACGGCAGCCAGGGCGGCGGGGGGGCAAAGCCGCCCTCCCAGGCGCCAGAGACGGCGCGCGCGCGCCGGCGCATCGCCCAGGCGAGCAGGCCGGCCGCGGCGGCCAGCAGCAGCGCCAGCGGCAGCGCCGCATAGCCGGCGCCGTCGTGCAGCGGCGAGATCGTCCAGGCGCCTTGGTGCACGGCGTCGGCCGAGACGGCGAGGCCGAGCTGGGCGATGGCGGGTGCGGTGAGCCACAAGAGTGCGGCGGGAGCCAGGCCGAGCAACGCGAGCCATGCCGCGAGCGCCAGCAACGTCTGGCGCGACAAGGCGAGCGCGTCGTCCGCCGCGGCGCCGCGCGGGCTGCGCGGGCGGCCGAGCAGGGCGGTGCCCACCAGGCGTAGGCTGGCTGCCGCGAGCAGTGCGGTGCCGAGGGCTAACGCCAGTAGCGCCGCCCCCAGCGCCATCTGCAGCCATAGCCCGCTGATCCGCGCCGCTTGTAGCAGCGCCTGCGCGATCATCCAGGCGCCCGGGAAGCCTGCCGACAGCGGCAGCCGGACCAGGCAGGCGCTCGCCAGCAGGAGCACCCCTCCTGTGGCCGGCATGCGCTGGATCAGCCCGCCGAGCCGGTCGATCGCGAGCGAGCCGGCGCCGCGCCCGATCGCCTGGGTGCCCAGCAGCAGGACGGCGTGCAGCGGGCCCTGCGTCATGACGTGCAGCACCACGCCGCCGGCGGCAAGTCCAACAAGCAGCGGCAGGTCAAGCCCTCGTGCCAGCAAGGCGACGCCAAGCCCGCACAGCGCGAGGCCGGTGGATCCGGCGATGGCGCCCTCGACGATCGCGGGCAGCACGGGGCTCGTGGCGGCGCGAAGGGCGCCCAGCGTGGCGGCCGCGGCGCCGATCCCCAGCAGCGGCACCCCCCACCATGGCGGGGTGGCCGCTCCGGACAAGTCGAGCAGGAGGCGGGCAAGAATATAGAGCCCGGCGAGCGGTGCCGCGGCGGCGACCGGCGCCGGCGCGGGCTGGGTGGGCAGCAGGACGCAGAGCGGGACGGCGCCGAGCAGGGCCGAGCCGAGCACCGCCGTGCTGCGCCAGCCCTCCGGCGGGTGGGCGCGGATCGCGGGGAACAGCGCGCCTGGCAGCAGGCCCGGGGCAAGCAGCAGGCCGATGACGGCGGCGAGGCACACCGCGGCGACCACCGCGGCGATGGCGGCGGTTGCGGCATGGGGTGCAGGCGTTGTGGGTATTGCGGATGCGGCGACAAGGCGGGGTAGGGCTATGGCGACCGGGATCGCGGCGGCGGCCAGCAGCAGGGTGAAGCCGTCGCCGGCGAGCAGGGCTAGAAGCATGGCGGCGAGTGCGGCTGGGATGCTGGCGGCTTCCCCCGGCGCGGCGGTCGGATCGGCGTGCCCGGGCCTTGGCTCCCCGAGCACGCAGGCGCCCGCCGCGAGCAGCAGCGGCAGCAGGAACACGCCGCACAGCGGGTCGAGCGAGAGCGTGGCGCCGAAGCCGGGGAGGCCGAGCGGCAGCTTGAGCGAGGCGGTCTGCGAGCCGGACAGCAGGAAGATCGCGGCGAGAGCTGCGCCGGCAAGGCAGCAGCCGGCGGTGGCCGAGGTGCTGCGCCTGGGCGGCAGCGGGACAGCCGCGACGCCCAGGAGCACTGCGGCCAGCCCGGTCATGGCCAGGAGGATCAGCAGGCTCAGGACACGGCCGGTTGGGTGCGCACCATGGGAGGCTAGCAGCGTGGAGTGGAGGGCGGGAAGGTGGAGTGGGATCAGTGCCGGCTCGCGTGCACGGTTGCCTGCCTGGCGAGGGAGCTACAGCATCCCGAGCGACTGCTTGCGACGGGGCGGGGCGAAGGCCGCGTCGATCGCGGCGAGGTCGCGGGCGCTGAGCGCGACGGTGGCTGCGGCGGCGTTCTCGGCGACGTGGACCGTATCAGCGGCCTTGGGGATCGAGACCACGCCGGCGCCGCGCAGCGACCAGGCGATGGCAACCTGCGCCGGGGTGGCGCCGTGCTCGCGCGCGATCGCGGCGAGGGCGGGGTGGCGCAGCAGGGCACCGCCCTGCCCGACCGGAGAGTACGCCATCACCGGCATGGCGTGTTCGCGGCACCAGGGCAGCAGGTCGAACTCGATTCCACGGGCTTCGGGGTTGTAGAGCACCTGGTTGGTGGCACAGCCGGCGTCGGCGAGTGCGGGCAGGGCGGCCGCGTCGAAGTTGGAGACACCCCAGGCGCGGATATCGCCGGCCTCGCGCAGCGCCTCCAAGCCGGCGACGGTCTCGGCGAGCGGGATGCGGCCGGGCCAGTGCAGGAGGTAGAGGTCGAGCCGATCGGTACCGAGGCGGCGCAGGCTGCGCGCGCAGGCCTCGCGCACGCCTGCGCGCGAGGCGTTGGAAGGCACGACCTTGGAGACCAGGAACACCTCGTCGCGGCGGCCGGCGATGGCCTCGGCGACCACGCGCTCGGCGTTCCCGTTGGCGTACATCTCGGCGGTGTCGATCAGGGTCATGCCTAGGTCGAGGCCTTGGCGGAGCGCGCGGATCTCGGCGTCGCGGTCGCCGCCCTCGCCCATGCGCCAGGTGCCCTGGCCGATCGGGAAGACGGTGGCACCATCAGGGAAGCGAAGCATCGGCGATGTCCTCCGGACGCGAGGCGGAGGCAAGGAGCTTCGCTCCGCCACAGTGCTCACGGAACGCGCCACATGACCCAGCAGAGCAGGTTTCCAGCGGGCTCCCAGCCTGCTTCTACGCCGCCACTGCCTCTGCCTTGCGCATGAGGCGCAGGAAGTTCCCGCCCCACAGCTTGGCGACGGCGTCGGCGTCGTGGCCGCGTCGCACCAGCTCCGCGGTGAGATTGCCGGACTGCGACGCGTCGCGGTAGCCGGGCATGCCGCCGCCGCCGTCGAAGTCCGAGCCGATGCCCACGTGGTCAATCCCGATGCGGGCGACGGCGTAGTCGACGTGGTCGGCGAAGTCCGCGACTGAGACCTGGTCGGGGCGGGCCTTCCATCTCAGGAAGGACGGCACTGCGGTGACCTGGACCAGGCCGCCGGCATCGCGCAGCAGGTCGAGCTGGCTGTCATCAAGGTTGCGCGGCACGTCGCATAGTGCGCGCATGCAGGAGTGGGTGGCGACGACGGGTGTGCGCGAAAGCGCTGCGGCCTGGCGCATGGTGTCGGGCGAGACGTGGGAAACGTCGACCAGCAGGCCCACGCGGTTCATCTCGGCGATGGCCTCACGGCCGAGGCCGGAAAGGCCGCCGTGCAGGGTCGGACCGTCGGCAAGGTCGGCGCGCGGGTTGGAGCTGTCGCACAGCGCGTTGTGGCCGTTGTGGCTGAGCGTCATGTAGATCGCGCCGAGCCGCCGGAACCGCGCGAGCAGCGAGAGGTCCTCGCCAATGGCAGCGCCGTTCTCGACCGCGGGGATGATGGCGAGGGCACCCTGGGCGACGGCGGCCTCGATCTCGGCGGCGGTGGAGCAGGTCCGGGCGGCGATCCCGTCGCGGGTGGTGCCCATGGCGATGATGGCGTCGAGCATGGCGAGCGCGCGGTCCGAAGCCTCGGCGTGACCCTGCGGCGTCAGCGGGCCCTGTGGCACATAGGCCGCGAAGCAGGCAGCGCGCAGGCCGCCACGCAGCATCTTGGGCAGATCGACGCGTCGGGTGCTGTCGGTGAACGGGTCCGGGCCGTTGGGCCAGGGAATGTCGATGTGGCTGTCCAGCGTGAGCGTCGCGGCGTGGATCTCGCGCGCGTCTGGGACGACGGGATGGAGCACGGGCGGCGCAGCGGCGAGGTCTTGCATGAGTGATGAATCGGCCCGACGCCGCATGGTTGCAAGATGCAGGCGTCGAGTGGCTGGACGGCGGGGTGGTCGACGGCGTGCTGCTGACGCGCATCGAGGGAGTTGCTGCTGACGTAGGGTGCGGCAGTTGCTATGCAGGCGGCGTGTCTCCGTAGCTCAGCCGGATAGAGCGCAGGATTCCTAATCCTGAGGCCATGGGTTCGAATCCCGTCGGGGACGCCAGCTTGCTTTGAATCTCCTGCACGCGTCTCCGCGGCTGCGGACTCTCCCGAGACTCAAACGTGATCCCGACCTAGCATGGTAGAGCCACGCTGGGCTCGACAGAACGAATAGCATCCGCTGTGTCGGCACGTCGGGTATGACAGCCTTCGAAACACGGTGAGACCGGGGTAGAACATGAGCGACACGTTGCAGTGGGCGCAGCCTGTCGACGGCACGTTCGAGCAGGAGGGCGCCTGGCGGTCTGGCGGCGTGTCGACCACGGACACGCCGACAGCCACCACGGCGGTGGGTTTCGCCCTCGGTGGCGCTGCGTCCTACACCGTCAGCGGCAACGGCACGGCGGCCTCGATCGCCTCCGAAGACACCCTCACCCTGAACGGTACAGTCAGCGTGGCGGGAACAGTGTCGGTCACTGCGGGCACGCTGGTCGAAGGCGGCGTCCTGACCGATGCCGATGCCTCGATCGGGTCAGGCAGCATGGCAGTACAACCCGTTCGCCTCTCTGATGTCAGCGTCACCCCGGCAACGAGCTGGACGAGCAGCGGCACTCTGCACGTCGGGGCCGGCGGTGCGGGCACCCTGACCATCGGAGGCAGCAGCGCCGGGCTCGCGGGGTCTGCGGGGGCCCCGTCCGTCGTCTCGGCCGCGGTTGGCCTGGTCGATGGCGGCAGCGTGGTCGGCATCAGCGGCACTCCTCCGGACGAGACCGGATTCTCCGACGGTACCCTGGTCTGCACGGACAGCCTGCAGATCGGCGGCAGCAGTTCAGGCACCGTCCAGGTGTCGGAGGATGCGCAGGGCCTGTCGGTTGGCGGCGGAGGCATCACCGTCGCCACCGGTGGCGTGCTCGACCTCAACGATGCGGGCACCCTCGCCCCGGCGATCACCCTCTCGGACGGGTTGCTGCGCCTGGAGGGCAACTACGGTGTCCTCGCCGCCGTCGAGCGGGCGATCGCCGCCGGGCCGCTCACCCTGGCGGCCGGCACGATCGACACTCTTGATGGCTCGGGGAGCAAGGCCCCGAACGCGATCGACACTTCCGTGTCCGCAAACGGCTTCACCCACGCGGTGTCGGGCCTGGTTTCCGGGACCGGGACCTTGATGATCGACGAGATGGCCCTGCTCGGCACGGCCAACACCTACTCCGGCGGCACCGTGATCGAGGGCGGCACCGTCTACCTCGCCTCGACCGGCTCGGCCGGGACCGGATCGCTCGGCTTCGCGGCCACGGCGTCGGGAACCCTGGCGTTCGGCAGTGGCGCGGGCCGCGAAGCCGTCGCGATCGGCTCCGCCAGCGCTTCCGTGCTCGCCGGCGGCGCGGGCCTGCTCCTGGACCTCACCACCGGCCGGCTCACCCTGGCCGGCGGCACGGCGTCCAGCACCGTCCAGGGCGCGGCGGGCAGCGTCACGGTGTCGGGGGGCGCTGGAGGTGGCCAGTTCTTCGGCGGTTCCGCTGGCGCCAACCAGCTTTCGGGCGGCACCGGCGCGGCGACCCTGATTGGCGGCGGCAACGGCGACGTTCTCACCGCCGGATCCACGGGCGGGGACCTGCTGGTCGCAGCCTCCGGCGCGGAGACGCTGTCCGGCACGGTCGCCAGCGGGGCCGACGCGCTGTTCGGCGGCAGTGGCCCCGACCTCATCGAGACCGGAACCGCAACCGACACCGTTACGGCGGGCAGCGGTTCCGTTACCGTCCAGGCAGGCGGGGCGGCGCTCCTGTTCGGCTCGGCCGGCGCGCTGACCTTCTATGGCAGCTCGGCGGCAGCCACGGTGGTCGGCGGCAGCGGCGGCAACACCCTCTATGGCGCCGCCGGACGCCTCGACTTCTATGCCGGGCCAGGTGGCGGCGCAGCGTTCGGCGGCGCGGCAGGCTTCAACGTGCTGTATACCGGCGCGGCCGCCACCACCCTGGCCGGCGGCGGCAGCGGCGATGTCCTGGTCTCCACCGGGGCAGGCGGCAACCTGCTGCTCGCCGGCCCGGGCAACCAGACCCTGACCGGGGCCGGCAGCTCCGGTGACGACGCGTATTTCGGCAACGCCGGCAACGTGCTGATCGCGGCCGGAACCGGCAGCGACACCGTGGTCGCAGGTTCCGGCGCGCAGACGATCAGCGCCGGTGTCACGGGCAGCACGGCGATCTTCGCCGGTTCGGGACAGGACACGGTCGTGCTGGGCGGCGGCCCGGACTTCCTGCTGTGCGGACAGGGCAACCTGGCCGCCTATGGCGGCAGCGGCGCGGACCTGTACGGCTTCGCCAACGGCGCGCGCGGCACCGCGGTGATCAACGGCTTCAGGACCGGCATCGACCAGCTGCAGCTGCTTGGTTACGCCTCTGGCACGGCAGCTACCGCGGTCGCGGGGCAGATCGATGCGGGCGGGAATACCACGCTCGTGCTGACGGACAACACCCGGATCACCCTGCTGGGCGTCGCCAGCGTCGAAAGCGCGTCGTTCGTGTGAACTCTGTCGCGGGCAAGCAAGGCCAGAGGCTCTGCCTCTGGACTTCGCCAAAGGCCTAGCCTGTGGAATTCCTATGCTTAAGCCAGGGGTTTCCAAAGGCCTCAGGTCATTGGCGGGTCTGGGGTAGCCCGCGCAAGGTTCCGCTGGCCTGCCTGGGCCAGTGGAATGCGGGCGGAGGGGTAGCCCGGCCTTGCTGCACTTGTGGGTCGACGCCTGGGGCAGCTGGTATGAGGCGGCTTCCAGGTATGACGCAGGGTGACCAAGACCGGCGGGCCGGCTGATGGCAGCGTCTCGAAAGCAGGCGCGCGACGCTGGTCCGATCACCGCGTCCCGAGATCGGCGGAGTCGAACGCCCCGGTCGCCGGCTCGGCCTGGGCATGGTCCGAGCCGGGCACGGCCAGCCCCGCTCCCGCCCTGCCGTCACCCAGGCTTCGCGCCGCAAGGTGATCGCCAGCGTCACGCACTGCCGGGCCCGCGCGAGCCGCCAGGTCTCGCATCGAACCGCCCCCGGCATCCGTAGGGAGCGACACCGGTTCGGACCGGCCGGAAGCGTAGCGACGGATCATGCTGGCGCAGAACTCGGCGAATTCTTCAGGGTGCATCGGTGGAGCGGTGTGGTGCGGCGTGATCCCGCGATGCTCTGGCGTGAAGCAGAACGTCACGGTCACCTTGAACTCGTCAAGCGCCCGCATCTGCCGGTCGAACCAGGCCTCGCAATCCGGGCGGAACCAGTCGGCCCATGACAGGCCGGTGCGCAAGGTTGTCACGCCCATGTCGCGCATGACCCGTACCGCACTATCGAGCCGATGATCCTGGTAGTGGAACCACTGGCAGAGCCCGAAATCCGGCGTGAACTCGGGAAACAGTCGCGCGGCCCGCTTCGGCGTGCCGTGCTCGTCCAGAAGTCCCATGTGGAAATGCCGGTAATACGAGGACCCCTCGGCCTCGCGGTGGCGCGTGGTCGCCGGCCACGCCGCCGGCAGGTCGTACAGGCTGTACCAATGGATGCGCGGCGCCCGCCCGGCGAGCAGCTGATGCGTTCGGCGCAGGCCCCATTCCTGGACCTCCTCGGCGCCGAACGTCGATATGCCGACCTCGGAGACCCAGACCGGGAGATCGGTCATCGCGGAAATGGCGTCAAGCTTTGCAGGCCAGGCGTCGATGGGCCAATGATTCCAGTCGAGCGGAAAGCCATGCACAGCGACGGCGTCGAGCGCATCGAGCCCACCCTGGGCTGCTAGTGATGCAAGGAAACCCGGATCGATCGGCGACATGCCCCCGAGCACACGGGTGAGCCCCGGTGCCTCGGCGGCAATCGCCTCGCCGGCCAGCCGCGTCATGGTGGCGAACCGCGCCCAGTCTGGATCGGCCTCCAGGTCCCAATGGGACTTGTTGTTCGGCTCGTTCCAGATCATGGCTGCTTCGATCATGCCGCGGCTCCGGCTGCGATGACGGGATGCTGATCGCTCGGGACCCGGAGGTCCCCAATTTCCGCGTCTTGGTCGGGCCCGCGTTCGGGGATGGTGGCTGTCGTCACGAAGTCTGCCTCGAACCAAGGTGCCGGAGTGGGGTCTGCTGCGGGCGGCGCGGTTCAATCAGGACCCGGCCCCCGCGCCGGATACACTGCTTCGTCTTCCGGCTTGCTGGTCCGTCGGCAAAGGAAGATCTCAGCCTCCGGGTTTGCGGTGATCTCGAACCCGGCCGAGCGCAGCATCGCCGAGGAGGCGGCGCGATTCGGCACCCACCAGTTGGTCGGGTCGTGGGCGTAGCTGTTCTCGATAAAGTGCAGCCTGGGAAATCCGGGATCGTCGAACGGTGCCGGCGCGAAGAAGTCGTAGTCCGATGCAACGGCCGCGATCTCGTCGCTTCCCCTCTGCAGGGTCTGGAACACCAGCAAGTCCGCGCAGGCGTGCCGATGGATCAGGTCAAGAGCCAGAAGCGGGTGGCGCAGATGGTACAGCACGCCAAGGAACAGCACGACATCGAAGCGCTCGCCCAGAGCCGCAACGTCGTAGACCGAGAGCTGCCGGAACTCGATGTCGAGGTCCTCGACCTCGGCGGCGAAGCGGGCCTGAGCCAGATAGTGCGGGTCGTGATCGATCGCGACGACACGGTCGGCCCCGCGACGCTTCATCTCCAGGCTGTAGAAGCCGCCGTTGCAGCCGATGTCGAGCACGGTGCGCCCGCCCAGGTCGGCCGGCACGTGGTCGCGGAACGAGGCCCATTTGACTGCCGGGAAGTCGAACAGGAAGTGGTCTGGTGCGGTACGCACGCCGCGCAAGTCCAGGTTGTGGAACCACGGGCCAAGCTGCGCGGCGCGTCCGCGGATACGCTCCGGCGTCCAGATCGCCTCGCCTGTCGGGCCTGCGCCCGCACCCGGGACCGGCGCCACGGAACCCCGCCTGCCGTCACTCATGGGACAGCAGCTTCATCGCTTCTCGATACCCGTTCAGTGTCCCGACATCGACGTAGCTCGCCCCGGCACAGACGGCAGTGGCAACACCGCCCTCGGCAAGCCAGGCATTGACCAGGGTGCCGAGATACTGGTCACGCCGGTCGCGCCGCAGCCAGACTTGATGCAGCGCGTGCAGCACATGGCCGGGCATCCGCATCGCGCCCCAGACCTGGTTGGTCGAGGGGCGAGCGTGCTTGACCTCGATCACCTGAACCCGGCCGTCGCAGTCGGTGACGACGGCATCGAACAGCTCCGGCCGCACGACCGGGAACAGCAGGAAGGCGAGCGTGTGTGGGGGGAGTGCGCACAGCGCGTCGATCGGGAACCAGATCGTGTCGGGCAGGCCGATCACCACGGCGTCCTCGGCGGCGATGAAAGGCACCGCGCGAAAGATCGCGTCGCATAGGCCCGCAGCCTGGTTCTGGATGACGTAGGCGATCGGGACGTCACCGACCACGCCGCCATAGTACTGCAGGATGTCGGATTTCCAAGGCGAGATCACGAAGCACAGCCGGGTCACGCCAGCAATCAGCATCCGCTCGACCAGGTGCTCGGACACCGCGCGCGGACGCTCGATTCCAGACTCGTCGATGCGGCTGCCGACCGGGAGCAGTTCCTTGGAAAACGCCAGCGGCTGCATGCGGGTGCCGGTCCCCGCGGCCGGGATGATGCCCCACATGCTCAGCCAGGCGCCCCGCCCAGGTCCGGGTGCAACTGGCGGGCCGCTGCCATCGCGAACTCGGTCCCGGATGTCGAGAGGGCCTGCTCGAACGCGGAGATCATCTGTTCGGCGCGCCGGGTGGCGCTGTGCTCATCCAGCGTCCGTTCCCGGGCGCTCGCCCCGATCCGCGCCAGGGTGGCGTCGTCCAGTTCCATGGCATCCAGGGCCTCCTGGGTCGTGCGCGCGAGCAGGATGTCATGACCCGGCGCAAAGAAGGTCTCCAGGCCCTCCCAGGCATCGCTCAGGACCGGGCAGCCGCAGGCTGTCGCCTCGAACAGGCGACCGGAAGGACACCATCCCATCGCAGCCATCGCGCGACGGGTGACGTTCAGTGTCAGGCGGGAGGATGCGTAGAACGCCGGGTGCAGCGGGGGTGCCACGTGGCGGAGGAAGAAGATGTTGTCCGACCAGGGGAAGTCGGGCGGATACTGCGCCCCGCCGATGACGAAGCGGCAGTCCGGTCGTGCCTGGGCGGGTTTGACGAACAGCGCCTCGAGCGTGCTCTGGCGGTCGGCCGCATAGGTGCCGAGGTAGGACAGGTGGCAGCGCGGGGCCGGACCGGGCTGCGCCGGAAAATGCAGGTCCGGGTCCACCGATCCATACAGCGGCAGCACCCGCCTCGCGCCAAGACGCTCACGCAGAGCCTGCAGTGCCGGGCCTCCGGTGTAGCTCAGCACCAGGTCGTAATCGCCAAGGCCACCGGCGACGTAATCGACGGGTTCTCCTGCATCGATGCGCGACAGGGTGACCGGCGTGTCAAGATCGTAGAAACAGCGCAGCGCCCGGCTGTCGCCCAGCGTCTGCCGGGCAGCGGCGGCGTCGGGACAGTACGAGGTGACCAGACCCACGTCAGCATCGGCCAAGGTCCGTCGCGCCAGCGCCGCATCCCAGTCGCGATACAATACCAGGGTCCCACCCGCAGGCAGCTCGGTGAGGTCGCGATTGGCCGCGTAGTACGGCGTGTCGCGCTCGAAGAAGGTGACCCGGTGCCCGCCGGCCGAGAGCGCCGACACCAGCGCCCGCCAGAGGGCCGCGTGACCGTTACCCCAGGATGAGCTGATGGCCAGCCCGAAGATTACGATCTTCATGTGATCCGAGGTTGCCCAAGCCGAGGCGTCACGTCCAGAGCAGCTCTGGGGTCGCCCGCCCCATCGACACCGATGCCGGAACGCGTCGCAGTCCGGACGACCCGCTGTGACGGGAGACCGCGGGGCACCATGTAGATTTTCGACCGGCACGCTGCAGAAACACGCCACCCAGCCGGTGTCACGAGGGCCGACGATGATCGCATCAGCTCATGATATCGACCTCCCGATCGTAGGCATGAGCTGCGCCACCTGCGCCGGCAGGGTCGAACGCAGCCTGGCCCGGCAACGTGGCGTGGTCTCGGTGTCGGTCAATTTCGCGACGGAACAGGGCCGGGTGCGGGTCGGGAGCGACGGAGCCGGGCTTGAAGCGTTGGTCGCCGCCGTGGCCGCGGCCGGCTACGAGGTGCCCACCAGGGTTCTCGACCTGGCCGTCTCCGGCATGAGCTGCGCCTCCTGCGTCGCACGCGTGGAGCGGGCCTTGCAAACGGTACCCGGTGTCGTCACCGCGGCGGCCAACCTGGCAACCGAGCGCGTGCGCGCCGTCGTGCTGGTCGCCACCCGGCCGGAGGCGCTCGGTTCGGCGTTGCGGAGCGCGGGCTACGACGTGGTCCCGACGGCTGAATCAGTCCCGGCGACGCAACAGGATGGCGCCCCGCTCCTGCCTGCGGACCAAACCGGCACCGCGGCGGGGCGTGATCCCGGCCAGCGAGGCCGCCGAGCATCCGATGTACTCACCTGGCTTGCCGCCCGCCGGGAAGGTCTGCGCGTGATCCTGGCGCTGCTGCTTTCTACGCCGCTGCTGCTGGGGATGGTCGCGCACGCGTCGGGCGGCCGCTGGATGGTGCCGGGCTGGGGGCAGTTCCTGCTCACGCTGCCGGTTCAGGTCTGGCTGGGCGCCCGCCTGCACCGCGGCGCCTGGCGAGCGCTGCGCGCCGGCGTCGGGTCGATGGACCTGCTGGTCTCGCTGGGCAGCTTCGCGGCCTTCCTGCTGAGCTGCTGGACTCTGGTGCGCGGCGCCAGCATGTCCGCCGCGCCTGTCGCCCGAACGGGGGCGGGCGCCAGCGGCATCGCCGGCCACGGTCTCGCGGCGACAGCGGCTGCCGGCCACATGTTCGGCTCGTCCGGGGGAGCGCTGTATTTCGAGAGTTCTGCGCTGATCATCACCTTCGTGCTGCTCGGCAAGTGGCTTGAGCGGCATGCCCGGCGGCAGAGCGCGTCGGCGCTCCGGGCGCTTGCGGATCTGCGCCCGAACGTGGTGCGTATGCTGCGCGACGACCGCGAGACCGAGATGCCTCTCGAAGCGGTGCGGATCGGCGACCGCATCGCGGTATGGCCCGGCGAGCGGATCGCGGTGGATGGCCAAGTCACCGATGGCGCCGGCGCGGTCGACGAAAGCATGATCACCGGAGAAAGCCTGCCGGTCGACAAGTGTGCCGGCGATGCGGTGACCGGCGGCACGCTGAACCATGACGGCCGGCTGATCGTGCAGGTGAGCGCCACGGGTGTCGACACCGTCCTCAGCCGGATCATCCGCACGGTGGAGACGGCGCAGGCGACCAAGCCACGGGTGCAGGGCCTGGTGGACCGTGTGAGCGCGATCTTCGTTCCGGTGATCGTGGCTTTGGCGGCGCTGACGTTCGCTGGGTGGATGGTCTGCGGCGCCGATGTCGGAACCGCGATGCTGAACGCGGTCGCGGTCCTGGTGATCGCCTGCCCCTGTGCCCTCGGGCTGGCGGCGCCGGTCGCGATGGTCGTGGGCACCGGAGTTGCGGCGCGGTTCGGCATCCTCATCGCCGATGCCGAGACGGTGTCACGAGCCCCCGCGATCCGGGTGGTGGCGTTCGACAAGACCGGGACCCTGACCACGGGTCGACCGGTCATCGAGGCCCTCTCGCCCGCCCAGGGCGTCGATGCGGCCGAGCTCCTGCGGGTCGCATACAGTCTCAGCACCGCGAGCGCGCATCCGGTGGCCGCTGCGATCCGGATCCGGGCCGAGGCCGACGGCTTGGCGCTGCTGCCAACTCGCGACCTGCGTGTCCTGGCCGGGCGCGGGGTCGCAGGGGTCCTGGCGGGTCGACGTCATGTGCTGGGCAGCCGGCGCCTGCTGCACGAGCACGGCGTGTCGCCAGCGCCCCTCGAGGAACAGGCGGGCGTTCTGGAGCAGCAAGGCTGCACGGTGTCATGGATCGCGGAACTGGACACCGAACCCACGATCCCGGCCGCTCCCGAGCCGATCGCCGCGATGCCCACGGGCAGCCGGACGCCAGCCCGGCCGGGAACCGGCGACGCAGGGATCGTGCTGGCCGAGCGAGTCGACTCCCAGACCGGCCATCGCGCTGCCGGACCCGGCCTCGGCGATCGTCAGGCGCACCAGGGCCGCCTGCTCGGTCTGGTCGGACTTGCCGACACTGTGCGGCCCGGAAGCAGTCGGGCGGTCGCCCGGCTCCACGCGCGGGGGATCAGGACCGTGATGCTGACCGGCGACAACGACGGCGCCGGAAGGAAAGTGGCCATGTCCCTGGGCATCCGGCAGGTTCAGGCCGCCCTGCTGCCGGAAGGCAAGGCTGCGGCTCTCGCTGTGCTGCGCGCGAGCGGTGCGGTCGCGATGGTGGGCGACGGGATCAACGACGCTCCGGCCCTGGCGGCGGCCGATCTCGGGATCGCGATGGGCAACGGCAGCGACGTCGCGCTGCACAGCGCCGGGATCGCACTGATGCGTGCGGATCCTTCACTGGTTGTCGATGCGCTCGATATCGCGAGCCGGACCCAACGCAAGGTCCACCAGGGCCTGGTCTGGGCGCTTGCCTACAACCTGGTCGGCCTGCCGCTCGCCGCATCCGGCGAACTCAGCCCGGCGATTGCCGGCGCTGCGATGGCCCTCAGCAGCCTGGGCGTCGTGAGCAATGCATTGTTGCTCAAATTCTGGCGCCCGAGCGCCTGACCGACGCGGCTGAGACCGATGGGCCTTGAGCGTGACCGCCCAGGCAGGCAAGGCCGGAGGCTCTGCCTCTGGGCTCCGCCAAAGGCCTAGCATTTGGAATCCCTATGTTTAACGAAGGTTTTCCAAAGGCTTTGGGCCTTTGGCCGGTCTGGGCGCAGCTGGCGCTAGTTTCGACGGCCCGTTCGAGCTGCTGGGATGCGGGCGGAGGAAGAGCCGGCGTTGCTTCGCCTGCAGGTCAATGCTGAGGGCTGCTGGTATAAGGCCGAATGTGCTCCCGATCAGGACCGCATGGCCGCGTCCCAGGAGCTTCCGAGGCAAAGAGTCGCTGTGATGCCACGACCCGGAATGCTGGGTCGGCGCTGCGGCGACCCGACAGGTCACTGGATGCCCAGAAGTTCCACATCGAAGATCAACGTCGCATTCGGAGGGATCACCCCGCCGGCACCTTGTGCGCCATAGCCGTGCTCCGGCGGAAGCACCAGGCGGCGCTTGCCGCCAATCTTCATGGTCGCAACACCGAGGTCCCAGCCGGAAATCACTTGGCCGGCGCCAAGCGTGAAAGTGAAGGGCTGCTTCCGGTCACGCGAGCTGTCGAACTTCCGTCCGGGCTGCCCCTTGTCGTCCAGCCACCCTGTATAGTGCACCGTCACCGACTGTCGCGCCGCAGGCTGTTCACCGGAACCGACGACTTCATCCGTGTAGCGGATCCCGTTCGGCAGGATGGTCTCGCTCGATTCGAATTCAGGCATCTGAGGCGCTCCGTTCCGGATTGCAGTCCATGCAGCAGATGATGCACCTCGCGAAGAGCCGTCAAACCCCGTCCTTAAGCAAATGGCTCCAGAGGCTCGGCCTTCGGCGAGGTCCAGAGCCGGAGCCTCTGGCCTTGCTTGCTGACCGGTCACGCTCGAGGCCGGTTGATATCAGGCCAGTGCGAGGGCGCGGCGAGCAAGCTCCAGAGCCCCTTCGCGTGAACGTGCGCCACCGACGAAGCGACGTACGTGGACGAACACCGCATCGGGCACCCCCGAGACCTCGGCCAGCGCGCTACCCTGAAGTCCCGCCCAGGTCTTCGGCAGCGGCAGCCGCTGTTCGAACGAGCCAGGCTCGGGCGGCATGGTGTCCACCATCCAGTTCCCGTTCGATACCGGATATACGGCGTACAGGACGGGCAGCGTGTGGGCGAACACCGCGCCTTTCCAAGGCATGCCCCGGTCAAGTTCCAGGATGCGCGGATCCTGGGACGCACCATGTGCTGCGACAATCCGGGTTTCGGCGTCGAAGCGCCCGCGCAGTGCGGTGACCCGGCGACGCAGAATCCCGTCGATCAGGTCGGCCGCCACGAGGAAGGCAGTGTCCGTCGCCGCATCGGTCTGCTGGGCATCCCAGCCAGGGTTGCAGTCCGCCACCAGCGTCGACAGGCCAAGACTGGTGTCGCGCGTCGTGCCAACCCCGTTGTCGTTCTCGTCGATGCGACGGATGACCGAATGGTCGATCTCCGCCGCGATCGCGGACGCCAGCGCAGCTTGCTCCGGCGGCAGGAGAGCCTGGACTGCGTGCTCGCCATGCACCTGCCAGATCAGTCCGGCTGCGCTGTACGGCGTCCCGTCCGCCCGGGTCGGCGCGCCGAGTTGATGATGGTCGAAGCGTCCGCAGGCCGGGTCGTGCACGCTGCCGACATCCCAGACCAGACCAGCACGCTCGATCAGCTTCGGATCGCGGGTACGAACCAGCTGGTGGTCCACGCCAGTGGCGTTCAGGCCCAGTGCAAATCTGAGGACGACGTAGGCGAACACCTCGTCGCAGTGGAACTTGCCGCTATGGGTCACCAGCAGGGGGAGGTCGTTGGACATCGCAGATCTCTCAGAGGCGAGCGGCCGTGTCGCCGCCTTTCGATCCCGACGGAGCTACACGGTTCCGCGTGTCGTGTCTGCGCCCGGAGTTTGCGGCGACGCGAAGTCACGGTTCTGCCACGCGACGCGAGCGGTCCGGTGGTGTCATGCAGCCGCGCCAGAGGCACATATCAAGCGGGTCGATCCGGGCTGCAGTCCCGCTCAAGGGCCCGCGCCGGAATCACGCCCTGCCTGCTCCGGCAGCGTGGCCGAGACGCGCAGATCGCTGGCTGGTCTGCCCGTGCCCGGGAGCATTGTCAGGTGGACGGCGAGGCTCACCAGCGCCATGACAAAGCCGAGGGCTGTCACTGCCCCCCATCCATGGCCGTGCCAGGCGTATCCGCCCGCTGCGGAACCGATCGCGCCGCCGCCAAACAGGCCGGCCACGAACACCGTGTTCATCCGCCCCCGCGTCGCCGCATCGAGCCCCAGCACGACGGTCTGGTTGGCGATCATCGAAAGCTGCACCCCCGCATCAAGCACGATGACCCCGACAGCCGTTCCGACCAGGGTCGGGAATTCCCGCAGGATCGCGAATGCGGCGAGTACCAGGGCGATGCCGACCCGCACCACTCCGGCCGGGCCGTGACGGTCCGCCACTCGGCCGGCAATCGGGGCACAGGCAACCCCGGCCAGGCCCACGATCCCGAACAGGCCAGCGGCCTCGCTCCCGAGGCCGAAGCGCGGCGTCTGCAGAAACAGCGCCAGTGTTGACCAGAACACGCTGAAGCCCCCGAACAGCCCGGCTTGCACCAGCGTCGAGCGCCGCAACTCAGGATTGTGGCGCAGCAAGCCGACGAGCGAACCAAGCAGCCGGCCGTAGGGTACGTTCTGCTTCGCAGGGACGCGGGGCAGGGCCAGGCGCAGCATCACCCCCATGGCAAGCGCGATCGCGGCACCGACCCAGAACATCGCACGCCAGCCGAAATGCTCGGCGACGATGCCGCTGAGGGTGCGCGCGAGCAGGATACCGGTCAGCAGCCCGCTCATGACGATGCCGACGGTACGACCGCGCGCCTCCGGGGCCGCGAGTTCGGCGGCGAGCGGCAGTATCTGCTGGGCGATGGTGCCGGTGACCCCGACCGCCACCGAGGCGGCAATCAGCGGCAGCAATCCATGCAGCGTGGCTGCCGCGACCAGGGCTGCCACCAGCCCGGCACTCTGCAGAGCGATGAGCCCGCGGCGTTCGGTGCAGTCGCCAAGGGGAACAAGCAGGATCAGGCCGAGCGCGTAACCGAGCTGGGTGGCGGTCGGGATCTGGCTGGCCCCGGCGCCAAGGTCCGCGACCATCAGGCCGACCATAGGTTGATTGTAGTAGATGTTGGCGACCGACAGCCCGGCTGACAGTGCCAGGATCAGCAGCATCGGGCGGGTGAGCGTGGAGCCGGGTGGCGAAAGCTTGGACATGGGTGACCGGAGTTGAGGAAAGCGCTGAGTGGCGGGACTTGGCAACCAGGGCAAGCTGGTCGCAGAGGTCTTGCCCACCGCACCTGCGGCGTGGTCTCGTCTGCCGACATCGGTCGCCTTCTGCCGACCCGGTCCAAATCCATGACTTGCATGGCAATTGCGTGAGCGTTCGGGTCGGGGTCACGCTAGGGTCGGATCGGGCTGCGGGCCGCCATCGGTTGCGAGGTCCCTAAGACTGCTTAATTGCCTGAATGCTCGCGTGGATATGCTGCTGGACGAACGGGGACCTCGTGTTCGCCTCGGCTTCCTTGGAGAGTTTCATGATGCTTGAGACAGACGCCGTGTTCTCTCTTCATGCCGCCTTGCGCGACCAGCGTCGCGAGGTGGAAATGAGCCTTGCCGAATACCTTGCCGGCTGTCGGGATGATCCTGGCTTCTACGCCGGCCCGGCAAAGCGGATGCTCAAGGCGATCGGCGAAGCCGAACTCGTGGATACCTCGCGAGATCCGAGGCTCGGCCGTCTGTTCCTCAACCGGACCGTGCGGATGTATCCGGCGTTTGCCGAGTTCCACGGCATGGAAGAGACGATCGAGCGCATCGTCGGATTCTTCCGCCACGCTGGCCAGGGCCTGGAGGAGCGTAAGCAGGTGCTCTACCTGCTTGGGCCGGTGGGCGGCGGCAAATCCTCGCTGGGCGAGCGCCTCAAGGCGCTGATGGAACACGAGCCGATCTACGTGCTCAAGGCCGGCAACACCCTGAGTCCGGTATTCGAAAGCCCGCTCGGACTGTTCGACCCGGACACCATGGCGGATGCCCTGGGGGAGCAATACGGCATTCCGCGCCGCGTTCTCACCGGGATCGCGAGCCCCTGGGCGCTGAAGCGCCTTGAGGAGTGGGATGGCGATATCGAGCGCTTCAGCGTCGTCAAGCTCTACCCGTCGCGCCGCAAGCAGGTGGCAATCGCCAAGACCGAGCCGGGCGACGACAACAACCAGGACATCTCGGCGCTGGTCGGCAAGGTCGATATCCGCAAGCTGGAGATGTACAGCCAGAACGACCCGGACTCGTACGGCTTCTCGGGCGGACTGAACCGCGCCAACCAGGGCATCCTCGAGTTCGTCGAGATGTTCAAGGCGCCGATCAAGATGCTGCATCCTCTGCTGACCGCGACGCAGGAGGGCAACTACCTGGGCACCGAGAACATCGGCGCCATCCCGTTCCAGGGCATCCTGCTGGCCCATTCCAACGAGGCCGAATGGCAGTCCTTCCGCAACAACCGCACCAACGAGGCCTTCCTCGACCGCGTCTCCGTCGTGAAGGTGCCATACTGCCTGCGGGTCACCGAGGAGAGCCGGATCTACCACAAGCTGATCAGCGGGTCCGCGCTGGCCGAGGCGCCCTGCGCCCCGCACACCCTGGAGATGCTGGCGCGCTTCGCCGTACTGTCCCGGCTCAAGCCGCACGCCAACTCGCGTCCGTTCGCCAAGATGCGGGTCTATGACGGCGAGAACATCCGCGAGACCGACCCCAAGGTCCGCACCATGCAAGAGTACCGCGATACCGCAGGGGTCGACGAAGGCATGGATGGCATCTCAACGCGCTTCGCTTACAAGGTGCTGTCGGCAACCTTCAACCACTCGTCGAACGAGGTGGCGGCCGACCCGGTGCACCTGATGTACGTGCTGGAGCAGGCAATCCGGCGCGAGCAGTTCCCGGTCGAGACCGAGGCGGGCTATCTGGCGACGATCAAGTCCGAGCTGGCATCGCGCTATGCCGAGTTCATCGGCAACGAGATCCAGAAGGCCTACCTCGAAAGCTACGGCGACTACGGCCAGAACCTGTTCGATCGCTACCTCGACTACGCCGACGCCTGGATCGAAGACCAGGACTTCAAGGACCCGGACACCGGCCAGATGCTGAACCGGGAGTTGCTGAACGCCGAACTGACCAAGATCGAGAAGCCGGCCGGCATCGCCAATCCCAAGGATTTCCGCAACGAGGTCGTGAAGTTCGCGTTGCGCAACCGTGCGGCCAACGGCGGCCGCAACCCGTCCTGGACGTCCTACGAGAAGATCCGCGACGTGATCGAGAAGCGGATGTTCTCCCAGGTCGAGGACCTGCTGCCGGTGATCTCGTTCGGTTCCAAGAAGGACGGCGACACCGAGAAGAAGCATACCGACTTCGTCGAGCGCATGGTCTCGCGCGGCTACACCGAGCGCCAGGTGCGCCGGCTGGTCGAGTGGTACATGCGGGTCAAGCAGTCGGCCTGAGCGCGCGCACCTTGGATATCATTGACAGGCGCTCCAACCCGCACGGCAAGAACCTGGAGAACCGCCAGCGGGTTCTCGCCCGTGCCCGCGGCGCCATCGCCAGGGCGGCCAGGGCGGCAATCGACAACGGCACGTTGCGCGAGGCGGGACACGGCAAGGACGGCGGCGGCGAGACCGTCACCATCCCTGCCGACGTCCTGCACGAGCCGTCCTTCCACACCGTGTTCACCGGCGGCGAGCGGCAGATCGTGCTGTCCGGCAACAAGGAGTTCTCCACCGGTGACCGGCTTGCCAAGCCGAAGGGCGGCGCAGGCGGCGGCCAGGGCAGCGGGGACGGCGGCGGCGACGCCCAGGATGGCTTCCGGTTCGTCCTCACGCGCGACGAGTTCCTCGACCTGTTCTTCGAGGACCTCGAGCTTCCTGACCTGCTGAAAAGCCAGGTCGTCGCGACCGACACCGCATCGCCGTCGCGCGCCGGCATCGCGGTGGATGGAACACCCTCGCAGATCGACATGTCGCGAACCATGCGGCAGTCGATGGCGCGGCGGATCGGCCTGCGCCGTCCCAAGCCGCCGGAGGTGCGCGCGCTGGAGGAGGAGGTCGCGGCGCTGGAGGCCACCGGCACCGACGCCGGCCGCCTGCAGCTTCTGCGTGGCGAACTGGAGCTCGCGCTGCGCAAGCTGGCACGCGTTCCCTGGGTCGACCCGATCGACATGCGCTACCGTCGCTTCACGCCGACCCCGAAACCGTCGGCACGCGCGGTGATGTTCTGCCTGATGGACGTCTCCGGCTCCATGTCGGAAAGCATGAAGGACCTCGCCAAGCGGTTCTTCCTGCTGCTGCACGTTTTCCTGGAGCGTCGCTACAAACGCGTCGATCTCGTGTTCATCCGGCACACCGAGGTCGCGGAGGAGGTCAACGAGGAGATGTTCTTCACCGACCCGCGCACCGGCGGCACGGTTGTCTCCACGGCCCTGATCGAGTTCACCCGTATCCAGCGCGAACGCTACCCCTCGGCCTCGTGGAACATCTATGCCGCACAGGCCTCCGATGGCGACAACTCCGGCAGCGACACGGCCCGGGCCGTCGCGATGCTCGAGACCGACGTGCTTCCTGTGGTCCAGCACTTCGCCTACATCGAGGTCTCGATGTCCGCAGCCATGATCCGCGGCGATACGGACCTGTGGCGCGGCTATGCGCCGCTGGCCCAGCGTGCACCGAAGCTCGCGATGCGCCGGGTCGCCGAGCGGCGCGACATCTTCCCCGTGTTCCGCGACTTGTTCGGCCGCAAGGCCCTGGTCTGAGACCGATGGGCAGGCACACCCGCGACGGGCAGCGGCAAGGCGTCCATCCAGACGCGTCCACGCCTGACGCGTGAGAGCGACAGTCCGCAACCCGTCGCATAATGCCGCTGGCCGCGTCCGCATCCTGCCCGACGGAGACCGACAATGGATCTTCCCCTGCTCTACAGCGGCACCGACTGGGACTTCGGCACGCTCAGCCGGTCTTACGACGCGATCGAACGCATCGCCGTCGACGAGCTGGGACTGGAGCTGTACCCGAACCGGATCGAGGTCATCACCTCCGAGCAGATGCTCGACGTCTACACCGCCCACGGCATGCCCCTGAGCTATCGACACTGGTCATACGGCAAGCGCTTCCTGCAGCACGAAAACAGCTACCGGCGTGGCTATACGAGCCTGGCCTACGAAGTCGTCATCAACTCGAGTCCGTGCATTTCCTACCTGATGGAAGAAAACACCGCGACCATGCAGGCGCTGGTGATCGCGCATGCGGCATTCGGCCACAACCACTTCTTCCGCAACAACCACCTGTTCAGGCAGTGGACCGAGGCGTCCGGAATCCTGGATTACCTCGAGTTCGCCCGCAGCTACATCGCGGGATGCGAGGACAGCCACGGAGTCGCCGCGGTCGAGCGGGTTCTCGACGCCGCGCACAGCCTGTCCCGCCACGGCGTGCACCGCCATGGCGGCAGCCGGCCGATGAACCTCAAGGCCGAGCAGAAACGCGAGCGCGAACGCCAGGAATACGACGAACGCATGTTCGACGACCTGTGGCGCACGCTGCCGGGTGCGAAGCCGAACCCCAGCGTCGACAAGATCGGCGAACGTCGGCGGCGACTCGGCCTGCCGGAGGAAAACCTGCTCTATTTCCTGGAAAAATCCTCCCCCAAGCTCCAGTCCTGGGAGCGGGAGATCATCCGCATCGTGCGGCTCATCGCGCAGTACTTCTACCCGCAGCCGCAGGTCAAGCTGATGAACGAGGGCTGCGCCACCTGGGTGCATCAGCGGATCATGACCCGGCTGCACGAGACCGGACGGATCGACGACGCCGCGTTCCTCGAGACGCTGCACTCCACCAGCAACGTCATCATGCAGCCAGGCTTCGACCACCCTGCCGGCGGCCCCGGCTTCAATCCCTACGCACTCGGCTACGCGATGATGACCGACATCGCCAGGATCTGCGAGCAGCCGACCGCCGAGGATCGCCAGTGGTTCCCGGACATCGCCGGCAACAGCGACGCGATCGGCACGCTGCGGCACGCCTGGGCCAACTACCGGGACGAGAGCTTCGTGCTGCAGTTCCTCTCCCCCAAGGTCATCCGCGACTTCCGCATGTTCAGGCTGCTGGATGCGACCGCGGAGCCGACCCTGCTGGTCGACGCCATCCACGACGACGAAGGCTACCGTACCATCCGGCGCAGCCTCGCCCGGTCCTACGATCCGGGAATCAACGACGCGGACGTGCAGGTGGTGGATGTGGACCTGTCCGGCGACCGCCGCCTGATGCTGCAGCACCGCACGCAAGCCGGGCAGCTGCTGGCGCAAAAGGACGCCGAGGCGACGCTGCGTCAGCTTGCCACGTTGTGGGGCTACGAGGTCCGGCTGCAGGAAGTCGATGCGCAGAGCGAAGCCGTGCTGGCAACGCATTCCGCAAATCCACCTCGGTAGGCCTGAAGCAGGCGTCCGGCGACGGCCGCTGCAGCGAACCCGACCGGGTTCGGCCTGCTCCCGATGCCGGCGTGCCCACACGAGGCCCAGGTGTTCGTCACGCCCTCCAGACAATGCGCGGATGCACGCAATTGCCGGCTCGATAGACCGCGGAACAGGCCGGTGCGAAACGCGGCCGGGCCTGCGTCGGCGTGACTGCCATCGGCACGGCGGCTGCGGACGGCCGGACCGCGCCTGGCAGGGCCGGACCGGGACTGCGCGCCAGAATCGCCCCGCCAACAATCAGCCCACCAACCAAGGCGCCTCGACACGCGAGCATCGTCTGCATATCCACTCCCCACAAGGACCGGGTCAGACGTTAACCTGTTTGCGGAACAAAGCAAGAACGTAAAACTGGCTTGCACGGCTGGCCCGCATGTCTTGCGATCAGCGCCGTTGTGGCAGCGGCCCAGGGCATTGACCTGCAAGCAGGCAAAGCTGGGCTCTCCCTCCGTCCGCATTCCAATGACCCAGGCGGGTCACCGGACCCTTGCGCGGGCTGCGCCCAGACCCGCCAACGGCCGGAGGCATTGGGAAACCCCGTCCTTGAGCAAACGGATTCCAAAGGCTAGGCCTTTGGCGGGGTCCAGAGGCAGAGCCTCTGGCCTTGCTTGCCCAGCCGGTCATTGCTCAAGGCCGCCGGTCTCGGTCGACCCTCCCGGACAGCGATAGCCGGGCCAGTGTCGCCAGACCATCCACCCGCTCGTTCATCGTGTTCCCGGAATGGCCGCGCACCCAGCGCCATTCGACCTGGTGCTTCGCCGCGACATCCAGCAGCCGCCGCCAGAGATCCATGTTCTTCACCGGGTCGCCGGCCGCGTTGCGCCATCCCCTGCGCACCCAGCCGCTACTCCAGCGCGTGACACCGTTGCGCACATACTCGCTGTCGGTATGCACGACCACCCGGCACGACCGCGTCAGCGCCTCCAGTGCCGCCGCCGCCGCCGTCAGTTCCATCCGGTTGTTCGTCGTGGCCGGCTCCGCCCCGCTCAGCTCCCGCTCCCGCCCGCCCGAGACCAGCACCGCCGCCCAGCCGCCCGGCCCCGGATTGGGCTTGCAGCCGCCATCGGTCCAGATTTCCACGATTAGGGTCTCGGCGGCCGAACCTGCGTCTGCGGGATCGCCGCCAATCCCCTCCGTCGCCGCCGCATCCCTGCCGTCGTCATCGACGCCGCCGCTCATCCGTGCAGCCCGTACGACGACGCCTGCGCCCCCAGGTGGAACCGCAGGCGGCGCAGGTAGGGCAGGGGGTCCTTGCGCACCACCAGCGCGCCCGGCGGCGTGTTCAGCCAGTCGTACAGCCGGGTCAGCAGGAAGCGGAGCGCGGCACCCTGGCACAGCACCGCGAACGCCGCCCGTTCCGCGTCCAGCAGCGGCCGCACGGACTCGTAGCCGCCAAGCAGCGCCTCGACCTGCGCGCGACCAAGCTGCGCCGTATGGACCTCGTCCTCGGCCTCGAAGCACCACGCGTTCACGCAGACCGCCAGGTCGTAGGCCAGCACGTCCGTCGCCGCGAAATAGAAGTCGATCAGCCCCGAAACCTGCCCGTCCAGGAAGAACACGTTGTCGGGAAACAGGTCGGCGTGGATATGTCCGCGCGGCAGCCCTGCATCCGGGCGGGCCGCCCCGCCGGGCCACCCGTCGAGGATGCGGGCAAGGGCCACCTCGATCTCGTCGCCAAGACCGGGCTGCACCTCGTCGGCGCGGGCGCGACACCGCCCCAGCAACGGTGCCCAGGCATGCGGACCCAGCGCATTCGCGCGCTCGCCCGCGTAGCCGGCTGCGGCACGATGCAGCCCCGCCAGTGCCGCACCGAGCCTGGCGCAATGCTCCACCAGCACGTGGCGCGGCCACACGCCCGGCAGGAAGGTGGTGATCGCCGCGTGCCGCGAGCACAGCCGGCGCAGGGCGGCGCCATCGCGGGCCCGTACCGGAAGCGGGCAGGCGATCCCGCGTGCCGCCAGATGTTCCATCAGGCCGAGGAACCACGGCAGCTCGGCCGGATCGACCCGCCGCTCGTAGAGCGTCAGGATGAAGTCGCCGGCGGTGGTGCGAAGCTGGAAGTTGCTGTTCTCCACCCCTTCGGCAATGCCGCGGAACGCCACCAGGGTGCCCAGGTCATACTCGCCGAGGAACCGCGTCAGCGCGTCGTCCGAGACGTCGGTATAGACAGCCACCCGGCCCCGCTCCTCCGCCCTCCTGCGGCCTAGGCCAGCGGCGCCGGGAGCCGGAACGTCACATGCTCCTCGACAACGCGTCGCTCCTCGATTTCCAGCGACCAGCGCAGGGCGAGCGCGGCAAGCATCTCCTGCACCAGCGCCTCCGGGGCGGAGGCACCGGCGGTGATGCCCAGCGTCTGCACCCCGTCCAGGATGGACCAGTCCATCTCGCGCACCCGCGGCACCAGCACCGAGCGCCCCGCCCCGGACCGCTCGGCAACCTCGCGCAGCCGCTGCGAATTCGACGAGTTCGGGCTGCCGATGACAATCACCAGGTCGCAGCCCGGCGCCACCGCCTTGACCGCCTGCTGCCGGTTTGTCGTGGCGTAGCAGATGTCCTCGCGTTTCGGCCCCTCGATCAGCGGGAACCGCGTGCGCAGCACCTCGACGATCTCGGCGGTATCGTCGACCGACAGCGTGGTCTGCGTGATGAACGCGAGCATCGATGGCGCAGCCGGCTGCACGCTGCGCGCCTCCCCGGCATCCTGCACCAGCGTCACCGCACCGGCAGGGAGCTGCCCCATGGTGCCGACGACCTCCGGATGCCCGGCATGCCCGATCATGAGGATGTGCCGCTGCTCCGGGCCGCCGCCCGCGAAATGGCGTTCCGCCTCGCGATGCACCTTGCTGACCAGCGGGCAGGTGGCGTCCAGGTAGGCAAGGTTGCGCCGCTGCGCCTCGGCCGGCACCGATTTCGGCACCCCGTGCGCGGAGAACACCACGTGCGCGTTGGCCGGCACCTCGTCCAGCTCCTCGACGAACACCGCGCCCTGCGCCTCGAGCTGCTCCACGACAGTGCGGTTGTGCACGATCTCGTGGCGGACATAGACCGGCGCGCCGTAGGTCTTCAGCGCCTCCTCCACCACCCGGATCGCCCGGTCGACGCCGGCGCAGAAACCCCGCGGGCCGGCCAGCAGCACCCGCAGCAGCGGCAGGGCCGCCGGACCGCCCGACGCCCGATTGTCGGATGAGGCCGCCGGGAGCATCATCACACCCGCGGCACCAGGCGCCGCCGCAACGCCAGGTGTCCCCGTCCATGTGCCGGCGGGCGCCGCCCACTCGGAGCCGTGGATGTTTGAAGTGCCCATGTCGACCATGTGTTCCGCTCTCCGAAGCCTGCGCCGCGACACAAGGACGCGGCCCGCTCTGCCCTCCATAGACCGCCTTGCGCCACCTGTCCCGTTCTCAGGGCTCATCGCCGCACGGCCGCCGCGGCGCACGGCGACGCCGGTCCGGCGGCTCGGCCTCGCGACCATCCTCCACCCGCGGCAGGCGGCGCTGCGTGTCGTGGCCCGGCGGCGCGGAACGCTCGCCGCAGCGCTGGCCTGCACGGCGGTGCTCGCCGGCTGCGGTTCGGACGATCCCAACGAATTCCCGCCGGCGTGCCCGGCCGCCTCGATCCTGGCCGACGGCGCCGACCTCACCAGGAACGACGGGCACGGCTTCGACATCACAAACGTCGTGCTCGACGGACGAATGACCGGGCTGCAGGGCAAATGCCGGCGTTCGGAGGACCACAAGACGCTCGATGCCGAACTGCGGGTCGGCATGGACCTGACGCGTGGACCGTCTGCCGCCGGGCGCACCGCGGCTGTCCCCTACTTCGTGGCGGTCTCGCGCGACGATCGTATCCTGGACAAGCGGGTCCTCACGATCAACGTCACCTTTCCTGCGAACACCGACCGCCTGCATGTCGACGGCGAGCCGGTGATGCTCGCATTTCCCACGCCGAAGGGCGTGATCGGCCCGAACTACAAGATCGTGGTCGGGTTCCAGCTCACGCCCCAGGAACTTGCGGCAAATCGGAGGCGAGGTCCGCGTTGACCAAGCCGCCACGATCCGTGCTGCGCGCCGGCCGCGGCCCGGTGCACCGGGCCTGCTGCATGGAGGAGCGACGGTCATGACGGAGACACGGTTCACGCGCGAACATCTCTGGGTCCGGCTTGAGGATGACGGCACCGCGACCGTCGGAATGACCGAGCACGGCCAGGACAGCCTGGGCGAGGTGATGTTCGTCGAGCTGCCCGAACTGCACCGCGACCTGGTCGAAGGCGAGTCGTGCGCCGTCGTCGAAGGCAGTGCCGGGCCCGCGGACATGTTCTCGCCGCTCACCGGAACGGTGTCGGAGGTGAACGAGCTGGTCGTCGATGACCCGGGTCTGCTGAATCGTGACGCCGAGGGCGAAGCCTGGCTGTTCCGCCTCGAGCTCGACGACGAGGAGGGCTTCGAGACCCTTCTCGACGACCAGAGCTACGAGAGCTTCATCGAAACCCTGTAGCACTCCGCGGAGTTCGATCCGAACCGCTCCGGCAAGCAAGGCCAGAGGCTCTGCCTCTGGACTCCGCCAAAGGCCGGGCCTTTGGAATCCATTTGCTTGAGGAGGGGTTTCCAAAGACCCCAGGCCTTTGGCGGGTCTGGGCAGAGCCCAGCCTTGCTTGGCTTACAGGTCGATGCCGGGGGCCGCTGCCATGACTAGGCGCACCTCCGCCGCTCAGGCCGCCCGCCGCGCCAGCGCCTGCGGCAAGCCGGAAATCGCGCGGTCGACCAGCGCCGTATCGCCCTGCGCGTCCAGGCGTTCGGCGATCACCGCCGCGGCGGCACGGGTCGCGACGTCGATCGCCGCCAGCCGGACCTCGGACAGGGCAGCCTTTTCCGCGGCGCCGATGCGTTCCACCGCCATCCGCTCCCGGCGCCGTCCCGCCGCCTCGGCATCGACATGGGCCTGCGCGGTCACCCGGGCCGCCTCCGCCTTCGCCTGCTCCAGCAGCGTCACGGCTTCGGCCGACGCGGCCTCCCGCTCAGCCTGGGCGTTGCGCAGCATGGTCTCCGCCTCGGCACGCAACCGGGCCGCCTCGTCGAGCTCGCGGCGGATCGCCGCCGCCCGTGCGTCAAGCGTCCCGACGAGCGCGGACCACAGCCTGCGGGCGGCGAGGATCACGAACAGCACAAAGGCGATGGCAACCCAGGTCCGGGGATTGCTGAAGAACCGTTCGTCGTGCATCTCGCCTGATCCTTGCTGTCCGTCCGGACTTCCGGCCCGACTCATGTTGCGGCTGTCCGGACGGCGCACCGCACAGGTCACGCGACTGCCGGCTCGTCGACGCAGCACCTGGCGAGCCGTCGTGCGTCCTGCCGGAAATGCGCCGGGTCAGGCCACCAGTGCGCGTTCCCGAAGAACACGATCTGTCGCGGTCTGAACCGCCGCCTCGTCAGGCGCCTGGCTGGTCAGGCGCTGAACCACCAGGCCGGCCGTCGTCACCGCGATCTCCCGCAGCGCGCCCATCGCCTGGCTGCGAGCCTGGGCGATCTGCCGTTCGGCGGCATCGAGCTGGGCGTCGAGACGGGCATTGCTCTCCGCCGCCGCCGCCGCCGCCTGGGTCTTCGCGGCCTGGTTGGCAGCGTCCACCGCAGCTCGTGCACCGGCCTGCGCCGACTGTCGTGCGTGAAGCAGCTCCCGCACGGCCGCGTCGGCATGGAGCTTTGCCGAATGGGCCGCGTGGAGGTCGTTCGCGATCGAGCTCTGCCGCGTCGCGATCACGGCTCCCATCATCGGCAGCACCCAGCGCGCGCACAGGACATAGAACGCCGCGAAGATGATGGCGCCCCAGACCACCTGCGACAGCAGCAGGGGATTGCCGAAATCAAGCTGCGGCATGCCCTTGTGCTGGGTGTCCTGCGCCAGTGCGGCCTGGCTCGATCCAGACATCCCGCTGCCGACCAGCACGGCGGAGACCATGACGGCAACCCCGACCACGCGGCGGCCCGACACGCGCATCATCTGCCCCACGCGTCGCGTCGTCTCAGGTGAACAGGATCAGGAACGCGATCAGCAGAGCGAACAACGCCACCGCCTCCGTCAGCGCGAACCCCAGGATGCCCATCGGGAACACGATGTTGCGGGAGGACGGGTTGCGGGCCACCGAGGTGATCAGCGAGGCGAAAATGTTGCCGATGCCGATGCCGACGCCGGCAAGTGCGATGACGGCCAGACCGGCTCCGAGAGACTTTGCGGCGACTGGATCCATAAAAACGTTCCTTCCTGGTGGGACTGCAGTGGTGGCGGCGGGTGGATGAAGCGATGTGGTCGGCAGAGGCTCTGCCGGCCACTCGATGTCAGTGCAGGTGCACGGCGTCGTGCAGGTAGATGCACGTCAGGATGGCGAACACATAGGCCTGCAGGGCGGCGACGAAGAACTCGAAGCCCATCAGCACGACGTTGATCACGACGGGACCGACGGCGAGCGCGTCGCCCAGAATGGACGCGCCGCCCAGCATGACCGTGAAGGTGGCGAACACCTCCAGCATCACGTGTCCGGCGACCATGTTGGCGAAAAGTCGGATCGACAGGCTTACCGGCCGCGACAGGTAGGAGATCACCTCGATCGGGATGATCAGGGGCGCAAGCAGCTTCGGCGCCCCCTCGGGCATGAAGTAGGTGGTGAAAAACCGGTGCCCGTTCTCGCGGATCGCCACGATCGTGACGAACACGATCACCATCAGCGCCAACGCCCCGGTCACCGCGATGTGGCTGGTGTAGGTGAACGCGTAGGGAAACAGCCCGAGCACGTTGCCCATGAGCACGAAGAAGAACAGGGTGAAGGCGAACGGGAAGAACCGCACGCCCTCCGGCCCGATCTGGTCTACGGCCAGGCGGTAGCAGAACTCGTAGCAGAGCTCGGCAGCAGCCTGCAGCCGACCGGGCACGAGTCGGGCAGGCCTCGCACCATAGTACATCAGCGCCAGCACCAGCACCGAACCGATGACCATGAAGAGATTGGACTGGGTGAAATTGACCGAGCCGCCGACCGCCCTCAGGACAGGATGCAGCTGGAATTGCCCAAGTGCGTCGATCGTCGGTTCGCCAGCGGCCACAGCTCAGTTCCTTTCGCTCCAGGCCAGCACAGCCCACCTGTCTCCGCGGAGCGTTCGCCCCGCTGTCGTCACAGCCCGCCGTCGTCACAGCCCGCTGTCGCTACAGCCTGGGGCCGCTCAGTCCCTTGTCGCCGACCCGTCGCCAAAGCCGCCGTTCGGCCCGATCACGCGCCAGACGTTGGCCACCCCGGCAGCTCCGCCGAGGACGATGAACACGATCAGGAACAGCGGCAGGGTGTGCAGCCATCGATCGAGCAGCCATCCGATCGCCACCGCAACCACCAGCGCCGAGACCAGCTCCACACCGACGCGCACCCCCACGCCAATCGACGATGCGCCACCGCTCAGCACCGGCGCGGACTCCGCAGGAGCATCAAGCCCTTGCCTCGTCCTGGCAGCGCGGAGGCGTTCCGTGAAGGAAGCCGGGTCGCCCATTGATCCTGTCCCGTCCAGTCCGATTTGGTCCCGACCGGGCAACTTACCTTGAGGCCAGGGCTTGCTACCGGCGGGTCGGATGAGTGTCAAGGTTGCGCGCCTGACATCACCGGCCGGCACCTGACCGCAGGCGCCGTCGCCCGAGTGCCGGTTCCTGCCGGTCGCGCCGCCGCAGACGCATCCCGCCCATGATTCCGCCGGACAGCCGAGTCGGCAGGCTCCCGCCGTCTTCGCAACTGCGGTATGACCTGCGCGTCTGGAGCGGGATGATGGTCATGAACACTGCCGCAGATCGGATCACGGCGCAGCCGTTCTGGTTCCTGCGTCACGGCGAGACGGACTGGAATGCCGAGGGGCTGTCCCAGGGCAGGACCGATGTCGCCCTGAACGATCGCGGCATCGCCCAGGCCCACGAAGCGGCAGCGGTGCTGGCCGCCCGGCAGGGTGCCGCAGCCGTGCGCGGCATCGTCGCCTCGCCGCTGCGCCGCGCCCGGGTGACGGCGGAAGTGGCCGCCGCCGCGCTCGGCCTCCCGGTCGCGTTCGACGACGACCTGCAGGAAGTCTGCTTCGGCGAGCAGGAAGGCCGCCCGATGGGCGACTGGTACGATGCCTGGATCGCCGGCGATTTCACCCCGGTCGGTGCCGAACCATTCGCCCGGTTGCGCGCCCGTATCGTGCCCGCGGTCAATCGCGCGCTGGCACGGCCCGGCCCGGTGCTGGTGGTGGCGCACGGCGCGATGTTCCGCGCCGTGCGCTCGGCCATGGGCCTGCCGGTCAACATCCGCACCGCGAACGGGCTCCCCACCTGGTGCCTTCCCGACGAGAACGCCTGGGTTCTGACCGCCATCACCGCCTGAGCGGGCAAGGCCAGAGGCTCTGCCTCTGGACTCCGCCGAAGGCCGAGCCCTTGGAATCCGTTTGCCTGGGGAATGGGTTTCCAGAGGCCTCAAGGCCTTTGGCGGGTCTGGGCGGAGCCCAGCCTTGCTGCGCTTCCAGGCCGACCCCCGAGGCCGCTAAGCCCTGCGCTGCGGCACCGTCTCCCGCTCGGTGATCTGCCGTCCGAACAGGCTCGCGATTAGGTCCACCAGCAGCAGCGCGCTCTGCCCGCGCACGTCGAGGAACGGGTTCAGCTCCACCACGTCCATCGACGTCACCAGCCCGCAATCGTGCAGCATCTCCATCACCAGATGCGCCTCCCGGTAGGTCGCGCCGCCCGGCACCGTGGTCCCCACCCCCGGCGCCAGCGACGGATCGAGGAAGTCGACGTCGAGGCTCACGTGCAGCATGGCACCCGCCGCGGCGACGGCGTCCAGCACCCGGCGCAGCGGCACGGAAACCCCGAACTCGTCGATCATGCGCATGTCGACGATGTCGATCCCGCGCTGGCGAAGCAGGTCGCGCTCCGCCTGGTCGATCGAACGGACGCCGAACAGATGCAGGTTGCCGGGCGGAACCGTGCCGCAGGGCTCCTCGTCGAACACCGCCTCCAGACCCGGCTCGCCGGTGATCAGCGCGGCCGACATGCCATGCATGTTCCCCGACTGGGTGGTGTCGGGCGTATTGAAGTCGGCATGGGCGTCGAGCCACAGCACGAACAGCGGCCGCCCCAGCTCGGCGGCCCGACGGGCAACCCCGGTCACGGTGCCCATGCTGATGCTGTGGTCGCCGCCCAGGAAGATCGGCACCGCATCCTCGCGCATGGCGTCGAGCGCGCGCACGCTGATCAGCCTGCACCAGCCCGCCACCTCACGCAGGTTGCGCGCAACGCGGCTGGCGGGCTGCTCGCCCGCCAGCGCGGCGGGCGGCGGCTGCGCGAGGTCGCCCCGGTCGTCCACGTCCAGGCCCAGCCCGCGCAACGCCTCGACGAGTCCGGCGAGCCGCAGCGCCGTGGGCCCCATGACCGCGCCGCGCTGCCCGGCCCCGGCATCGACCGGCATGCCCAGCACGACGATGCTCACGTCGGCCGCGCCGTTCGCCGTGGCCGCATCAGCCCAGCAGGTCCTCGATCACGATCGGCGTGTGCCGCACCCTCACCCCCGTCGCGTGGTAGACCGCGTTGGCGATCGCCGCCGGCATCCCCACGATGCCGATCTCGCCCACCGCCTTCGCCCCGATCGCGTTTACCACGAGGTCCTCCTCGTCCACCATCTCGACGACGACCTCGCCGATGTCCGCGCTGGTGGAGATGTGGTAGCCGGCGAGGTCCTGGTTGGCGAACCGCGCCCGCGGCCGGTCCACCTTGGTCTCCTCCAGCAGCGCGAAGCTCGCCCCCCACACCATGCCGCCGGCGAGGTTCGAGCGTGCCGTCCTCGGGTTGATGATCCTGCCGCAGGCGAACGCGCCGACCATGCGCGCCACCCGGATCGTCCGCAGCAGCGGGTCGACATGCACCTCGGCGAACTGCGCCCCGAACGAGTAGCTCGCGTGCGTCTTGGTCACCGGCCCTTCCATCGCCATGCCGCCGAGCAGGCCATACTGCATCTTCGCCGCCTCCATCATCGCCGGCTTCCACTCCGCCGACGCGTCCAGCGAACCCGCCGGCGACGCCTTCAGCACCGCGTCGAGCGGGTGCGCCGCCCCGTCCGCACCGACGACATGCCCGTCCGCGAGCCGCAGCGTCGAGGCCTCGCGCCCGGCGAACGGCCCGCCTTCGCCGACCGCCATCGCCAGCACCCGCTCGCGCAGCGCCAGCGCCGCCATCTGCACCGCCGAACCCGCCGAGCCCGTGGTGATCGAGCCGCCCGACACCGGACCCGACGGCAGGTCGCTGTCGCCCAGCTCGACCCGCACCCGCTCGTCCGCCACCCCGAGCACGTCCGCCGCCACCTGCCCGAGCACGGTGTACGCCCCGGTGCCCACGTCGTGCGCCGAGGTCCGCACCCGCAGCGTCCCGTCCGCCGCCAGCGTCACGTGCGCCGCCGCCGGCGCCACCGCCGACGGGTACGTCGCGGTGGCGCAGCCATACCCCACCAGCACCCCGTCCGCGGTGGTCATCGACCCGACCCCCGGCGTGCGCCGTTCCCAGCCGAACCGCTCCGCACCCCGCCGGTAGCACTCCACCAGCGAGCGGCTCGACCACGGCAGCTTCTTCACCGGATCCACCGCCGGCTCGTTCTTCAGCCGCAACGCGATCGGGTCCATGTCCAGCGCCACCGCCAGTTCGTCCACCGCGCTCTCGAACGCGAAGAACGACGGCGCCTCCGCCGGCGCGCGCTGGAACCCCGGCGTGTTCACGTCGGTCGCGACCGTGGACTCCCGCGTGCGGATGTTGGCGATGTCGTACATCCGCGCCGTGACGTCGGTGCCCGGAAAGGCCACGTGGTCGATCTCCGAGCTCTGCCCGACCGACTCGTGCACCAGCGCCACCATGGTCCCGTCGCGCTCCGCCCCCAGCGCGATGCGGTTTCGCGCCGCCGGCCGGAACGAGCCCACCGTGAACATCGCGTCGCGCGGCACCACCAGCTTCACCGGCCGCCCCAGCCGTCGCGCCGCCGTGGCGATCAGCACCGTGTGCGCGAGGATCGTCGCCTTGCTGCCGAACGCCCCGCCCACATACGGCGAGACGACGTGCACGTCCTCCACCGACAGCCCGAAGATCACGGCCAGCCCCTGCCGCTGCCCGATCACCCACTGCGACGGGCACTCCACCGTCAGCTTGCCGTCGTTCCAGCTCGCCGTCGTGGCATACAGCTCCATCGGGTGGTGGTGCTGGACCGGGGTGAAGTACTCCTGGTCCACCCGCACCGCCGCCGCAGCCAGCGCCGCATCCGCGTCGCCGACGCGCACCGCCGACTCCTTCGCGTGCTCCACCACGCGCCCTGGATCGTCCATCGCCACCGAGGCCGGTTGCGTCGCGTAGTCGAGGCTGACCGCCCGTGCCGCCTGCTCCGCCGCCTCCACCGTGTCGGCGACCACCAGGCCCACGATCTGCCCCGCGTAGTGCACCTCGTCCGACGTCAGCGGCATGAAGGAGGACTGCATGTGCCCCCCCTTCATCGCGAAGGTCTCCTCGCCCAGCCCCTGGTTCAGGTCGCGGTGCGTCAGCACGAGCTGCACCCCCGCCACCGCCTCAGCCGCCGCGGTGTCGACCTTCGTGATCCGCCCACGCGCCACCGTGCTGAGCGTCAGCGCGGCATACGCCATCCCGCCGTGCCCGAAGTCCGCGGCGTAGCGCGCCTCGCCCGTGGCCTTGGCCACCGCGTCGCGTCGAACCGTCGGCGTGCCGATGCTGCCGTCCATGCTCAGTTCCTCCTGCTGGCCACGAGCGCCGCGCGTGCGACCGCCCGTGCGCCCAGTTCCACCTTGAACCCGTTTTCCGCCAGCGTCTGTGCGGCCGCGAACCCCGCCCGACCCGCCGCCAGCGCGCTCGCCTCGTCCAGCGTCACACCGACGAGCGCCGCCTCCGCCGCATGCGACCGCCACGGCTTCGTGGCCACGCCGCCGAGCGATACCCGCGCCGCCTTCACCACGGCGCCGTCCATCTCCAGCGCCACCGCCGCCGAGACCACCGCGTAGGCGTAGCTCTGCCGGTCGCGCACCTTGAGGTAGGTGGAGCGACGTCCCGCCGGCGTGGCCTGCACCAGGATCGCGCTGATGATCTCGCCCGGCCGCAGCGTGGTCTCCGCCGCCGGGTCCTCGCCGTAGGCCACGTGCAGCTCGGCCAGCGGTATGGTCCGCATGCCACCAGCCGACGCGATCTCCACCGAGGTATCGAACGCCGCCAGCGCCGTCGCCCAGTCCCCGGGATAGGTGGCGACGCAACGCTCGGAGCCGCCGAACAGCGCCATCTCGCGGGTCACCCCCCCGTCGACAGCGCTGCACCCGCTGCCGGGCACGCGCTTGTTGCAGGCCGAGACGCCGTCGCGGAAGTACCCGCACCGTGTCCGCTGCAGCAGGTTGCCGCCCAGCGTCGCCGCGTTGCGCAGCTGCTGCGACGCCGCCAGCTGCAGGCTCTCCGCCAGCGCCGGGTAGTCGCGCAGCAGCGTCGCGTCCTCCGCCACGTCGGCCATCCGCGCCAGCGCCCCGAGCCGCAGCACCGGACCGCGGGTGTCGAATGCGGCCAGCTCCCCCAGGTGGCCGATGTCGACGATGCTGGACGGCGCCGCGAGGTCGCCGCGCATCAGGTCCACCATCGTGGTCCCGCCGGCGAGCAGCGCCGCGCCGGGCGCCTGCGCCAGGTGGAACGCCTCGTCGAGCGACGCCGGGCGGGCATAGGTGAACGGCTGCATGTCAGGCCGCCTCCTGCCGCTGCCCGGCAGCGACGTCGCGCACCGCCGCGACGATGTTCGGATAGGCGCCGCAGCGGCAGAGGTTGCCGCTCATGTACTCGCGAATCTCCTCGTCGCTGCGCGCGTGCCCCTCGGCGACGCACGCCACCGCCGACATGATCTGCCCCGGCGTGCAGTAGCCGCACTGCATCGCGTCGTGCGCCACGAACGCCGCCTGCATCGGATGCAGCGCCCCGTCCACACCGGCCAGCCCCTCGATGGTGCGGATGTCTCGACCCTGCGCCGCCGCTGCCAGCGTCAGGCAGGACAGCTGCCGTCGCCCGTCGATGTGCACCGTGCAGGCGCCGCAGGTGCCGTGGTTGCACCCGACCTTGGTCCCGGTCAGCCCGAGGTGCTCGCGCAGCGCGTCCAGCAGCGTGGTGCGCGGGTCGAGCGCCATGGTGTGGTCGCGCCCGTTCACGCGCAGGCGGAGCGGCAGCGGCGTCTCGGGCGGCTGGATATCCGGCATGGCAGGCTCCTCGGAGTGTGTCTGACCCGGCCGGCGGTCCTGCCCCTGGTCGGGGGGCCGCGAGGCGGAACCCATCAGGACGACATCGTATGCCGGAAGGCGTGATTCATACCAACAGGCCCTGAGCGTGACCGCAAGGCAAGCAAGGCCAGAGGCTCTGCCTCTGGACTCCGCCAAAGGCCGGGCCTTTGGAATCCTCGTGCTTAAGGAAGGGGTTTCAAGGGCCTCAGGCCTTCGGCGGGTCCGGGCGGAGGGAAAGCCCGGCCTTGCTTCGCTTGCAGGCTGGTGCCCAGGGCCGCCGCGCCGGTTGCCGCGAACTCCCGTTTCCGCTATGTCGCGCGCCTGTGCGCCGGCACCCCTGGAGGCCGGCGTTGCGCATTGGGAGTGCATCATGGCCAACTTCACGACGATCGAGGCCGAGGCGCGCGAGCGGGCAGGCAAGGGGGCGGCACGCGCAACGCGTCGGGCGGGCAAGGTCCCCGCCGTCATCTACGGCGCCAAGCAGGCCGCGGCGCTGATCGCGCTCGACCCCCGCGCGGTCATGCGCGAGCTGACCCGCGGCGGCTGGCGCTCGCGTCTGTACGAGGTCACCGTCGGCGGCGAGACCACCCGCGCCCTGCTGCGCGAGGTGCAGCTCCACCCCGTCACCGACCGCCCCGAGCACGTCGACTTCCAGCGCCTCGCCGCGGGCGAGGAGATCCGTGTCTCCGTGCAGGTGGCCTTCCTCAACGAGGCGACCTCGCCCGGACTCAAGCGCGGCGGCGTGCTCAACGTCGTGCGCCACACCGTCGAGGTGTTCGCCGACCCCGACCGGGTCCCCGAGCGCTTCGAGGCCGACCTCGGCACCCTCGACATCAACGACAACGTCCGCTGGCACAACCTGATCGGCACCGAAGGCATCCGCCCGACCATCGCCGACCGCGACTTCGTGGTCGCGACCGTCGCGTCGCCGTCGAAGCTGCCCGACGCCCCCGTGGACCCGAACGCCTCGGCGGCGGCCGCTCCCGCCGGCAAGGCACCGGCCAAGGGCACCAGGGCCCCGTCCGCACCCGCGAAGGCTCCGGCAAAGCCCGCCGCGAAGAAGTAGGTACCGCATGCTGCTCTGGGTCGGGCTCGGCAATCCCGAGCCAGGCCAGGCCCGGCAGCGGCACAACATCGGCTTCATGGCACTCGACCGCATCGCGCGGCGCCACGGCTTCTCGCCCTGGCGCCGCCGGTTCAAGGGCCTCGTGGCCGAGGGCAGCATCGGTCCGCAGCGCATCCTCGCGCTCAAACCCGGGACCTACATGAACGACAGCGGCGAGTCGGTGCAGCCGGCCGCCGCGTTCTTCAGGGTGCCGCCCGAAGCGATCACCGCCTTCCACGACGAGCTCGACCTCACGCCCGGCAAGGTCCGCATCAAGCGGGGCGGCGGGGCGGCCGGCCATAACGGGCTGCGCTCGATGGATCGCCGGCTCGGCTCGCCCGAGTACTGGCGCGTCCGCCTCGGGATCGGCCACCCCGGGCATCGGGACCGGGTCACCGGCCACGTCCTCGGTGACTTCGCCAAGGTCGACCAGCCCTGGCTCGACGCCCTGCTGGACGAGGTGGCCGCCCAGGCCGCGCTGCTCGTCGAAGGGCGGCCTGAGGAGTTCATGAGCAGGGTGGCGCTGGCCACGCAGGGCAAGTAATACCAACCTGCATCCAGTGTGACCGGCCAGGCAGGCAAGGCCGGAGGCTCTGCCTCTGGACTCCGCCAAAGGCCAGCCTCTGGAATCCTTGTGCTCATGGAATGGGCCGCCAAAGGCCTCAGGCCTTTGCCGGGTCCGGGCGTCGCCCGCGCAAGGTTCCGCTGGCCTGCCCGGGCCAGTGGAATGCGGGCGGAGGAAGCGCCCGGCCTTGCTTCCTGTGGAGACGTCAGAGATGGGCTTCAACTGCGGCATCGTCGGCCTGCCCAACGTCGGCAAGTCCACGCTCTTCAACGCGCTCACCGCGACCGCCGCCGCGCAGGCCGCCAACTACCCGTTCTGCACCATCGAGCCCAACACCGGCCGCGTCGCGGTTCCCGACCCCCGCCTCGACGCCCTCTCCGCGATCGGGAAATCGCAGAAGACCGTACCCACCAGCCTGGAGTTCGTCGACATCGCCGGCCTGGTGCGCGGCGCCTCGAAGGGCGAGGGCCTCGGCAACCAGTTCCTCGCCAACATCCGCGAGACCGACGCGATCATCCACGTGCTGCGCTGCTTCGAGGACCCCGACGTCACCCATGTCGAGGGCGCGATCGACCCGATCCGCGACGCCGAGATCGTCGAGACCGAGCTGATGCTCGCCGACCTGGAGAGCCTGGAGAAGCGCCTGCCGGCCCTGGTGAAGAAGGCCCGCGGCGGCGACCGCGACAGCCTCGCAGCCGTCGCCCTGATGGAGCCGATCGTCGCCGCCCTGCAGGCCGGCCGCCCCGCGCGGACCGCCATCGCCCCCGCCGATGCCGAGGCCGCGCGCCGGCTCAACCTGATGACCTCGAAGCCGGTGCTCTACGTGTGCAACGTCGAGGAAGCGGTCGCCTCCGCCGGCAACGCGCAGTCGGCCCGGGTGGCCGCGCGTGCCGCGGCCGAGGGCGCCGGCGTGGTGGTGGTGTCCGCCGCCATCGAGGCCGAGGTCAGCCAGCTGCCGGCCGCCGACCGTGCCGAGTTCCTCGACGGGCTCGGGCTGTCCGACAGCGGCCTCGACCGGGTGATCCGCGCCGGCTACGCGCTGCTCGGCCTCGTGACCTACTTCACCTGCGGCCCCAAGGAGACCCGCGCCTGGACCATCACCGCCGGTACCAGGGCGCCGCAGGCCGCCGCCGTCATCCACAACGACTTCGAGCGCGGCTTCATCGCCTGCGAGACCATCGGCTACGCCGACTTCATCGCATGCAAGGGCGAGGCGGGCGCCAAGGAGGCCGGCAGGATGCGCGTCGAGGGCCGCGACTACCCCGTGCGCGACGGCGACGTCCTGCTGTTCCGTTTCAACGTCTAGGGACCAGTCCCGGGAGCACCGCGATCCGAGCCCACCGGGGCTCGCGATGCTGCAAGCCCTGTCACGAAGGCTTCGCACGGCGAGGTCTGGTGTTTCCATCGGCGCATCCCTACGCTTCGCCCGACGAACTGCCCGTCAACGCCGAATTCAAGGAGCATCGTCAGAGTGCCATCAATCCTTGCACGCGAGCGCACCGTCGCACCGCCCGGCTTCAACCGCTGGCTCGTTCCGCCCGCCGCCCTTTGCGTGCATCTCTCGATCGGCCAGGTCTACGCGTTCAGCGTCTTCAACCTGCCGTTGACCCGGCTGATCGGCGGCACCACCCAGGCGCCCGACGACTGGACCCTGGCCAGGCTCGGATGGATCTTCTCCATCGCGATCGCCTTCCTCGGCATCGCCTCGGCGCTGTTCGGCGGCTGGCTCGACCGGGTCGGCCCGCGCCGCGCCATGGTCACCGCGGCCTGCTGCTTCGGCGGCGGCCTGCTGGTCGGCGCGCTGGGCATCGCGTTGCATCAGCTCTGGATGCTCTACCTGGGCTACGGCGTGCTCGGCGGCTGCGGCCTCGGCCTTGGCTACATCTCTCCGGTCAAGACGCTGATGAGCTGGTTCCCCGATCGGCCCGGCATGGCCACCGGCCTCGCGATCATGGGGTTCGGCGGCGGCGCGATGATCGCCGCCCCGCTCTCGGTGATGCTGATGGACTGGTACGGCAGCGCCGGCCACCTGGGTGTGGCGCAGACCTTCGCCACCCTCGGTATCGGCTCGTTCTGCTTCATGCTGATCGGCGCGGCGATCGTGCGCGTCCCTGCCGCCGGCTGGGCGCCGGAGGGCTTCGTGCCCCGCCCCACTAGCCTCAGCGTCGCCAACATGCCGGCCGTCACCCAGTACGAGGCGGTCAAGACCCGCCAGTTCTGGCTCATCTGGGCGGTGCTGTTCCTCAACGTCACCGCCGGCATCGGCGTGCTCGAACAGGCCTCGGCGATGAGCCAGGAGATGTTCCCCGGCCGCATCACCACCTATGCCGCAGCCGGCTTCGTCGGCCTGCTCAGCCTGTTCAACATGGGCGGCCGCTTCATCTGGGCCTCGGGCTCCGACCGCCTCGGCCGCAAGACCACCTTCGCGATCTTCTTCACCCTCGGCTTCCTGCTGTATGCCCTTGTGCCGTTCAGCGGGCAGAGCGGCAACATCGTCGCCTTCGTGCTCTGCTACGGCGTGATCATCAGCATGTACGGCGGCGGCTTCTCGACCGTGCCCGCCTACCTGCGCGACATCTTCGGCCTGCAGTACGTCGGCGCCATCCATGGACGCCTGCTCACCGCCTGGTCGGCCGCCGGCGTGCTCGGCCCGGTGCTGGTGAACTACCTGCGTGCCTGGCAGATCGGCAACGGGGTCGCCAAGGCACAGGCCTACACGGTCACCATGTACGTCATGGCCGCCCTGCTGCTGTGCGGCCTCGTCTGCAACCTGCTGGTCCGCCCGCTGCGCGAGGCCGACAGCGACATCGCGTCCGATCTTCCGGTGGGAGTGCGGACGTGAGCGGCGCGAAGGTGGCATTCTACTGGGCGATTGCCTTCGTCCCGCTCGCGTGGGGCGTCTGGCATACGGTGCTGAACGTCGGGAAGCTGTTCCGCTGACGGTCGGCTGTGGTGCGTGACCGGCAAGGCAAGCAAGGCCAGAGCCTTTGTCTGCGGGTACAGCCATCGGCCCGGCCTTCGGCTGGTCTGGACTCAGCCCGCGCGATATTCCGATGGCCCGCTTCCGGCCACTGGAATGCGGGCGGAGGAAAAACCCGGCCTTGCTGTGCCTGAAGGTCAAGGGTCGGCATCCGTCCGCCGCAGCTCCTGGCCGGCGCGCCACAGGAAGGTCAGCTCGTGCTTGTTGTGGAACAGGTGCAGCAGCTGCCCGCCGGGGATGGCCGCGAACGCCCCGGCCGTCTCGTGGTCGGTCTCGCCCTGGAACTTCACCGTGCAGACGATCCGCGCCGCCCGACCGGAGTCGATCCAGCGCCGGACCAGCGCCAGCAGCCGCGGCGGATAGGCGATCACGTCGGAGAACAGCCAGTCCACCGCCGGCGACGCCTTCGGCTCCAGCCCGAACGCACTCTCCCGCAGCGTCCTGACCAGGGGCATCGCTGCGACCGTGGCGGCGAGCGGCGCACGATCGACCGCCGTGACCGCGGCGCCCAGCGAGGCGATCGCCCAGGTCCAGCCGCCCGGCGCCGCGCCCAGGTCGAGGCAGGACTGGCCTGGGCGCGGCCAGTCCCGCCACACCGTGCAGGCCTCCCACAGCTTCAGGTAGGCGCGGCTGGGCGGCCCGACGTGGTCCTCCTCGAACCGGCACACGCCGCCCACGAACGGACTCGCCGTGGCCGGGCTCGCGAGCAGCCGGTCGGCCGTCAGCAACGTCCAGGCGCCGAGGTGCGACGTCGGCGCCGGCGCGGGGAACACCAGCGTCCTGGGCAGCAGCGACGGCAGCCGCCCGGCCACCAGCGCGCAGCGCCGGTGGTGCGCCGCCCCGTAGAGACCCCAGTTGCGCTGCATGCCGCGCAGCGCATCCGCCGCCTCGCGCACCGATCCCATCGCGATCTCGCGCGCATCGAGCCAGGTGTCGATCGCCCAGGCCGCCCGACGCGCCGGGTCCGGCGAGAGCGCCAGACGCCCATGCCAGCCGTCGACCACCACGCCTGCAATCGCCAGCTCCTCGGCAAGCGGCGCCTCGAGGCCCTCGGCGGCAAGGTAGGCGCTGCGGATCACCACGCGCCTGCGCAGCGCACCCGGGCACAACCGCGACCCCGGGCCGGCGCACGACTCATGCCGGCGGGTCCAGGCATCGATCCGTAAGCAGGCAAGGCCGGGCTCTGCCCAGACCCGCCAAAGGCCTGAGGCCTTTGGAAACCCCTTCCTTGAGCACAGGGATTCCAAAGGCCAGGCCTTTGGCGGAGTCCGGAGGCAGCGCCTCTGGCCTTGCTCGCCTGCCTGATCACGCCCAAGACCGGTCGGTATCAGACGGCGCGAAACGCGGAGCAGCCGAGCAGCAGCCAGCCCAGCATCAGCAGCACGCCACCGCTCGGCGCCGCCGGTCCGAGCCGGACCCCGGCCAGCGCGATCGCGTAGACACCCCCGCAGAACAGCAGCGTGCCCGCGGCGAAGCAGCAGCCGGCCATGGTCGCAAGGACTCCACCGCGCGCCGCCCAGACCCCGGTCAGCACCAGCGCCAGCGCGTGCCAGCCCTGCATCTGCACCGCGCCGGCCACCATCTGCAGCCGTGCGGGATCGAGGCGCTGCGGCAAGGCATGTGCGAGCAGCGCGCTCATGGCGACGGCCGCAAGGCCGGCAAAGGCACCGAGGGGAAGCCAGAGCTTGTGCATCACCGGACTCTTCGCGGCCGCCGCGTCAAACACAAGCCATGCTCCTGAATGACGTCCCGTCTCTGAAGCCGACGGCGACCAGGTCCAGGATGCTGCCCCTCCAAGGCGAGGGCCCGCCGGGACCTCAGGCCTGCAATCGACATTCCGGCCGCACCCCCGATGCGTCGTGCCACCGGCCTCATGGAGATGGTGTCCGGAGCCCTGCGGCCTTTGGCGGGTCCTGGGCAGATCCCAGCCTCGCTGTCCTTCCCGCACCCACCCCGATCGTGCGGCGGCGCCCGTATCATGTCGCCAGGGTCTCGCCTGGCCAACCTGACGCAGTTACACTGACCGGCGATGCCACGTGGCGACCTTTTCCCGGAGATCGGACCGTTCGAGACCGGCTTCCTGCCGCTTTCGGACGGCCACATGATGTACTGGGAGCAGGTCGGCCACCCGCGCGGCCGCCCGGCGCTGTTCCTGCACGGCGGCCCCGGCGCCGGCGCCGGCGCGGTGCACCGCCGTTTCTTCGACCCCCAGTTCTGGCGGGTGGCGATCTTCGACCAGCGCGGCGCCGGCCGCTCCCGCCCGCTGGGCAAGCTGGACGCCAACACCACCACGCATCTCGTGGCCGACATCGAGGCGTTGCGCGTCCACCTCGGGCTGGAGCGCTGGCTGCTGTTCGGCGGCTCCTGGGGGTCGACGCTCGCGCTCGCCTATGCGCAGGCCCACCCCGACCGCGTGATCGGCCTGGTGCTGCGCGGGGTGTTCCTCGGCCGTGCCGAAGAGGTCGAGTGGTTCCTGCACGGGATGGCGCGGGTGTTCCCCGACGCCCATGCCGCCTTCGTGAACCAGCTGCCGGTCGAAGAGCGCGGCAACCTGCTGGGCGCCTATCTCGCGCGCCTCACCCATCCCGATCCCCTGGTGCATCAGCCCGCGGCACGCGCCTGGTCGGTATACGAGGGTTCGTGCAGCACCCTGCTGCCCAGCCCCGACACGGTGGCGTCGTTCGCCCAGGACCGGACCGCGCTCGGCCTGGCGCGGATCGAGGCGCACTACTTCGCGCACGGCCTGTTCCTGCCGCCGGAGGGCCTGCTCGGCCACATGGATCGCATCGCGCATCTTCCCGCGGAGATCGTGCAGGGGCGCTACGACATGATCTGCCCGGCAGTCTCCGCGTTCGAGCTCTCGGCGGCGTGGCCGCAAGCGCGACTGACCGTGATCCCGGATGCCGGGCACTCCGCCCTCGAGCCGGGAGTCCGACGGGCGCTCGTGGCCGCGGTGGAGCGGTTCCGCCACGCCCGCTGACCCGAGCTTCGCGCGCGCACGTCACCGGCTGCTCGACCCGGCGCGGGATCATGACCAGGAGGGTCTGCGGCCGAACTGCACCACGCAGGGCCGGCAGGCGCCGGAAAATACCGCGTCTTCGCGACAGGTGAACGCGTCTGCATGTAGCGCGTTGCGCAGTGTGAACGTTCGCAGCCGCGAGTCGTCCGTCAAGTCTGAGGAGACTGTAAGTCAATGAATACGATAGTGCGCTGGGGTCTTGCCCTGACCCTGCTGCCGATTGCCGCCTGTTCCAGCTCGACACCGGCCCCGGTCGCCGAGGCGCCGCCGCCGCCGGCTCTCGCGGCGTCCGACCAGGCATTCGTCACCATGGCCGCGCAGGACGGCATGGCGGAGGTCCAGCTCGCGACGCTGGCGCAAACCAACGCACGCAGCCCGCGCGTCAAGGCGTACGCCAACGAGATGATCAAGGATCATTCGGCAGCCAATGATCAGCTGATGAAGATCGCCTCGGCGAAGGGCGTCACACCGCCGACCGGCCTGGACGACATGCAGACCCAGCAGAAGACCACGCTGACGTCGGAAAAGGGCGCCAGGTTCGACCGCGACTACATGCATGGCCAGGTCAGTGACCATCAGTCGATGCTGCAGGCGTTCCAGGATGAGGCGCAGAACGGTCAGGACCCGGACGTCAAGGCGTACGCACAGGCCACCATCCCGACCCTCCAGCAGCACCTGACCCAGGCCCAGAGGGCGAGCGGGATGAGAATGCCGAAGATGACGCCAAAGCCGATGCCCGACTCCAACACCTGAGTGCCACACCCGGTTGTCGCGAGGCGCGGCAGCCGGGTGCCCCGCGGTCACGGTGCCGCCTGGCTGGAGTTCCGGCACGGATCGTCGTTCCATATCCCTGCGGCAGACATCGCAGTGTGCTGCGGTATCTGATGGCCAAGTACCTGAAACTGGATGCTTTCACCACGGGTTCGCCATTGAATGCGTTGCAACCATGGCAGCAATGCGACGCTGGCGGTTCAAACTTTCTTGGGATGTGCAACCTAGAGTGTGCCTGGACAAAACGTCCATCCACTTTGGGAAAAAGCCATGCCACAGAACGGCGGGAACACCATCCAGTCAGAGCCGCATGACCGCGCGAGCGAGATGTGGGCCCAGGAGCGCGCGGCGATCCAGGCTCGGATAGACGAGGCGATCCATCTCGCGATGACCAGCCCACGAGATGCCTGACCCCGGGCGATCCTGATTTGGCGTACCAGGCGCGATGCCAGACGCTGTGGTCCTGATCAGCGCAGCAGACCGCGTCCGACGCGTCCGACTCTGAATTCACGACGGGAATCGCCGACGTCAAACCCTTCTGCGAACAACGAGCCCGGCACACGCCAGGCGAACCCGTCGTCACCCTGAGATCGACACTATACTGCTGATTTCGTAACCAGGTCACTCGCGGCGTGCGCTCTGACTACTCCGCGGCTTCCGCCTTCGTCATCTTGGCGCGAAGCCGACGGATCTGCCGGGCATCGGCATCCATGACCCGGAATTCCACCCCCGACGAGTGACTGATGACCTCGCCACGCGCCGGCACTCGCCCGGCGAGGGTGAACACCAGCCCGCCCACGGTCTCGATGTCGGCACCCCGCTCGTCGTCCGTCAGGATCGGGCCGAGCCTGGTCTCGAACGCCTCGACCTTCAGCCGTGCATCCACGTCGAGCGTGCCGTCCTGCCGCTCCGTCAGCATCGGGCCCTGGATCTCGTCATGCTCGTCGGCGATGTCGCCGGTGATCGTCTCGACCAGGTCCTCGATCGTCACCAGACCGTCGATGCCGCCATATTCGTCGACAACGAGCGCCAGATGGGTCCGCGCCATCCGCATCTGCAGCAGCAGATCGAGCACCGGAACCTGCGGCGCCACCATCAGGGGAGGCCGCACGATCGCCTCGAGCTGGAAGGCGTCGGCGCGGCCGACATAGCCGAACAGATCCTTGATGTGGACCATGCCCACGATCTCGTCGAGCTGTTCGCGATAGACCGGCAGCCGCGAGTGGCCCTCGGTGCGCACGCGGTCGAGCGCCTGGTCGAGGGTCACGTCGGCCGGGATCGCGACGATGTCGGCCCGCGGCACCATCACGTCGTCAGCGGTGATGCCACGCAGGCGCAGCACGTTGGCGATCAGGGAGCGTTCCTGCCGGTCGAGGTCGTGCAGGCCGTGGACGTCGTCGCTGCCATCCCCCGACTGCGCGGGCTCGGCGACCAGCTCGGCGATGGACTCGCGCACGCCATGCTCGGCGCCGCGGCGGCGAACGCGGAAGCTTAGCAGGCTTGCAACCCGCGATGCCAGGGGACTGCTCACGGCCGGCTCACCGCAGCGGGAGGGCCAGGACGAAACAACGCCGGTATCGTGGCGGGCGGCAACCGCCCGATGGTGTCAAGCCGGTCGTGCGGCGCGGGCCTGCCCGGAACCGCCGGGGTCGGACGGCACGGCCCGGGGCCCCACGGGTTCGGCACGCGCATGCGGGCCAGCAGCCAGGCCTCGCGCAGTTCCATGCGACGCGCCTCGCCGGCACCGTGATGATCATGCCCGCGCAGGTGTAGGGCGCCATGCAGCACCAGGTGGGCGAGGTGGTGCGCCGGACGCCGGCCGGCAGCCTGCGCCTCGTGCCGCACCACGTCGAACGCCAGGACGATGTCACCGCCCGGCTCGCCCACCGCCGCCTCGAAGGTCAACACGTTGGTCGACGCGTTGCGTCCGCGATAGCGCGCGTTCAGGCGGCGGACCGCTCCCCCCGTGGTCAGCAGCACGCTGCCCGCACCGCCGCCGAGCCGGGCGGCACGAGCAACCACGAGCCGTGCGCCCGGCACCAGCCGATGCCAGCGCCGGTCCGCGACGATCAGCTCGGGCTCCAGCAGCGGGAAGCCCGCGGCGCCAGGCATGCCGCGCGGCCGCGATGCGCCTTTGGCCCTGCCCGCCGGTCGCGCGTCCGGTGCGTCCGCAGCGTCCAGGCCCCCGGCATCGTCCGCCGCGGCGGACCGTGTCGTCCGACGCCGCGCCGGGGCGTGAGCGGCAGCCTCGATGCGGCCGACGGATTCCGGCTCCGCGCGCGCGGAGCCGCCTCTAGTTCGTGGCATCATCGTCCGATCTCGTGCGCGAGCCCTCGCCAGGCGTGGTCGCGGCAGCACCCGGCCGATCCAGACCCTGCCGGCCCTCGGCGTCAGGGTCGCCACGCCGCGCCGGCGTGACCCCGGACCGCGCGTCGTCGCGCGGGGCAGCGCCCGCCCGATCGTAGGCGTCGACGATCCGTGCGACCAGCGGGTGACGCACGACGTCGCGGCTGGTGAACCGTGTGACGCCGATGCCGGCAATCCCCTCCAGGGTCGCCACGGCATCGCGCAGCCCGGACGGCATGTTGGCCGGCAGGTCGACCTGCGTCAGGTCGCCGGTGATGACCATGCGGGTGCCCTCGCCCATACGGGTCAGCACCATCTTCATCTGCGCCGGGGTGGTGTTCTGCGCCTCGTCGAGGATGACGAAGGCGTGGCTCAGGGTGCGGCCGCGCATGAAGGCGAGCGGGGCCACCTCGATCTCGCCGGTGCCCATGCGGCGGATCACCTGCTCGCCGGGCATCATGTCGTGCAGCGCGTCGTACAGCGGCCGCAGGTAGGGGTCGACCTTCTCCTTCAGGTCGCCCGGCAGGAAGCCGAGCCGCTCGCCCGCCTCCACCGCCGGACGCGACAGCACGATGCGGTCGACCTGGTTGGACTGCAGCATCGCCACCGCCTGCGCCACCGCGAGATAGGTCTTGCCGGTCCCGGCCGGACCCAGCGCGAACACCATCTCGTGCCGGCCGAGCATCTCCATGTAGGCGGTCTGCCCGGGCGAGCGTGGCCCGACCGCGCCGCGCTTGGTGTGGATCGCCGGCAGGTCGGCGAGCGGCAGACGCGGGCCGTCCTCGCGTGCCTCGTCGGCGCGGCCCACGGCCCTCCCGCCGCGCGACCTGTCCTCGCGCCCGGACAGGCTGCGTCCCCGGCTGCCCTCGCGTCCCGCCAGCGCACCGCCCGCCGGGCGGAACGCTGTCGCCGGTCCGTCCGGCTCGCTGAGCCGGATCACCGCGTCGATCTCGCCCAGCCGGATGCTCTCGCCCCGCTCCAGCCGACGGTACAGCCCGGTCAGCGCCGCCTGCGCCAGATCCACCCGGTCCGGCGCGCCGGAGATCGCCACCCGGTTGCCGCGGCAGGCCAGCCGCACGCCAAGACCCTGTTCCAGCCGCACCAGATGCCGGTCATGGTCGCCCAGCAGCAGCGACAGCAGCGCGTTGTCGTCGAACTGCAGGGTCGCCGTGCGCGAGGGCTGCACGGACGGCGCGGCCAACCCTGCCATCACGATGGCGCCACCCGGACCCGGGGCGCCTGCGGCAGGGGGAGACTGGATGTTCGTGACGTCGGTCTGGTTGATCAAGCGCAGGCTCTCTCCTGGTCTGAACCGATATGTGGCGCGGCGAGGGACGATCCCTGCAGCGAGTTGGGGTGCCCGGCCGCGATCCGCACCTCCACCAGCCGGCCGACCAGCGAAGCCGGCCCGTCGAGGTGCACCGGCTGCAGGTAGGGCGAGCGGCCGGCGATCTGGCCGGGGTGGCGCCCGGCTCCCGTCACCAGCACCTCCAGGCTGCGCCCGGTGCACGCCGTGTTGAACGCGGCCTGCTGGGCGCGCAGCAGCGCCTGCAGCGACTGCAGCCTCTCGTCGCGCACCGCCTCGGGGACCTGGGCCGGCGCACCGGCAGCCGGGGTGCCCGGACGCGCCGAATACTTGAAGCTGAACGCCTGGGCGAACCCCACCCGTTCCACGAGCCGCAAGGTGGCCGCATGGTCGGCGTCGGTCTCGCCGGGATGGCCGGTGATGAAGTCGGACGACAGCGCGAGGTCGGGCCTGGCGTCGCGCAGCCGGTCGACCAGCCGCAGGTAGTCGTCCGCGGTATGGCGGCGGTTCATCGCCGCAAGCACGCGATCGGAACCCGACTGCACGGGCAGATGCAGGAACGGCATCAGCTGCGGCAGGTCGCGATGCGCGTCGACCAGGCAGTCCGCGGCAGCGACCTTGCAGAAAGCGGCCGCAGGGGACGCACCGGCCGCCGTGCCGCGCGCGCCCGAACCCGCCCCGTCCGAACCCGCCGCGCCCGGACCGGTCAGTGCCCCATCCATGTCGGCGGGGTGCGACGTGGTGTAGCGCAGCCGCAGCACGCCCGGGATGTCGGCCAGCGCGCGCAGCAGCCGGGCGAGGCTCCAGTCGCGGCCGTCCGGGCCCTCGCCGTGATACGCGTTGACGTTCTGCCCGAGCAGGACGATCTCGCGGCTGCCCTGGGCGACCAGCCGGCGCGCCTCCGCCAGCACCGCGAGCGCCGGGCGGCTCGACTCGGACCCCCGCGTGTACGGCACCACGCAGAACGAGCAGAACCTGTCGCACCCCTCCTGCACGGTGAGAAACGCGCTCACCCCCTGCGGCGCCGCGGCATCGGGCAGGTGGTCGAACTTCTGCTCGGCCGGGAAATCGGTCTCGATCACCGCGCCGGCCGCCCGCGCCGCGCGCGCGACCATCTCCGGCAGGCGATGGTAGGTCTGCGGCCCGAGCACGATGTCCACGTACGGCGCGCGGGCCAGGATCTCCGCGCCTTCCGCCTGCGCCACGCAGCCGGCGACCGCCAGGATGGTGCGCTCGCCGCGTTCGCTGCGGGCCTGCTTGATCAGACGCAGCCGCCCCAGCTCGGAGAACACCTTCTCGGCCGCACGGTCGCGGATGTGGCAGGTGTTGAGCACGATCATGTCCGCGTCGTCCGGCCCCGCCGCCGGCCCGTAGCCGATCGGCGCCAGCACGTCGGCCATCCGCAGGCTGTCGTAGACGTTCATCTGGCATCCCCACGTGATCACGTGCAGACGCTGCCGCAGGGCAGGGGCGGGCGGCTCGAGGTCGGGCGGCTCGAGGTCGGGCGGGTCGAGGTCGGGCGCGCCGACGTCGTTGGGGGTCGGCGACGGAGTCATTGGCGCACTGTCCCTGAGCCAGCCGGTGCAGTCCGGCGGACGTCTCGGGAGAAAGCGGGCCGGCCCGCGGGCAAGTCAACCCTGAGGCGTTCGATCCGCAGCGGGTGCGATCCTGTCCAAGACGCGCAGTCTCGCAGAGCGCACCGGTGGCATGTCAAGGGTTTCGCGCAGCGTCGACCCGGTCGGCAGCCGAAGCGTGCGCTCTGCCCGGACCCGCCGACGCGCGGCGCCCCCTGCGTCCTGGCGGTGGACAGGCCCGTGCGCCGACGAACGAGCACGCGCCCGAACGCGTCCGGGTGGTCGGCCGGCGGCGTCAGGCCACGCCGACCTGCCCCGCCCCCAGCGTCTGCACCCCGAACAGCGTCAGCTTCGTCCCGTCCGCGAGCGCCAGCGCCGTGCCGAACGACCCGTGGCTCGCCCCCGCCAGCGCCGCCTGCTCCTGCGCCGCGCTGAACCCGCGCAGCACCAGGTGGTCGGCCGCCTTCAGCCCCACCACCGCGTCCGTCCCGCCCAGCCCGAACACCACGGTGAAGACATCCGCCCCGGTGCCCGCGAACGCCGTGCCGCTGCCCGCGCCGAACGCCACGGCCTCGGTCCCGCCGCCCTCCACGATCGTCGCCGCGCCGGCGCCGGCGACGAAGCTGTCCGTCGTCGGTCCGCCGAACGCCACGTCGCCCGCCGTCATGTCGAACGTGTTGGCCCCCGCGCCGCCCACCATGACGTCGCCGCCGCCCGCGCTGCCGTCGAACGTCGTGGCCAGCGTGCCGCCGAACATCAGGTCCGCGTTGCCGCCGCCGAGCGTCGTGTTGCCCGCGCCCGCCACCAGCACGCTGCCCCCGCCCAGGCCGCCCACCAGCGTGTCGCTCCCCGAGCCGCCGTACAGCGTGTCCGACCCCGCCCCGCCGCCTGCGAAGTACGACCCGCTGCCGGCAACGAACACCAGGTGCCCGCTGCCGCCCGCCACCGAGGCCTGCGGGCCCGACGCGAACACCGTGTCGTAGCCGCTCCCGGCATCGATCGTGTCCATCCCCTGGCTCTCGATCAGGTCGAACCCGCCGGTCGCGTCGGTGACGACGCTCGACGCCGCCGGAGCCGTCACCGTCGTGCTGTTCGCCACGACGGAATACGCCCCGCCGGCCACGGTGATCGCCACCCCGGGCACGGCGGTGAACGTCCCGCCCGCGGAGAAATCCAGCGCCTCGCCCGCGGCCACCGGCGTGTAGGACACCATCGCGATGTCGCTGCCGGCCGCCGCGTAGTCGCCGCCGCTCGCGTCCAGCATCGCAGCCCCTGCCGCGGCGCTGCCCGCGCTGACCACGAACGCGTTGCCGGTGAAGCCCACCACATAGAGCGTGCCGGAACCCAGCATCACGCCGTCATGCGTCACCGTCACCGCGACGCTGTTCGCCGCGTCGTTCACCGACTGCACGCTCGCCACGTCGCCGGCATACGTCGCCGCGTCCACCGTGCCCGCCGTGGAGACCGCCAGGCTCGTCACCGTCTCCGCGGCCCCGGTCCCGGACGT
>CAXSEF010000009.1:0-5543 GCA_964236535.1 uncultured Acetobacteraceae bacterium
CAGGAGTGTGGGGCGGACCGGACGCGCTGGCCCGGTTGAAGATCCACGACGCTGCCCGCCGTCCACCAGGCAACGGCCAAGGCCACCGGGTCCGGGGCGAGCGCGCGCAGGCGGCCGATGGCGGGACGTCAGTGCCGCAGGTAGGTGTCGAACCAGCCGACCATGCGCCGACTGATATCGGCCACATGCTCCGGGTTGCGGATCCAGTGGCCATCGCCCGGATAGATCACCGCGCCCGTGGGCACGCCCAGCGCAACAAGCGCGTGCCAGAACTCCATGGTCTGCGGCGCTGGGCATTCCACGTCACGCTCGCCGACGACGGCGAAGGTCGGCGTGCGCACGCGGGTGATGAAGCTGATCGGCGCCGAACGCGCGTAGACGCCCGGGTCCTGGTACACCGACGCGCCGAAGTACGGGATCATCCAGCCGTCGATGCCGTTCTCGCCATAGTAGGACTGCCAGTCCGAGAGGCCGGCCCCGGCGAAGGCCGCATGGAAACGGTCGGTCTGCGTCACGGCGAACATGGTCATGAAGCCGCCGTAGCTCCAGCCGGTGATGCCGAGCCGGGCCTCGTCGATCGGGGCGGCGGCCTCGGCCGCGTCGATGCCGGCCAGGATGTCGCCGAGGTCGCCATAGCCGAGGTCGCGCACGTTGGCCCGGGTGAACGCCTCGCCCTGGCCGAAGCTGCCGCGCGGGTTGGGCAGGAACACGGCGTAGCCCTTCTCCAGCAGGGAGCGGAGCGGGCCTGTCCCTACGAAGTAAGGCTCGTTGGCGGCAGCCGGCCCGCCATGCACGAATGTCACCATCGGCAGCTTCGAGCCTTCCGGCGCCGATTGCGGCAGCAGCAGCCAGCCCTGCACCCGGAACCCGTCATGCTGCCAGGACAGGCTCCGCACCCGCGCTGGTGCCGACTGCCCCGCGTTGGCGTGCGTCGCGTCCTGCCACTGGCCGATCGGGCCAACGGCGATCTCGGGCGGCGTCGTGTAGTCCTGGCGGATCGTGGCGGTCTGGCCGGCCTTGCAGGACGCCGAGATCGGCGCCTCGTCCGCCTCCAGCCGCTGCTGGCCGGAGAACGCCACCGTGAGCGGCGCCGCCTTCGCCGTGGTCGAGAGGTTCACGAGCTGGGTGTTTTCCCCTGCCAGCAGCGAGGCCCGCAGCGTCTGCCCGTCGCAGTTCCAGACCAGCGACGTGACCGAGGCGTGCCAGCCTTGCGTGAGATCGACTGGCGTCACGCGAGCCTGTGGCCCGCCGGCCAGGTCGAGCACGAAGGCGTCGCCGCCGGTCGAGCCGAAATCGCTCATCAGCCCGCCGATGAACGAGGCATGCGTCCCGTCCGGCGAGACGCGGGGCCGGGCCAGCTGTAGCCGCGCGTCGGCAGGTGCGTAGAGGACCCTCGCCTCTCCGGCCGGGCTGAACGCGTAGAGCTTGGCAATCCACCAGTGGTTGTCGCCGTCGCCCGGCGCTGCCGTGCCCACGAAGCCTTGCCCGCCAGGCCGCCAGTCGTACTCGTAGACGAACAGGTCGGGCGGGGAGACGAAATGCAGTGCGCCGTCCTGAAGGGTGGCGATGCGCTGCTCGTGGATTTCGGCGCCCAGCTCGCCCAGCTCGGGCGCCCCCGCCTCGACCGCGCCCGTCTCCTTCTGCGCCTTCTCCGTTGCCAGGACCGCCAGGGTGCCATCGGGCCCGTAGCGCAGGCCGCCGAGCGTGCCGTCGAACCCGAGCAGCCTGGCGGGCGCGCCTCCTGCCGGATCGGCCAGGTAGATGTCGTGGGCATGGCTGCCGGGGGTGCGCAGCACGAAGGCGAGATGAAGGCTGTCGGGCGTCCAGGCGAGGTCGGACGGCGTGCACTCGGGCCTGGCGCCGCACGCGAGCGGCACCGTGACGGCGCCGCTGCCGTCGCGGTTTCGAATCACCAGGGCGCGGATGTCCGGCGATCCGCCCCCAGGCGGCACGTCCCCCTCGACGGAGGCGATGCGCTGCCCGTCGGGCGACAAAGCCACGGACAGGAAGTCGTGCAGCGGGCGGTCCTCGGCGCGGGCCAGGGCGGGAACTGCGGCAATGCACGCGGCCAGGAGCAGCTTCATCGGTATGAAATCCTTCCCGGGCCGCCCGGACGCGCCCGGGCCAGCCCAACGAGCCGCCGCAGCCGGCGCCCCAGGCAGGACTGCCTAGCGCTGCGGCGGCAGTCAACCTCATCAGCGCTGGAGTGGGCCGTTGACCGGACCTGGGCCGAACCATGCGCCTGGGATGTTTCCCGCCGCCGGATAGGCCGGCAACGGGGCCGGCGCGCCGGGCCGGATGACCGGCACGTGGGCGAGACGGTCCAGCGCCACCCGCACCGCCCCATCCAGCTGGGTGTCGACGCCGGGGATGACATCGTCCGGCCGGTCGTCGATGGTGATGTCCGGCGCCGTACCCTCGTTCTCGATGATCCAGTGCCGGTCGAGATCGGCGAGCGAATCCTTTGGGATGGTGATGCCGGTGCCGTTCATCAGCGGCCAAGGCGCGTTGATCCCCTGGACGCCACCCCAGCTCCTCGTGCCGACCACCGGCCCCAATCCGAACTGCCGGAAGAAGTATGGGAACTGGTCGCCGTCCGACGCCGTACCCTCGTTGATCAGGGTGACCAGGGCCGGCGGCGCAGTGGTCGCGGGCAACGGGGAGACGGCGCCCTCCCGGTTGACGAACACGCCGGCCCGCGCGCGGCGCAGCACGTCGAGCACCGCCTGGCTGGTGAAGCCGCCCGTGTTCCAGCGCACGTCGATGACGAGGCCGTCCTTCTCGGCCTGCGGATAGAACTGGCGCACGAACTGCTCGGAACCGAGCTCGTCGAAGTCGGACAGGAACACATAGCCGAGCCGGCCGCCGGAGAGCAGAGCGACCCGCTCGCGGTTACGCGCGATCATGTCCACGAGGCGGAGCGACATCTCGTCGTCCGTCGGCTCGACCCTCACGGTCCGGGCTGGGCCATCCGGAGTGCGCGCCACTGTCAGGACGACCGGCCCACGATGGCCGGCAAGCAGCGCGTCCGCGCTTCCGGGTGGCCGCAGCGGCCGGCCGTCGATCGCCAGCAGGACGTCGCCCTCGCGCAGGTCCAGGCCAGGCTGCGACAACGGCCCGCGGAGGCCGGGCCTGGTGTTGTCGCCGGCGTAGATATGCGCGAGCCGGATGCGGCCCGAGCTCGGGTCGAGCGCATAGTCGACTCCCAGACGCGGCGTCGAGACCGCATGGTCGCTGAGCCCGACGATGAAGGTGTGCGAGCTGGCGAGCTCGCCCTGAAGTTGCGCCAGCAGGTAGAGGAAGTCGTCGTCCGAACCGAGCAGCGGCAGCAGCGGTGCGTAGGCGTCGTGCACCGCGCGCCAGTCGTCGCCGTTCATGGCGGCGCTGAAGAACACGTCACGGTCGAGCCGCCAGGCCTGCTCGAACATCTGGCGCCACTCGGCCCTGGGATCGACGACGGCGCGCAGGCCGGCGAGATCCAGCGTTGCGACCGGACCCAGCCCCGGGCGGGTCGGTGCGATGTGCCAGGCGTCGTCATCGCCGCGAAAGGCCACCTGGCTGCCGTCTGCCGACAGGCTGGGGCCGGATAGCCCAGTGGCGACAACGCGGTCGGCCAGGGTGCGCAGGTCGAGGGCGTGCAGCGCGCCGTGCTGGCCCGGCAGGTCTCCGGACAGCAGCTGCGGCGGGCTGGTCTGGTAGAACGCGGTGCCGTCGCGCACCGCGAGCCCGTCGATGACCGTGGGCGTGACCGGCAGCGCCACCGCTCGCGTCATCAGCCCCTCCAGCTCGACGTGCAGCGGCGGCCGCACCGTGCCGGCAACGGGCGCCGGCAGCAGGGGCGACGGATCGGACGGATCGAGGGTCGCGGCGTAGAGTCCATCGGAGTTCAGCGTGACGACGATGCTCTCGTCGTCGCGGTCGGATACGAAGGGCAGCTCGTTGCGCTTCGACACGAACAGCAGCAGCCGTCCGTCGGACGAGAACACCGGGGCGCGGTCGCTCTCCATTGGCGTGCCGAGTGTGGTGTCGCGGCCGGTGGACGGCTCGTACAGGTGGATCGCGCGTTGGTGGTTCGGTCGGGTGGCGCTGTAGGCGAGCCAGCGCCCGTCCGGCGAGAATCCGGCATCGCGGATCTCGGCGGCGGGGTCGCGGGCGACCAGGTGCGGGCCGCGGCCATCGATCGGCACCAGCCAGAGCGCGTGGTTCGCATCCGGCACCGCGAGCAGGTCACCGGACGGCGACCATGTCGCCTCGTAGCGGTAGCCGGTGGCGAATTGCGTCAGCAGGCGGGGGGAGCCACCGTGCGCCAGCCGGATCGCCAGCTGCTGCTCGCCGCGGGCATCGGTCTCGTAGGCGATCATGCGGCCGTCCGGCGACCAGGACGGGTGGTCCTCGTCGATGCCGGGGGTCGCGGTCAGGTCGTCGGCGCGGCCATCCGGCCGGACGCCGAACAGGTCGCCGTGCGCCGACAGCAGCAGGGTGTCGCCGTCCGGGGACAGGGCGTAGTCGATGCCGCCGGTGGCATTCGTGGCGCGGACCCAGGCCCCGACGGCGACGGTGCGCGCTATCGTGTTCGCGCCGTCGTCCGGCACGTCGACCGCGACCGGACGGAGACGCTCCGACGGCAGGTCGATCGCCCACAGCCCGCCGCCCTGCTGGAAGGTGATGGTGCGGCCGCCGAGCGATGGGTAATCGACGTCGTAGTCGGCGAAGTGCGTGATCTGGCGCAGTCCGCGCCCGTCCGGATCGCAGGCCCAGACGTTGACGCGGAACCCGGCGCCACGATCGGAGAGGAAGTAGATCCGGTTGCCGAACCACATCGGCGCCGTGCTGGTGCCCTTCCAGTCGGTGATGCGCGTCAATGCATGGCTGTCGAGATCGTAGGTGAAGATCGCCTGCGCCTGGCCGCCCAGGTAGCGCTTGCGCAGCTCGAAGTTGCGGAAGAAGCGGTTGAGGGCGATCACGCGCCCGGTCGGCCCGTATGACAACAGCCCGGCGCGATCGAGCGGCAGGCGCTGCGCCATGTCGCCCTCGACCGCCACCGAGTAGGCCTGCAGGATCCGCTTCACCGGTGAATCGCGGCCCGATAAGAACACGACCCGCCGTGAGTCGGGCGTCCAGGTGACGACGAGGTTGCCGCTGGCGCTGCGGGCGGCGTCGAAGGTCAGTCTCTGCGCTGGACCGCCGGCCGCGGGCATGACGAAGACGTCGTAGGCGCCGTCGTGACGTCCGGTGAAGGCGATCCACTGCCCGTCCGGAGAGAAGCGCGGCGCGGTGACGCCGGAGATGTTGCCCGCGGTCAGCCGCCGCGCCGTGCCGCCGGCCAGCGGGGCGGTCCAGAGCGCGCCACGGGCGACGAAGGCAATGTCGGTGGCGCTCGCGTTCGGGAGTCGCATCAGGGTCGGCGCCGCGGCATGGGCGGGACCCAGAGACAGCCACGCCGCGAGCAGCAGAGACGTCGCTGCGGCCAGTCTGCGGGCGATGACGGGGTCTCTGTTCATGCCGGCCCTGGCTCTTGTCACCTGCGAGGATGGATCGTCAGG
>CAXSEF010000009.1:5643-62846 GCA_964236535.1 uncultured Acetobacteraceae bacterium
GGTCTCTGTTCATGCCGGCCCTGGCTCTTGTCACCTGCGAGGATGGATCGTCAGGCGAGCTGGTCCTGCTGGGCTCACCCGCATAGCGGCCGTAACGACGCTTCTGTTCTGCCGTCAGCAAGGAGACTGGCACCTGCCGGTCAGCGACCGAGCAGCTTGCGGGCGCATGGCTTTGCCTGCCCCTCGCCGTCTACATGGGCGCAGAGCGTGCTGACGGAGATGCCGAGTTGCTCGGCGAGATCGCCGGCAACGTTGTTGCGGTCGGCCATCATCGTCATGGCGGTCCGCAACTTGGCTCGGGTCATCAGCCGTGGGCTGCCGCCGGTCCGGCCACGCGCACGGGCCGTCGCCAGCCCGGCCAAGGGTATGCTCCTTGATAAGGTCGCGCTCGAACTCGGCCAGGGTGGCGAAGATGCCGAACACCAGGCGATCCGGGGAGCTGGTCGTGGCGATCCCGCCGGTCAGCATCTTGAGGATCACTCCGCAGGCGCGCAGCGCGTTCGCAAGTTCGACGACATGGCCAGGTGACCGGCCGATCCGCTCGAGCTTCCATGCCACCAGGGCATCGCCGGTGCCATGCTCCGGTATTCACGGCCACAGAGGCCGCTCCGGAGCTCGCACAGCCACGCCATCTCATTCGGCAGAGCAAGTCCTCAAACGAACTTTCAGAACTTCGCCGACAGCGCGAGCGAGCCGAAGTTGAACAACCCGCCTTTCTGTCCGTGGAACTGCTGGGTCTGCCAGGTCTGCGTGTAGGTGACGCGCAGGCCGCGGATCATCACCGCCGCACCCGCCGACAGCTCGCCCACATCCCACAGCTTGGACACATGCGGGCTGTACTGCCGGAACAGGTCGCCCTGCAGCGACGCGTCGTAGCCGACCGCCTGGCCGTCCAGCCCGCCGAAGACGTACCACGCGAACGGTCGCGTCGCCATGTAGGCGTCGGTGCCGTTCTGCCCGTACTGCGTTGTCGACGGGCCGAAATCGCTGTCGAGCCCCTGGCCCAGCCGGACCAGCACACCGAGCTGCGCGTAGGTGCGCACGTCGCCGCCGGCGAGCTTGCCCGACGGCAGCGCGTCGACGCCCACCCCACCCGCATACGGCACCGCGAACTCGGCGACCGGCAGCCGATAGGTGCGCTGCACCTCGAAGTTGAAGGCTGCCTGGTCGGGCACCTGCGCGTTCCAGCCGCGGTTCGGCGTGTCGCCGATGATGTTGTGGAAGCCGTTCTGCACCTGCTGGCCTTCGGCGGAGGGACCGATCACGCCGAGGCTGATCGCCGCGAAGTCTCGCCTGGCGTCGGTGTCCTGGATGATCCCGAAGTTGGCGAGCAGCTGGCCCTCGTAGGGGTGGTCGTGGGGGCTCGGCACGTAGGCCTGGGTGTCGCGCGGGGTGAAGATCGACTGGTTGATGGTGATGCTGATGCGCTGCACTCCGTCGCCCCATACGTCGTGGCCGAGGATCGCCAGCGGCACCGGCAGCACGTCGGTCGGCGACACGTAGCCCGCCCGGATGCCGCTCGTGTAGTACTGGTCCGAGGTGCCGCTGAGCGTCGAGACCGCGTCGTTCTCCACCTGGATGGTGACGGTGCTGTTCGGGTCCTGCAGAGGCGTGGCCAACGCCGGGCCCGCCAGTCCCGAGGCCAGCAGCGCCAGCCCTGCCCCTCGCAGCGCCGTCGCCCGATCCGCCCGAGCCCGACCCGCCCAAGCCCGACCCGCCCAAGCCCGACCCGGCCGTGCGCAACCCGTCCAGCCGGCCGCGGCTGCCACCGGGATTGCTCCAGCCCGGTTGCCGGCGGTGCCCACCCGCGGGCGATGGGGGTGCGGCTGGTGGCTGCTCGAAGGCCGTCTGCTGCGTCGATTCATTGCCGTCCCAACTGCTGCTCGCACTGTTGTCCTACAGTCTCGGCGTGAGGCAAGGAACCCCCGGCCGTCGCCGGGCGCGCCCTTGCCCAGCCGCGCGACCCGGCGGTAGCGTCGCGGCACGAGGATGGGTGGCCGAGCGGTTTAAGGCAGCGGTCTTGAAAACCGCCGTACGTGCAAGCGTACCGTGGGTTCGAATCCCACCCCATCCGCCCATCGTGCTGGAAGACAACCCATGGACGGTCTCGCATCGGTGGCTTGCGGCTCCGGGATGCCGGGCGGCGCGCCGACATGCTCGTTTGCGCCGCTCCGCGACAGCCAAGCGATCACGATGTCGGACCGCCCGGCTTGAGGTCGCGCACCCTGCGCGGCCAACTGCGGCTGGGGCGCCGGCTGCTGCGTGGCGCCGCACGCCTGGCGGCGGAGCTGACGAGCGGCATGCCGGTCGGGCTCGGCGCCCTGCCGGTGCCGCCGGCCATTCCGCGCCGCGCCGCGCCGGCGGCAGACTGGGATACCGTCGCGGACTTCGGGCCAAATCCCAGCCGGCTGCGCATGCTCTGCCGGGTGCCGCAGGACCGGCCGGACAAGGCGCCCGTCGTGCTGCTGCTGCACGGCTGCGGGCAGGACGCGGCCGCCTTTGCCGAGCAGTCCGGCTGGGTCGCGCTGTCCGACCAGCGCGGCTTCGTCCTGGTGCTGCCGGAACAGAACGCTGGCAACAATCAGGCGCGCTGCTTCAACTGGTTCCAGCCGCAGCAGACCCGGCGCGGGCTGGGCGAGGTGGCCTCGGTCTGCGCCATGGCCGACCATGCGATCGCGACGCTCGGCTGCGACGCTCGCCGCGTGTTCGTGGCCGGGCTGTCCGCTGGCGGTGCGATGACGGCCTGCCTGCTCGCGGCCTACCCGGACCGCTTTGCCGCGGGAGCCGTCGTCGCCGGCCTGCCGGTCGGCTGCGCCGAGGGCGGCGGCCAGGCGATGCTGCGCATGATGCAGGGCGGGCCGACCCGCTCCGCGGTGGAGTGGATGGCCGCGGCGCGCCGGTTCGGTCCGGACCGGGTCGCCACCTGGCCGCGGCTGTCGATCTGGCAGGGCGGGTCGGACCACACCGTCAACCCGGCCAACGCCGACGCGCTCGCCACCCAGTTCGCTGGCCTGCACGGCCTCGCGGTCGACCTGCACGAGGACCACTCGCCCGACACCGGGCTGCGCCGCCGGGTCTGGCGCGACGCCACGGACGAGGTCGCGATCGAGCACTGGAGCCTCGCCCGCATGGGGCATGGCTGGCCGGTGCGCGAAGGAGTGGAGCGGAACTGGGTGCTACCCGTCGGTATCCAGGCCAGCGAGGAGATCGCGCGTTTCTGGGGGCTTTGATCGGTGGACGGACAGCAAGCAAGCCGGGGCTTCGCCCGGACCCGCAAGGACCCCCGCTTCCAGGCATCCGGGCTCCCTGAGCCCGTCACTTCAAGCACGGTGTTTCCAGGGCCCCGCCCGGTGGGGGGCGTCCACAGGCAAAGCCGCCGGCCTTGCCCGCCTTGGCCTTGCCTGCCTTGACCCAGCAGACGAGCGCCGATACCGCGGTGCCCGGGAAGAGGGGACATGCAGCGTTGGGCAGGTTGGTCTGGCTGGCATCCTACCCGAAATCGGGCAACACCTGGCTTCGCCTGCTGCTGCACAACTTCGTTCTGCAGCCGAACAGCCCGTTTGACATCAACCGTATGCACGCATTTTCAACCAGCGAGGACGAGGCCGCGCACTATGCGCCGCACGACAGCCGCCCGGCCACGCAGTATACCGAGGCCGACACCCAGCGCCTGCGCCCGCTGGTGCACCGCGCGCTGCGCGACGGCAGCGACGGGGTCGTGTTCGTCAAGACCCACAACGCCCTGATGGAGGTGCACGGCGTCCCGCTGGTCACGCCGGACGCGACCTACGCCGCCATCGCCATCACCCGCGACCCGCGCGACGTCGCCGTGTCCTACAGCCACCATTTCGGCGTCGACCTCGACACCGCCATCGGCATCATGGCCAGCCGGCACGCCATGACCGGTGGTACCCGTACCCGGGTGCTGGGCTGGCCGGGCAGCTGGTCCACCCACGTCGAGAGCTGGACCGAACAGCCCGCGAGCCGCGTCCACGTCCTGCGCTACGAGGACCTGCACGCCGACACTGCAGCCACGTTCGGCGGCGTCATCCGCTTCTTCGGCCTGCCAGTGCCCGAGGCGCGGCTCGATCGTGCGGTCGCCTTCAGCCGCTTCGACGAGGCCCGCACTCAGGAGCAGGCCCACGGCTTCGTGGAACATCCGGCGGCTGGCGGCAGGTTCTTCCGCCACGGCCGGCCTGGCGCCTGGCACACTGCGCTCACACCTGCGCAGGCGGACCGCATCGCTCGCGACCACGGGGCGCAGATGGCCCGGCACGGGTATCTGTGACGGGCGGGAAGGCGAGGGCGCTGCGCATGTGGCGGCGGCGGGGACCCGCCGGCTGCGGTGGTTACGCGAGGAACTCTGATATCAACCGGCCTTGAACGTGACCGGGCAGGCAAGCAAGGCCAGAGGCTCTGCCTCTGGACGCAGCCTTCGGCTGAGCCTTTGGAATCCATTTGCCCAGGGAAGGGGTTTCCAAAGGCCTCAAGCCTCTGGCGGGTCCGCGTAGCCCGCACAAGGTTCCGCTCTCCTGCTTGGACCAGTGCGCAGGCCGCGCTGGCCCTTGCGCCCGCCTGGAACCAGATCCCGCAGCCGCTCCCACTGATCGTCGCGCAGCCTGTCCACGTCGCCGCTTGCCATGGCCGATCCTCAAAATCAGCCTTGGATCACGCGAGACGCCGAATGGGAATCCCCATCACCGAAATCGTCACTACGGTCTAGGTGTTTGATCCCGGGGTTTGATGGTGCACTCTTCTCGCTTCGATGAGGCGATTGTATACTTTAGGCCACCAGGTCTAAGTGTCCGTCCAAGATCATTTCAGCCAATGGCAGCATGTTGGAAGAGGGACGGAGTTGCAGTGGATACGTGCCGTTCCGTTTGTAAACCGGCAACCGACCGTCCCAGGCGGGGCACTGGCGATCTGTATGTCATTGACAATTCCTACAATGATTTCAGACAGACACTAAATCTGGTGCGAGCTACCCTTTGGGCTCTTCGGGCGCGGGGCGCGGTGGTTTCGCCGGGACAGGCTTTGCATACAGGAGTTTGCACATCACGTCCTCAAAGGGGGCGGCTTCCTCTTCGTGCTCAGAGAGGTCGGGTTCGGGGTTTTTGTCATGACGCGTTCACCCACAGAGCTAGTTGGCCTCTGAAACGAAGTTGATAGTTCATCCATCGACGATAAATACCGTGCTCAAGAAACATATGTTATCAGACCCCAAGACCATTTGATGAAGTAATTTGTTCGATTTCTGCACGTGACGACAGGGGAACCGGATCAGGGGCCGCTTCTCCCGGCTTGTCACTACGTTGGAGAGGCGGCATTTCGGCTAGTGTTTCCTGACTACGGAAAAAGTCTAACAAACGAAGACAAAAAACATGTGAGCGTCTATTTGCAGAGTTCGGAATCGACGAATTGTCCTAAAAACGTCTGTTATCGGCTGATCCATGCCGCATGATCATGCGCCGCGCTGCATCGGCTTGGTGCACAGCTACGACAAGAAGCCGAAACGGCGGCTGTTCGAGATCATGTGTCAGCAAGGCTTACAGGTCACCCAGAATGTCAGGTTTTTGACCGACGGTGGCGAAGAGGTGCGAGGCCTGACACGTCCTCATGGTCCCGACACCTACGACGATATCGTCGACGCGTGCCGCACTGCCTGGAACGGGTTTACCGCACAGCCGGAGCACGTCAGCTCAATCGGAACCAGAACGTGTGCATGCATCAGTCATGATGCCGGACACATAACTCCGATTGCGGCAATGCAGGGAATAGCGACGTGCCAGTTCGACACACGCGGTCGCGACCGTTCTGCTTCGCTTCGTAGAGGGCAACATCGGCGTCGACCATGAGCTTCTTGAGGTCTGACCTTCCATCGACTGAGACGCCAAGGCTAACCGTAACCTGGAGCACCCGCCCGTCATGGGTCAGCCGGAGGGCAGCAACGCTGGCCCGAAGCCTTTCAGCCATCGCCATCGCCGCGTCCGGGCTCGTCGCAGGCATTAGCACCGCGAACTCCTCGCCGCCGAGACGTCCCACCAGATCCCCGTCTCGCACGCCGCTTTGCAGCACGTTGGCAATAGCGGACAGCACTACGTCACCGGCAGCATGGCCAAAGCTGTCATTGACCGACTTGAAGTGATCCACATCCACCATGGCCATGCAGCAAGCCGGGCCTTGCTGCGACTGGTGCATAATCTCGCGCTCAGCGCGTTCCAAGAAGCTGCGTCGGTTCAGCACGCCCGTGAGGTGGTCGGCGGTCAGCGCCCGGCGCAGCTCCCGGGTAGAATGCCGCCTTTCGGTAACGTCGCGCACCACCATCAGGTAGCGGTTCGGCGAATTTGTGGTGCCAATGTCGATCTCTATTGGCGAGACCATGCACGTGCCCCAAAAGCGGCTGCCGTCCGCCCGGGTCCTCCAACCCTCGTCAAGATGCCAGCCATCCCGGCCGGCCTCCCGCAGCCGCTCACCGAAGGCTGCGGCACCAGCAACTTCCGAGCTGACCATCGCGCTGGCATGGCGGCCAATTGCCGCCTCCGTCTTATGGCCGAACATTCGTTCGCCGGAGACGTTCCAGCCGCTCACCAGACCATCCGCATTGAGACCCAGCACAGCATAGTCGTCCGCACCCTGCACCACGGCAGCGAACCACGCCTCACTCTCGTGGAGGCGACGCTCGGATGCCACCTGCCGGGTCACGTCGGACAGCACGGCCATATGCCGATCCGCGTCCATGCGGACCACGGTCAATGACAACACACCCGGATCCTGTCCTGATGCCGAGGGTCCTAGATGCACCCGCGTGCCGTCGCAGATCATGCCCCGCGGACGAAGATCCTGCAGCAAGCTTCGCAATTCCGGCAGGTATGGCTCCATTACATCGAGGAGGTTGCACAAAGCGCCTCCCGGTGCGAGCAGCGGCATCGTCAAGCAGGCAAACGCCGGATTGAGCATCAGGATCGTGCCATTACGGTCGAACTGTGCCATGCCGTGCGGGCACAGGTAGAGGAACTGGAGCAGTGCCTCGTGTTCGCCTGCAGGTTCGTTGCCGGTCTGCAAGTCAGACACGCCAGACCAGCACCCAGCGGCGGCGCACTGCCTGTATGCGCATCAGTCGCAGCCGTACCGGGGTCGGCCGCATGCGGAACGTCAGGACATACGGCATCGTCACATCGAGCGTCGCCTCTTCCAGCCGCTCCGCGACCAGGTAGTTGTTCATGCACGGTGCCACGTCGAAGAAGAAATGCCGGCCCATAACCTGGCCGCGCGGCAGACCGGAACTGTCTTCCTCATGCGTGTTGTAGCGATCGACACGCCCTTCTTCGTCAAGCCCGACGATGCCGAACGCGAGTTCGTCAAGTCCGGCTTCGTCCAGGGCGTTGAGCGTCTCCGCCATCGCTGGATCGTCAAATGTCATGCTCAGGCCTTGTGCTTTGGCCGACCGCCTTGCGGATGGCGCCATGGACCATTATTGCTACTGCAGGTTGAAGCTTAGTCAACGTGCCTGGCCGGGCATTGAAATCCGATCTGGGCTGTAGAAGGCCATTGGTGAGCAGGAGACCGGCATGGCCGACGTGGTCTGGTGGGGTTCGGACAGGCGGACGCTGCATCGTGTGCTATCCGACCAGCTGTATTCCGAACTGGGACGGCTGCGGCTCGGTAGCCCCGGCGGCCCGCCGCCTTGGCTATGGATCGACGACACGCCGATCGGCGGCGAGGAGGCGGGGATCGACTCCCTGGACCTGCTCTCGTTATCGGCGGCCGTCGCCGAAATGCTGCCCGCCTCCAGCATTCGCGCGACGGCATCCAAGCGCTTTGGCGACTGGTGCGATGCCGCCAGCCCCGGCGTTTCCGGCCGGCCAACACATGTCGCGTTCCGGTCCTCCGGCAGCACTGGTGCGCCGAAGCGCGCAAGTCACTGCCTCAGCCGTTTGGAGCAGGAGGCGGCGGCGTTTGCCGGGCTAATCGGTATTCGTCGGAGGGTGCTCTCCGCGATCCCGGCGCACCACGCCTACGGGTTTATCCATTCCGTGCTGTTGCCTCGCCACCTTCCGGGTCTGCCCGTTTCCTCGGAAGTGGTCGAACTGCGCGGCTGCGCGGTGTCGCATATCGCATCCCTGCTGCGCCCTGGCGATCTGGTGCTTGGCCATCCTATGTTCTGGGCTGCTGCCCTGCGTGGGATGGCCGGCAGACTTCCCCCCGACATTGTCGGTGTCACGTCCTCCGCTCCTTGTCTGGCCGAAACCGCGCTTGGCTTACGTGCCGCCGGCTTGGCTCGACTGCTTCAGGTCTATGGCAGCGCGGAGACTGCAGGGATCGGCTGGCGCGATGACCCTGCGGACCCTTACACGTTACTTCCCGGTTGGCAGCGCGATGGACACGGTCTGCGCCGCAATGAGCAACCGATGCCGGCGCCGGACCGTCTCGCTTGGGATGGCGACCGGTTCCATGTCCTTGGACGGCATGACGGCACGGTGCAGGTCGGCGGCGTCAACGTGTCGCCTGAGCAGGTCGGCCTGATCCTGGCCCGCCACCCCGCCGTGGCCGCGATCTCGGTACGGGCGATGCGGCCGGACGAGGGTGTCCGGCTAAAGGCATTCGTGGTGCCGGCCGGGACGATTAACGACCCGGAGGCTCTTCAGGTTGAACTGCGCCGTTTCGCGAGCGTGACCCTGTCTCCTGCCCAGCGTCCCGGTGTCTACAGCTTCGGACGCACCGTGCCGCGCAACGCAATGGGTAAGCCCGCAGACTGGGTCAGTTCCGCACCTGATGCAGGCTGACGCTGATCTTGGGACATTCAGTCTAGCCCTTCCCTGCCTGGTTAGCGACGGAAAGGGATTACGCCAGCGTTGCGACGATGGATTGAAACCGGGCAACACAGCAGCAGGCAGTTCCAGAAGCTGCTGGCGGATCATGGCGTCACCTGCAGGATGAGCCGGTCGGCATTTCTGGGACAACACGGCGATGGAGCGCTTCTTCTCCTCGCCGGAACCGAGCGGACAGCCCGCAAGGTGTATCGCACCAGGGACCAGGCGCGGGCCGACGTGTTCGACTACATCAAGCGGTTCTACAACCTGCGTCGGCGCCACTCGACCATCGGCGATTTCAGCCCCGTGGAGTTCGAGCTGAAAGCAGCGTCAGCTTGAGGTGCATGTCCACCAAAACGGCAGCAGCTCAGTCCCTTCCGGGAACGCCGCCACTGTTTGCCAAGGGCTTCCATCATCGCCACATGCCGCCCTGAAGCTGGCCTGTCCACTTCCCACCACGACTCCCTGGACTGGCCGAGTGCGGCCGGTCCGGTCTGGAGCACTGGGGCGGCACAGCGGACGTAATCAGCCAGCATCCATGCGGCGAACCAGGCGCCAGTCGCGGATGCTCATCGCATTGGCACCTGTGTCCGAAAGCGGGGCGCAAAGTGCTCGGTGGCTTTGCCGAGTGGTCGTAACAGGATGAGAGGGGCTCGGCTCATGGCGCGTGTCTTCATCACCGGATCCTCGGACGGGCTGGGCCGGATGGCCGGCCGGCTGCTGATCGAGCAGGGCCACTCGGTGGTGCTGCACGCCCGGAACCATGTCCGCGCGCGCGACGCCATGGCCGCCGTGCCGCGCGCTGAGACGGTTGTCGTGGGAGATCTTGCAAGCATCGCCCAGACCCGCGAGGTGGCGGATCAAGTCAACGTCCTCGGCACTTTCGACGCGGTGATCCACAACGCCGCGGTCGGATTCCGGGAACGCCGCCGCATCGAGACGGAGGACGGCCTGGCCCATGTCTTCGCGGTTAACACGCTTGCGCCCTATCTGCTGACCGCGCTGATCCGCCGGCCGCGGCGCCTGGTCTATGTCAGCTCCGAGCTGCACCGGCGCGGCGACGGAAGCCTTGTCGACCTGAACTGGGAGGCCCGGCCGTGGCGCGGCAACCAGGCCTATTCAGACAGCAAGCTGCATGACGCGCTGCTGGCTTGCGCGATTGCCAGGCGCTGGCCAGAGGTTCGCAGCAACGCGCTGGAACCGGGCTGGGTCGCGACCAGGATGGGCGGTGCGCACGCGACCGGCGACTTGGACGCGGCGCACCGGACCCAGGCATGGCTTGCGGTCGGCGACGACCCGGCGGCCGCGGTGACGGGCGGCTACTTCTTTCACATGAAGCCCCGCAAGCCGAGCGGGGCGCTGAACGACCTTGTCCGTCAGGACATGCTGCTGGCGGCCTGCGCTCGTTTCAGCGGGGTAACGCTGCAAGGTCCATGAGACCGCCGCCGTCTGCAAAGGTCGGTACGGCAGGGCATCTTGGCGAGAGCGCAAACTTGTTCGATCGCGCCGTCATGCGCCGTGCTGCGGACGACGGAGCTGGGTCTTGGAACGTCGCAGGCTCCACAGAAGACCGGTCGTTCTGCGCACGCGTAGGCGTCAGTCCTGACCGAGCGACTGCGACCCAGCGGCTCGGATCGACGCGGCGGCGCCCAGGCGGAAAAGCCGGACCAAACAGCTGCCGCTGCGCCGATGCGAACACGTAACGTCAGCATCGATGGAGACGGTCACGGCCAGCGGATTATGGGCGACCCTGGTCGACCCGAGCCAGCTCGAAAATGCGCGGCTGAACCTGTGCATCACCGCCCGCGACGCTATGCCAGCGGGCGGCAAGCTGACTGTGGAGACCGGCAACAAGTGGCTGGACGCGCGGGCCGCTGCAAGCAGGCTGCCACGCGCTTCGAACCCATGTGCCACTCTCGCATCTGGAGGAGGCGGACCCTAAGCGGCCCGCGGTTCGCCCGGCAAGCAAGGCCAGAGGCTCTGCCTCTGGACTCCGCCAAAGGCGAGCCTTTGGAATCCTGATGCTTAAGCAGACGGGTTTCCAAAGGCCTCAGGCCTTTGGCGGGTCTGGGCAGAGCCCAGCCTTGCTTGCCTCCCCAACCCTCAAGCCCGCGGATGCGTCCGCCGCCAGACCGCAAGCAGCCGCTCGGTATCCACCGCGGTGTAGCGCTGCGTCGTCGACAGGCTGGCGTGGCCCAGCAGCTCCTGGATCGAGCGCAGGTCCGCGCCCCCCTCCAGCAGGTGCGTCGCGAACGAGTGGCGCAGCGCGTGCGGCGTGGCGTGTTCGGGCAGCCCGGCCTGGCGGCGGAAATCGCGCAGCACCCGTTGTGCCACCCCCGGGTTCAGCCGCGCGCCGCGCGCGCCCACGAACAGCGGCGCGCCGGGACTGCGGTCGGGGTGGACCGCCAGCCAGTCCGCCATCGCGGCCCGCACCGCCGGCAGCACCGGCACGATGCGCTCGCGCCCGCCCTTGCCAAGCACCCGCAGCGCCGCGTCCTCGCCCGGCAGCGGCGCCTCCGCCACCGAGAGCGACAGCGCCTCCGCGATGCGCAGCCCGGCGCCGTACAGCAGCGTGAACAGCGCGGTGTCCCTGGCCTGCGCGAAGGCGGTGTCGGCGGCCGCACCGGCGTCGGCCGCCGCCATGGCCTGCGTCACCGTGAGCGCGCGCGGCGCCGGCGGCCTGACCTTCGGCGTGCCGAGCAGGCCCGGCGCCAGGTTGGTGATCCCGTGCCGCCGCGCGAGAAACCGGTACAGGCTGCGCACCGCCGAGAGCTGCCTGGCTCGCGTGGCATTGCCCCGCCCCGCCGCCGCCCCCGCCGCCAGCCAGGCCCGCAGATCCGCCTGGCTGAGCCCGCCCAGACCGGCGAGGTCCGGCGGCCCGCCCAGGTGCCCGGCCATGAAGTCGAGGAACACGTGCAGGTCCCGCCCGTACGCCAAGACCGTCAGCGGCGAGGCCCTGCGCTCCTTCGCCAGCCAGGCCAGGAAATCCGCGACCGCCTGCTCGGGGGTGGGTGTCTGCATCGTCCTGGTCCGGTTCTCAGGGAAGCCAGCAAGCCAGAGGCTCTGCCTCTGGACTCCGCTCAAGGCAAGCCTTGAGGATCCCTGTGTGAAGAAGTTGTCTCGGAGCCGTCTGGAAACCCGCTTTCATACCGACAGGGCTTGAACGTGACCGGTCAGGCAAGCAAGGCCAGAGGCTTTGCCTCTCGACTCCGTCAAAGGCCTCGCCTTGCTACCCCTGTATTTAAGAAATCCCGCTTATCAGCCTCGCATTCCTCCTCCGAGCCGTTTGCACTCAACAGCCACGAGCCGGGCACACCGATGCCGAACAGAAGCCGTCCACCGCGTCAGTTTGAAACCTCACCTCCGCCGGCCGGAGGGGCAGCAGCGGGGTCACGCATCACGCCTGCTTCCGCGGTTACTGGACCAGCCTGGGCTCGCCCACGCTGCCCTGCCTGGACAGAAGATCGCCCATGCGCCATGGCCCGATCGGGCGTCCTATGAGGAAACCCTGCAGGTGGGTCACGCCGTAGTGGCGTAGCAGATGCTCCTGCTGGACGTTCTCGACGCCCTCGGCGGTGACGGGGATGCCCATGTCGGCGGCGAGCCGGGCGATCGCGCGCACCACGGCGGTCTTGGTGGGGCTCTGCTCCAGGTTCTGCACGAAGCTCGCATCGAGCTTGATCCCGTCGAACCTGAAGGTGGTCAGGTAGCCGAGGGACGAGTAGCCGGTCCCGAAATCGTCCAGCACGAGCTTGATGCCGCGCTCGCGCAGTGTCTGCATCACCTGCAGGGTCTGCTCCGTGGCATCGAGGTAGGCGTGCTCGGTCAGTTCGAGTTCCAGCCGCTCGGGCGCAAGGCCGCTTTCCGCCAGTGCCTTGGCGACCACGGTCTCGAGATGTCCTGCGTTGACCTGCAGCGGCGACACGTTGACTGCGACCCGCACGTCCCCGGGCCAGCCGGACGCCGCGCGGCACGCTTGCGAGAGGGTCCACTCCCCGAGCTGGGCGATGAGACCGGCCTCTTCCGCCAGCGGGATGAACCTCGACGGACTGATCTGCCCCAGCAGCGGGTGAGCCCAGCGGCACAGGGTCTCGACCGACACCACCCGGTTCTCCCGCGCGTCGAGTATGGGCTGATACACGAGGTTGAGGCCGCCGTTGTCGAGCGCCTCCTTGAGGTCCGCCTGGAGGGTCAGCCGGTCGTGCTGCTCGGCCCTCATCCTCGGATGGAAGGCCCGGAACACGCCCCGGCCCGCTGCCTTGGCGGCGTAGAGCGCGAGGTCGGCTTCGCGCATGCTGTCGACGGGTGCGGACTCACCGGCATGGACGAAGCTGACGCCGACGCTCACCCCGATGCTCTGGCGACCGCCCGCCAGCACGTATTCACGGCTTACGGCGTCGATGATGCGCCTGGCCAGGACGGAGGCATCGTTCGCGTCCGCGACGCTGGAGAGGATGCCGAACTCGTCGCCTCCCAGGCGGGCGACGACGCTGTCCTCCCTGGTGCAGCCACGCAGGCGTCCGGCGACGGCGACGAGCAGGGCATCTCCCACCGCATGCCCGAACGTGTCGTTCACGCTCTTGAACCGGTCGAGGTCGAGGAGATGCAGCGCCAGCGGCTCCTTGCGCGACGTCCCTGCCGAGGATCCGGCGTCAGGGGCGCCCGCCGCCTGCTCGCAGGCGGCGTGCAGGGTGTCCATGAACGACTGGCGGTTGGACAGGCCGGTGAGGCTGTCGTGCAGGGCAAGCTGCCTGATCCGCTCCTCGGAACGTCGGGCGTCGGTCACGTCCGAACCGATGCCGCGATAGCCCTGGAAGCATGCACCGTCGCCGAACACCGGGCGCCCGGTCAGGGTCCACCAGCGGGGCTCGCCCTCGATCTCGACCTCCAGGTGCAGGTTCCGGAACGGACTTCGCTCATGGAACATGCCGCGGATCGCGAGACTTTCCCGACGCCTGTCCAGGTTCGTCAACAGATCGAGCAGCGGGGAGCCGTCCAGCATGATGCGCGACCGCCGGGCGACTTCGGCCAGGCGGGGAGAGACATGCAGCAGGTTCAGCTCCGCGTCGGTCTCCCACAACCAGTCCGACGCGTTCTCCTCGTAGTCCCGCAGGAACACCTTGATGGTCTGGTTCTGCTGTTCGAGGATGACGCGGCCAACGGAGCGCTCAAGCAGGAACCTGTTGAACATCACGATCGCGGAGAGCGTGAAGCTCGTGTAGCCGAGAAAGCATAACAGAAGGTACGGTTCGAACGCCCCGCTCCCCGCCACGATGATGACGATGCCCGAGATTGCACTTGGTATCCAGAACGCGATGGCCGCCGCCAGGGGTGCTGCGACCATCGGCGTCGAGACCAGCGCGATCATGATGGCGTCTATCAGGCCCCGCTGATCCGGCGAGGCGACCAGCGCGAGCAGGTTGACCAGCAGCGCCCAGGCGATGCCCAGGACGGCGAGGCTGGCGAGGGAGTTCCTCAGGAACCTCTCGTCATCGCGACTCCGTTTCCAGCGCAGCATCTGCATCACGAGAACGCCGTACAGGACCGGAATGCTTGCGCACAGCAGCCCCGGCAGGACTCCGAGGCGCGCGCGGAAGTCGATCGCGAGCAACCCGTCGCTCGATGTGCCGACGCTGGCGGACAGGACGATGGTCTGGGCGAGCAGCTTGAGTTCCTCGCGTCGCAGGCCGGGCCTCTCGTCGTCCCGGAGGACCGACCTCGGCTTCGCGACAGTCCGGTCGAAAAGGCGACGGCAGGATCCCACGACCCCGTTCTTGCGGATAAGCGTGGTGGCGAGCCCGATCTGGCGGATTATCGAACGCAAGCGCCTGCCTCCAAGTCTGCCCACACGCCCGGAACTCCGCTCGGCGCCGCATTCCACCATGGCCGCCTAGTCGCCAGTCCGCCACCTTCCGACTGGTAACAGCATGCCCGTGCGCAAACGATAGCGGGCGTACTCCGAAGCCAGCGGGGAGGCGCCGAATTTGCGTTCCTCCTTTGTGGCCGCGACGAGGTAGGTGACGGCAAAGGCGATCGGGACGACCCAGGGCAGCGTTCCCGGCGTGGCAAGGCTCGTGGCAAACCAGAACAGGACGTACGCGGCGTAGAACGGGTGACGTATCCAGCGGTATGGGCCCTGCAGGTGGAGAAAGCTCGGCTGATCGTCGTCGAAGGCCAGGGTCAGGCGCCGCGGCCTGGTGGTGCCGACGGCCCACCAGAACAGCATGGACGCGACGGCGATCATGGCCGCCGCCGCCATCCAGGGTGGTGCCACGCCGCCGACTGCCAGACGTTCCAGGAACCAGGCCATCGCGGCCAGGCTCGCAACAGAGATGGCGCGCATCCCTGCTGGAACACGACCCCGGGCGCGGAAATGTCCTTTGACCGCCCAGGCGAAGGAGCCGAAGCAGGCCAGCGACATCAGCGCCACGATCCATTTTGCGGTGGTCATGGCGTCCCTACCCGACAGGCGTGAGGGGCATGGCGATCGTGCGGCCGGATTCGAAGCCGTCGAAGGTGCCCTGCGGCGTTGCGGCCGGGTTCATCAGCGGGAACGCCGCCCGGACGCGGTCGTATTCGGCCCTGGAGCATTTAAGCAGGTGCATGGGGCAGTTCAGGCCAGGATATGCCTTCGGGCCGACGACGTCCATGAAGCCGATCCGGTGATAGAACGGCATGTGGTTGCGTCGCACGCTGGACAGGATGACCTGCACGTCGTTCTTCAGCACCAGATCCCCTGCGAGCCTGTAGAGCAGGAACACGAGCCCCTGGTTGTTGGCTGTATCCGGGCTGCGCACCAGCCGCGTGATCTCGGCGAGCTCGACGCCCTTCCGGCTCCGAGGGACGTCGGACAGGATGGCGTCGACCTCGTCGGGGAAGGCGTGGTGAGCCGGTGCGTCGCGGAGCGTCCTGGACATGAAGCAGACGCGGACCGAGGCGACTGCCCGCCCATCGTCATAGACGACGATGGTGGCGGCGTTGTCCAGGTCGTCGAACTCGTCGCGGAACAAGCTGCCCGGGCGAGGCTCGATGAACCCGGAATCCAGGTAGCTGGTATGCCTGAGAGCGAACGCATCGCGTCGGGCAGCGTCGTCGAGGGCCACGACGGCGGTGTAGGTCTTGTCGCGGCTCCTCGCCGCCACGACCGGCCGGACCGGGGAAGCGGGCTGGGCAACCTGAACTGCCACGTTGTTCATGAAGTCTGTTCCTTCTACGTGAAACGGCAGACCGTGCGTCACGCCTGTGTGACGACGTCTGCCGAGGATCATTTGGAGGGTTTGTGGTGCGCCCACCAAGTGCCAGAGTATGCACGTCACTGACAAAAGCCGGATGCATTTGACGGATTGGCTAAATTTAGTTGATTCGCGTCATAATGCGTTAGCTATGGCGGTTTATCCAACGTCCGGTATTGTCGGATCGTGCCCGCCGCCTGTTCGTCGAACCAGGCGCGGGTGGGGTGGCCGGATGGGCAGAGGGAGGTCGGATGGACAGTGACGGACCGGTTCGGACGATTTCCGAGTTCAGGATGCTGGATGACGGCGAGGTGCTGGAAGGCTACCTGGACGGTTTCGGTGGAATGCCGCTCGCCTCTGGGTCCACATCGCGGTCCTACATGCATGGCTGGCGGAACGGTATGATCGAGAGCGAGCGATGGCAGCCGGACGACGCCTACATCGAGCTGCGGCAGGCCTTCGAGGTCAGGCGGGCTGCGCATTGATCTGCCGGGCGCATTTGCGCCGACGTCCGAATCGATGTGTTCGATAAGATGCCGTTGGCATGGCAGTGGATCACCAGGGCCGGCATCAGCCGCGCGGCTTGCCGCCCGTCCGACCAGGAACCGCGAACGCGCCAGGTGGCACCCGTTCCACCGCTGCCACCACGAAGTGGGCCACGTCGTCCTCGGACAGCCACGACTTCAGGTCAGGCGGCATCAGGAAAGCCCGGTCGCGGTCGAACGGGACGAAACTCGACAGGCCAGCAGCCTGCCGCAAATCACCAGGTCAGGGTACCCCAACCCGACAGGCTGCTAGTGCGAAGCCAATGGGATCAAAGGGCCGCCGGCCCTTTGCAGGTCTGGGCGAAGCCGAGCCTTCTTTTACTTGACGGCCTGGCCGAACGTGGCGGCGATGCCGGGAAGTGCGAGGTAGGCAAGGCGTTTGGCTTCCTTGCGGCCGCCGGCGACGGTGTCGAGGATCAGGCCGCAGGCCAGCGCGAGGAACGAGGTGAGGACGAGGCCAGTGGAGAGCACGGCAGTGGGCAGGCGGGGCACGAGGCCGGTGTGCAGATAGGTGGCGACGAGCGGCAGGACGAGGGCCTGGCCGAGGGTGAACAGGGCGAGGGCGGCGAGGGAGAAGAACAGCAGCGGGCGTTCCTCCTTCACCAGCAGCAGGATGCTGCGCAGGATTCGCAGGCCGTCCGCGTAGGTGTGCAGCTTCGAGGCCGAGCCGGGGGGACGTTCGCGGTAGGCGCACTCGATCTCGCCCACGGGCATGCGCAGGTCCAGCGCGTGGACGGTGAGTTCGGTCTCGGTCTCGAAGCCGGTGGCGAGGGCTGGGAACGACTTGACGAAGCGCCGGGAGAACACGCGATAGCCCGATAGCATGTCGGTGATCTGGTTGCCGAAGATGTGGGCGACGATGCCGCTGAGCACGGCGTTGCCGAGACGGTGGCCAGGGCGGAAGGCGCTGGCGGCGTCCGAGATGCGGGTGGCGTTGACCATGTCGAGGTGGTCGTCGCGCAGCAGGCGGACCATGGCGGGCGCGATGCCAGCCTCGTAGGTGTCGTCGCCGTCGACGAGAAGATAGATGTCGGCCTCGATGTCGGCGAACATGCGGCGGATGACGCTGCCCTTGCCGGGGCGGGTCTCGCGGCGGACGACGGCGCCGGCGCGGCGCGCAATCGCTGCGGTGTTGTCCGACGAATTGTTGTCGTAGACGTAGACGGTGGCTTCGGGCAGGGCGGCGTGGAAGTCGGCGACCACCTTCGCGATGGAAGACTCCTCGTTGTAGCAGGGGACGAGGACGGCGAGCCTGAGGCCTGGTTCGGCGTGGTCCGCAAGGCGGTCGGGGGCTGCGGCTTGGGCGGAGGACACGGCCGGGCTCCGGGTGCTGGTGCGGGAGGCTGTGCCCCGACGGACGGGGTAAGGCAAGTGGGAAGGCCACGGCTATGCTCCTGGACCTCGCTGGGGGCTGAGCCCCCAGACCCGCCCATGCTGGGGCACCGACCTCACGGTTATGTCCCCAGAAAACGGGATCAAAGGGCCGCCGGCCCTTTGCGGGTCCGGGCAGAGCCCGGCCTTGCTTCCCGTCTTGTCTCGCACGGCGGACCGGTTCACATCCTGGCGGACCAGCACGCGAGGGGCCATGCCGACAGCACTTATCACCGGGGTCACGGGCCAGGACGGCGCCTATCTCACGCAGCTTCTGCTGGGCAAGGGGTATCGGGTGATCGGCCTGATGCGGCGTTCGGCGTCGTCGGACGTGGTGGGCGAGCGGCTGCGCTGGCTGGGTGTGCTGGACCGCGTCGAGCTGGTGGACGCGAACCTGATCGACCTGTCGAGCCTGATCCGGGTGATCGAGGAGTACAAGCCGGACGAGGTGTACAACCTGGCGGCGCAGAGCTTCGTGGCGGCGTCGTGGCAGCAGCCGCTGCTGACCGGAGCCGTGACCGGGCTGGGGGCCGCGAACGTGCTGGAAGCGGTGCGGATCGTGCGGCCGGAGGCGCGGTTCTACCAGGCGTCGTCGTCGGAAATGTACGGCCTGATCCAGGAGCCGGTGCAGAGCGAGCGCACGCCGTTCTACCCGCGCAGCCCGTATGCGGCCGCCAAGCTGTACGCGCACTGGATGACGGTGAACTACCGCGAGAGCTTCGGGCTGCACGCGAGTTCGGGCATCCTGTTCAACCACGAGAGTCCGCTGCGCGGCATCGAGTTCGTGACGCGCAAGATCACCGACGGGGTGGCGCGCATCAAGCTCGGGCTGGCGGAGAAGCTGACGCTGGGCAACCTCGATGCCAAGCGCGACTGGGGACATGCGCGTGACTACGTGGACGCGATGTGGCGGATGCTGCAACAGGGCGAGGCGTCGGACTACGTGGTGGCGACAGGGCGGACCACGACGATCCGCGAGTTCTGCCGCATCGCGTTCGGTTGCGCGGACCTGGACTGGGAGCAGCACGTGCGGACCAGCGTGTCGCTGGTGCGGCCGGCCGAGGTGGACGTGCTGCAGGGCGACGCGTCCAAGGCGGGCGCGGCGCTGGGCTGGGTGGCGGAGACGAGCCTGGAGGCGATGGCGGCGGAGATGGTCGAGGCCGATCTGGTGCGGCATCGCACGCGCCAGCGCAACGCGGCCCACGCCGCCGGGGCCTGAGCCCGTGGGACCGCGCTCGATCCTGGTGACCGGGGCGGACGGCTTCGTCGGGCGCCACCTGATGGTGCGGCTTGCCGCCGACTTCCCGGCTGCGACGCTGCATGCGGCGGAGTTCGACGTCGTCGATGCGGCCGCGGTGGCGGACGCGGTGCGGACGCTGCGTCCGGACGGTTGCGTGCACCTCGCGGCGGTGTCCGCGATCGGCGAGGCGCGCGAGCTGCCGGAGCGGGCGTGGGCGGTGAACCTGGGCGGCACGCTGTCGCTGGCCCGGGCGCTGCTGGCGCACGCGCCGGACTGCGTGCTCCTGTACGTGTCGAGCTCGGATGCGTATGGTGCGTCGTTCGCGGGCGGCGCGGCGCTGGACGAGGGCGCGGCGCTGTGCCCGATGAACACGTATGGGGCGACCAAGGCGGCGGCGGACCTCGCGCTGGGGGCGATGGCACAGGACGGGCTGCGGGTGGTGCGGCTGCGGCCGTTCAACCACACCGGGCCGGGCCAGTCCGAGGCGTTCGTGGTCGCGGCGTTCGCCAGGCAGGTGGCGCGGGTTGCGCGTGGGCTGCAGCCGCCGGTGCTTCAGGTGGGCGCACTCGACGCCCGCCGCGACTTCCTCGACGTGCGCGACGTGGTGGCGGCGTACAGTCGGTGCCTGTCGCACGGGTCGCTGGATCGCGGATTGGTGCTGAACCTCGCCTCCGGGGTTCAGCGGCGGGTGGGGGACGTGCTGGACGCCCTGCTTGCGCTGGCAGGGGTGGAGGCCAGGGTCGAAGTGGAAGCGGCGCGGGTTCGCGCAATGGAGATCCCGCTGGCCTGCGGCAATGCGGCGCGGGCACAGGCGGCGCTAGGCTGGGCGCCGGCGATCGACTGGCAGACAACGCTGGGCGACGTGCTGTGGGACTGGATGCGGCGGGTCTGACTGGGTACGTGAACGGCAGGGCCGTCGAGAACCCGCCTCATGGTCCTGCCATCGCGGATGCAGCACAGGAACATGGGGCAAGCCAACGCCGCAGGCGAGCGGTCCAGGATGGGAGCGCAATCATCCGCCGAGGCCAGCCGGTTGGCTTCCGGGGGAGTCCTGGCCGGGGCTGACGTCACGGGTTGACCGGGCACGCCTACGCGGCATTTTGCCGTGCCGGGATGGCTGTCCATGAACGCCGGCCAGTGGTGTCACCGGGTTTGTCGGCGATGCCACGCCCGCCCGTCGGGCAAATCGCAGCTGCCTTTCAGAAGGCCCGGCCCTGTTGGCCTGGCGTCCGCTGCGAAACCGGACCGGGATCTGAACGTAGTGCTGCCACACCGGACACAGGGGAATGCGATGAGCGGCGACGCACACGGCAATGCGGTCCATGAGGTCTATCACACCGGACTTCGCAACATGCACGCGCTGGAGATGACGGCGGTCGAGCTGACGCAGCGTCAGGTCGAGCGGATGGAGAACTATCCCGAGATGATGGCGCGGCTCAAGCAGCACGGCCAGGAGTCCGAGGCGCAGGCGCAGCGCTTGAAGTCGATTCTGGAGCGGCACGGTACCAGCTCGTCCTCGGTGAAGAACGCGGCGCTGGGAGTGGTGGGCAACGTGGCGGCGGCGCTGCATGCGCCGGCATCGGACGAGATCCTGAAGAACACGTTCGCGAATTTCGGGTTCGAGCACCAGGAGATCGCCGCCTATACCAGTCTGATCGCGATGGCGGAGGCGGTGGGCGACACGGCGTCGGTGCCGCCCTTGCGGCAGTCGCTGTCGGAGGAGCAGGCGATGGCAGACTTCATCGGCGAACGGATCGGGACCACAACGCAGCGTTTCCTGGAGCTGACTCGGCAGGGGGCGAAGGCGGCGAACTGAACGGGAGACTGGCAGACAGCCCTGCTCTGCCGATCGCCTGAAGCGCTGTTGCCGCGCGCCGATGCCCAGGGCCAGATGGCCGCTTGAGTGCGGTGCGTGTAGATCTACTTCAGACGTTCCCGACAGCAAGGTCCTGGAACACCCGGATGGCTCGGTGATCTTGGGCCCCGTCCCGACCACATGCCGGTCTATACTTGAATAGACAGTTTCCAGGGGCTTGGCCTTTGGTGAAGTCCAGAGGCAGAGCCTCTGGACTTCTTTTCTTGTAGCCACAAGCAAATCATCGCAGCAGGATACTTGTCGCTGCGGGCGGTTCGGTTGACACGGCCGGGCGGCAGTCCGAGCCTTGCCCTATGAAAGCGAGCCGGGAACTCCGGCGGTTCGAGGGTGGACGATGAACATTCATGAACACCAGGCCAAGGACCTGCTACGCGGATATGGCGTGCGGGTACCGGACGGCGTTGCGGCGTGGAGCGTCGAGGCCTCGGAAGCGGCCGTGGCGCAGCTTCCCGGGCCGGTGTACGTGGTCAAATCCCAGATCCATGCGGGTGGGCGCGGAGCGGGGTTCTTCGAGGGCGATGCCGCGGTGGGCGGCAAGCGGCCGGGGGGCGTTCGTCTGGCGCGCTCGGCGCAGGAGGTTCGTGCGGCTGCCGAGGCGATGCTGGGTCGGGTGCTGGTGACAAAGCAGACCGGGCCCGCGGGGCGCCTGGTGCGGCGGGTCTATGTCGAGGCGGGCTGCGAGATCGAACGGGAGCTTTACCTGTCACTGCTGGTCGACCGGGAGACCGGGCGGATCACGGCGCTGGCCTGTGTCGAGGGCGGCATGGAGATCGAGGAGGTCGCCGAGCGGGCGCCGGAACAGATCGTGCGGGTGGCGGTGGACCCGGCGGCGGGGGTGAGCGGCTATCACGGGCGCAGGCTGGGTGCGGCGCTCGGTTTGCGCGGGGCGCCGGGGCGAAGCCTGGGCGTGTTCGTGGAGCGGCTGTATGCGGCATTCGTCGCGCTGGACTGCTCGGTGATCGAGATCAACCCGCTGGTGGTGACGAAGTCGGGCGAGATCGTGGCGCTCGATGCCAAGGTAAGCTTCGACGACAACGCGATGTTCCGGCATCCGGAGCTGATGGCGTTGCGCGACGAGGACGAGGAGGACGCGAAGGAGATCGAGGCGTCGCGGCACGAGCTGAGCTACGTGGCGCTGGAGGGGACGATCGGCTGCTTGGTGAACGGCGCCGGACTGGCGATGGCGACAATGGACATCATCAAGCTGTACGGGGCGGCGCCGGCAAACTTCCTCGACGTGGGCGGTGGAGCGACCAAGGAGCGGGTGGCGGCGGCGTTCCGCATCATCCTGTCCGACCCGAACGTGCAGGGCATCCTGGTCAACATCTTCGGCGGCATCATGCGCTGCGACGTGATCGCCGAGGGCGTGGTGGCGGCAGCGCGCGAGGTGGCGCTCGCGGTGCCGCTGGTGGTCCGGCTGGAGGGGACGAACGTGGAGCAGGGGCGCGCGATCATGGCGAGCTCGGGACTGCCGATCATCGCCGCGTCCGACCTCGACGACGCGGCGCGCAAGGTGGTGGCGGCGGTGCACGGAGCCCGTGGGACGGACGGTGCCGCGCGAGGAGCCGGCTGATGGCGATCCTGGTGGACGGCAAGACGCGGGTGATCGTGCAGGGGATCACCGGGGCGCAGGGCAGCTTCCATGCCGGCCAGGCAATCGCCTACGGCACCGCGGTGACGGGTGGGGTTACCCCGGGCAAGGGCGGAAGCACGCATCTCGACCGGCCGGTGTTCGACACCGTGGCGGAGGCGGTCGCGGCGACCGGGGCGAACGCCACCGCGATCTACGTTCCGCCGCCGTTTGCCGCCGACGCCATCCTGGAGGCGATCGACGCGCGCATTCCCCTGATCGTATGCATCACCGAGGGCATCCCGGTGCTCGACATGGTGCGGGTCAAGCGGGCGCTGTCGGGGACGGCGTCGCGGCTGATCGGGCCGAACTGCCCTGGAGTGATCACGCCGGGAGCGTGCAAGATCGGCATCATGCCGGGGCACATCCACCGGCGCGGGCGGGTGGGAGTGGTGAGTCGCTCCGGCACGCTCACCTACGAGGCGGTGGCACAGACCACGGCGGCGGGGCTGGGTCAGTCGACCTGCGTGGGGATCGGCGGCGACCCGGTGAAGGGGACGGACTTCATCGAGGTGCTCAAGATGTTCCTGGCCGATCCGGAGACGGCTTCGATCATCATGATCGGCGAGATCGGCGGGCAGAGCGAGATCGAGGCGGCGGAGTTCCTGGCACGCTCCGGCGGCGGGCGTCCGGCGAAGGTGGTGGTGGGGTTCATCGCCGGGGCCACGGCGCCACCCGGAAGGCGCATGGGGCACGCGGGCGCGGTGATCAGCAGGGGCAAGGACACGGCGGCGGCGAAGCTGGAGGCGATGCTCGCGGCGGGGGTGCACGTGGCGGCAAGCCCTTCGGCGCTGGGAAGCACGTTGGTGCGGGTTCTGGCCAGGGGGTAAGGCTTGGGGGTGTTGGCGGGAACGCTGGGCTCTGCCCTGGACCCGTCGGGGGGCGTGCCGCCCCTGGCCCGGCAATCATCGCAGGGAACGGCCCCAAGTGGCAGGAGGAGAACATCCTGTACATCAAGCATCTCGGTAGTACTGCAGGCCCCAGGCATTGACCTGTGGGTGAAGCAAGGCTGGGCTCTCCTCCGCCCGCATTCCAATGACCCAAGCGGATCATCGGAACCTTGCGCGGGCACTGCCCAGACCCGCAGAGACCTGAGGCCGTTGGAACCCATTTCCTAAGCGCAGGGATTCCAAAGGCTGGCCTTTGGCGGAGTCCAGAGGCAGAGCCTCTGGCCTTGCTTGCCGGCAGGTCACGCTCAACACCTGCTGGCGATTAGCCGCGGGCTGCCGGCTGGCAGCTGCTGACTTTGACCGATGCAGGTCTGGCGGCACTGCACCAGCGAGCTCGGGGTAGAGCCCTTCGCCTTCCTTGCCTCAGCCGAAGCCGGCTGTCATTCCCCGGACGCGCTGACCCGCCAGACCGTGTTGCCCAGGTCGTCGGCGATCAGCAGGGCGCCGGCGTGGTCAAGGGCGAGCCCGACGGGACGACCGCGGGCCTGATCGTGTTCGTTGAGGAAGCCGGTGACCACGTCCTGCGGCGGACCGCTGGGCTTGCCGCTGGTGAAGGGGATGTACACGACCTTGTAGCCGCTGAGCGGATTGCGGTCCCAGCTGCCGTGCTCGCCGACGAAGGCACCGCTGCGATAGGGCACCGGCAGGCTGGAGGATTGCGAGAACACCAGGCCGAGCGGGGCGACGTGGGAGCTGAGCGCGTAGTCCGGCGGGATGGCGCTGGCCACGAGGTCGGGGCGTTGCGGCTGGACGCGGGGGTCGACGTGCTGGCCGTAGTAGCTGTACGGCCAGCCGTAGAACGCGCCGTCGCGCACCGAGGTCAGGTAGTCGGGCACCAGGTTGGGCCCGAGCTCGTCGCGTTCGTTGATGACAGCCCAGAGCTTGCCGGTGTCGGGCTCGAACTGCAGGCCGTTGGGATTGCGCAGGCCGCTGGCGAAGATGCGCGAGGCGCCGGTGGTGCGGTCGACTTCGAGGATATCGGCGCGGTCGAGTTCGGCGCCGATGCCGTTCTCCGTGATGTTGCTGTTCGATCCGACGCCGGCGTAGAGCTTGGTGCCGTCGCGGCTGGCGACCAGGCTCTTGGTCCAGTGGTGGTCGATCGGGCCGCCGGGCAGGTCGGTAAGCTTGGTGCCCGGTTCGGTGATCACGGTCTGGCCGTCGGTATACGGGAAGCGGAGAATGGCGTCGGTGTCGGCGACGTAGAGGTCGTGGCCGACGAGCGCGACCCCGAATGGCGAGTTGAGGTGGTCGAGGAAGGTGGTGCGCAGCTTGGGCGCGCCGTTGCCGTCGGTGTCGCGCAGCAGCGTGATCCGGTTGGCGCCCTTTGCGTGCGCGCCGGAGAACGACTCCACGAAACCCATCACCAGGTCCTTCGGGCGATTGACCGGAGCGGCCGGGCCGCTGGATTCGACGACGAGGACGTCGCCGTTGGGTAGGACGGTGAGCGAACGGGGATGCTCGAAGCCCTGTGCGAGGGCCTCGACCTTCAGGCCTCTGGGCACGGTGGGCGTCTCGTCCTTGCCCCACGCGACATCGGGCGCGATGCGCATCGGCGGCAGCAGGTACTGGTGTGGCCTGGGCAGGACGGGGTCGGCGCCGTACTGGGTGGAGGGCTCGATCATCGCCGCCGCGGGGCCGGAGAACACCCAGACCGAGCCGAGGCCGAAGGCGAAGGCGGCAAACGAGAACAGCGAGACAAGCGCGCCGCGTTGGCGGACAGCGACCGGAAGAGGCTGCGCCGGCCCGGCGAGATCGAGCGGCTGGTGGTAGAGCCGGGAGACGAGCAGCACGAGCAGCGTCATGGCGGAAAGGATCAGGCCGGTGGGGACCACGGCGGTGTAGCCGTCACGGCTGTGCACGAACGCGTTGATGATCTCGAGGATCGCCGCGAGCGTATCGCCGAGGACATGCGGCCACGGGGGTGAGAACGGGTTGCTGCGGCGACGCCTGGCGAGGTCGACCAGGCCGGCGAGCGCGGTGATGCCTACGATCAGCAGGCCCGCGGTAATCAGCCAGACGGAGAACGTCTCCCAGGTCGTCGAGGCGCTGCGCCAGTAGGCGAGGTCGGTGACGAAGGCGGCGGCGAAGAAGGCGTACGGGAGCGGCGCCAGCCTTGGATAGAGCGGCCGCCCCGACCGGGCGAACGGGGGCAGCGAGGTGCCGTTGGACATGGGGGGCGGGCTCCTGGATGCGCCCGGCGGCGCTTCTGTCACGATCTGGTTGTAGCGGGGGCGAGGGACAAAGGTTTCGCACCGCCGTGGCGGCCCGGGGGCAAGCTGTGCTCCTGGATTGGACCGGGCGATGCCACCGGCGCGCTGGCAGATTGAGGAGCCGCGCACGGGCTGCCGCCGCCCGATGCGCTGGCGCTGTTCGGGTGGCGGTCCTGCCAGGCGGGGAGGCCGGGCTGGCCGTCATGGTGGAGCGGGCGGCGCGGAGCTCGATGGGCAGCTTCTCCGCGTTGGTGGGCAGGACTTCCTCCGCCGCGTCGTCGACGCCGGAGCACAACCACGATCGTGGCCGCCTGCTGTTGCGGACGGTCCCGGGGCGCCTCGCCTCCGGCAGGTCCGGACAGAGCTCCGCCTTGCCTGCTCAGTCCAGGCGGTCGATGTCGCGCAGCGCGGGGAACAGCCTCATCCAGAGCAGGGTGACGGCGATGGTGCCGAGGCCTCCGAGCAGGGTGGCCGGGATGGTGCCGAGCAGGGCCGCGGTCATGCCGGATTCGAACTCGCCCAGCTGGTTGGAGGTGCCGATGAACAGCATGTTGACGGCGCCGACCCGGCCGCGCATGGCGTCGGGGGTGCGCAGCTGCACCAGGGCGAAGCGGATCACCACGCTGACCACGTCGGCGGCGCCAAGGGTCGCAAGTGCCACCAGCGACACCGCAAGGGAGCGGGACACGGCGAAGACCATGGTGGCGATGCCGAAGACGGCGACGGCTGCGAACATCGTGCGGCCGGCGCGGTGACGGATCGGCCGGCGCACCAGCAGGACGGACATGGCCAGCGCGCCGATGGCGGGGGCGGCGCGCAGCAGTCCGAGGCCCCAGGAGCCGGTGTGCAGGATGTCGCGGGCGAAGATCGGCAGCAGGGCGGTGGCGCCGCCAAGCAGGACGGCGAACAGGTCGAGCGAGATGGCGCCGAGCACGGCGGGGTTGGAGCGGATGAACGCGACGCCGGAGAACACGGAGCGCAGGGTGGGCGGCTCGCGCCGAGCGGGGAGGCGGTCGATACGGATCAGGGCCACGCACAGGTTGGCCAGCAGGAACAGCGCCGCAGCAAGGGCGAACGGCACCGGCGGCGCCAGGGCGTAGAGCAGGCCGCCGCAGGCTGGGCCGAGGATCGAGGCGGTCTGGTTGGCCGAAGCGGACCAGGCGCTGGCCTCCTGCAGGCGGGCCTCGCCGACGAGACCGGGCATCAGCGCGGAGAGGGTGGGCGAATCGAAGGCGCGGGCGCTGCCGATGACGGCGACGATGGCGTCGATCCCGGCGACGTGCAGCCAGCCCTGGGCGGTGCCGGCGGCAAGCAGCAGGGCGGCGGCGGCTTGCACGATCTGGCCGCACCGTACGATGCGGCGGCGGTCGTAGTGGTCGGCGACGTGGCCGGCAGCAAGCGTCAGGAGCAGAACGGGCAGGAACTGCGCCAGCCCCACGATGCCGAGGGCGAAGGCACTGCCGGTCAGCGCGTAGACCTGCCAGCCGATCGCCACGGACTGCATCTGGTAGGCGAAGCTGCTGCACACGCGGGCTGACCAGAACAGCGCGAATGGACGGTGTCGGAGCAGGGACGCGTGGGCAGGAGCGGGCACGCTTCGCTGATGCGGGAGAAAGTGCGGGTTGTCGAGGGAGGGGATGGTGTCGCGGTGCGGAGGCGCGCATTTCAGGCCAGGGCTCTGTTCCGGACCCGGCACGGGGCTGGGTCGCCCGACCGGTCCATGGGACCGGCACGTGAAGCGCGTTGCGGCATACTGCGGGGGCGCCCTGCAGCAGGGCCACGTCAACGCACTTCCCAGGCGCTGAACGACATGGGTCCGGGTGGCGCTCTGGCTGCCGTGTCGCGGAGCGCCACGCGACGGCGGCGGGTGCCGCTGGCATAGTATGTGCAGTGTAGCGGGTGACCACTGTGGCGGGATCCCGTTCGGGTCATGCGCTGTGCTCAACCCAGCCCGTGACGCATGCGGCACAAACATGGGCGGTGCAGGCGTAGGCTGGAAGCCGTCGGAGCTTTTTGGTGTGCCGGCCTGCTGAGAGGATCGTCCATGCCCGGCATCGATGTTCTGGCCAGTGCCGTTACCGGCGCAAATGGTGCCTTCATCGCGGAGATGTATGCGCGCTGGGCGGGCAACCCGGGTTCGGTGGACGAGAGCTTTGCCGAGCTGTTCGCGGCGATGGATGACGAGACCCGCGCGGTGCTGGAGGACCACTCCGGGGCGTCCTGGGCGCCGCGCGGGCAAGCGTTTGCCGGCGAGGCGTCCGCGACCGCAGACGCCTCGGTCCAGAGCCGCGAGGCGCAGGGAGCGACGAACGAGGCACCGGCGGCGGCGATCCGGGCGGCGGCGCTGGACAGTCTGCGGGCGTTGATGCTGATCAGGGCCTTCCGGGTGCGCGGCCACCTGGAGGCGCGGCTTGACCCGCTGGGGCTGCAGATGCCGAAGTCGCACCCGGAGCTCGATCCGGGCAGCTACGGGTTCGGCGACGCCGACCTGGACCGCGCGGTGTTCATCGACAACGTGCTGGGGCGCGAGACGGCAACGGTGCGCGAGATCATCGCTCTGGTGCGCACGGCGTATTGCGGGCCGATCGGCGTTGAGTTCATGCACATCCAGGACCCCGGGCAGAAGGCCTGGATCCAGCGGCGGATCGAGGGCGCGCCGTGGGCGGACAAGGTCGGCCGCGACGAGCAGGTGGCGCTGCTGCGCCAGCTGACCGAGGCGGAGGGGTTCGAGGCGTTCTGCCAGAAGAAGTACGTGGGCACGAAGCGGTTCGGGCTGGAGGGCGGCGAGGTCACCATCGCCTCGCTGCACACGCTGATCGGCACCGCGGCGGCCGGCGGGGTGACCGAGGTGGTGATCGGCATGCCGCACCGCGGGCGGCTGAACACGCTGGTCAACGTGCTGCGCAAGCCGTTCGCCGCGGTGTTCAGCGAGTTCGCGGGTGCCAGTTCGAAGCCGGACGACGTGCAGGGATCGGGCGACGTGAAGTATCATCTGGGCACGTCGACGGACGTCGAGATGGGCGGGCGGACGGTCCACGTGTCGCTGCAGCCGAACCCGTCGCACCTGGAGGCGGTCGACCCGGTGGTGGTGGGCAAGGTGCGCGCGCGGCAGGACCGCATCGGCGACACCAGGCTGCGCCGCTCGGTGATGGGCATCATGATGCACGGCGATGCGGCATTCGCCGGTCAGGGGCTGGTGTACGAGACGCTGGCGATGAGTCAGCTGATCGGCTATCGCACCGGGGGAACGATCCACCTGATCGTGAACAATCAGATCGGGTTCACGACGACCCCGGCGCATGCGTATTCCGGGCTGTATTGCACCGACATTGCGAAGTCGATCCAGTGCCCGATCCTGCACGTGAACGGCGACCAGCCGGAGGCGGTTCTGTATGCGTCGCGGCTGGCCGCGCAGTACCGGATGGAATTTGGCGCCGACATCGTGCTCGACATCGTGTGCTATCGTCGGCACGGCCACAACGAGACCGACGAGCCGGCGTTCACCCAGCCGCTGATGTATCGCGCGATCAAGGCGCGGCCGACGACGCGGACGCTGTATGCGCAGTTGCTGGTCGAGCGGGGAGTGATCGGGGCGGACGAGGCGCAGGCGGTGTGGGACGGTTTCGCGCGCACGCTGGAGGAGGCGTTCGAGGCCTCGAAGTCATACCGGGCAAACAAGGCGGACTGGCTGGAGGGCAGCTGGTCGGGGCTGAAGCAGGCGAGCGAGTCGGAAGAGCGGGCCGAGGAGAACACCTCCGTAGCCGTCGAGACGCTGCGGCTGGTGGGGCGGGCCCTGGCGCATGTGCCCGAGGGATTCGACGTCAATCCGAAGATCGCGCGCCAGCTCGAGGCGAAGCAGGCGATGCTCGATAGCGGCGCCGGGATCGACTGGGCGACCGGCGAGGCGCTGGCGTTCGGCACGCTGCTGCTGGAGGGGCACCGCGTCCGGCTGAGCGGCGAGGACTGCCAGCGCGGAACGTTCTCGCAGCGGCACGCGGTGCTGATCGATCAGACCAACCAGAACGAATACGTGCCGCTGAACAACATCGTCGCCGACCAGGCGCCCGGTGTGGACGGCAGTGCGGCCGGCGGGATTACCGGCGGGCCTGAGGAGGGGCAGGCTTGGATCGAGATCTACAACTCGCTGCTGAGCGAGGCGGGGGTGTTGGGGTTCGAGTACGGCTACACGTTGGCGGACCCGCAGACCCTGGTGCTGTGGGAGGCGCAGTTCGGCGACTTCGCCAACGGCGCACAGGTGATCATCGACCAGTTCCTGGCCTCGGGAGAGACCAAGTGGCTGCGGATGTCCGCGCTGACGCTGCTGCTGCCGCACGGCCACGAGGGGCAAGGCCCGGAGCATTCCTCGGCGCGACTGGAGCGCTTCCTGCAACTGTGCGCGGAGCGCAACATGAGCGTGTGCAACATCACGACGCCTGCGAACTACTTTCACGCGCTGCGACGACAGATGAAGCGCAACTTCCGCAAGCCGCTGGTGCTGATGACCCCGAAAAGCCTGCTGCGGCACAAGGCAGCGGTCTCGACGGTGGGCGAGATGACAGGCGGAACGGCGTTCCGGCAGGTGATCGGCGAGGCGGAGGCGATCCACGCGCCCGCTGAGGTAAAACGCGTCGTGCTGTGTTCGGGCAAGGTGTACTACGACCTGGTGGCGGAGCGGCGCGAGCGGGGCATCGAAGACGTGGCGGTGGTGCGCATCGAGCAGCTTTACCCGTTCCCGGTGGTGTCGCTGCCCGCGGTGCTGGGGTCGTACGTGAACGCGGACGTGGTGTGGTGCCAGGAGGAGCCGGAGAACATGGGGGCGTGGAGCTTCGTGGACCGGCGCATCGAGGCAGTGCTGGGCGGGCTGGGCGGCCGAGCGGCGCGGCCGAGCTACGTCGGGCGGGCGGCGGCGGCAAGTCCGGCGACGGGGTCGGCGAAGGTGCACGCTGCGCAGCAGGCAAGGCTGGTGCGCGATGCGCTGGGGGTGGAGTAGCGCAAGGGCCGGCAGAGTCAGGGCTCTGCCCACGTGTCGGAAGCGGAGACCCGCTGGGGCCTGAGACCCCGGACCCACAAGGTGGGCGTGTTTCGTGGCAACGCGTCTTCCAGTGCCGGTGCAGGGGCGCTGCGCTGGCGGCTCCCCGCTTCAAGGCCTGGGCCAAGTCCTGGCCTTTCTCGTGGCGAGCCTGCGGCCTAAGCTCGCTCTCCGGCGCGCGGCTCCGGCGTGGACATTGAAACCTCCGCGTGGCCGGAGGTGAACCGAGGGCGAAGAATGGCTGCCGAAATCCTGGTGCCGACGCTTGGCGAGAGCGTGACCACGGCGACGATCGCGCGCTGGCTGAAGAAGGTGGGCGAGGCGGTGGCTGCCGACGAGCCGCTGGTCGAGCTGGAGACCGACAAGGTCACGGTCGAGGTGCCTGCACCCGCCGCGGGCACGATGGGCGAACAGGCGGCCGCCGAGGGCGACGAGGTCGAGGTCGGCGCGACGCTCGGGGTGATCGAGGATGGCGGCGCCGCCGTGGAGGCCCGGGTCGCGCCGTCCACGCCGGCGTCAGGCGGGTCTCCTGCCAAGCCGAAGATCGAGAGCGATGTGCCGCCGGCCACGGGGCAGGCAGCGCCAGAGCAGCGGCCGCCGCAGTCTGCGCGGGGCGGAGCGGGTCGGGGGCGCGAGGCAGCCAACCCGGGCAGCGGGGTCAACCCGCCGCCGCGGCCCGGCGGACCGGTGGCGCGACCGGCGACGCCGCCTTCGGACGTGGCGGCGAACAGCGCCGGGGTGGCGGACCAAGGCGCGGCACGGCTGGAAGTGGTGGGGCATCCACCGCACAGCACGCCTGGCGGGTTCGCGCCGATGCCGTCGGCGGTGCGGATGATGGCTGAGCGCGAAGTGGACTCGGACCAGGTCGAGGGTACCGGACGTGGTGGGCGCATCGTCAAGGGTGACGTGATCGACTTCCTGGCGCGGCCGGCGCCCGCGCGTCCCGCGCCAACTGCGGCTCGCGCGCCGCGCGCGGCGGATGCGCGCGAGGAGCGGGTCAAGATGACCCGCTTGCGCAAGACGATCGCGAACCGGCTGAAGGAGGCGCAAAATACCGCCGCGATGCTGACGACGTTCAACGAGGTGGACATGTCGGCGGCGATGGCCCTGCGTTCGGAGTATCGCGAGGCGTTCGAGAAGAAGCACGCGGGCGTGCGCCTTGGCTTCATGGGATTCTTCGTAAGGGCCTGCGTGGCGGCGCTGCAGGAGTTTCCCGCCGTCAACGCGGAGATCGACGGCGAGGAGATCGTCTACAAGAGGTTCGTGCACATGGGCATCGCGGTGGGCGGGGCGAACGGGCTCGTGGTGCCGGTCATCCGGGACGTGGACGCCATGAGCCTGGCCGAGGTCGAGGCCGCCGTGGGGGAGTTCGGCGTGCGGGCGCGCAGCGGGAGCCTCAAGCTCGACGAGCTGGCGGGCGGCACGTTCTCGATCACCAACGGGGGCGTATACGGATCGTTGATGTCGACACCGATCCTCAATCCGCCGCAATCGGCGATCCTGGGGATGCACAAGATCCAGGAACGGCCGATCGCGGTGAAGGGTCAGGTCGTGATCCGGCCGATGATGTACGTGGCGCTCTCGTACGACCACCGGATTGTCGACGGCAAGGAGGCGGTCAGCTTCCTGGTGCGGGTGAAGGAAGGCGTCGAGGACCCGCGGCGGCTGTTGCTGGGGCTGTAGGGCGGGAGCCCGAGGCAGGCGAAGCGAGGCTGGGCTCCTGCCCGGACCCACCAGGGGTGAGCCGCCACCGGACTGGTACACAGTATCCTTCCGTGGACGGCTCCCTCGCCGCAAGGGTGAAGTGAGCTTCGGCGCCGCGGCCAGGTGCGGTCCCGTGTCCGGCCTGTTCGCGCCGTTCATGACCGCGCGCCCTGACGCGATCCGCAGCCTGGCTCCCAATCGGTCCGTCGCGCTCGGTGGCGCAGGACTCCGGACGGGCTCTGCCAGGCTCCGGGTTCGACCGGTTTGCCATCACGTCGTCACCACCCTCGTGCCCTGTTGGCCGTGACGTTGGCCGACAGGGCTCTCCTGCGTCGTCAGGCCGCGGCTGCTTGCGCGATCGCCGGTGCGTGATCGCTCCCGCCTCCGGCCAGCAACGCCAAGACGACGCGCGCCGTCTGGCTAGCCTGCACCACGGACGCAAGCCGGGTTGGACGGCGTTCCAGCACGGTTCGCAGCCAAGCGACGTCTGGCGTGCTTTTGGTCCGCGCATGCCGGATCGCTCCCATATCTTCGGCATCGGGGCATCGCCCGCGCCGTTCTTTCTGGGGGTAGTCGCCATGGCGGACTCGTTCGATCTCATCGTGGTTGGCGCTGGACCGGGCGGCTACGTGTGCGCGATCCGAGCGGCGCAGCTCGGGCTGAAGGTGGCGTGCGTGGAGAAACGGGCAACGCTGGGGGGCACCTGCCTGAACATCGGGTGCATCCCGTCGAAGGCTCTGCTGCATTCGAGCGAGAGCTTCCACGAGGTGCTGCACGGGTTCAAGGAGCACGGCATCAACGTCGAGGGGGTCAGGCTCGACCTCGCGCAGATGCAGCGGCGCAAGGCGTCTGTGGTCGAGGCCAATGTGAAGGGCGTCGAGTTCCTGTTCCGCAAGAACAAGGTGACTTGGCTCAAGGGCGAGGCGCTGCTGGTCTCGGCGGGGCAGGCGGGGCTGACCGTGCGCGTGGCAGGAGAGGAGTACCTGGCGCGCGACGTCGTGGTGGCGACAGGGAGCGAGAGCATCCAGCTGCCGGGCGTCGCGGTGGATGAGAAGCGGATTGTCACGTCGACGGGGGCGCTGGAGCTGGACGTGGTGCCGGGGCACCTGGTGGTGATTGGCGGCGGGTATATCGGGCTGGAGCTGGGCAGCGTGTGGCACCGGCTCGGGGCCGAGGTGACGGTCGTGGAGTATCTCGACCGGCTGGTGCCGGGGATGGACCGGGAAATGGGCAAGACCTTCGAGCGGGTGCTGGGCAAGCAGGGGCTCACGCTCCGTCTGTCGACCAAGGTGACCGGGGCAGCGGCGGACAAGTCGGGGGTGACGCTGACGGTGGAGTCGGCGGCGGGAGGTGCGCCGGAGGAGATCCGGGCGGATGTGGTGCTGGTGGCGATCGGGCGGAAGCCGCTCACGGCAGGGCTGGGGCTGGAGCGCGTGGGGGTGGCACTGGACGCCCGGGGGTTCATCCGGACCGACGGGCACTACGCGACCAGCGTGCCCGGCGTGCGGGCGATCGGCGACGTGCGGGGCGGGCTGCTGCTGGCGCACAAGGCCGAGGAGGAGGGCGTGGCATGCGCCGAGCTGCTTGCGGGCCGTGCGGGGCACGTGAACTACGGGGTGATTCCGGGGGTGGTGTATACCTGGCCGGAAGTGGCTTCGGTCGGGCGGACCGAGGAGCAGCTGAAGGAGGACGGGGTGGATTATGCGGTGGGACGGTTCCCGTTCGCGGCGAACGGACGGGCGCGGGCCATGGGCTCGACCGAGGGCTTCGTGAAGATCCTGGCGGACAAGCGCACAGACCGCATTCTCGGGGCGCACATCATCGGGCCGGACGCGGGGACGATCATCGCGGAGCTGGCGACGGCGATGGAGTTCGAGGCGAGCAGCGAGGATGTGGCGCGCATCTGCCATGCCCATCCGAGCTTGAACGAGGCGGTGAAGGAGGCGGCGCTGGCTGTGGACGGGCGGGCGCTGCACATCTGACGTGCGGACAGGCGGCGCGGCCCGACGCCGGTCGGCGGTTTCCGCCAAGGACAGACGCCAGGAACCCTCCGGATGCCGCGGCCTTTGGCGGGCCTGCGCGGAGCTGGGCCAAGATTCCGGTTGGTCCCGTTCGCCCATCACGATGGTCGGCTCGCCAGGGCATCGGGTCGCTTCCTGAAGCCCGTGGTCGCGTCACTGGCTGATCCAGACGATTCGGTACATCCAGCTGATTTCGGAGATCTCGAAGGTACGGCCCGGATGCTCGGGATTGAGGCTGCGCAGTTCGAGGCGACGCGCCGACCGGCGGACGAGCTGCTTCGCCATGACCTCACCCTGCAGGGTGCGCACGACGACGCGGTCGCCGCGACGGATGGGAGCGGCCGGGGAGACGATGATCACGTCGCCGTCGCGGAACACGGGATCCATCGAGTGGCCGCTGATTTCCAGGGCGTAGGCGTTCGGATCGCCGACTTCCGGGAAGGCGACCTCGTCCCAGCCGCCGCCCACCGGAAAGCCGCTGTCATCGAAGAAGCCGGCGTCCCCCGCCTGCGCCAGGCCGAGCAGCGGGATCACGCGTACCGCGGGCCGGGAGGACGGCAGGACGCGCGCTCCCTTCACCAGGCTGCCGAACTCGAGGATGTCCGTGTGGGTTGCACTGAATACCTTGGCGAGGCTCTCTGTTCCAGGCCAGCGCGCCTTGCCGTCGGCGGTGCGTCGTTTGGACGGATTGAAGGTGGTGGCGTCAAGTCCGGCGCGGCGCGCGAGGCCGGATGTGGTCAGGCCATGTTCAGCAGCCAGGGTGTCAAGAGCGCGCCAGATATCGTCATGGTTCATGGGGCAACGCGCTTACCGTATCTTTGAATTCCAACCATTTCTCGGCTTCAGAGCCTTTTCTGAGAAATTGACGCCACAACTTCCGAGCGACGCCGAGAATGGTCCAGGCGCGGATGATAAGATGATTGTCTTGGCGGCAGGCCGCAACAGGAATGCTTTCGTTGCAATCTCGGGTTGCGGAAACGATCGCAATGTGTTTGTTCACGATGTGTTCTAAAACATGTCGAGGACGAGCCCTGCACGTCGGCAAATCAGCAGCCGATTAAGGATTCCAGTCCTTGATAAAATGCGACCGTAGGTATAAAAGCTTGAGACGATACAATCTGGAGTTGTGCAAACGGCGAGGCGGCCGGTTGCTCCCTCAAGCGACAGTAGGCAGTGGGATGCGAATGATCTTCTCTCTCCATAGGTTTTCGGTCGTGGCCTACGCGAACGGCTTTACGCTGTGGCACTACAATGCAGACGAAAGCGACAGAAGGGTCCTGGACGAAGATGCTTTCGATTCCGCACGGGATCTGCTTTCATGCGGCGACGTGATCATCGTCTCCGGCATGGTGGAGGCATGCGTTCTGTTCGTTTCGACCAAGACCAAGATCGTTAAGACGCTGTATCGATCCTAGGAACATCTGGAGTGCTCCGGCTGCGGATCGATCGCTGCGGACCGGCATAGCCGGCGGCTCCAGCCGGACCGGCGATGGCGTCCGATCCGCAGGGTTGGCCGGGCAGCCGCGACTCAGGCGTCCACGCCGCAGGCATCGGCCAGTTTGGCGAATCCGTCGCACCTGAGTGCCTGGACGAGTTCAGCGCAGAGTCGCGGCAGCAGCGCCGGGCCGGAATACGCGAAGGCCGTGTAGAGCTGGACCAGATCGGCGCCAGCGCGGACGCGGTTCAGGACGTCGCGACCGGACGAAATTCCCCCGCAGCCGATCAGGGTGATTTGCCCGTTCGTCAGTTGGCGAACCTGGCGCAGCATCTCCGTGGCGCGGGCCTTGAGGGGCGGCCCCGACAATCCGCCTTGCTCCGCAGCGTAGCGGCTCTGCAGGCCCGCGGGGCGGTCCAGGGTGGTGTTGGAGACGATCAAGCCGTCGGCGGCGTTGCCCAGCGCGGCGGCAACCGAACCCCTGAGACCGTCCTCGGACAGGTCGGGCGAGAGTTTTACAAGCAGCTTCGGCCTGATCGGACAGGCCGCGTTGACGGCGGCGAGAATGCGCGAGAGCGAGTCCTCGGCCTGCAGGTCGCGCAGCCCGGGGGTGTTCGGGGAGGAGACGTTGATCACGACGTAGTCGGCGTGAGGAGCCACCCGCGCCACGATGTCCGGGTAGTCGCGCTGTGGGTCGGAGCCGGTCTTGTTCAGGCCCACGTTGATGCCGAGCGGGACCAGTCGTCCGGCACGATCGGGAAGCTTTGCAAGCAGCGCTGCGACGCCACGGTTGTTGAAGCCGAACCGGTTGATGACGGCATCGTCGCGCTCCAGGCGGAACAGGCGGGGCTTCGGGTTGCCTGGCTGCGCGTTCAGCGTGACGGTGCCGACTTCGAGGAAGCCGAAACCCAGCCTGGCGAGCGGTGTCGTGGCCAGTGCGTTCTTGTCGAAGCCCGCAGCGAGGCCGATCGGGTTGCCGAAACGGCATCCGAGCGCGTGCACTTCCAGGCGGGGATCGTCCGGGGCGCGCGATCCGCCGGCGAGCCCTGCGCGCAGGGCCAGCAGCGCCGCGTCATGGGCGCGCTCCGGCTCCAGCATCCGCATGATTGGCATGGCGGCCCGGGCGAGAAGGACGTAAGTCATGGCGGCGTTGGTGCCCCAGAAGGCCGGGCTTGAGAAGCGGCTTTGCGCGCTGGGCTGTGAGGAGTGCTGCGCCGATGTGGAACCAGCCATATCTCGAGACCTGCTGCCGTTCGGCGCTGCACCGGCTCTACCTGTGCGATGCCGTGGGCCGGCCGGCGGGACTGAAGGACGGCAAGTGCCTGGAGCGACTCGCGGAGATGGGGCTGGCGCGGCGCCGCGAGGATGGGCTGTTCGTGGTGACAGACCGGGGCGAGGCGCGGCATGCGACGGAGATCATGAAGGTCGCCTGATTGCCTGGTTCAGAACCCTACTCTCCCGGTGCTCCGATTGGGCAGGGCGAGTTCTCGAACAGGCTCTCGGCTCGACTTTCCGCATCTGCGTTGCGTAGCAGCTGAGGTCGACCCGGCGGTCGAGGACGTTCGGCCGCCTTTCGTGTCGGTGACGGCATGGGGCGGGCGCCATCGATCGGCGTCCTGTGGCGCACGCCCGGCGCCAGCCATCGCTGCAGATGCCCATGTTCCACGGCGTCCATCGTGTCCTCCATGAGAGTTCGCTCCTCCAGGAACCACACACAGGACGAACCGACTCCCCGCCCTCGAAAACGGGGAAAGTCGAGTCGAGCGGGCGTCAGACCTCGGCCTCCAGCATCTCCGCACCGGCGAACTCGGGCGACCTCCTGACGACGTAGGCGCCGGCCGCGTGTTCCTCGATCCGGCCGGTGTCGACGGGCATGACGTGGCCGCGCCAGCGCACCGTGCCGCCGAGGTAGCTCACCGCGATCTGCCCCACCGAGAGCAGGTCGCGGACCGGCAGCAGTGCCGCCAGCAGCCAGCGTTCCGCCCAGCCCGGCGCCGCAAGGCCGGGACCGCGCCGCAGCGTCGCGCCGACGATCCAGGCGGCCAGAACCCGCACCGACCAGGCCGCGCCGAACAGTTCGACCGACCAGGCGGCGAGGCCCGAGCACAGGCAGCACAGCCCCGCCCACGCCAGCGGGAACTGCAGCGCGGACGCGGCGAACCCAGCCGGTTCCAGCGCGCCGATGGTGCGGGCCCAGCGCAGCTCGTGGTGCCACAGCGACGCCAGCGAGGCCTCCGGCACCCCGGTCGCCGGCACGGTGTCGGCGAGCCCGACGCGCAGGCCGAGCCGGCGCACCAGCTGGCCCAGCACGTTGTCGTCGGCGAGCCGGTCAACCAGAGCGTACAGGCCGCCGACCTGCGCCAGGGTCTGGCGGCGCAGCGCCATGGTGGTGCCAAGGCAATCCTGGCGGCCAAGCAGGCGCGACAGCAGCGCGCCGGGCAGGAAGCAGTGGGTGATCTGCATGGCGCCAAGGCGCGCGGCAAGGCCGCGTACCGTCGGTCTGCCGGTACACAGCGTGGTGACGAGTCCGACGCGGGGTGCGGCAAGTGCAGCGGCCAGCCGTTCCAGGTAGTCTGGAGCAACGTGCAGGTCGCTGTCGGAGAACACCAGCGTGTCGTGGCGCGCGCGAGGCAGCATGTTGATGAGGTTGCTTACCTTGCGGTTCCTGCCGTGCGTGGACGCGTCGACCACCACCACGATGTCGAGGTCGGGGTGGCGCCGACGCACCCGCTCGACTGCGCGCAGCGCCGGGTCGGTCGCGTCCTGCACGCCGAACACGATCTGGAACACCGGGTAGCGCTGGCCGCACAGCGTCTCGAGCGCGCGGTCCAGATGCGGTTCGGCACCGCAGAGCGGGCGCAGCACGCTGATGGGGGCGCAGCGGACCGGGTGGTGCCGCTGCCGTGCTGCGAAACGGCGCACGGCGAGCGCCCCCGCGAGCACGACGACGATGCCGAAGCCGCTGGCGGCCGCCGCCACCCGGCTGAGCCAGGCGATCGCGGCGGCGGCGATAGCGGCCATTCCGGTCGGAGCCCGGTTGAACACCGTGAGCCAGCAGCCGGCCGCGAGCAGGAGGACGATGATGGTGGCGGCGCACCCGGCACGGCGCGCTCCGATCACGGGACGGCTCAAGGCCGCGGCGTCAGGCAGGTGGCCGTTGCCGGGCCAGGCCACGCGGGCCGAGGCGGGTCCGGCCCGGCCGGCGGCCCCTGCAGCCCGGCTGGCGCAGGATTACCCGAGGATGCGCGCGCGACGACTTGCCATCCGGTCTGCGCCGGAATGTTCCCGCCCCACGCCGCGTTCATCGCGCCCCCTTGGGGCTCACCGTGTTTGCCCGAGGTCCACAGACAACCGCGACACTCCCGCCCGGGTGCCACCACGTCACGAAGCGCGGTTCGTCGGCAAGTGCTAAAATGTTTCGCGCTCAGCCCTGCTTCTCGAACGCGCCGCTCAGGTTGAGCTCCACCGCATCGCCGATCAGCGGCACGTAGGTCTTCACCCCGAAGTCGCTGCGGCTGATCTGGCCCGTGGCCTGGAAGCCGACGGTGTACTTCTTGTCGAGCGGGTTGATGCCGGCGCCCACGAAGCGCACGTCCAGCGTCACCGGGTGGGTCACGCCGTGCAGGGTCAGGTCGCCGGTCACCCTGGCTGCCATTGCACCATTCGCAACGATGCTGGTCGAGCGGAACGTGATCTCGGGGAACTTCGCAGCGTCGAACCACTGCTCGCCCTTCAGCTCGCCGTCGAGCTTGGTGCTGGTGGTCGAGATGCTCGCGGTCGGGATGGTCACGTCGAGCCGGCTCGCGGCGGGGTCCATCGGCTGCAGCACCAGCGTGCCCGAGGCGTCGGCGAAGTGTCCGTAATAGGTGGTGAAGCCCAGGTGCATCACGCCGAAGCCGATCTGGGTGTGCACCGGCTCGATTGCGTAGGTACCGGCCTGGACATGGGCCGGGTCGTGATCCGCCGGCTGCGCGAGCGCGGGTGCTGCCGCGAGCAATGCGGCGGTGAGGGCCGGCAGCAGGATGGCGGGCAGCATACGGGGCATGGGGGGTCTCCGTGAGGGTCCACGAACATCGTGGGCGCCGGACACCCTGTTAGCGGCACTGGCTGCGGCGGGGCACTGGCAAAACACGTCGGCCAGCCATGTCCGTGCCGGCAGGGGGCAAGGCCGCGCCGCAATGCCGCGATGCCGGCGCGCGGGATCGCGTTCAGCCGGTGCCCGGTCCGAAGGCCTGCGTGGCATACCGGGTCAGCGCCGCCACGCCGGTTTCCACCGTGGTCGCGGCGGTATCGATTGCGAGGTCGGGGTCCGCCGGAGCCTCGTAGGACGCCGACACGCCGGTGAACCGCGCGATCTGCCCGGCGCGGGCGCGGCGGTACAGGCCCTTCGGGTCACGCGCCTCGCAGAGAGCGAGCGGGGCGCGGACGTGCACCTCGTGAAAGCCCCCGGCCACGATGCGGCGGGCGAGTATGCGGTGGGCGGCCAGCGGCGAGATCAGCGCGGCGATGACGACCAGGCCAGCCTCGGCCATCAGCCGCGACACCTCGGCTGTCCTGCGCACGTTCTCCTCGCGGTCATGGTCGGCGAAGCCCAGGTCGGCGTTCAGGCCCGATCGCAGGGCGTCGCCGTCCAGCACCGCCGCATGCCAGCCGCGATCGGTGAGCGCGCGCAGCAGCCGCACCGACAGCGTGCTCTTGCCGGCGCCGGACAGCCCGGTGAGCCACAGCACGCCGCCGCGATGGCCGTTGATGCGGACGCGTTCCTCGGGCGTCACCGGTGCGTCCGCTGCCATGGCATGGTCCTCGAAGGGCGATGTCTTGCGTTGCTGTCGCTTTGTAGGGTGTGCGCAGATGCCGGTGAAAGCGGGTCGCAGGCAAGCGTGGTTGGGCGCGCCCGCGCGCGCGGGCCGACCCACCAGGCGAAGTCGTTTTAATTTCACAATAGTTTATCGACCGTACGGTCGAGTGGTGCTGCGCCGCGCCGATCTCGCGATCGACGCGGCCTCGACGCCGCCGCTGACGGTAATTCGCGGGTGCGGACCTGATGCCGAACTGCTGCAGTGCAGCGCAAAACGCGCCTGCGCTTGCGCCGCTGCCGGAAACCCCTGCTTTTCGGCGCTACGGGCCGATGCCGGTTTCGTGATCAGAGCTTGCCGTGCCGTGCCGAGTCGTGCATACCGGGGTCTCGCTACGGCGGAAGAGAAATAGTAAACCGCTTCCGCAACGATAATATTTCGGTTGTCGACCTGCTGATTTTGTTTCTCTGCAACAACTAGACATCCATCCGGATGATCTTGCTGCTGAAGCAGCGACGTCTTGCCGCAGCTGAATACAGGGTCGGGCGTCGGCGCAAGGGCAACCTTCACCGGCCTCCGCTGCAACGCGACGTGCGGCCCTCCCGCAACACGGTTCCTGGCGATCGTGCCGAAAGGATGACCATGACAATCAACCGTCCGCTGCCTCCCTCGGGGAGGCGGCAGCTTGCCGTAATGCTCGCCCTGCCGTGCCTTGCCGTGTCCGCGACTCAGGCGGCGCGGGCCGCGTCGCCCGTGATCAACGCGCAGGGACAGGTCGGGCTGACGAGCTACACGACCCTGCCGTTCGTCAGCAACATCTACCGCCAGGCCTGGGGTTCGTCGCCCTATCTGTCCCCGGGTAACCTGTTCTGGCAGGTCGGGTCCTGGTTCACCAACAAGAACAACATGATTCAGGCGCTGTACGGCTCGCAGAGCCTGACCAGCCAGGGCATCGTGGCGTCGAGCGGATCGCAGCGCTGGGACGACACCTGGGAGGTCTCGCTGCCGGCCTCGCAATTCCCGGGCGAGCCTTCGTACATCGCCGGCGACCGCAACAGCGGCGTCGCCTCCGGCCCGGAGTTCAAGGCCTGGTCGCAGTGGATCGAGCAGCGGCCGAACCTGCCGATCATCGCATCCGATGGCGGCTCGACCCCGCCCTCCGAGCGGGCCTGGAACGGCGGCTGGGGCCACATCAGCCCGTTGATGCCGCTCGCGTCCGGCGACTGCCCGACGGACATGACATCGTGCACCTACGGCGACCTGTACGCCTGGCGGTGGGGGCAGACGGCGGCGCTCAGCGGCGCCTACGGCATCATGCTGTCGGACTATTCCGACAGCCAGCCGGAGCTGATGTCGATCCAGACGGGCTTCAACCCGGAGATCGTGGCGGCCTTCGCGGCGGCGAAGGGCGTGAACGTGCCGAGCGGGTCGACGGCGCAGAAGGCGAGCTGGATCACCGCCAACGTGGTGTCGCAATGGAACGACTATCTCGACACCGGCTATGCGAAGTTCTTCACGGCGCTGTCCACGCGGCTGACGGCGGCCACGTCGCAGAACGCCCTGGTCATCGACCAGTGCTCCGGGTGGCCGGCCCAGAAACGTTTCTACGGGATCGATGAGCGGCAGTTCAATGGCGTGGTCCCTTCGGCCGACTACATGTGCATCTGGGACAACCAGACCATGCAGCTCGGCCGCAGCGGGGAGGACCCGGCCTACGGGGTCGGCACCTATGTGTTCGCTGCGGCGCGCGAGCCCAACATGCGCAACGGTGCCAACCTCGAAGCGAACGACAGCAACTACTGGCAGGCGATCGCCGGCTTCAACCCGACGCTGGATGCGGCCGACCAGCAGGAGAAGGGCCTGAAGCTGCTCAAGCGGTCATGGCTCGAGGCGAGCTGGGCGCACATCGCGACCCGGCAGGGCACGGTGCGCCGCGCGCTCGCGTTCATGTCGCGCGACTACTGGGACGGCGGCACGCTCGACCCCACGCTGCAGACGCTGATCTCGTCGATCGTGCCGACGGCGCCGTTCGGCTTCGCGGTCTACTACTCGGTCGCGGCGGAGCGGGCGCTTGAGCAGGTGATCGTGAACCCGCAGCCCAACATCGGCTACAATCCCTATGAGCAGGCGTACTACAATCCGCAGGAGCTTCTCAACCTGAAGAACGGCGGAGTGCCCGTCGGCTACTACGTGAGCGATGCGGCGCTGCCGACCCTGGCCCATGCGGCGGCACCCGCGGCATGGCTCATCCTCGAACACCCGGAGCTGATCCCGGCCAGCGAGATGAAGGCCTTGACCGCGATCGCACCGGTGCTGACCACGCCGGCCCAGGCCGCATCCTTCGCCCAGGCACCGCTGACGTTCAACGGCGGGCTGACCGGCACCGGGTTCTACGACCAGAATAACCGGGTGATCGTGACGGTGACCAATCCTGCGGCGCAAAGTGTCTCAAGCTTCGTGAAGCTGCAGGGTCTGCCCAACGGCCCTCTCAACATCGTCGATCTGTTCACCAATCAGAGCTGGCAGTTCACTGTCGCCTCCGGGACGGTGTGGGTGCCGGTCACGGTCGGCCGGTGGGACACGCGGGCGTTCGCGCTGACGCCGGCGTAGATACAGATATGCAACGAACTCCAGCGGTCCCGCCGCTGGAGTTCGTTCTAGGAACGTCTTGATAATACTTTCGATTAGGTAACTTCATACCGGGGTTCTGCCGCTTGGCCGGGGTGGACGAAGCTCGCGTCAGGTTCTGATGGCCGAGTTGGACCGTCGGACCGCGGGCTGAGGCGGAATCCGGCGCTCCTCGCCTGGCAGTATCGTACCAACGGTCCTGATGCGTCGTCGGTCAGGGCAGGCAAGGCCAGGAACCCGGCCCCCGGACCCCGCCAAGGGCCGGGCTCTTGGAACCTCCATGCCTGGCGTGATCGTCTCCGGCGGCTTCACCTGGACAACAGAAATGGGCGACAGGACAAAGACCGGAGCGTGACTGCTTCGTCCATCCGAAGCCATCACGGTCCGAGGCAAGGGTTTCCCACGAACCCGTGCCTGGAGAGGGCGCGGCGGCCTGGGCGAAGTCCAGGCTTGCGTCCTGGTGGTATCAGGCCGCGGCCTGCGTGCCCGCCCGGCCCAGCTGCGTGATCTCCTCGGCATCGAGGCGCAGCGAAGCCGCCCCGATCAGGTGCTCCAGCTGTTCGAGGCTGGTGGCGCTCGCGATCGGGGCGGTGACCGCGGGCCGCGCCGCGAGCCAGGCCAGCGCCACCTCGGCCGGCGTGGTCGCGTGCGCCGCGGCGACGGCGTCCAGCGCCGCCAGCACCCGCTCGCCGCGTGCATCGAGATACTGGCCGACGCTGCCGGCGCGCGCCCCGACCAGATCTGCCTGGCTGCGATACTTGCCGGTCAGGAAGCCCGCGGCCAGGCCGAAATAGGGGATGACGCCCACCTGCTCGCGCGCGCAGAGCGGGGCGAGTTCGGCCTCGAAGTCGCGTTCCAGCAGGTTGTAATGCGGCTGCAGCGACTCGTAGCGCGGCAGGCCATGCGTGGCGCTCGCGGCCAGCGCCTCGGACAGGCGCGGCGCGGAGAAGTTCGACGCGCCGATCGCGCGCACCTTACCCTGCTCGATCAGCCGGGCATAGGCGCCGAGCACGTCGGCGACCGGGACGGCCGGGTCGTCGCAGTGCGACTGGTAGAGGTCGATCACGTCGGTGCGCAGCCGGCGCAGCGAGGCCTCCGCGCAGGCGGCGATGCGCGCGGGGGCGAGACCCTCCGATCCCTCCATCGGGCCGCCGACCTTGGTCATCAGCACCATGCGGTTCCGTGCGCCCGAGCGCGCCAGCCAGTCGCCGATCACCGTCTCGCTCTCGCCGCCGGCATGGCCCGGGACCCAGCGAGAGTAGATGTCGGCGGTGTCGATCGCGACCAGGCCGGCCTCCAGCGCGCGATCGAGCAGCTTGTGCGAGGCGGCGGAGTCGGCGGTCCAGCCGAACACGTTCGCCCCGAGGACCACCTTGGGGATTTGCAGGCCGGAGCGGCCGAGCGCGCGCTGTTCCATCCGAGGACTCCGTTGTGGGTGGGGCATGAAGGCAAGGCCAGAGGCTCTGCCTCTGGACTCCGCTCAAGGCCAAGCCTTGAGAGTCCTCATGCTTGAGCAAGAAATTTCCAAGGGGCTTCGACCTTCTGGTGGATCTGGACTAGGCCCGGGCTTGCTGCCCTGACCGGTCACGCATCACCGCCGCTGGTGCGAGATGACGGCAAGGATGCAAGCCATGCGCAGGTTGCGGTACTTGGGATACGCAAGTGCGGCGGGAAGGCTGGATCTGATCAGCGGCTCCGACGACGATGCCGGCCCGCATGCTTGACGACCACGAAGGCCCTCTTGGCGACAGCTCGTCCGCGGCGGTCTGCTCCTGGCGGAGTCGCCGACCTGAGGACACTGGGCAGCGCCCTGGCCTGGCCTCGCCTACGCCGCGCGCAGTGACTTGGCTCGCAGCCGTCCGACCACCTCGCCCACCAGGACCAGGGTCGGTCCGTCCCCGCCGTCCGCGGCGAGCAGGCCGGGCAGCGTCGCCAGCGTGGCGAGCCGCACGCGCTCGGCCGGCAGGGACACGCTCTCGATCGCGACGGCCGGTGTGGACCCCGGCAGGCCGCCGGCGATCAGGCGGGCGGCGACCCCGTCCATGGTGCGGCCGCTCATGTAGAGGGCGAGCGTGCCGCGCGAGGCGGCGAGCGCGCCCCAGTCCAGGGCGGGGATCTCGTTGTTGCTGCCGTGGCCGGTGACGAGGTGCAGCGAGCGCGACACGTCGCGGTGGGTGAGCGGGATGCCGAGCCGGGCGGCGGCGGCGCAGGCGGCGGTGACGCCGGGAACGATCTCGACGGCGAGCCCGGCTTCGCGCAGGCAGTCGAGCTCCTCGCCGCCACGGCCGAAGATGAACGGGTCGCCGCCCTTGAGGCGCACGACGTGCGCGCCGGACTGCGCCTCGCGCACCAGCAGGCGGTTGATCGCGACCTGGCTCATAGCGTGCCGGCCGCAGCGCTTTCCGACGTCGATGCGTCGGGCGTGGGCGGGGGCGAGGTCGAGGATGGCCGGCCCGACCAGGCGATCGTGCAGGACGATGTCGGCCTCGGAGAGCACCTGCAGCGCACGCAGGGTGAGCAGCGAGGGGTCGCCCGGGCCGGCGCCGACCAGGCTGGCGCGGCCGGGGTGGGCGTGGCTTGGCCGGGCGTGCGGGATCGCCGGGGGCTGCGGCTTAGCGGCGGGAGGAGCGGCCGCCGCGACGGGAAGCGTCGGTGCGTCGAGGTCGGAGAGGTCGGGACGACCGGGCACGTAGCAGAGCACGCCGGCGTCGCGTGCCAGGACGGCAGTGGCAGGGTCGGTGGTCAGGCAGAGGCGGACGCCCACGAAGCAGAGCGGGCCGGAGGCGAGGGTCAGTCGCGGGTCGCAGGCGGGCTCGGCCAGCAATCGCGCAAGGTCAGGGGTGTAGGCCGGCGGCGCTGGCACCAGGGTGACGTGGGCGCCGGCGCGCAGGGCCAGCCTGGCGAGCACGGCGGCCTGGTCGCCGGCGACGACCAGCACGCGGCGGCCGTCGAGGCGCAGGGTCAGGCCGGGGGCATCAGGCTCGGTCATGGGCGTCGCTGGTCCGCGATGTCGGTAGCGTCGTGGCCGGTCGGGAACAAGGCGCCGGTCGGTCGGCCGTTCGATGAGTATTATGCGACATGGGACGGCACATTTGAAGTGGCGCAGCCTGGTGGCTCTGATCCCTGACCTTCAGTGGAGCAAGGCCTGGCTTCGCCCGGCCTGCCAAAGACTCTCCTCCAAGCATGGGCCCTTTGGAAACTTCCCCAGCTCTGAGAGCCGGGACGAAACCGTGATCTGGCGCAGGCAGATGACGGCGCAGGCGAGCGTGGTGAGAGCGAGGTGGAGTTCGGCACGGCGCTCGTGGCGGATGCCGAGGCGCCGGAGCGGGCCCAGCCGGGCGAAGCGGCGCTCCATCACCCGCCTGTGCCGCCCGGGATAGGCGCGGCCCTCCACGCCACGTCGCGCCACTGGATGCCGGTGCGCAGCACGAACAGGAGCCCGGCCCCTACCCCGATCCGGAAGCGGCGGCCGATCCCTGCAACACGGTCGGGGGTCAGCCCTACGACCAGCCATCGGCGAGCGGTCAGGCGCCAGCGTAGCCCTAGCCGACCATGCCTTTCGGGTTCATCGCCTTGTCGTAGGTGGCGTCCTCCACCTGGCCCGACGCCAGCGCTGCCTGCCCAAGCGTGCTGCTGTCTTTCATCGCCTTCCGCCAGACGTACAGTGGGTAGTGCTCGTCGAGCTGGCCCGCGATGGTCTCATCGGCGGCGCGCACGATGGCGTCGGCGTTCCACTGCGGCAGCCGCTCCTCCCTTGCGCCGACCAGGGCCAGGCTTTCTTGACGGTGCCGTAGGCGTGGAAGACCTCCTTGGGCATCCGGTCGTTGCCGATGCAAAAGTGATGCAGGCGCGTCCGGCCGCCGGATAGCTCGTGGCTGATCTGCTGTCCCGCAACCGAAGCGGTGGCAGTCAGGATGCGATAACCAGACGCGTCCTGAACGACGGCGGATCAGCGTCCGAAAACGCCATGGCGACACCAGTGGTCCTGGGCATCGACCTGTAGTGCCGGGGCTCCCTGATCAGGACCTGTGCCACCGGCGGCATCGATCGGCAGCATGGTCCTGCATGGAGGCGACCGGCACGGCACGGGTCACGGTCAGAGAGCCTCGATACAAGCGCACCAAGGCCGGGCTCTTCCCAGACCCCGACAGCGGACCCGCCTGTGTCTCCGTCTGGACAGAAGCCGGGTCGTCACAACCTGCAGAACAGCATTCCGTCTCACGAAAGCCGGAGCGAATGCTCGCGCCTGCCGGGTCATGGCTGCTTGGGCTCCGTCCAGAGCTGCCCCAGACGCCGTCCCTCGGGCACGCGCCGGGTGAAGCCGACGCGGTCGAAGAACTCCAGCACGGCAAGCGACGCGTTGCGGCCGATGCCGGTGGTGGCACGGAACGGCCCCACCGTCAGCAACCCGTCCGCGCCCGCGTCCCAGGCGCAGGCGGCCAGCCTGTCCAGGATTTCCGGCAACACGTAGTAGTGCCGCGACAACACGCGCAGCCGCCCGAGCCGCGCCAGCCGCTCAAGCAGCGGCCGCAGCTCCGCCTCCTCCATGGCTAGGCCCTCGACAAGGACCGCCACGCGCGGCGGGTCGAGCCCGGCGTCGCGCAGCATCACCTCCATCCGCCCCCATGCCTGCTCGTCCTCCGCCGCGAGGCGCACCTCGCGGCCTGGCAGCCGCAGCAGCCGGCCGAGCCGCAGCAGCGCGCCCTCTGTCGTGAGTGCGCGCGCCGCCGCCGGCACCAGGCGTCGCTGCTCCGGCGGGAGCGCGGCCGCGATGTCCTCGGTGGCAAGCCCGAAGCTGTCCGGCCTCGCCGACGCATGGGCCTCCAGCACCGCAAGCACCGCGGAGCGCGCTGCATCCCAGCGCGCCGCGCCCAACGCCGTGCGCCGACCGTCCAACTCCACCGCCACCGCACCACACGCCGCGAGCAGGCCGGCCTCGGCTGCGGCGGGCACGTTACGCGCGAGGCGGAACGGCGCGAGCGGCACCGCGCCCTGCACGGCAAGCAGGCCCGACAGCGCCGTGGCGGCGGCTGGCCGGTCGGACGCGGCCAGCGCGCGCAGACGCTCCGGCCGCCCGGCGCCGCGCGCGGGCCCGAACGGGTCGAGCACGCGGCCGCCGCCGACCGTGCGGCGGGCACCGACGTCGCGCAGCACCACGCGGTCGCCGGCCAACGCCCCAAGCGGTGCGTCCAGCGCGAGGCGCGCAAACCATCCGGCGCCGTCCGTCCCCTCCGTCGGCCCGAGGGGCGCTACCCGCCCCGACACGCGCGCGGTCCCAACATGGGCGTGGACCGCACGGCCGCGTGCTGCAAGGGCAGGCTCCCCGGCCGCGAGGACAAGACAAAGGTCGAGCCAGGATGTCGGAGCATGAAGTGCGGGGTCGAGTATCCAGTTGCCGCGGTTCACCGCGTCGCGGACGAGTCGCGGGCCGCTCAGGTTCAGGGCGCAGCGCTGTCCCGCGCACGCCCCCCCGCTCGCCAGGCCGTCGGCGTGCACGGCGCGGACGCGTGCCTCTAGCCCGGCCGGGGAGACCACCACACGATCGCCCGGACGCACGACGCCCGCGTGCACCGTGCCCGTCACCACCAGCCCGACGCCCGCCAGGGTGAAGGCCCGGTCCACCGCGAGCCGGAACCCCTCGTCTGCGGCGCCGCCCGGTCCCGCCCCGGTCCGCGCCGCACTGGCCAGATGAGCGGCCATCGCGTCCACGCCCTCGCCGGTCAGCGCCGAGCACGGCAGCACCGGCGCCGCGGCCAGCGTTGTCAGGGCCAGCATCTCCCGGACGGCGGCGGTCACCTCGGCGACACGGGCGGCATCCACGCGGTCGATCTTGCTGAGCGCCACGGCGCCGTGGCGCATCCCGAGCAGGTCGAGCAGCGCCAGGTGCTCCCGCGTTTGCGGCCGCGGCCCCTCGTCGGCCGCCACGACCAGCAGCGCGAACGACCCGCCGGTGGCTCCGGCCAGCATGGTGCGCACCAGCTTCTCGTGCCCCGGCACGTCCACGAAGGCGATCCGCCCCGCGGCGCCTGCATCCAGGAACGCGAAGCCGAGGTCGATGGTGATGCCGCGCGCCCGCTCCTCCGGCAGCCGGTCCGTGTCCGTGCCGGTCAACGCTCGGACCAGGGCCGTCTTGCCGTGGTCGATGTGGCCGGCGGTGACAACGATCATGGGACCTGCGCGGGGGGAAAAGACCGGGGCGCTCAGCCGTATCCGCCGCGGGCCGGAAGCCTTCGCGACGCGCCCCAGGCGTAGTGAGGGTCCCTGCCGCCCGGCCAGAGGCCAGCGACGAGGGAAACCGGGACCGGCAGCCAGGGCTGTAGTCCCGGCCGTCTTCGCGGATCGGCGGGGACCGGAACGCGGCTCCCGCCCCTGCCTAGCGGACCCTGGTTTCCGCCAGCTCCGACATGCAGGTGTCATAGGCGACGAACTCCACACGTTCGCTCACCGCGAACAGCGTATGCGGCGAGACCAGGAACAGCGCCTTTGCCTGATCGTGCACGTAGCGCTCGACGTCCTGCACCACCTGCTCCTGTGCCGGCTGGTGCGGCGTCTTCAGCAGCCGGGCGTAGAGGGCATCGAAGCCCTCGTCCGCCGGGCCAGTGCGGAAGGCGCCGTTCTCGCCGAAGAACTCCCGATGCACGACACCCACCGGGTACTGCGGCGACCAGTCGAAGTGCCAGGTCAGGCGCACGTCCCACTCGGCCGGCTCGTCCTTGCCAAAGACGACACGCACTCCGAGGCCCTCCTGCTTCAGCCCGGCAGCAAGCGCTTCCGCCACCGGCCGCCAGTCCTCGGACGACAGCAGCACGAGGTCGCGCCCCCCAAGCCTCTCCTGGAGCACCGAGGCAGCCCCCGGATCGTGCCCGAACGGCTCCAGTCCGGGGGCCGCGCCGTAGCGGTCGGGCTGGATCAGTGCCGGGATGACGGATGCATGGCTGTCGAGCGCGTCCACGATTGCCTGTCGATCCACCACCTGGTTGAGGGCGCGGCGCGTCGCCGGATCCCGCCAGGGGGAGGAGTCGGAAGCCTCGTTGAAGACGCCGACCAGCACGGTCTTTGCGGCCTTGGTCTGCAGTCTGCCATGCACACCGCCCTCGAAGGAGCGTGCCTCGGCCGGGCTGAGGTCCGTCACCACGTCGACGCGCCCGTCGCCGCTCGCCACCGAACGCAGCGCGTCCGCCTTCGATGTCACGTTGTCATAGATGATCCTGGCCTGCGGAATGCGGTCAGGATTCCAGTGCGCGTGGTTAGGCTCAAGCGTGACCGTGTCGGTTCGCCGGTCGATCCTCGAGTAGCCATCGGTGAGCACGAATGGGCCAGTCCCCCACGGACCAGGCGCATCGATCACTCACCAGTGGCCTTCGGCGGACCCCGTGTCGGGGTCGACGAAACCCCACTCGTTCCAGAATCGCGTCGACGGGATGTGCATCCCGCGCAGCTTCATCAGCGCGGCCGAGTCCCCGCCGGGAAAGCGCATCCGCGCCGTGTGCGCGTCCACCACCGTGACCTCGGTGTCGCGTGCGAAGTTCAGGAAGGCGCCCGGCGGGTGCGGATTGCTCCACTCCTGGACCTTGTCGAACGCCAGCTTGAAGATGCCAGCGTCGTACTTCTCGCCGTCCTGGAACACGGTGCCGCGCCGGATGTCGAGTTCCAGCGTCTCGTCATCCACCCAGCGCCAGCCGGACGCGAGGCTGGGCTGCCCCATGCCCTCGTGGTCGACCCGGTTGGCTTCCTCCATGGTGTTCCACGTGATCGACAGCCAGTTCACCGGCGACGGGTCAACCACCGTCACCGTGTTGTGCGGCCCCCAGCCAGGGCTTGCGCCGCCGGGACTTCCGCCCGGGTCGGCTCCGGTTTTTCCTGACACGTTCTCTCCCGTCCTTGTTGATACGCGGCACGTCTACGCGCGCCAGCTCGGCGCGATGGCCGCCAACCCACGTTAGCGCCGATCGCGACAGCGCAACAGCGGCGACACAAGATGGCGTTTGCTTCGCTCATTCCCGCCCTGTCTTCAGCACACTGCTTGAGTGGCCCAATGACCGCGAAGCTGCAGGACGGCCACTTCTTGCCAAACCCGCGATTTGTCGAGAGTGCCGGTTCCGATCTGCAGCAGAGTCAGGCTCCGCGTTGCCATGCGCCAAGCGTGCTGAGCGGCGAAATGTCAAAGGACGTCGCAGGTGCCTGGAGCGCAGTAGCGCACCAGCTGCTGATGGATTGGGCTTCTGCCATAGGTGGCCAAAACGCACAGCCTTGTGGTCACTGGGCCTGAACGGAACGTTCCGGGGGACTGACCATATCGGGCCTGCCACAACCGGCGTCGGCGTCAGACTCGTGTAGCAACGTCCGCCAGTCCTTGGCCAGCACGTCAATCGGTCCGACCGTGGCCGTGATCAACCGACGGCTCGCGACCACTTCGTCTTCCGACGTGATGTCGACCACGAGGCCGGTGTGATCGGCTCCAGGCTTGCGTGCGACATCGCGGACGATATCGCTCCGATCGAGCAGGACGACGCGCGAACCATGGGCAGCAAAGGCATCTGCGATCGCCTTGCCGATCCCGGAAGCCGCGCCTGTCACGAGGACGGTCCGACGTGTTGCTGGACCGGTGACTTCGGCCGTGACCTGATTCCTGATCCTAAATCTTGCTAGGGCCTGGCTGGAGGCTACCCCGACGGGCCTTTGACCGCTTGTGATGGAGCGGCTTGTCCGCCTAACAGAGTTGCGAGGCGGGAAAGCGGACGAAGCATCGTGGCACCGTCTGAAAAGCCGCTACCGAGAGCGCGCAGCCACCCCGTTGCAAGGATTGATATTGATCATGCTCCATCTCCGCTACAGCGATGCTGTCGAGAAGCCGGACGACGACGAGCAGAAGACCATTGATGGCATCATCAAGGGCATGACCGAGCAGAGCCAGACGGTCGAGAAACGGGAGCGACATGCGGTGCGCGCCAGCCATGCCAAGAGTTCGGCCTGCGTCATCGGCGAACTGGCCGTAGCCGATGCACTGCCGACCGAGCTGGCGCAGGGCCTGTTTGCCACCTCCGGGACCTACCCGGTCGCGGTCCGCTTCGCTCAGGGACCCGGGGAGACACTGGGCGACCGCGTGTCCACCCATCGTGGAATGGCGATCAAGGTGTTCGGCGTCGCCGGCGAGAAGCTGCCTGACCACCGGGACGATACCCAGGATTTCGTCCTCGCCACCGGCACCACCTTCCCGTCCGGCACCGCGGCGGGCTTCCTTAAAGACGGCACGGTGATCGGCAAGTCGACCGGCTTGCCGGAGGTCGTCAAGAGCGCGGTGTCGGCGACGGCGCGGGGCTTCAACAAGGTCCTGCATGCCTTCGGCACGGAGAGCGCCAAGGCCGATTTCTTCGGCCACCCGTTCGGCCACCCCATGGCAGAGGCGTACTTCAGCCAGGCGCCCATCCGTTTCGGGGACTACGTGGCCAAACTTGGCGCCGTTCCCGTGGCACCTGAACAGCTGGCCCTCGTCGAATGGCGCCTCGACCCGCATCAGGACGAGGACGGCTTCCGCCGCGCTGCGGTCGCCTACTTTCGCGGCCAGGACGCGGTCTACGAAATAAGGGCGCAGCTTTGGGCCGACGCGGACAGGCAGCCCATCGAGGACGCGTCGGTCGACTGGCCGGTCGCCATCAGCCCCTACCAGACCGTCGCCACCCTCCGCTTGCCACGGCAGGATGCTTATGGGCCGGAGCGCGTGCGCACCTTCGACGAAGTGATGACGTTCCGCCCGGCTCACAGCTTGGCGGCGCACCGGCCGCTCGGGTCCGTAATGCGCGCTCGGCTTCAGGTCTACCGGGCGCTCAGCGACTTCCGCCACCGGGAGAACGGGGTCGCCGCGGAGGAGCCTACGACAATTGACCGCATCCCGGCATAAGCCGCGACCCGCTGGGATAATCAACTCGGCTTGGGCTGGACGTGTCCGATAAGCTTCCGCGGCGATGCAACAGCCGGCTGACTCCGTTGTCAAACACCCATCGTTTGGAAGAGAACTTCATGACCCTCGTCTCACCCGTCCGATTTGTTGACAGTGTCGAAACCAGACAGGACGACGAGGCGGAGACGATCGAGGGACTGAACGCCACCTTCGACAAGATCCTGGAGACCACCGCGAACGACTACGGCCACGCAGTCCGCTCGGTGCATGCAAAGGCGCACGGCATCCTGCGCGGTACGCTGACAGTGGCAGCCGGTCTGCCGCCGGACCTGGCGCAAGGCATGTTCGCAACACCCGGCGATCACGCGGTGGTGATGCGCTTGTCCACCAACGCCGGGGACATCCTGCCGGACGCGATCAGCCTGCCTCGAGGACTGGCGCTGAAAGTGCTGGACGTCGATGGTGAGCGCCTGCCCGGTGCCGAAGGACGGACGCAGAACTTCGTGATGGTCAACGGTCCGGTGTTCCAGGCCAAGACCGCCGACAAGTTCCTGGGCAGCTTGAAGCTGCTGGCCGGCACTACCGACAAGCTCGAGGGCACCAAGACGGTGATGTCGACAGTCCTGCGCGGTGTCAGCAGCGCGCTGGAGTCCATCGGCATCGAGAGCCCGAAGCTGCAGTCATTGGGCGGCGCCCCGAACATCGATCCGCTGGGCGAAACCTATTACAGCGTCACGCCATTCCGCTACGGCGACTATATCGCGAAATTCCAGGTGGCGCCGGTCTCCCCCGGCCTGACATCGCTGACCAAGAAGAAGATCGATGCCGCCGACCGGCTGGACGCGATCCGTGAGACGGTGCAGAGCGAGATGCGGGGAATCGATGGCGTCTGGGAGCTGCGAGTGCAGCTGTGCCGCGACCTCGAGGCGCAGCCGGTGGAGGATCCGACCGTCGAGTGGAAGGAGGCGGACAGCCCGTTCGAGACCGTCGCCACCATTCGCGTGAGCCGGCAGGATAGCTGGGAGCCGGCGCAGGTGCAGGCGGTGGACGAGGAGATGCGCTTCTCACCGTGGATCGGACTCGCAGCACACCGCCCGCTCGGCAACATCAACCGGGCGAGACAGACGACCTATGAGCATTCCGCCAAGTTCCGGGAGCGCTTCAACGGCTGCCCGATCCACGAGCCTGGATCAAGGTCGTAGCAGCAATCGACAGTCTAGAGTCGGCCCAGGTGACCTCGTTGGTCTGTAGCGCGACGCGTTGGTACCCGTTCTGCATGGCCACACGGACGCAGACCGCATCCTTCACCGCTTTTGGTTGCGCGCGACCACAGCGTGGAAAGCGAAGTCTTCCGGACCCGTTCACCCTTGGCGTTGTCTGCATGACAACCGACGCTCTGCCCTCCATGAGGCTGTCGGTGGATGTAACCCGGAGCCGACCCAATGCCAGAACACCAACCCGCAGCACAGGTCATCCTCACCCGGCGGGATGACACGGCGGGCAGCAGCCCTCTTAACAAAGCACAAGGTCAAGCCCCCTTGTGCACAGGTCTCGTCACTCTTGCTTCTCGCGCCGGCACGGCATCTCGTCCGCGTCGATCAACGCGGCGGCGATCGCGACCGTTCGGCGGGCCTGGTGGCGTATGGCGGCGAAATCCTCTTCGCGCGGCGGGCGGTTCTCGGCGCCGACGATAGCCGACGCGCCGTAGGGGGAACCGGCCTCGAGCATTGCCTCGTCGGTGTAGCCGGTGGGCACGATCACCATGCCAAGATGGGCCATCGGCGCGTAGAGCGACAGTGTCACCACCTCCGTGCCACCATGCGGCCAGGAGGCGGTGGCGAACGCGCCGCCGACCTTGCCGCCCAGTTTGCCGCGCTTCCATTGGGGGCCGAGCTGGTCGAGGAAGTTCTTCAGCTCGGTGGCCATGACGCCGAAATAGCAGGGGGTGCCGAACAGGATCGCGTCCGCCCAGTCCGCGTCGTCCTGGGTCGGTTCCGGGTAGAGCGCGTTCTGGCGGGCGGCGTTCTCGGTCCAGCCGCGCACCTTGGCCATCGCTTCGGCCGACGCGACCTCGCGGGCACGGCGGACGCGGACTTCGGCGCCCACTGCGCGCGCGGCCTCTGCGGCAGCCTTGGCGAGCGCTTCCACCGAGCCTGAGCGCGAGTAGTAGGCGATCAGCAGCCGCGGCGGCATCTCTTTGGAATCCGGCAAGACGATTTCCTTGCGGCCGTGGAAGGTGCGGACGGCCCTGCAGATGTGGTCGCATCGCGGCTGCAAAAGGGGCGTCGCGTCGCGTGGTTGCGTCAGGCCAGTGAACGCAGGTCCTGCGCGTGGACGACGGCGACTCCCAGGGGGAAAGTGGCCGCCGCGTTCGAGCGGCATGTAGCGCTGCGCGTTGTGGAGGCGTTCCACGTACTCGCGCGGCGCGTGCATCAGGTCGTTCGGCCGTCCGAAAGGTCGTGTCACGTTGCCAGCAGCAGCGCCTGGAACAACGCCAGGGAAGGCCAGCCCAGCTCTCCCTTCGCGGCCGTGCTGACCCTGGCCAGCAGCCGGTCGATCTCCGTCCGGTCACCAGCTGGTTCATCTTATTGAGTGACGCCTGGCCGCGGACGAACCACGTCCAGGCTCTCGGCTCGGCGGACAGCTTGTCGTGTCGGACACCATCACCCTGCTGACGCAACCGAGCTACTCGCCACAGCTCGACCGAGAACGTCCGGGCCTGTCTGCGGGGCAGCTTCCTGAACCGGCGCGTGCCCGACAGCCACGACAGGATCGTCGAGACCTGTCGCATGGCGCGGAACGCGTCTATCGGTGGCATCGCACGGGTCAGGTCGATCATGGACCGTATCCGGGCACCGGTCAGGGATCAGAGGGGTGGTATCACCCGAAGGATACGGCTCGTGGCACAAGTGTTGGGTCAGGGCCGGCTAGCAGGGGATGGGCATGACACTCTGGGTTCGCTTCGAGCACGGCGGCGTCGAGGGCTTCGGCACGCTGGACGGCGAGAGCGTCGCGGTACGCTCGGGCGACATGTTCGCCGTCTCCGAGCCCACCGGGCAGATCCTGGCGCTGGACCAGCTCCGCCTGCTGGTTCCCGTTCGCCCCGGCAAGATCGTCGGCCTGTGGAACAACTTCCATGCGCTCGCGACCAAACTGGGCGCGGCGGTCCCGGACACGCCGCTGTATTTTCTCAAGGCCACCACCAGCTTGCTGGCGCCGGGTGGGAGCATTCGCCCGCCCGCCGGCTACGACGGCCCCATCGTGTACGAGGGCGAGCTGGGCATCGTCGTGGGGTGCCGCTGCACGAACGTGGACGAGGCGGGGGCGGCAGCCGCGATCTTCGGCTACACCTGTGTCAACGACGTCACCGCGAGCGGCCTGCTCGACGCGGACCCCGGCTTTGCGCAGTGGACGCGGGCCAAGGGCTGCGACACGTTCGGCCCATGCGGCCCGGCGATCGCGACCGGGCTCGACTGGTCTGCGCTGCAGGTCCGCACCCTGCTGAACGGCCGCGAGCGGCAGGGCTATCCCGCCGCCGACATGATCCTCCCGCCCGCGCGCATCGTCAGCCTGCTGTCGCGGGAGATGACGCTGGAACCCGGCGACCTGATCGCCTGCGGCACCTCGATCGGCGTGCGGCCGATGCGCCCGGGCATGGAGGTCAGTGTGGTGATCGACGGCATCGGGACCCTGACCAGCCTGATGGCCGACACGGCCTGAGCCTGCCGGTCGCTCGGCCATGGCCTGCGGAGACCTCCGGCCTGAAAGCCGGGCGGCCCGGCGTCCTCGCGGTGCGGCGTGAGACGGTCGAGCATCCTTTCGGCTCGA
>CAXSEF010000009.1:62946-68730 GCA_964236535.1 uncultured Acetobacteraceae bacterium
CGGCCCGGCGTCCTCGCGGTGCGGCGTGAGACGGTCGAGCATCCTTTCGGCTCGATCAAGGAGCTGTCGCGCTGAGATCGCAGCACGACCGACCTGCCGGCCACGCTCAAGGAGCCGGCAGCCCGGCGCGTGTCGTTGCCGGCGCTGAACGGCATGGCGTTCGACCTCGCCACGCCGCACGGGCGCATGATGGCGACGCTGTTCGCCGGCATCGCCGAGTTCGAGCGCGGCTGACCGTGGAGCGCATCCGCTCCGGCATCGCAGCCGTCAGGCCCGCGGCAAGAAGCTGGCCGCCAGCCGGGCAGCGGCCGAAGTCGGACCGCCTCGCGCCCAGGGTGCTGGCCCTCGTCGCCCTTGGGCCGCAGCGACCGCCTCGTCGGGCGCGAGGTCGGACTGAGCAAGGCCACTGTCGCAGGCATCGTGAAGCGGGGCAGGGCCTCGTTAACGGATGCCTGGCGTATCTGCACCTCCTGCACCTTGACCCATCGCGAGGACCGCCCCATCCTGTAATTTCAGAATTTCCTGAAACTTCGGAACTCATGAATCTTCCACCGCTGATCCAGGACTTCGTGCTGCATTTCGGCGAGATGGGCAGCCGCTGGGGAGTCAATCGCACCGTCGGACAGATGTATGCGCTGCTGTTCCTCGCGGATCGCCCGCTGAACGCCGACGAGATCAGCGACAGCCTCGGCCTGTCGCGCTCGAATGTCAGCATGGGGCTGAAGGAGCTCGAGGGCTGGCGACTGATCCGCAAGCGCCACCTGCCCGGCGACCGTCGCGAGTACGTCGAGACGCCTGACGACATCTGGCAGATCGTGCGCACGCTGGCCGAGGAGCGGCGCAAGCGGGAGGTCGATCCTACGCTGTCGCTGTTGCGCGACATCCTGCTGGAGACGCCGGCCACCATCGAGGAGCGGCACGCGCAGGACAAGATGCGGCAGATGCACGACATGATCGAGCTGCTCACCGGCTGGGCGGACGACGTTCAGAAGCTCGACAACGACAGCCTGACGCGGCTGCTGGCGCTCGGCGCCGGCGTCTCGCGCATCCTCGACCTGAAGAACAAGGTCACGTTCTTCCGAGGCCGCGACAGGTCCTCCAGGGACGAAGAGGGCACCGCCTGACGGTCCCGTTTCCGTAGGCATCCACGGTGGTCTTCCACCAACGGATCAAATCACTCGAGCAACGACGCCCGGCTACCGCTTCCGATGCGAGTGGCAGCACATCTGCAGGAGACATTGAGATCATGGAAAACTCGCTTTCCACGTTGCTGGCCCGTCTGGATTTCGGCTGGATCACGACGCTCCACATCCTCTATCCGCCGCTGACGATCGGACTCGCCACCATGATGTTCATCGGCGAGCTGCTGTGGATCCGCACCGACGACGATCACTGGTATCGCCTGACCCGGTTCTTCGAGAAGATCCTGATCGTCAACTTCGCGGCCGGCGTCGCCACCGGCATCACCATGGAGCTGGCGTTCGGCATCCTCTACGGGCCGTTCTCGCAGGCTTCCGGGCCGTTCTTCGGGCAGGTGCTGGGCTACGAGACCATCACCGCGTTCATGTACGAGGCTGGTTTCATCGGCCTGATGATCTTCGGCTGGGGCAAGATCAGCCGCGGCATGCACCTGTTCGCGACCTTCAACGTGGCGCTGTCGTCGGCACTGTCGGCGATGTGGATCCTGGTGGCGAACTCCTGGATGCAGACGCCGACCGGCGTGACGCTCCACGACGGCGTGTTCGCGGTCCAGAACTGGTGGAAGGCGGTGGTCAATCCAGACGTGATCTACGCTTTCCCGCACATGCTGGTCGCCTCCATCGAGGAGGGGCTCGCCGTGGTGGCGGCGGTGTCGGCCTACTACCTGTTGCGGGGCCGCAACGTGACGACGTTCCAGCGCTCGCTGAAGTCGGTGATGCTGGCGCTGCTGATCGTGGCGCCCCTGCAGGTCTGGCTCGGCGATGAGATGGGCATCACCATCTCCCACGACCAGCCGAGCGTGCTGGCGGCGATGGAAGGCCACTACCACACCTATCGGCCCGACGGCTCGGTCGACAACAGCTGGAACATCGTCGCCTGGCCGAATGCCCGCAACGACGACACCGCCTGGGCGATCTCGGTGCCGCACGTGCTGAGCCTGCTCGAGACCCGCACCTGGAACGGCGCCGTCCGCGGCATGGACGATTTCCCGGCGCAGGACCGGCCGCCGATGCTGATCCCGTTCTACGGCTTCCGGGTCATGGTCGCCTGCGGGTTCGCCCTGGTTGGCCTGGCATTGTGGGGCAGCTGGCTGGTGCTGCGCGGCCGCCTCAATGTCCGCACGGGCGGCAACACCTGGTTCCTGCGCGCGACGATCGCCGGCGCGGCGCTGCCCTACCTCACGGTCTGGGTCGGCTGGTGGACGCGCGAGGTCGGGCGGCAGCCGTGGGTGGTGTTCGGCCTGATGCGCACGGAGCAGGGCGTCAGCCACATCTCGATCATGCAGGAGCTGGTGTGGCTGGTCGGCTACGTCGCCTTCGAGCTGGTCGTGTGGGGCAGCACCTGGTGGTTCCTCGGCAAGATCATCCGTCAGGGCCCCGACATGACCAGCCCGGTGATGCGCGGTGGCGACGAGGCGCTGGGCACGCTCGACTCCGGCAGCCGGCCGGAGGCTGGCGAGCGCGAGTCGCCCAAGGCCGAGCGCCCGGTGCAGCCGGGTCGTCTCTCTCCGGCCTGACCGCATGACCCGGCTCGTTCCCAACCACCCGATCGAGGTTTGACCATGGACCCTCTCAACCATATCCAGCATGTGCTCGCGATCGGGTGGTGGTTCGCCTTCGTGTTCAGCATCCTGCTCTACATCGTGCTGGATGGAGCCGATCTCGGTGCCGGGATCTTCTCCCTGTTCGTGCCGGACGGCGACGAGCGCGGGGCCATCATGCAGGCGATGGCAGGCACCTGGGACGCCAACGAAACCTGGCTGATCGTGGCCGGCGGCGTCCTGTTCGGGTCGTTCCCGTTCGCCTACGGCACCGTGCTCAGCTATCTGATGCTGCCGCTGATGCTGGTGCTCTGGGGCATCATCACCCGCGCCCTGGCGCTGGAGTTCCGCCACCTGGCCGAACCGCAGTGGAAGCGCTTCACCGACTTGGCGTTCGGACTGGCCAGCCTCGCGGTCACCTTCGCCGGCGGAATGTGCGTCGGCGCGGTGCTGCAGGGCTTCCCGATGGTGCCAGGGCCCGGCGGCGTGCCGGACTACGCCGGAGACGCGTTCAGCTTCTTGAGCCCGTTCACGCTGTGGACCGGCGTGGCGGCGGTGATCACGGTGTCGCTGGCCGGCGGCCTGTTCGTCCGGGCACGGTTCGAGGCGAACGAGCCGGTGCGTCAGCATGCCGCGCTGTGGACCAACATCATGTTCTACATGGCGATCGCAGCGGTCCCGCTGACGGTGCTGTTCATGATCGTGGACTTCAGCTGGGCATCGCGGACGTGGCTCGGCCCCCACATCTGGGAATGGGCCATGGTGCCGCTGGCCGCCATCGTGACCACGTTGCTGATGCGCCATGCCTCCGACCGCGACCGCGACCTGGCAGCGCTGCTGTGGCTCGATACCACCGTGGTCATCATGGCGGGCGGCCTGATTGCAACGATCTACCCGGCCATCGTCCCGCACACCCTGACGATCGACTCTGCCGCAAGCCGGGAGATCTCCATGACCACCTTCCTGCTCACGATCGTGGGCCTGTTCCCGGTCACGCTGATGTACAACTGGTATCAGATCTGGGTGTTTCGGGCGCGGGTCTCCAAGCTCGCCTCCTACCATTCATGACCGCCTCCGGCTCGACTTCGCAGGCACTTCACGTGCTGTGGAACCTGCGCGTGCTCGGCCTGTTCCTGATCGGGCCAGCCCTGGGCGTCGCCCTGGTCGGCGGGATCTTCGGCCTGCCGCCGAACGTGCTCCTGGCCGCGGTGGCCATGTTCCTGGTCAGCCTGTCGCTGCTCGGCGTGCTGGTCCGGGCCGAGTGGCGCCGCCTGTCGCGCGACGGGGATCGGCGCCCGTGACTGCCCATGCGGCACCCCGGCCGCGTGCCGTCGGCCGCGCCCTCGAACGCTGGTTGCGCAGCCAATCCGGCCTGGCGCGCACGCCCGTCGCGGCATCCGTGATCGCGGGCGGGCTCGGCGGCATCGTGCTGATCGTGCAGTGCTGGGTTCTGGCCCACGTGGTCGCCTCGGTCGTGGTCGGCCACCAGGGGCTGCACGACGTCCGGCCATGGCTGCTGGCGCTGCTCGGCCTGTTCGTGCTGCGGGCAGTGGCGTCCGTGGTCTCGGAGGCGGCGTCGTTCGAGGCCGCACTCCGCGTCGTGCCGGTGGTGCGGGCGCGGCTGCAGCGGCACGTGACGGCGCTGGGGCCCAACTGGGCCCGGCTGCAGCGCACCGGCGAGGTCGCCGGCACCCTGTTCGACTCCGTCGAGAGCATCGGCCGCTACTATGCCGGCTACCTGCCGCAGACCGTGCTGACCGCCTTCATCCCGTTCGCGATCCTGGTGTTCGTGGTGCCGACCGACTGGGTGTCGGGGCTGATCATGACGCTGTCGGCGCCGCTCATCCCGCTGTTCATGATCATCCTCGGCAAGGGCGCCGAGGCGCTGAACCAGGCGCAGTGGCGGACGCTGGCACGCCTCAGCGGTCACGTGTTCGACGCCATCGAGGGCCTGACCACGCTCAAGCTGTTCAACGCCAGCCGTGCCGAGATCAAGGCGGTGGCGGAGATGTCCGACGAGTACCGGCGCGCCACGATGGCGGTGCTGCGGGTCGCGTTCCTGTCCTCGCTGGCGCTCGAGTTCCTGGCGACCATCAGCATCGCGATGGTCGCGGTCTACATCGGCTTCCGGCTCTACTACGGCGAGATGCGCCTGCTTCCGGGCCTGGCCGTGCTGCTGGTGGCGCCCGAGTTCTACCGGATGCTGCGCAACATGGGCACGCAGTATCACGCGCGGATGGAGGCGATCGGCGCTGCCGAGTCAATCGTGGCGCTGCTCGAGACCGCGCCCGCGCCGATGCCCCGTCACGGCACTGCGGCGCCGGGCGGGCAGGTGCAGGGCGTGCGCTTCGAGCGGGTCCGGTTCTCCTATGACGGCGCCGAGGTGCTGGACGGGATCGATCTCTCGCTGGCACGCGGTCGCTGCGTGGCGCTGATCGGCCCGTCCGGATCGGGCAAGACCACCCTGGCCTCGCTGCTGCTGGGCTTCGCGTCGCCCTGCTCCGGACGGGTGCTGGTCGACGGCGTCGATCTCGACCTGCTGTCGCCGGAGGCGTGGCGGCGGCGGGTCGCCTGGCTGCCGCAGCGTCCGACCCTGTTCCACGGCTCGGTGCTCGACAACATTCGGCTCGGTCGGCCGGGTGCCGACCTGGACGCGGTGCGGCATGCGGCGCGGCTGGCCTGCGCGGACGAGCTCGTGGCCCGCCTGCCAAACGGCTACGACACCGTGCTCGGCGATCGCGGCCAGGGCCTGTCCGGCGGCGAAATCCAGCGCATCGCCCTCGCCCGGGTGTTCCTGAAGCCAGCCGACGTCATGGTGCTGGACGAGCCCGCCGCCGGGCTCGACGCGCCGCTCGCGGCACGGGTCTCGCTCTCGGTCCAGGCGCTGTCGGCCACCCGCGCCACGTTGCTGATCGCCCACGACGCCGAGACGGTCCGCCACGCCGACGGGATCGTGGCCCTCGTGGGCGGCCGGATCGTGACCGGCGCCCGGATGGAGCACGCCCTGTGAGGACGACGCTGCGGCTGCTGCGGTTCTACGGTCG
>CAXSEF010000009.1:68830-70749 GCA_964236535.1 uncultured Acetobacteraceae bacterium
GGTCGCCAGAATGGGGGTCGCCAGAATGGGGGTCGTCAAAGCGCGGGTGGCCCGGACGGGCGTGGCCTGGCCGTGTGGCTCGCCGGCGGCATCTCGCTCAACGTGGTCGTCATCCTGTCCAACGTGGCGCTGCTGGCGCTGTCGGGATGGTTCATCACCGCCATGGCGCTGGCGGGCCTGGGCCTGGCGCCAATCGAGTATTTCGCGCCGGCGGCGGCGATCCGCGGGCTCGCCCTGCTGCGTACCGGCGGGCGCTACTGCGAGCGTCTGGTGACGCACGAGGCGACGTTCCGCCTGCTGGCGGCGCTGCGCTCGTGGTTCTTCGCCGCCCTGGAGCCGCTGGCGCCGGCGCGCCTGCAGCACCACCGCGGCGGCGACCTGCTGAGCCGCATCCGCTCCGACATCGACAGTCTCGACAACCTCTATCTCCGGGTGGTGGCGCCGACCGCCGCCGCGGTGCTGAGCGGGCTGCTGCTGACGGGCTTCCTGGCGCTCTTCAGCGGGGCAGCGGCGCTGCTGCTGGCCGCCTGCCTGATCGGCGCTGGCGCGGTGCTGCCGCTGGCGGCGCGACGGCTGGGCCGGGAGCCCGGCCGGCGCGTGGTGGCGATCCGGGCCGAGCTGCGCAGCGCGATCTCGGACACCGTGCACGGGCTGGGCGAGCTGCTGGTCGACGGCGCGATCGAGGCCAGGGACGCGGAGGTCGCGGCGCTGGGCCGGTCGCTGGCCATCCAGCAGCGCCGCCAGGCGCGGCTTGGTATCGTGGCCACGGCGCTGTCCGGCCTGGTCGCGGCGCTGGCGCTCTGGGGCGCGCTGGCGATCGCGATCCCGCTGGTCCGCCGCGACAGCCTGTCCGGTCCGGAGCTGGCGATGATCGCGTTCCTGGTGATGGCCAGCTTCGAGGCGGTGGCGCCGCTGCCGGCCGCCTTCCAGGCGCTGGGCGAGACCCTGGCGGCGGCGCGGCGCATCTTCGAGCTGGTCGACGCGGAGCCTGAGGTAGCCGAGCCGCTGCACGAGGCGCCGGCGCCGCACCGGTTCGACATCCGCATCCGGGGTATGCGGATGCGCTACGCCGACGACGCGCCGTGGGCGCTCGACGGCGTCGATCTCGACCTGCCGCAGGGCGGCCGGCTCGGCATCGTCGGCGCCAGCGGCTCGGGCAAGACCAGCCTTCTGAACGTGCTGCTGCGGTTCTGGGGCCATCAGGCGGGCGAGGTCACGATCGGCGGCACCCCGCTCGCCGCCCTGGGTGGCGAGACGATGCGCTCGCTCTGCAGCGTGGTGGCGCAGCAGACCCACCTGTTCAACACCAGCATCCGCGAGAACCTGCTGCTGGCGCGGCCCGGCGCCACCGACGCCGAGCTGCACGAGGCGCTGCGTCAGGCCAATCTCGGCGCCGAGATCGAGGCCCTGCCGGACGGGCTGTCGACGGTGGTGGGCGAGAACGGCGCGCGCTTCTCGGGCGGGCAGACCCGGCGGCTTGCGATCGCGCGTGCCCTGCTCAAGGACGCGCCGATCCTGCTCCTCGACGAGCCGACCGAAGGGCTGGACCCGGTCTCGGAGCGTGCTGTGCTGGAGGGCCTGCGCACGCTCATGCAGGGACGGACGACGCTCCTGATCACGCACCGCCCGCAGGCGCTGGAGGACATGGACGCGGTGCTGCGGCTCGACTGCGGTCGGGTCCGATCGACTCTCAGCAAGGAAGGCTGGACTCTGCCCAGACCCGCCAAAAGCTCGCCGTTGAGAGCCACTTCATAGAAAGAACCATGTTCTCGAGGCCCTCCCTAAGCAGGTCCAGGGCGTCGTGCGGAGCAGGCTGGAGCGGAACCTGGTCATTCCGGCTCGTATCCTGCGGTGGTGCAGTGGTTTGCGCACTCGCGTGGGTGAAGCGGCAAGCGCACCACCGAGGGCGTTGCACAGGG
>CAXSEF010000010.1:0-18556 GCA_964236535.1 uncultured Acetobacteraceae bacterium
CAGCTTCTTCCCTCGATCCTGGACTGGTTCTAGGCCCGCGCCACCCGCACGCGCTCACCTGTGTGCCGTGCCGGTCGCGACATCCTTCGCGACCCCGCCGGCCCTGGCAGGGTTGCGACAGGCGAGACGGGCCGACGGCGGCGGCCCGCGACCGGCCCGCCGTTGACCTGCTAGCCAAGTCCCTCGTGCTGCATCGCTTTCCGGACGGAGGGGAGCATCATCATGCGCTCCCGAAACGCCGCCAGTGGTGCGGGTGGCTCGACGCCGAACCTCTTGGCCCAGAGCAGCATGACGAACAGGTAGAAGTCGGCCACGCTGACGGCGGAGCCGAACAGGTAGTCGCCTTGCATCGTCTCGGCCAGATAGCTCATGCGCTTGGCGATCATCTCGCCGGCTTTCGCCTTTTCGCTGTCGCCTGCTCCGGCGAAGAAGGGTTTGAAGCCCTTGTGGACCTCGGTCGAGATGAACGCGAGCGCTTCCAGCAGGTGCGTGTGCCCCATCGGCCCCGACGGCGCGAGCCTGCCGTCCTGGTGCGCGATCCAGTCCAGGATCGCGACGTTCTCGCTGAGCGTCTCGCCCGAGTCGAGCGTCAGCGCCGGCACGTAGCCCTTCGGATTGATCGTCGAGAAGTCGACCCCGCTTTCCGTGCGCCTGGTCTTGAGGTCGACCTTCTCGTACTCGAAGGGCAGCCCCGACTCGTGCAGCGCGATGTGGTCGGCAAGGCTGCAAGCCCCCGGTGCATAGTAGAGCTTCATGGTCGTCTCCCGTGGTTGGCGTCGGTCCAACGCGCGGCGGGTCGGATCAGTCGCCCGATGCGGGACGTGATCGCGGCGGGCGACGCACCCAGGGCGGGACGGATGGCGAGCGTTGCGGGGCCGGCGAGTGTGATCGATAACAGACAGTTCAATCCGGCAGAAACAGTAACACAGAGTGGGCGGATCTTGCCTACAGCTATCCTAGCCATTACCCTGATGTGTAGCGCCTACCAAATGAACAACTGCTATCACCCATGACGGTTATAAAACCGAGATTGAATTAACTCTGATTCCACAGACTATCTGCTTAAACATCTGGAATGCTTTAAACGTCCTCATTACTGTTTCTTAGAAACTCGGATTCTTGCTCAGCGGTCGGGTAAGCGCGCTCGGATGTGATCGATCCCGCCAAACGTTCCTTTTGGAAGCTGTATACGGCGCTGTGGCGGCGCGAGCCGCCAAAACTGGAGCCCAAGGGTCCTCCATCCCCTGCGCCATAGGCGTTCTTCTCCCCCGTAACGATCCATACGGCGGCTAGCCCGTCCCGCTCGAGCACGCTGAGGAAGGCGTCGCGGTCTACTAGGGCTGCCGATGGGCCCTCAGCCGCTATTGATGGATCGAAAAAGACCGTCCGCGCGTCTACATCCACATACGAGGGGCTTTGCCCATTGGCGAGGCGGGCCCCAATGCTTTGGAGAAGCCAGGGAGCAGGCAGCTCCATGTGAACTGAGTCGTCCAAGGAATAGTCGTAGCCGCCGCGTTCCGCGATGTACTCAAGCGATGGGCGCCTAACCGACACTTTCTTGCCCCCGCGAGGGTCGTCCAACTCCATCCAGTCATCCGTGCCGGCCCAGGCCGGGTGCCAGGGATATTCCCCAAGGAACTGCCTATAGGAAGCCTCATACCTTGGAACGACGGCATCCATGTCCGTCAGCGACCGCCCTGCAAGCACGCGAAGGAGACGAGGCAGGTCGCGCTTGTGGCAGACCAAACAACCAACCTTGTACCAGACTACCTGCTCACGTTGCTGCCGCCCGCCCCTCCGCTGCTCCCGATAGTAATTTGCAAAGCCCTCCAACACGAGCCACGGCCGCCCGGATGGGTCAACCACCTCAATGAGGCCGGAGTGATTTAGGAGGTCGCCATCATAGTCGACCCAGGTTATGCGGTCCGCTGGCGCCAGCCTCGGCAAAGGAGGCCGAGCGGCCGCCCACCAGCACTTGGGATTTGAATAATTCGCGCGGACTGCGGCAGGCACCAGAGATGGGTCTATGTCCCGCGCAGAAACCTGCCAAGGGCCGTCGTAGCGATTGGCCTTCGTCTCCCACGGATCTTCCCTGAACGCGACATGGTCCGCCAGCCGGGCCAGCAACTCGTAAAGTGCAATCCACTGATATTTTTTACCAATCCGCTCGACCCTGTGGCCCATCCGTCCGCTGTAACGCACATCGTTCCTCTCGAATTCGCGGAACAGCTCGGGCTTCCAACCGAGGTTGTGGGCGCGCCAACAGACCCAACGCGAAGACCAGACAGGGCTAAATGGGATCATCTCACGCCCTTGGCTAGAGCCGGGCGGGTAGTAGTCAAGCAATGCCCGGCAGGCACGGTTCCAGTAATCGTGCAACTCATACGTACTAAGCGTGGCCTCGAAGCTCTTGCTCGCGGCGATGGCAGCCTTGTGTGCCGCTTCCTCGCCTTTACAGGCCGCGCACGCGGCGCGCATCAGTATGCCGAGTGCCGAAGTCTGCGGCTCGGATGCCGTGGCGTTAAACTCGGCGGTCCACGAAGCTAAGAGCTCGGAAGCGGTCGGCGGCGCGCCCGATACTTCCTTGGGTGCCGCCGCAAAGCTCCGCATACGCCACTGGACGACGTAGCGTCCGAAGTCGCCATGTTCGTTCGTTGAGCCGACGATAGCGTCGGGGAAAGTCCCGCTTGCGCCTGTTTCAATGAAGCTCCCGACTTCTTCCTCCGAGATTGCCTCGATAGGCCACCGGCTGCCGTAAGGCGGCTCGGCAGCGCTAATATCGGGGGTGGTCGGAAGGCAGCCGCGGAAGCGCGCGAGCAAGACGATGCCGCGCGCATAATCCCGCGCCAGCAGGTGGACGGGACAGCGCGGCGGCTCCAGCACTGCCAAGGCAGCCGTCGCCAGCGCCTCCAGCTCCTCAAGCCGGGGCGCCAGCATCGCGGCGCCGTAAGCGGCGCACAGGACTCGCTCGACGACGTAGGGGTCGTCGACCGTCGAGAACGAGCGTACGAGCCGGACTGCCAGCGGGAGCCGCGGCGCCAGCAGCGCGGACAGCGCCTTGGTAGCGCGATCGCGAAGCTCCCGGTGGGATGCACTGAAGAACCAAGCGAGCGCCGTCGCCGCGAGCTCTGCCCGCTCAGGATCGATCTGGCCGTCCGCGGCCTCTTTCGACCACTCGACGAGGATGCGCGCAGGGCAGTCTGCGGCGTGCGCCTCCATAAGCCTTGCTATGCCCACGGACCACAAGGCATCGCGCTCGGGAAGCGAGATCTGGCGAAGCCGGTGGTCGAGGTCCCTGGCATTGAACGGGTTTCCAGGCTCGGTCGATACGGCAAGGCGGGTCCTCAAGGTAAGGTTTGTACCTCGAACTTGATCGTATTCGCGGGCCAGTTCCATCGTACGCGTCGTGAACGCGTCAGGCCTGCGCCAAGGGAGACTGGACGCGAACGCTTCCCACGCCGGGCAATACGGATCAGACCGCTCCGCCAAGTCCGGCAACTCCGAACCGACGCACTCGGGCAATTGGACGGCGAGCGCTTCGAGCACGCCGGCTCGCACGTAGGCGTCCTCGCCGCTGGACGCTTCCCCGAGCGGGGTGCCTGGGCGGAAGCTCGCCGCTGGGTCCTTCGTCGACAGGTTCTCGTCTAGCAGGCGTTTGGCCGCAAGATGGTCGGCCAGCCGCTCGAACGTGAAGCGGACGAAGTCGCCTGCGTCGTCTTCTGACGGCTCAACGGTCAACAAGCCTTCCGACTCGAATTGGGCTAGCAAGTCGTCTTCCGACTTGCCGTTCGAGTGCCGCACGTTCTCGGTGATGGAACGCGCCTCGTCGTATTTGATGCGGTTGTCGCCGCTTCCTACGATCGCTTCGGTAAGTCGCTGGAGGGCTGCTTCCGGTATCCGGGCCCGAGGCACCAAGCCCAGGCGCAAAGCGACGGTCGCGACCACCGCTTCAAGATAGAACTTGAACACGGCGGTCACGCCTCGCAGGCCGAGGGGCACCGTCCGGAGGCCCTGCCGGTCCAGGGCGTCGCAGCAAGATTTCAGAAAAAGAGGGTTGTTGAACTCGGGGGAAAGATAGGGCGCGCCCGGCCTGACGATGCCGCGAGCTTTAAGGTAGGCGGCTGCCGCGCGGCCATCTGTCCCAGCGAAGCCGATGTGCTCGATGCGCGGCACATTGGCCAGCGCTTCCTTAAAGGATGGGAGATAGGTCGACCTGCACGAGACGACGATGCCGATGTGGGGGTAAGGGCACGCCGCTTCGAGAAAGCCGCCAACCGTGTCTCGCCAGCGCTCAAGGCCGGGTCGCTCGTTGATAGCGTCCACGAGAATAAGCGCGCGGCAACCCTTGGCTTCGGCGACCGCGTCCAGCGCGCCAAGCGCAGTGTCACGCGAGATATGGATGAGGCCGAGACGCTGTTGCAGCCAGGCCCAGGGATCGTCCTGAGTAAATCGGTTGCCGAGTAGCAGCAGCGCGGGCTTGCCGCGTTTGACTTGATACGCTGCGGCGTCGGCCAGGAGATGGGACTTACCTGACCCTGCTTCGCCGTAGAGCAGCGCCGACGAAGCATTTGTCAGCTGCATCGGCCTTCCCTCCGCCGCCTCCCTAATGCTGTCGAGAGCGTCTCTAAACCGGAATAGGCGGAACCGAGCGTAACGTAGGGCTTCCGAGTCCCTTGACGCCTCCGCGCCGCTGCTGTCCAGGACGAAGTCGAAAAGCCGCCGCGACCCTTGTTTTGCGCCATTTGCCTCCATAAGGATCTCGGTCCAGGGAAGGTGATCCGCCGGGCCTGCGCGCGCTATCCCGTCTAGGAGCGCCACCAAGTGGTCCGTGAGCGAAATGACGTCGAGGGGAACGGGTGCCGCAGCTTCCTGCGAGAGTGCGGCCAAGCTCTCTGCGAGGCCATGCCGGTCCTCGTCGAGCGAGTCGGCGAGCTTCACAGCCTGCTCGGAAATGAGCGGTTCCCGGGCGAAAGCCAGAAGCTCCTGGCGGACTTCCAGCGTGATGGCAGTCTCGGGCGAGTAGCGCGGCCCGAGATCGGCTAGAGAGCCGGTGAGCGACCGCTCAAAAAAATCCGTCGTTAGGACAGTTTCGTCGAACCAGTAGAGTTGCCGGCCGGCGTGGCTGCCTCCCTCCCTTGTAAGCCGCTCGGCCAACTGCGATGCGCCCCAGAGCTCAATCTTAAGCGGTGGCAGACCGGTCGGCCTCTGAGCGACCCATTTGGCAGCCCATGCCTGCCAGCGGGCGAGCTGCGTCGTCGCGTGTCCCACTCGTGCGTCGCTTAGATCGATCGGCAAGCAGACCACGTACCAAGTCAATTTTGGATGAAGCCTCAGCGCATGGCTTATCGACTCGTCAAGCTGCTTGGTCTGCGGCTTCCCGAACTTGTCAAAGAATTTGGCTTGCCACCCGACCTCGGAGCCGTCGGCATGGCTGCGGTAGCATTCCACCCCCGCGTCGCCGCCCGGCCCCTTACGATGAAAGACGGAGTTAGGAGTTGCGGGCTCAAGCGCCGCTAGCTGGCAGCACAATTCCTCGAACCCATACCGCCGATCGCCGCCATGGGGTCGAACTTTCAGAAAGTCAATGTTTCTCACATTCCTAGCCTCGTGCACTTTCGAAGTAACACTATTGAGGATATGCAAGCAATTTAGAAGTCCTGCGACGAGTTCGGTCGATCTCGCAGGTTGTTTCTTCGTGCATGGTTGAGACCCGCTCAACAATCGACGGCTTGTGAATACAGGATATATCGGCTTCCAGGGTTGCAGAAGTGCCTCGGTTTGGTCCGCCATGAGCGCGAAGCTGTCGCCACGCACGAGGAGGCTATGTCCACCCCCCCAACAATCGCGGCCGCGAGCAGGCTCATCGAAGTCGTCCTGAGCATGATCTCGGACTGAAACATTATCAGGAGGTTCTGCGTCCAGACTCCGCCGAGGCCCGAGGCCCGAGGCCCGAGGCCCGAGGCCCCGGACCCGGATCAGTTCAGGAGGAGCCGACCTCGCCGGCGGTGCGGACTGGCAAGGGCTCCGCGTGGCCGCTCACCGGCGGCCCGAAGTGCGAGACGGATGGATTTCAAAGGCTCCGCCTTTGACGGGATCAAAGGGCAGAGCCCTTTGCCTTGCTGCCGCTGGTCTTCGCTCTTGACCCGCGGCGATTGACTCCCGTGTTGCCTGGGCGTAGTTCCCCGCGCTCATCGGAACGCGGGAGACCCGTGTGCCTGCCGTGGCGGGCCTGGGTCGCATGGACCGCGGTTCGGCTTCGGACGAGGGGCCTGGATCATGGCGAAGAAGATCGTCGGCTACATCAAGCTGCAGATTCCGGCGGGCAAGGCGAACCCGTCGCCGCCGGTGGGTCCGGCGCTGGGTCAGCGCGGGCTGAACATCATGGCGTTCTGCAAGGAATTCAACGCGCTGACGCAGGGGATGGAGGTCGGCATGCCGACGCCGGTGGTAATCACTGCGTTCGCCGACCGGACCTTCACGTTCATCACCAAGACCCCGCCGAACACCTATTTCCTGAAGAAGGCGGCGGGCATCCAGAAGGGCACGACGACGCCCGGCAAGGGGGCCGCGGTGGGTCGGGTGACGATGACCCAGCTGCGCGAGATCGCGGCGCAGAAGATGGTGCACATGAACGCCAACGACGTCGAGGGCGCGGTGCGGATGCTGGCCGGCTCGGCGCGGTCGATGGGCCTGAGCGTGGTGGAGGGCTGATCCGGTGCACGACAAGCGGCTGAGCAAGGGGTACGCGAGCTTCGACCGGCAGAAGCCGTACGGGATCGAGGAGGCGGTGCGCATGGTCAAGGGGAACGCGACGGCGAAGTTCGACGAGACGGTCGAGCTGACGATGAACCTGGGGATCGACCCGCGGCATGCCGACCAGATGGTGCGCGGGCTGCTGAGCCTGCCGAACGGGACCGGCAAGACGCTGCGGGTGGGCGTGTTCGCGCGCGGGGCGAAGGCGGCCGAGGCGACGGCGGCGGGTGCCGACGTGGTGGGCGCCGACGACCTGGCGGAGAAGGTGCAGGCGGGCGAGATCGCGTTCGACCGCTGCATCGCCACGCCGGACATGATGGCTCTGGTCGGGCGGCTGGGCAAGATCCTGGGGCCGCGCGGGCTGATGCCGAACCCGAAGCTCGGCACGGTGACGATGGACGTGAAGGGGGCGATCTCGGCGGCGAAGTCGGGGCAGGTGGAGTTCCGGGCCGAGAAGGCGGGGATCATCCACGCGGGCATCGGCAAGGCGAGCTTCGACGAGGACAAGCTGCTGGGCAACATCCGGGCGCTGGTGGACGCGATCAACCGCGCCAAGCCGACCGGGGCGAAGGGCACCTACGTCAAGAAGATGTCGCTGAGCTCGACGATGGGGCCGGGGGTGCGGGTCGACGTGGCGAGCCTCGCGCCGGGCTAGAGGGATTCGACGCCCTTCCGGCGGCGCGCGGGCGCGGTCGTGGGGGTGGCGGCGAGGGGCGGCCGGTGGCTTGCCCCGAACCTGTCCGAGACCGCACGTCGCCTGCCGCGCCCCCGGGCTGCGGCCGGCGGTAAAGGGCCCCTGGGTCCGCGCGCGGGAGACGGGGTGCCAGGCTGACTTGCGGCGGTGCGGCGTCCCTGCGGGGGCGGGTTCGGCGTCGGGGATGGTTGGCGGTTCCGCCTTCTGGGCAGGACACCGGGTCGTGCGGCGCCTCACGCGAGTGGGGGTGCGCGGTCCATGGGCAACCAGGCCCCGGTGTGGCGGTGCCACGGCCGGGCCACGATGGAGACGGGATTTGGACCGTACGAAGAAGCGGGAATTCGTCGCGTCGCTTGGCGGCGTTTTCGCGGACACGTCGATGGTGGTGGTCACCCAGAACAAGGGGTTGACCGTGGCCGAGGTGACGGTGCTGCGGCAGCGGATGCGGGCGGCGGGGGCGACGTTCAAGGTCGCCAAGAACCGGCTGGCGGTGCGGGCGCTGGAGGGCACGGCGTTCGACGGCATCGCGCCGCTGCTGAAGGGTCCGACGGCGCTGGCGTGGTCGCGCGACCCGGTGGCGGTCGCCAAGGCGGCGGTGGACTTCGCCAAGACCAACGACAAGCTGGTGCTGCTCGGCGGCGCGCTCGGGGCCCAGACGCTGGATGCGGACGGGGTGCGGGCGCTGGCCGAGCTGCCGTCGCTGGATGCGCTGCGCGCCAGGCTGGTGGGGATGATCCAGACCCCTGCCACGCGGATCGCGAGCGTGGTGGCGGCGCCGGCGGCGGGGCTGGCGCGGGTGCTCGGCGCCTATGCCAGGAAGCTCGCCGAGGAGGCTCCGGCGGATGCGGGGCCTGGTGGTGACGGGGCGCCCGGCGATGGGGCGCCCGGGGATGGGGCGCCTGGCGATGGGGCGCCGGGGGGCGGCGAGCCTGGCGTTGGCGAGCCGGGCGTTGGCGAGCCGGCGGGGACGGCAGAAGCGGCTTGACCCTTTGCCTGTGACTGAGGGCGGGGCCGGGTGCGGCCTTGCATGGAACCGACCAGAGACTAATGTAGGGATGCTGAAGCATGGCTGATCTTGCGAAGATCGTGGACGACCTTTCGGCGCTGACCGTCCTCGAGGCGGCGGAGCTGTCGAAGATGCTCGAGGAGAAGTGGGGCGTTTCCGCGGCAGCCCCGGCGGCTGCGGCCGCGGCGCCTGCGGGCGGCGGCGTGGCGGCGGCGCCGGCCGAGGAGCAGACCGAGTTCACGGTGATCCTGGCCAAGGCCGGCGAGAAGAAGATCAACGTGATCAAGGAGATCCGGACGATCACCGGGCTCGGCCTGAAGGAGGCCAAGGACCTGGTCGAGGGCGCGCCGAAGACCGTCAAGGAAGGCGTGAACAAGGACGAGGCCGCGAAGCTGAAGAAGCAGCTTGAGGATCAGGGCGCCGCTGTCGAAGTCAAGTAGCACGTCACGGACTGCATGCGGGCCCGGCCCGCGTGATCTGAGGCTGGGCGGGTTGGGAATCGGCTGTGGTTCCCGCCCGCTTTCCCGTTTCCGCGCGGCTGGGCCGGTCACGAGCCCGGCCTCGTGCGGGGGTCCGCCGGGCGCGGGCGACGGGCTGGCGCGTGCCCCGGGTCGGGGTTTGCGCGTCGCGTGCATCACGCATTCCCCCGCGGGTTGGCGGGGATCGCAGGAACGATGGGGCACCAAGTAGCATGAACGCCATTTCCAAATCGTTCACGGCGCAGAAGCGCATCCGCAAGAGCTTCGGGCGCATCCCCGAGGTGGCGCCGATGCCGAACCTGATCGACGTGCAGCGCTCCAGCTACGAGGCGTTCCTGCAGATGGTGGTGCCGCCGGACAGCCGGACGCAGACCGGGCTGCAGGAGGTGTTCCGCTCGGTGTTCCCGATCGACGACTTCGCCGGGCGCGGCCGGCTGGAGTTCGTGCACTACGAGCTGGAGGAGCCGAAGTACGACGTCGAGGAGTGCATCCAGCGCGGCATGACGTTCGCCGCGCCGCTCAAGGTGGTGCTGCGGCTGATCGTGTGGGACCTCGACGAGGACACCGGCGCGCGCTCGATCCGCGACATCAAGGAGCAGCCCGTCTACATGGGCGACATGCCGCTGATGACGGACAACGGCACCTTCGTGATCAACGGCACCGAGCGGGTCATCGTCAGCCAGATGCACCGCAGCCCGGGCGTGTTCTTCGACCACGACAAGGGCAAGACGCACAGCAGCGGCAAGTTCCTGTTCGCGGCGCGGGTGATCCCGTATCGCGGGTCGTGGCTCGACTTCGAGTTCGACAGCAAGGACCTGTGCTACGTGCGCATCGACCGCAAGCGCAAGCTGCCGGCGACGACGCTGCTGTACGCGCTGGAGGGTGCGGCGAGTGCGGCGCGGCGCGCGGAGCGCATCGCGGCCGGCGAGGACCCGGCGGCCCTCGAGATCAAGGGCATGGACCCCGAGGAGATCCTGGCGACGTTCTACGGCCAGGTGGTGTTCAGCCTGACGCCGAAGGGCTGGGCGCGGCCGTTCGACGCCGAGGCGTTCCGCGGCATGAAGCTGCTGACGCCGATGGTGGACGCGGAGAGCGGCGAGGTGGTGGCCGAGGCCGACGCCAAGCTGACGCAGCGCTCGGCGCGCAAGATCGCCGAGAAGACCCGCACCGTGCTGGTGGGGCGCGCGGACCTGCTCGGGCGGTTCATGGCGGTGGACCTGGTCAACGAGGCGACCGGCGAGATCCATGCCGAGGCGGGCGAGGAGCTGGCCGAGGCGCGGCTGGCGGCGCTGGAGGCGGCGGGGATCACCGAGCTGCCGACGCTCGCGGTGGACCAGCAGAACGGGCCGTGGATCCGCAACACGCTGGCGGTGGACAAGAACACCGGGCGTGACGACGCGCTGATCGACATCTACCGGGTGATGCGGCCGGGCGAGCCGCCGACGCCGGACACCGCCGAGGCGCTATTCCGCGGGCTGTTCTTCGATCCGGACCGCTACGACCTGTCGGCGGTCGGCCGGGTGAAGATGAACATGCGGCTGGGCATCCACGCCGAGGACACGGTGCGGGTGCTGCGTCGGGAGGACATCCTGCGCACCGTCAAGATCATGTGCGAGCTGAAGGACGGGCGCGGCACGATCGACGACATCGACAACCTGGGCAACCGCCGGGTGCGCTCGGTGGGCGAGCTGATGGAGAACCAGTACCGGGTGGGCCTGCTGCGCATGGAGCGGGCGATCCGCGAGCGCATGGGCTCGGTCGACATCGACACGGTGATGCCGCACGACCTGATCAACGCCAAGCCGGCGGCGGCCGCGGTGCGCGAGTTCTTCGGGTCGAGCCAGCTGAGCCAGTTCATGGACCAGACCAACCCGCTGTCCGAGGTGACGCACAAGCGCCGCCTCTCGGCGCTTGGCCCGGGCGGGCTGACGCGCGAGCGGGCCGGGTTCGAGGTGCGCGACGTGCACCCGACGCACTACGGCCGCATTTGCCCGATCGAGACGCCGGAGGGGCCGAACATCGGGCTGATCAACAGCCTGGCGACGTTCGCCAAGGTGAACAAGTACGGCTTCATCGAGACGCCGTACCGGCTGGTGAAGGACGGCCAGGTGCAGGGCGGGTGGAAGTACCTGTCGGCGATGGAGGAGGAGAAGCTGGTGGTGGCGCAGGCGGACGCGCCGCAGGACGCCGAGGGCAACTTCACCGACGAGCTGGTGAGCGTGCGGCGGCAGGGCGACTTCCGGCTGGTCAAGCCGGAGGACGTGACCGCGGTCGACGTGAGCCCGAAGCAGCTGGTGTCGGTGGCGGCGGCGCTGATCCCGTTCCTGGAGAACGACGACGCCAACCGGGCGCTGATGGGCTCGAACATGCAGCGCCAGGCGGTGCCGCTGATCCGGGCCGACGCGCCGCTGGTGGGCACCGGGATGGAGGCGGCGGTGGCGCGCGACTCCGGGGCGACGATCGTGGCGCGGCGCGAGGGCGTGGTGGACCAGATCGACGGGGCGCGCATCGTGGTGCGCGCGACCGGCGAGGACGGCACGACGCAGGGCGTGGATATCTACCGGCTGCGCAAGTACATGCGGTCGAACCAGAGCACCTGCATCAACCAGCGTCCGCTGGTGCGGGTGGGCGACCGGGTGGGCAACGGCGACATCATCGCCGACGGGCCGTCGACGGAGCTGGGCGAGCTGGCGCTGGGCCGCAACATCCTGTGCGCGTTCATGCCGTGGAACGGCTACAACTTCGAGGACTCCATCCTCATCAGCGAGCGCATCGCGCGCGACGACGTGTTCACCTCGATCCACATCGAGGAGTTCGAGGTGATGGCCCGCGACACCAAGCTCGGGCAGGAGGAGATCACCCGCGACATCCCCAACGTCGGCGAGGAGGCGCTGCGCAACCTCGACGAGGCGGGCATCGTGTACGTGGGCGCCGAGGTCAACCCGGGCGACATCCTGGTGGGCAAGGTGACGCCGAAGGGCGAGAGCCCGATGACGCCGGAGGAGAAGCTGCTGCGGGCGATCTTCGGGGAGAAGGCCTCGGACGTGCGCGACACCTCGCTGAAGCTGCCGCCGGGGACGACGGGGACCATCGTCGACGTGCGGGTGTTCAGCCGCAGGGGCGTGGACAAGGACGAGCGCGCGATGGCGATCGAGCGCGCCGAGGTCGAGCGTCTGGCCAAGGACCGCGACGACGAGCGGGCGATCCAGGAGCGTTCGTTCCTGGCCCGGATGCGCGAGAAGCTGCTCGGCCGCAAGGCGTCGGGCGGGTTCAAGGGCATCAAGTCGGGGACCGACCTGACCGAGGAGGTGCTGGCGGAGCATCCGCGCGGGGCGTGGCGCAACATCGGCGTCCAGGACGACGCGGTGACGGGCGAGATCGAGACCCTGAAGCGCGAGTTCGACGCCGCGGTGCAGCGTCTGGTGGCGCGGTTCGAGGGCAAGGTCGAGAAGCTGCAGCGCGGCGACGAGCTGCTGCCCGGCGTGATGAAGATGGTCAAGGTGTTCGTGGCGGTGAAGCGCAAGCTGCAGCCGGGCGATAAGATGGCCGGTCGGCACGGCAACAAGGGCGTGGTCAGCCGGGTGGTTCCGGTCGAGGACATGCCGTTCCTGGAGGACGGCACCGCGGTCGACCTGGTGCTCAACCCGCTCGGCGTGCCGAGCCGGATGAACGTCGGGCAGATCCTGGAGACGCACCTGGGCTGGGCGTGCGCCAACATCGGCAAGCAGATCGGCGAGCTGGTGGACGAGTACCAGCGCAGCGGCAACGCCAAGCAGGAGCTGCTCGACAAGCTGCACGAGGTGTATGGCGAGAAGGTCTACAGCGACGAGATCGCCTCGATGGACGAGCAGCAGCTGATCGAGCTGGCCGGCAACCTGCGCAAGGGGGTGCCGATCGCGACGCCGGTGTTCGACGGGGCGCGGATGAGCGACATCGAGGGCATGCTGACCCGGGCCGGGCTCGCCACCAGCGGGCAGGTGACGCTGACCGACGGGCGCTCGGGCGAGCAGTTCGAGCGCAAGGTGACGGTGGGCTACATCTACATGCTGAAGCTGCACCACCTGGTGGACGACAAGATCCACGCGCGTTCCATCGGGCCGTACAGCCTGGTCACCCAGCAGCCGCTGGGCGGCAAGGCGCAGTTCGGCGGGCAGCGCTTCGGCGAGATGGAGGTGTGGGCGCTGGAGGCGTACGGGGCGGCGTACACGCTGCAGGAGATGCTGACGGTGAAGTCCGACGACGTGTCGGGGCGGACCAAGGTCTACGAGGCGATCGTGCGCGAGCAGGACAACTTCGAGGCCGGCATTCCGGAGAGCTTCAACGTGCTGGTCAAGGAGCTGAAGTCGCTGGGGCTCAACGTGGACCTCAACCAGGTCGGCACCTGAGGGAGCCTGCCCGGGAATTCTACTCTGCCGGTCCTCTGACGCGCTTTCGCTGTGCTCCGGTGCTCATGGCCCGGCGGCCACTCCGCTCCGGTGCCCGCGAGAGCACGCCAGCTGGCTCGGCAGAGCGAATTTCCGGGCAGGCTCCGCGGGGCTGGAGGCAAGCAAGGCTGGCGGCACTCGTGGCGGGGTGCCGCAGGGCCAAGACGAGGCCGGTCCAGGGGCGGCTCGCCCCTGGCGGGTGCGGGCAGAGCCCGGCCTTGCCTGACTGGACTGTTCCCCCGGGGGTCGCGCCCCGGCAGGCCCGGCGTTTCGCGTCGGGCGCAATATCCGAGTGGGAGTTCGCATGAACGAGCTGATGAAGATCCTGGGTCAGGCCGGCCAGCAGGCGACCTTCGACCAGATCCGCATCCAGATGGCGAGCCCGGAGCAGATCCGCTCCTGGTCGTATGGCGAGATCAAGAAGCCGGAGACGATCAACTACCGCACGTTCAAGCCGGAGCGCGACGGGTTGTTCTGCGCGCGCATCTTCGGGCCGATCAAGGACTACGAGTGCCTGTGCGGCAAGTACAAGCGGATGAAGTTCCGCGGCATCATCTGCGAGAAGTGCGGCGTCGAGGTGACGCTGGCCAAGGTGCGGCGCGAGCGGATGGGGCACATCGAGCTGGCCTCGCCGGTGGCGCACATCTGGTTCCTCAAGAGCCTGCCCAGCCGGATCGGCCTGATGGTCGACCTGACGCTGAAGGAGCTCGAGAAGATCCTGTACTTCGAGAGCTACGTGGTGCTCGACCCCGGCGCGACGGACCTCAAGCGGCACCAGCTGCTGACCGAGGACCAGCTGCTCGACAAGCAGGACGAGTTCGGCGACGACTTCAGCTACGGCATCGGCGCCGAGGCGATCAAGTCGGTGCTGAAGGAGATCGACACCGACGGGGAGAAGGTGCAGCTGCGCGCCGACCTGAAGGAGACGACCTCCGAGGTGAAGCGCAAGAAGCTGGTCAAGCGGCTGAAGCTGATCGAGGCGTTCAGCGAGAGCGGCAGCAAGCCGGAGTGGATGATCCTGGACGTGGTGCCGGTGATCCCGCCGGAGCTGCGTCCGCTGGTGCCGCTGGACGGCGGGCGGTTCGCGACGTCGGATCTGAACGACCTGTACCGGCGGGTGATCAACCGCAACAACCGGCTGAAGCGGCTGATCGAGCTGCGCGCGCCGGACATCATCGTGCGCAACGAGAAGCGCATGCTGCAGGAGAGCGTCGACGCGCTGTTCGACAACGGGCGGCGCGGGCGGGCGATCACCGGGGCCAACAAGCGTCCGCTGAAGTCGCTGTCCGACATGCTGAAGGGCAAGCAGGGGCGGTTCCGGCAGAACCTGCTCGGCAAGCGCGTGGACTATTCCGGCCGGTCGGTGATCGTGGTGGGTCCGGAGCTGAAGCTGCACCAGTGCGGGCTGCCGAAGAAGATGGCGCTCGAGCTGTTCAAGCCGTTCATCTACTCCAAGCTGGAGAAGTACGGCCACGCGACGACCATCAAGGCGGCGAAGCGGATGGTGGAGAAGGAGCGTCCCGAGGTGTGGGACATCCTGGAGGAGGTGATCCGCGAGCATCCGGTGATGCTGAACCGGGCGCCGACGCTGCACCGGCTGGGCATCCAGGCGTTCGAGCCGGTGCTGATCGAGGGCAAGGCGATCCAGCTGCATCCGCTGGTGTGCACGGCGTTCAACGCGGACTTCGACGGCGACCAGATGGCGGTGCACGTGCCGCTCAGCCTGGAGGCGCAGCTGGAGGCGCGGGTGCTGATGATGAGCACCAACAACATCCTCAGCCCGGCGAACGGCAAGCCGATCATCGTGCCGAGCCAGGACATCGTGCTCGGGCTGTACTACCTGTCGGTGGAGACGGCGGCGTTCCGCGACATGCCGGACCAGGACGTCTATGACGGCGACACGCTGGTGCGGAAGGGTGCGCAGGCGTTCGGCTCGATGGGCGAGATCGAGTTCGCGCTGACGGCGCAGGCGCTGCACCTGCACGACAAGATCCGGGCGCGGATCACCGTGGTCGACGCGGACGGGACGCGTCGCCAGCAGCTCGCGGTGACGACTCCCGGTCGGATGATGATCGCGCAGATCCTGCCGCCGCACCACGCGGTGCCGTTCACCCTGCTCAACAAGCAGCTGACGAAGAAGAACGTCTCGGACGTGATCGACGCGGTCTATCGCCACTGCGGGCAGAAGGAGTGCGTGATCTTCGCCGACCGGCTGATGGGGCTGGGATTCGCGCAGGCGGCGAAGGCGGGGCTGAGCTTCGGCAAGGACGACCTGATCATCCCGGACAGCAAGGCGGAGCTGGTCGAGAAGACGCAGGGCGAGGTCAAGGAGTTCGAGCAGCAGTACCAGGACGGGCTGATCACCGCGGGCGAGCGCTACAACAAGGTGGTCGATGCCTGGTCGCGCTGCACCGACGACGTGCAGGCGGCGATGATGAAGGAGATCTCGCGCCAGGAGATCGGCAAGCCGACCAACTCGGTGTGGATGATGAGCCACTCCGGCGCGCGCGGCTCGCCGGCGCAGATGAAGCAGCTGGCGGGGATGCGCGGCCTGATGGCCAAGCCGTCGGGCGAGATCATCGAGCAGCCGATCATCGCCAACTTCAAGGAAGGCCTGTCGGTGCTGGACTATTTCACGTCCACGCACGGGGCGCGCAAGGGGCTGGCCGACACCGCGCTGAAGACGGCGAACTCGGGCTACCTGACGCGGCGCCTGGTGGACGTGGCGCAGGACTGCATCATCGTCGAGGAGGACTGCGGCGCCGAGCGCGGGCTCACGGTGCGCGCGGTGATGGACGGCGGCGAGGTGGTGTCGTCGCTGTCGGAGCGGACGCTGGGGCGGACGATCTGCGAGGACGTGCTCGACCCCGGCACCAACGCAGTGCTGGCGCCGCGCAACACGCTGATCGACGAGGAGATCGCCGAGCGGATCGAGCGGGCCGGCGTGGAGGTGATGAAGATCCGCTCCGTGCTGACCTGCGACAGCCGGGTCGGCGTGTGCGGGGCGTGCTACGGGCGCGACCTCGCGCGCGGCACGCCGGTCAACATCGGCGAGGCGGTCGGCGTGATCGCGGCGCAGTCGATCGGCGAGCCGGGCACCCAGCTGACGATGCGGACGTTCCACATCGGCGGTGCGGCGCAGCGCGGCGCGGAGCAGTCGAGCGTCGAGGCCAGCCACGAGGGCACGGTCGCGGTGCGCAACCGCAACGTGGTGCAGAACAGCCAGGGCGTGCCGGTGGTGATGGCGCGCAACTGCGAGATCGTGCTGCAGGACGACAAGGGGCGCGAGCGGGCGCGCTTCCGGGTGCCGTACGGCGCGCGGCTGCTGGTCGACGACGGGGCGCAGGTCACGCGTCTGCAGAAGCTCGCGGAGTGGGACCCCTACACCCTGCCGATCATCACCGAGCGTTCCGGCGTGGTGGAGTATCTCGACCTGATCGACTCGATCACCATCGTCGAGCGGATGGACGAGGTCACCGGGCTCACCTCGCGGGTGGTGGTGGACTACAAGCAGGTGGCCAAGGGCATCGACCTGCGGCCTCGGCTGCAGCTCAAGGACGACCGCGGCGAGGTGCTGAAGCTGCCGAACGGCGGCGAGGCGCGCTACTTCCTCACCACGGACTCGATCCTGTCGGTGGAGAACGGGGCGACGGTGCAGGCCGGCGACGTGCTGGCGCGCATCCCGCGCGAGGGCAGCAAGACGCGCGACATCACCGGCGGCCTGCCGCGGGTGGCCGAGCTGTTCGAGGCGAGGCGGCCGAAGGACCACGCGATCATCGCCGAGACCGACGGCCGGGTGGAGTTCGGCAAGGACTACAAGGCGAAGCGCCGGATCATCGTCAAGAACGACGAGACCAGCGAGGAGACCGAGTACCTGATCCCCAAGGGTAAGCATCTCTCGGTGCAGGAAGGCGACTTCGTGCGCCGCGGCGAGCCGCTGGTGGACGGGCCGCGGGTGCCGCACGACATCCTCAAGGTGATGGGGGTCGAGGCGCTGTCGGACTACCTGGTCAACGAGATCCAGGACGTCTACCGGCTGCAGGGGGTGAAGATCAACGACAAGCACATCGAGGTGATCGTCCGCCAGATGCTGCAGAAGATCGAGATCCTGGAGCCCGGCGACACGACGTACCTGGTGGGCGAGACGGTCGACCGCATCGAGTTCGAGGGGGAGAACGCGAAGCGGCTGAGCGTCGAGGAGCGGCCGGCGCTGGGCATGCCGGTGCTGCAGGGCATCACCAAGGCGAGCCTGCAGACGCACAGCTTCATCAGCGCCGCCTCGTTCCAGGAGACGACGCGGGTGCTCACCGAGGCGGCCACCGCCGGCAAGGTGGACAACCTGATGGGGCTCAAGGAGAACGTCATCGTGGGCCGCCTGATCCCGGCGGGCACGGGCAGCGTGATGAACAAGCTGAAGGCGGTCGCCGCCGGGCGCGACAAGGCGCGCGGGATCGGGCGGCAGGATACGCCGGCGATCGAGCGCGCCGCGGAGTAGCGCGCCGGGCGGGCCTGGCTGGCGGCGGGGGTCGGGGGCGCGCAGCTTCCGGCCCCCGTTGCGTTCTGGGGCGGGGAAGCAAGGCCGGGCTCTGCCCGGACCCGCCGAAGGGCCGGGCCCTTTGGGAACCATCAACTTAGCGTAGTGCCCGTCGGGCTCCAGGAACGTGAACCTTCAGTTCCTGGTTGCGCGATGTCGCCGTGGTTTCGTCTCGCTATGGGTTGGATACTGGACCACTTGAGCGTCAAGTCGTATTTTGGAGGTGCAGCCGAGGCAGCGGGGACTCATCGGTGCTGTTTTAAACCGTAAATTCCCCCGCAGCTGGTCCGCCGCGCGTAGTACGGCTAATAAGGATCGTCGCTAGATAGAATGAACTTTTATGACCATGCTTATTACTGTGAACGGGAATAAGTTCTGTTTCGCGATAGGGGTCTCTATCCCCCCATCATTGGTTTGGATGATATTTCACTATATCGGCTTGATTTGAAGACGGGGGACATCCTGACGAGCGGGATGTCCCTCTTTCTCTGCCCTTCTTATCACAAGGATTCTCAAGGCTTTGCCTTGAGCGGAGTCCAGAGGCAGAGCCTCTGACCTTACCTGCTTTCTATGCCGTTTTTCCGCCGCCGCGGGTTGACTCAGGCAAGCCTGGGACGTAGGTATCGCGCCCTCGGCACCCCCGACGCTTGGTTCGGGCCGTCGTTA
>CAXSEF010000010.1:18656-30291 GCA_964236535.1 uncultured Acetobacteraceae bacterium
GGGACGTAGGTATCGCGCCCTCGGCACCCCCGACGCTTGGTTCGGGCCGTCGTTATTGGCTGGCAGTGAAGCACGTGGCGCCGTCCCCGAATCGGGTGGACCCAGGCCGCGGGCCCAACAAGACCCCGTCGGATGGGAGGTTCCCAGGCCGCGCGGTCCTCTGTTCGCGGATGATGGATGGCCTGGGCTGGTGTCGGGTGCTGCGGACCAGGACCGGAACGAGGGCGTATGCCGACCATCAACCAGCTGATTGCCAAGGGCCGCGAGCCGGCGCCGAAGCGCAACAAGGTGCCAGCCCTTGAGGGTTGCCCGCAGAAGCGCGGCGTGTGCACGCGCGTCTATACCACGACGCCGAAGAAGCCGAACTCGGCGCTGCGCAAGGTGGCGAAGGTTCGGCTGACCAACGGCTACGAGGTGGTGAGCTACATTCCCGGCGAGGGCCACAACCTGCAGGAGCACAGCGTCGTGCTGATCCGCGGCGGGCGCGTGAAGGACCTTCCTGGCGTGCGCTACCACATCCTGCGCGGCGTGCTGGACACCCAGGGCCTGCCGAAGCGTCGCCAGCGTCGTTCGCTGTACGGCGCGAAGCGGCCGAAGTAGGGGGTGGGGAGATGAGCCGTCGCCGCAAGGCCACCAAGCGCGAGATCCTGCCGGACCCGAAGTTCGGCGACACCGTCATCACGCGTTTCATGAACGCGCTGATGTACGACGGGAAGAAGTCGGCCGCCGAGGGCATCGTCTATGGCGCGCTCGACGTGATGAAGAAGCGGGGCGGCAGTTCGGCCGACCCGGTGCGGATGTTCCACGAGGCGCTGGACAACGTGAAGCCGGCGGTCGAGGTGCGCTCGCGCCGGGTCGGCGGCGCGACGTACCAGGTGCCGGTCGAGGTGCGCACCGAGCGGCGCCAGGCGCTGGCGATCCGCTGGCTGATCGACGCGGCGCGCAAGCGCGGCGAGCACACGATGGAAGACCGGCTTTCCAACGAGCTGTTCGACGCGGTGAACAACCGCGGCTCGGCCGTGAAGAAGCGTGAGGACACCCATCGGATGGCCGAGGCGAACAAGGCCTTCAGTCACTACCGCTGGTAAAAACACCCGGGCGACGGAGACGATACGATGGGCAAGGCTAAGTTTCAGCGCAACAAGCCGCACTGCAATATCGGCACGATCGGCCATGTCGACCACGGCAAGACCTCGCTGACCGCGGCGATCACCAAGATCCTGGCGAAGGCCGGCGGCGCGACGTTCACCGCGTACGACCAGATCGACAAGGCGCCCGAGGAGCGGGCGCGCGGCATCACGATCTCCACGGCGCACGTGGAGTACGAGACCGTGAACCGGCACTATGCCCACGTCGACTGCCCGGGGCACGCCGACTACGTGAAGAACATGATCACCGGCGCGGCGCAGATGGACGGCGCGATCCTGGTGGTCTCGGCGGCGGACGGGCCGATGCCGCAGACGCGCGAGCACATCCTGCTGGCGCGCCAGGTCGGCGTGCCGGCGCTGGTGGTGTTCCTGAACAAGGTCGACATGGTCGACGATCCCGAGCTGCTGGAGCTGGTGGAGATGGAGGTGCGCGAGCTGCTGTCGTCGTACCAGTATCCCGGCGACGACATCCCGATCGTGCACGGCTCGGCGCTGATGGTGCTCGAGGACAAGAACCCGGAGCTTGGCGAGCAGGCGATCCTCAAGCTGATGGAAGCGGTCGACTCGTATATTCCGCAGCCGGAGCGCGCGATCGACCGTCCGTTCCTGATGCCGATCGAGGACGTGTTCTCGATCTCGGGTCGCGGCACGGTGGTGACCGGACGGGTCGAGCGCGGCATCGTCAACGTGGGCGACGAGGTCGAGATCGTGGGCATCAAGAACACGGTCAAGACGATCGTCACCGGCGTCGAGATGTTCCGCAAGCTGCTGGACCGCGGCGAGGCGGGCGACAACATCGGCGCGCTGCTGCGCGGCACCAAGCGCGAGGACGTGGAGCGCGGCCAGGTGCTGGCCAAGCCGGGCTCCATCACGCCGCACACCAAGTTCAAGGCCGAGGCCTACGTGCTGACCAAGGAGGAGGGTGGGCGCCACACCCCGTTCTTCACCAACTACCGGCCGCAGTTCTACTTCCGCACCACGGACGTGACCGGCGTGGTGCAGCTGCCCGAGGGCACCGAGATGGTGATGCCGGGCGACAACGTCTCGATGGACGTCGAGCTGATCGCGCCGATCGCGATGGACGAGGGGCTGCGTTTCGCCATCCGCGAGGGTGGCCGGACCGTGGGCGCCGGCGTGGTGGCGTCGATCACCGCCTGACGCCTGCCGGGTGCCGGGGGGCTGCCCTGCGCTGCTTTGCCGGCGGTGGCCGGGACTTTCCGGCTGCGGCGTCATCCTGGTGCCGCGCCTGATTTCTACGACCGTTTCGAGCGGCTTTCCTTGGCCCGGGCGTTCCGGATCGACCCCTGCCCGGCCGGGAACGGCCCGGACCACGCGAACCGGCCCGAACTGCACGAGCTGGCCCGAACTGAACGAACTGGCCCGAACTGCACGAACTGGCCCGAACTGCACGAACTGGATTGAGTGACGATGGACAACCAGAACATCCGCATCCGCCTCAAGGCGTATGATCACCGCGTGCTGGACACCAGCACCAAGGAGATCGTGAACACGGCCAAGCGGACCGGGGCGCGGGTGCGCGGGCCGATCCCGCTGCCGACGCACATCGAGCGGTTCACGGTCAACCGGTCGCCGCATGTCGACAAGAAGAGCCGCGAGCAGTTCGAGATCCGCACCCATCGCCGGCTGCTCGACATCGTCGAGCCGACGCCGCAGACGGTGGACGCGCTGATGAAGCTCGACCTGGCGGCGGGCGTCGACGTCGAGATCAAGATCTGAGGCGATGGGGGAGGCCGAGTTGGAAGCTGCAACCATGCGCACCGGCGTCATCGCGCGGAAGCTGGGGATGACCCGGATCTTCCGGGAGGATGGGACGCACGTGCCCGTCACGGTGCTGCACCTCGACGAGGTGCAGGTGGTCGACGTGCGGACCGAGGCGCGCGACGGCTACACGGCGCTGCAGCTGGGCAGCGGGCGGGCCAAGGTGAAGAACGTGACGCAGCCGAACCGCGGGCATTTCGCCCGGGTGAAGGTGGAGCCGAAGCGGCGGCTGGTGGAGTTCCGGGTGTCGGCGGATGCGGTGCTGGAGCCGGGGGCGACGCTGAGTGCGGCGCATTTCGTGGTGGGGCAGAAGATCGACGTCTGCGGCACCACCAAGGGCAAGGGCTTTGCCGGCGGCATGAAGCGCTGGAACTTCCGCGGGCTGGAGGCGAGCCACGGCGTGTCGGTGAGCCATCGCAGCCTGGGATCGACCGGCAACCGGCAGGACCCCGGCAAGACCTTCAAGAACAAGAAGATGCCCGGGCAGCTCGGCGGCGAGCGGGTGACCACGCTGAACCTCGTGGTGGCGGGCGTCGATGCGGCGCGCGGGCTGCTGATGGTGCACGGCGCGGTGCCGGGGGCGAAGGGCGACCTGGTGCAGGTGCGCGACGCGGTGAAGAAGGCGCGGCACGCGGACGCGCCGTATCCGGCGGGGCTGGCGAGTGCGGCGGTTGCTGCCTCGGCCGAGGCGCCGATGCATGATACGCCGCCCGATGCGCAGGGCGACGCGCAGCCTGGCGAGCCGGCGGGGGCATAGAGATGCAGGTCGAACTTCGCACGCTGGACAACACCAGCGCGGGCACGGCGGAGCTGCCGGACGCGCTGTTCGGCGCCGAGCCGCGGGCCGACATCATGGCGCGGGTGGTGCACTGGCAGCTGGCCAGGCGGCGGGCCGGGACGCACAGCACCAAGGGCATGGGCGAGGTCTCCGGGACCACGAAGAAGCCGTACAAGCAGAAGGGCACCGGCAACGCCCGGCAGGGCAGCCTGCGGGCGCCGCAGTTCCGCACCGGCGGGCGGGTGCACGGGCCGGTGGTGCGCGACCACGGCTACGACCTGCCGAAGAAGGTGCGCCGGCTGGGGCTGATCAGCGCGCTGAGCCAGAAGCAGGCGGAGGGCAGGCTGGTCGTGCTCGAGGCGGCGAGCGCCGGGGTGAAGACCAAGGAGCTGGCGGCGAAGCTGAAGCTGCTGGGCTGGGGCTCGGTGCTGGTGGTGGATCGGGCGGTGGACGCGGGGTTCCTGCGGGCGAGCCGCAACATCGCCGGGGTGGACGTGCTGCCGAGCGTGGGGGCGAACGTCTACGACATCCTGCAGCACGACCTGCTGGTGGTGACCACGGCGGCGATCGAGGGTCTGCGGGAGCGGCTGGCATGAACCGGATCGCGGCGAGCCGGCACCGGGCGGCGCACATGTCGCGCGAGTCGATGTACACGATCATCCGCGCGCCGCTGATCACCGAGAAGGCGACGGCGCTGAGCGAGCGCAACCAGGTGGTGTTCCGGGTGTCGCTGGAGGCCAGCAAGCCGGAGATCAAGGCGGCGGTGCAGGCGCTGTTCGGCGTGACCGTCGTGGGCGTGAACACGCTGGTGCAGAAGGGCAAGCGCAAGCGCTTCAAGGGCCGGCCCGGGCAGCGCTCGGACGTGAAGAAGGCGTACGTGGAGCTGGCGCCGGGCCAGGCGATCGACCTGACCACCAGCCTCACCTGAGGACGAGCGGATGGCACTGAAGCATTTCAATCCCGTCACCGCGTCGCTGCGCGGCACCATCCTGGTGGACCGCAGCGAGCTGTGGAAGGGCAAGCCGGTCAAGGGCCTCACCGAGGGCAAGCACCACTCGGGCGGGCGCAACAACCATGGGCGCACCACGTCGTTCTTCCGCGGCGGCGGGCACAAGCAGACCTACCGCATGGTGGACTTCCGCCGGCGCAAGCACGACGTCGCGGCCAAGGTCGAGCGGCTGGAGTACGACCCGAACCGCACGGCGTTCATCGCCCTGATCAAGTATGCCGACGGCGAGCTGGCGTACATCCTGGCGCCGCAGCGGCTGCGGGCCGGGGACAGCGTGGTGTCGGGCGCCAAGGTCGACATCAAGCCGGGCAACGCGATGCCGCTGGCGACGATCCCGGTCGGCACCATCGTGCACAACATCGAGCTGAAGCAGGGGGCGGGCGGCAAGGTGGCGCGCGCCGCCGGGACCTACGCGCAGCTGGTGGGCAAGGATTCCGGCTACGCGCAGGTCAAGCTGCAGTCGGGCGAGCTGCGCATGGTGCGTGCGGAGTGCATGGCGACGGTGGGCGCGGTCAGCAACGCCGACAACATGAACCAGCATATCGGCAAGGCGGGCCGGGCGCGCTGGATGGGCCGCAGGCCGCACAACCGCGGCGTCACGATGAACCCGGTCGACCACCCGCACGGCGGCGGCGAGGGCAAGACCTCGGGCGGCCGGCATCCGGTGACGCCGTGGGGCAAGCCGACCAAGGGCTACAAGACGCGGACCAACAAGCGCACGGACAGCCTGATCATCCGTAGCCGCAGCAAGGGCAAGTAGGATGGCACGTTCCGTCTGGAAGGGCCCGTTCGTCGACGGCTACCTGCTGAACAAGGCGGAGAACTCGCGGGCGTCGGGGCGCAACGAGATCATCAAGATCTGGTCGCGCCGCTCGACGATCCTGCCGCAGTTCGTCGGCCTGACGTTCGGGGTGTACAACGGGCACAAGTTCCTGCCGGTGCAGGTCAACGAGAACATGGTCGGCCACAAGTTCGGCGAGTTTTCGCCGACGCGCACCTTCACCGGGCACACGGCCGACAAGAAGGCGAAGCGGGGCTGAGATGAGCAAGCCGAAGACTCCGCGCGCACTGGAAGAGACCGAGGCGCAGGCCGTGCTGCGCAACCTGCGGGTGAGCCCGCGCAAGCTGAACTTGGTGGCGGGGCTGATCCGCAACCAGCCGGCGCACAAGGCGGTGGCGACGCTGACCTTCAGCAAGCGGCGCATCGCCCAGCAGGTGAAGAAGGTGCTGGAGAGCGCGATCGCCAACGCCGAGAACAACCACCAGCTCGACGTCGACCAGCTGGTGGTGTCGCGCGCCGAGGTGGGCAAGTCGATCGTGATGCGCCGGTTCCAGGCGCGCGGCCGCGGCCGGGCGTCGCGCATCGAGAAGTGGTTCAGCCACCTCAAGATCGTGGTGGCGGAGCGGCCGGCGGCCGAGGCGCCGGAGCGTCCGGCGCGCGGGCCGCGTGGCGCGGGTGGTGGCGCCTCGGCGGGCGCCGGTGCGGCAGAGCAGAAGGCGGCCTGATCGATGGGGCACAAGGTCAATCCGATCGGGCTGCGGCTCGGCATCAACCGCACCTGGGACAGCCGGTGGTATGCGGGGAACGACTACGCGAAGCTGCTGCACGAGGACATCAAGCTGCGCGCGCACCTGCGCAAGCGGCTGTCCGGGGCGGGGGTGTCGCGGGTGGTGATCGAGCGTCCGGCGAAGAAGCCGCGGGTGACGATCTACGCGGCGCGTCCGGGCGTGGTGATCGGCAAGAAGGGCCAGGACATCGAGAACCTGCGCAAGGAGCTCGCCAGGATGGCGAAGGCCGAGGTGCAGCTCAACATCGTCGAGATCAGGAAGCCGGAGATCGACGCGACGCTGGTGGCGGAGAACATCGCCCAGCAGCTGGAGCGCCGGGTGGCGTTCCGGCGGGCGATGAAGCGCGCGGTGCAGTCGGCGATGCGGCTCGGCGCGCAGGGCATCCGGATCAACTGCGGCGGCCGGCTCGGCGGCGCGGAGATCGCGCGCACCGAGTGGTATCGCGAGGGTCGGGTGCCGCTGCACACGCTGCGCGCCGACATCGACTTCGGGGTGGCGACGGCCAAGACCACGTATGGCACGTGCGGCGTCAAGGTGTGGATCTTCAAGGGCGAGATCCTGACCAACGACCCGACCGCGCAGGATCGCCGGGCGGCCGAACAGGCGCCGCAGCGCTAAGGACCAGGGCACATGCTTTCTCCGAAGCGGTCCAAGTACCGCAAGGCTCACAAGGGCCGCATCCACGGGCTGGCCAAGGGCGGCACGACGCTGAACTTCGGCGCCTACGGCCTGAAGGCGCTGGAGCCCGAGCGGGTGACGGCGCGGCAGATCGAGGCGGCGCGCCGCGCGATCACCCGGGCGATGAAGCGCGCCGGGCGGGTGTGGATCCGCATCTTCCCGGACGTGCCGGTGTCGACCAAGCCGGCCGAGGTGCGCATGGGCTCCGGCAAGGGCTCGCCGGAGTTCTGGGTGGCCAAGGTGAAGCCGGGGCGGATGATGTTCGAGATCGACGGGGTGTCGCCGGAGCTGGCGCGCGAGGCGCTGCAGCTCGGCGCCGCGAAGCTGCCGATCAAGGTGAAGTTCGTCACCCGCATCGGGGACGCATGAGATGACCAAGCCATCGGACCTGCGGGCGAAGAGCGGCGACGAGCTGGACATCCTGCTGCTGGATCTGCGCCGGGAGCAGTTCAACCTGCGGTTCCAGCGCGCGACGGGCCAGGTCGAGGGGACGGGGCGTGCGCGCATCGTCCGCCGCGACATCGCCCGGGTGAAGACGATTCTGACGCAGCATGGCCAGACGCAGCAGGTCCGTCCTGCTGCGGTGAAGTAGGGGAGCGGCGCGATGCCGAGACGCGTCCTGACCGGGCGGGTGACCAGCGACAAGATGGACAAGACCGTGACGGTTCTTGTGGCGCGTCGCGTGATGCACCCGCTGTACAAGAAGTTCATCCGCCGCTCGAAGAAGTATGCGGCGCACGACGAGCACAACGAGTGCCACGAGGGCGACAGCGTGCGCATCGTCGAGTGCGCGCCGATCAGCAAGCGCAAGACCTGGACGGTGGTGCAGCGCAACGGCGCGGTGCTGGGCGACCTGCGTCCGGACGTGATCGAGGCGGCGGCGGACGCGATCGCGCACGACCAGGCGGCGGGTCTCGATGTCGAGGTCCCGCCCGAGGCGGCGGCGGTGATCGCCGAGCACGGCCACGCCGACCAGCCGCAGGCCTGAGGGGCAGCTAGATGATCCAGGTCGAATCCAACCTCGACGTCGCGGACAACTCGGGCGCGCGGCGCGTGCAGTGCATCAAGGTTCTGGGCGGCTCCAAGCGCAAGACCGCCTCGGTCGGCGACGTGATCGTGGTGGCGATCAAGGAGGCGATCCCGCGCGGCAAGGTGAAGAAGGGCGACGTGCACCAGGCGGTGATCGTGCGCACGGCATTCCCGGTGCGCCGGCCGGACGGCAGCGCGATCCGCTTCGACCGCAACGCGGCGGTGCTGATCAACAAGGCGCAGGAGCCGATCGGCACCCGCATCTTCGGCCCGGTGGTGCGCGAGCTGCGGGCGCGCAAGTTCATGAAGATCATCTCGCTGGCCCCGGAGGTGCTGTGATGGCGGCGCGCATCAGGAAGGGCGACCGGGTGGTGGTGATCTCCGGCGCCGACCGCGGCAAGCGCGGCGAGGTGCTGCAGGTGCTGCCCAAGGCGGACCGCGCGGTGGTGGCCGGGGTGAATGTCGCCAAGCACCACACCAAGCCGAAGGGCATGGGGCAGCAGGGCGGCATCATCGAGCGCGAGGCGACGATCCACCTGTCGAACGTGATGCTGGTCGACCCCAAGAGCGACAAGCCGACGCGGGTGGGCTTCCGGATGGTCGAGGGCCAGGGCGGCGTGTCGCGCAAGGTGCGGGTGGCGGTGGCCACCGGCGAAGTGATCGAGGGCTGAGGCGATGAGCGAGACCGAGGAGAAGGCGGCGCCGGCGCAGGTCGTGCGGCCGCGCATGCAGCAGCGCTACCTGGACACCATCCGCGCGTCGATGCAGGCGGAGTTCAACTACACGAACCCGATGCAGGTGCCGCGGCTGGAGAAGATCGTCATCAACATGGGTGTCGGCGAGGCGGCGGGCGACCAGAAGAAGCTGGACGCGGCGGTGGCCGAGCTGACGCTGATCGCCGGGCAGAAGCCGGTGAAGACGGTGGCGAAGAAGGCGATCGCCGGGTTCAAGATCCGCGAGGGCCTGCCGATCGGCACCAAGGTGACGCTGCGGCGCACCCGGATGTACGAGTTCCTCGACCGGCTGGTGACGATCGCGATGCCGCGGGTGCGCGACTTCCGCGGCATCACCAACACCAAGGGGTTCGACGGGCGCGGCAACTTCGCGATGGGCATGAAGGAGCAGATCGTGTTCCCGGAGATCGACTACGACCGGGTGGACACGGTGCGCGGCATGGACATCGTGTTCGTGACCAGCGCCAAGAGCGACGCGGAGGCGAAGGCGCTGCTCAAGGCGTTCGACATCCCGTTCGCGGTGGCGGCGCCCGCCGCGACCTGACTTGCCGTGACTTGACCTGCCGGCCGGGGCGTCCCCGGCGGGTGGCTTCCTGCCCGGGCGTGCCGCGTCCGGGCGCAGATTTCAGGAAAACCGCGGGCGCATGTGCCGCAGGTTCCGGAGGACAGACCATGGCGAAGACCTCATCCGTCAACCGCAACAAGAAGCGCGAGAGGATGGCCAAGCGCGACCTGTCCAAGCGCCAGACGCTGAAGGACGTGGTGATGGACCGCACGCTGCCGGTCGAGGACCGCTTCGAGGCGTCGATGAAGCTTGCCGAGCTGCCGCGCAACGGCGCGCGCATCCGGGTGCGGCTGCGCTGCGAGATCACCGGGCGCAGCCGGGCGAACTATCGCAAGTTCAGGATCTGCCGCATCGCGCTGCGCGACCTGGGCAGCGCCGGTGCCATTCCCGGCCTGGTCAAGGCGAGCTGGTAGGAGCCGCGCATGTCGATGTCAGATCCCGTGGGCGACATGCTCACCCGCATCCGCAACGCGCAGCACGCGCGGCACTCGTCCTGCGTGGCGCCGGCGTCGAGGCTGCGCGCCAACGTGCTCGATGCGCTCAGGCGCGAGGGCTACATCCGCGGCTACAGCGCGGAGGAGCTGCGCACCGGCGTGGCACAGCTGCGCATCGAGCTGAAGTACAACGAGGGCGAGCCGGTCATCAAGGAGATCCACCGCGTGTCCAAGCCGGGGCGCCGGGTGTATTCGAAGATCAAGGAGCTGCCCCGGGTGTACGCGGGGCTCGGGGTCTCCATCCTGTCGACGCCGCGCGGCGTGCTGAGCGACGCCGAGGCCCGTGCCGCCAACGTCGGCGGCGAAGTCCTGTGTCGCGTGTTCTGAGGGCCGCATAGATGTCACGCATCGGCAAGTATCCGGTCGAGATCCCCGCGGGCGTGCAGGTCGCGATCGCGGACAACATCCTCACCGCGACGGGCAGGCTGGGCGAGCTGCGGCTCAGGCTGACCGACCACGTCACGACGAGCGTCGCCGACGGGCGGGTGAGCGTGGTGCCGAAGAGCGGCGCCGCGCAGTCGCGGATGATGTGGGGGACCACGCGGTCGCTGGTGGCCAGCATGGTCGAGGGTGTCAGCAAGGGCTACACCAAGACGCTGGAGATCACCGGGACCGGGTTCCGCGCCTCGGTGCAGGGGGCGAACCTGGTGATCAACCTGGGCTTCTCGCACGACGTGGTGTTCCCGGTGCCGGCGGGGATCGCCATCGCCACGCCGCGCCCGACGGCGATCGCCATCACCGGGGTCGACAAGCGCCTGGTCGGGCAGGTGGCCGCGGTGATCCGCGGTTTCCGGCCGCCGGAGCCGTACAAGGGCAAGGGCGTGCGCTACGACAACGAGGTGATCCGGCGCAAGGAAGGCAAGAAGAAGTAACATGGCGGTGCAACGTGATCTGCGGGAGCGGCGGCGCGATCGCCTGCGCTTCCAGCTTCGCAAGAAGGGCGGCCTGCGGCCGCGGCTGTCGGTGTTCCGCTCGGGCAAGCACATCTATGCGCAGGTGATCGACGACGCGGCCGGGCGCACCCTGGCGGCGGCGTCGAGCCTGGACCGGGCGTTGCGCGAGGCGCTGCGTACCGGGGCGGACAAGGACGCGGCGGCGGCGGTGGGCAAGCTGGTGGCCGAGCGGGCGACGGCGGCGGGCGTGACCCAGGTGGTGTTCGACCGCGGCTCGTATCTTTACCATGGTCGCGTCAAGGCGCTGGCCGAGGCCGCCCGAGAGGGCGGCCTGGCGTTCTAGGGGCAGTCGGATGGCACGCGAAGCGAGGGACGGGCGCGGCGGCGGCGGACAGGGCCGCGACCGCGACGGCGGCGACATCATCGACAAGCTGGTCACCATCAACCGGGTGGCCAAGGTGGTGAAGGGCGGGCGCAGGTTCGCGTTCGCCGCGCTGGTGGTGGTGGGCGACCAGAAGGGCCAGGTCGGCTTCGGCGCCGGCAAGGCGCGCGAGGTGCCGGAGGCGATCCGCAAGGCGACGGAGCGGGCCAAGCGGGCGATGATCCGGGTGCCGATGAAAGAGGGCCGCACGCTGCACCACGATTCGTACGGGCACTACGGCGCGGGCAAGGTGGTGCTGCGGTCCGCCGAGGCCGGCACCGGGATCATCGCCGGCGGGCCGATGCGCGCGGTGTTCGAGAGCCTGGGGATCAACGACGTGGTGGCCAAGTCGCTGGGCAGCCGCAACCCGCACAACATGGTCAAGGCGACGTTCGCGGCGCTGGCGAACTGCGCCAGCCCGCGCTCGGTGGCGACGCGGCGCGGCAAGAAGGTCACCGAGATCGTGGGCAAGCGCGAGGGTGTCGTCGAGCCGGCGGCGGAGGCCCAGGTCGATGTCTGAGGCGGGGCCGATGTCCGA
>CAXSEF010000010.1:30391-46557 GCA_964236535.1 uncultured Acetobacteraceae bacterium
CTGATCGGGCTCGGGCTGAACAAGCTGCGCCGGGTGAGCGAGCTGGAGGACACGCCCTCGGTGCGGGGGATGATCCGCAAGGTCGCCCATCTGATCCGGGTGGAGGACTGAGATGAAGCTGAACGAACTGCGCGACAACCCGAAGGCGCGGAGCACGTCGAAGCGGCTCGGGCGCGGCATCGGCTCCGGCAAGGGCAAGACGTCGGGCAAGGGCGTCAAGGGGCAGAAGGCGCGCGAGGGCGTGGCGCTGAACGGCTTCGAGGGCGGCCAGCTGCCGATCTATCGCCGGCTGCCGAAGCGCGGCTTCACCAACCACATGCGCCGCGAGTATGCGCCGCTGAACCTCGGCGTGCTGGCCAAGGCGATCGAGGCGGGGCGGCTGGACGGGTCGCAGCCGATCACCGAGGCCATGCTGCGCACCGCCGGGCTGGTGCGGACCGGCAAGGTCGACGGGGTGCGGCTGCTGGCCGACGGCGAGATCGGGCGGGCGGTGACCATCACCGTGTCCGGCGCGTCGGCGGCGGCGGTGGCGGCGGTCGAGGCGGCGGGGGGCAGCGTCAGCGTCACGGTGGCGAAGAAGGTGGTGGCCGAGGCCGCAGCGTAGCAAGGCTGGGCTCCGCCCAGACCCGCCAGGGGCGCGCCGCCCCTGGACCGGCCTTCGAGAGGCCCCGCGGCACGCTGCGGGGCCTTTCGTGTGTGGGTCCGGGGCTCAGCCCCCGGCGGAGTCCGGAGGCAGGGCCTCTGGCCTTGCCTTGACTTCGGCCGGCCAGCGTCCTTGCCTGTGCCCACAAGGGGGAAAGTTCCATGGCTTCTGCGGCCGAGCAGATCGCGGCGAATTTCAATCTCGGCACGTTCTCCAAGGCGACCGAGCTCAAGAAGCGGCTGTGGTTCACGCTGGGCGCGCTGATCGTCTACCGCGTGGGCACGTACATCCCGGTGCCCGGGGTGGACGCGGCGGTGATGGGCGAGATGCTGCAGCAGCACAGCGGCGGCATCCTGGGCATGTTCGACATGTTCAGCGGCGGCGCGCTGGGGCGGATGACGGTGTTCGCGCTGAACATCATGCCGTACATCAGCGCCTCGATCGTGATCCAGCTGATGTCGGCGGCGGTGCCGCAGCTCGAGAGCCTCAAGAAGGAGGGCGAGAGCGGGCGCAAGAAGCTCAACCAGTACACGCGCTACCTGACGGTGCTGATCGCGCTGTTCCAGGCGTACGGGATCTCGGTGGGGCTGGAGAGCATGCACGGCGCGTCGGGGCCGGCGGTGATCGACCCGGGGGCGTTCTTCCGGCTGTCGAGCGTGGTGACGCTGGTGGGCGGCACGATGTTCCTGATGTGGGTGGGCGAGCAGATCACCGCGCGCGGCGTGGGCAACGGGCAGTCGCTGATCATCTTCGCGGGCATCGTGGCGAACCTGCCGAACGCGCTGGGCGCGCTGCTGGAGCTGGGGCGGACCGGGGCGCTGTCGCCGGTGTTCATCGTGGCGTTCCTGCTGATCGCGGCCGGGGTGATCGCGTTCATCGTGTTCATGGAGCGCGCGCAGCGCCGGGTGGTGGTGCAGTATCCCAAGCGCCAGGTGGGCAGCCGGATGTTCGGCGGCGATTCGACGCACATGCCGCTCAAGGTGAACACCGCGGGGGTGATCCCGCCGATCTTCGCCAGCTCGATCCTGCTGATCCCGGCGACGATCTCGGGGTTCTCGGGCGACCGCGGCGGCTGGCTGGGCACGGTGGGCTCGGCGTTCGCGCACGGGCAGCCGCTGTACATGATCGGCTACGCGGGGATGATCATCTTCTTCTCGTACTTCTACACCGCGGTGGTGTTCAATCCTGAGGAGACCGCGGACAACCTCAAGAAGTATGGCGGGTTCATCCCGGGCATCCGGCCGGGCAGCAACACGGCGAGCTATTTCGACACCGTGCTGACGCGGCTGACCACGATCGGGGCGCTGTACCTGGTGGCGGTGTGCCTGCTGCCGGAGGTGCTGATCAGCCGCTACGGGGTGCCGTTCTCGTTCGGCGGCACGAGCCTGATGATCATCGTTTCGGTGACCATGGACACGGTGGTGCAGATCCAGTCCCACCTGCTGGCGCACCAGTACGAGGGGCTGATCCGCAAGCCGAAGCCGCGGGGGCGGCGGTGAACCTCATCCTGCTCGGCCCGCCCGGGGCGGGGAAGGGGACGCAGGCCAAGCGGCTGGAGCAGCGCCACCGTCTGGTGCAGATCGCGACCGGAGACATGCTGCGCGCCGAGGTGGCGGCGGGCAGCGCGCTCGGGCAGAAGGCGCAGGCGGTGATGGCGTCCGGGCAGCTGGTCTCCGACGCGCTGATCATCGAGATGCTGGAGGCGCGGGTGCGCCAGCCGGACTGTGCCGGGGGGTTTATCCTCGACGGGTTCCCGCGCACGGTGCCGCAGGCGGAGGCGCTGGACGCGCTGCTCGGGCGGCTGGGGCAGTCGCTCGACGCGGTGGTGGAGCTGCGTGTCGACGAGGCGGCGCTGGTGGAGCGGATCGCCGGGCGGTTCACCTGCCAGGCGTGCGGGGCGGGGTATCACGAGCGGTTCCACCCGACGGCGGTGGCAGGGCTCTGCGACGCGTGCGGGGGCACGGTGTTCGTGCGGCGGCCCGACGACACCCGGGAGACGGTGGCGGCGCGGCTGCAGGTGTATGCGACGCAGACGGCGCCGATCCTGCCGCACTATGCGGCGCAGGGGCGGCTGCACCCGGTGGACGGGCTCGCGGAGATGGACGCGGTGACGGCGGAGATCGAGGCGGTGCTGGCGGGGCTGGTGACGTGAGCAAGGCCGGAGGCTCCGCCTGTGGACAAGTCTTCGGAATCCCCGTGCTTAAGGAACGGGTTTCCAAAGGCCTCAGGCCTTTGGCGGGTCTGGGCAGAGCCCGGCCTTGCTTCGCCAGCACGCCACGCAGGAGTCACGCAGAGTTGATCGGGTCGCGTTGACTCGGGCGGCGGCGGCAGTATAGTCCGCACTTCTGGCGGCCCCCATCGGTGGCCGCCTCTCGTGCTTGCCGGCTCGCGGGTTCTGGCGGGCCCGTCATGGCGACAAGTCCGGTGCCGTGGCGCCGGCCCGAGGAGCGACAGCGTGGCGCGTATTGCCGGCGTTAACATCCCTACCAACAAGCGGGTCGTGATCAGCCTCCGCTACATCTACGGGATCGGGCCGACCCGGGCCCAGACCATCTGCACCAAGCTGGGGATTCCGGTGGAGCGTCGGGTGAACCAGCTTTCCGACGACGAGGTGCTGCGCATCCGCGAGATGATCGATCGCGAGCTGCGGGTCGAGGGCGACCTCAGGCGCGAGGTGGCGATGAACGTCAAGCGGCTGATGGACCTGGGCTGCTACCGCGGGCTGCGGCATCGGCGCGGGCTTCCGGTGCGCGGGCAGCGGACGCACACCAACGCGCGCACCCGCAAGGGCAAGGCGGTGGCGATCGCCGGCAAGAAGAAGGTGACGAAGTAGGGCCGAGGCCCGCTTCAGGCCGCGTCCCGGTCCGGGGGCGGCGTGGCCGCGCGGGATTTCCGGCGGCCCTGGCTTTGTTGGCGCGGGTTGCGGCGCGCGCCTCGATCATTGGGATGGCAAGCACATGGCGAAACCCGCCTCCGGCAGCACGCGGCCCCGCCGCAAGGAGCGCAAGAACATCAGCTCCGGGGTGGCGCATGTGGCGGCCACGTTCAACAACACGATGATCACCATCACCGACGCGCAGGGCAACACGATCGCCTGGTCGTCGGCGGGTTCGCAGGGCTTCAAGGGCAGCCGCAAGTCGACGCCGTACGCGGCGCAGGTGGCGGCCGAGGACGCGGGCAAGAAGGCGCGCGAGCACGGCATGGAGACGCTGGAGATCGAGGTCAACGGTCCCGGCTCCGGGCGGGAGAGCGCGTTGCGGGCGCTGCAGACCGTGGGGTTCGCGGTCACGTCGATCCGCGACACCACGCCGGTGCCGCATAACGGCTGCCGTCCGCGCAAGCGCCGCCGCGTCTGAGAGCCTGCCGCGGGAGTTCTGCTGCTGCCCCGGCGCGGCTGGTTCTTTCGTGAGCCGGGCGATCGCGTTGTGCCTGGAGGGCCGGCCTGGGGCGCGTTTGGCGGCGGTTCCCGGGGGTCCAGGGTGAGTTGACGCTGGCCGGGCGGTGCCCGGGCGGCGTGGTGTCTGTTGTCCGGGCCGTGCGTTGGCGTTGCGTGCGGTCCGCTAGTCGAGGGGCTTGCTGTGGTCATCCAGAGAAACTGGCAGTCGCTGATCAAGCCGGAGAAGCTCGAGGTGGAGCCGGGCGCCGAGCCGTCGCGCGTGGCGACGGTGGTGGCCGAGCCGCTGGAGCGCGGCTTCGGCATGACGCTCGGCAACGCGATCCGGCGCATCCTGCTGTCGTCGCTGCAGGGGGCGGCGGTGACCGCGGTGCAGATCGACGGGGTGCTGCACGAGTTCAGCTCGATCGCCGGGGTGCGCGAGGACGTCACCGACATCGTGCTCAACATCAAGCAGCTGGCGCTGCGCATGCACGGCGACCAGGTGCGGCGGATGACGCTGACCGCGACCGGGCCGGGCGAGGTGCGGGCCGGGCAGATCCAGACCGGGCACGACATCGAGGTGATGAACCCCGAGCTGGTGATCTGCACGCTGGACGACGGCATCCGGCTGAACATGGAGCTGACGGTGCAGCTGGGGCGCGGCTACGTGCCGGCGTCGGCGAACCGGCCGGAGGATGCGCCGATCGGGCTGATCCCGGTGGACAGCATCTATTCGCCGGTGCGCCGGGTTTCGTACAAGGTCGAGCCGACCCGGGTGGGCCAGGTCACCGACTACGACAAGCTGCTGCTGCAGGTGGAGACCAACGGGGCGGTGACGCCGGAGGACAGCGTGGCGCTGGCGGCGCGCATCCTGCAGGACCAGCTGGCGCTGTTCATCAACTTCGACGAGCCGCAGCAGGCGCGGATCGAGGAGATCCAGGACGACCTGCCGTTCAACCGCAACCTGCTGCGCAAGGTGGACGAGCTGGAGCTGTCGGTGCGCAGCGCGAACTGCCTGAAGAACGACAACATCGTCTATATCGGCGATCTGGTGCAGAAGTCCGAGCAGGAGATGCTCCGCACGCCGAACTTCGGGCGCAAGTCGCTGAACGAGATCAAGGAGGTGCTGACCAACATGGGTCTGGCACTGGGGATGGCGGTGACCGGCTGGCCGCCGGAGAACATCGAGGACCTGGCCAAGCGCCTCGACGAGCCTTTCTGAGCAGTCTGGCCGGCAACCCCCAGAGCGGTTTGCCGGCCGAGCTTTCGCGTGGGATGAGCCGGGCCCGTTTGGCGGGCGGGTTTTTGCAATGGTGGGCTTCACCCGGCGGGTGGGGCTTCTGGACCGGCGGCGGGAGATTGACGATGCGACACGGTGTTGCCGGTCGGAAGCTGAACGTGACCTCGACGCATCGCCTGGCGATGTTCCGCAACATGGCGCATGCGCTGATCAAGCATGAGCAGATCACCACGACGCTGCCCAAGGCGAAGGAGCTTCGCCCGGTGGCGGAGAAGCTGATCACGCTGGGCAAGCGGGGCGGGCTGCATGCGCGCCGGCAGGCCTATGCGCAGCTGCGTGACGACGTGATCGTGGCCAAGCTGTTCGGGACGATCGCCGAGCGCTATCGGGCGCGGGCCGGCGGGTATTGCCGGGTGATGAAGGCGGGGATGCGCTACGGGGATGCCGCGGACATGGCGGTGATCGAGCTGGTGGACCGCGATCCGAGCGCCAAGGGGCAGGACAGCGGGCCGCGGCCGGAACAGTACTCCGAGGCCGACGACGCCTGAGGGCGCGCCTGCCCGGTCACCCGCTGCGGTTGGTCATCCGATGGATGTCTGCCGCGGCGCACGGTGAAGCTGCAGCGCCACGCGGAGGCCTGAGGCCTCTGAATGCCCTTGCCCAAGCAGATGGATTCCAAAGGCGAGGCCTCTGGCGGAGTCCGGAGGCGGAGCCCCTGGCCTTGCCTGCCTGGCCGGTCACGCCCGGTCGCAAGAAAAAGGCCGGAGCGAGGTGATCGCTCCGGCCCCTTGTCTGCTGGCGGACCTGAACGGCCGGCCTAGTCAGGGAGTCGGCGTGCCGGGCGTGGTGCCGCCCATGGTGCCGCCCGAGCCGGGCATCGTGGTGTCGCCGGACATCGGCGCGCTGCCGGTGGAGCCGCCGGACATCGGGGCGCCGCCGGACATCGGCGCACCCGACATCGAGCTGTTGCCCATTGCGCCCGAGCCCATCGGGGTGGTGCTCGTGGTGCCGGAGCCCATCGCGGCCTTGGAGCCCATGGAGGTCTTCATGCCCATCTTGCCTGGCATCATCTTGCCGGGCATCGCCGAGTCGGCGGTGGGCGTGTAGGGCATGTTGCCCTGGGCGGCGTGCAGGCTCTGCGAGTTCAGGCTGTCGGTGCCCATGTCCTGCGACTTGACGCCCTGCGCGTCCTTGCCGGACATCGCCATCTTGCCGTGCATCATCTTCTTGCCGGCCTTCGGGTGCATGGCGGCGTGATGCATCGGGTGCGTCTTGGGGCTGGCGTCCTTGTCGGCGGACATCGGCGAGGCCGGGGTTGCGGCCTCCTGCGCGAGGGCGGGGGCGAGACTCATGCAACCCAGGGCCAGGGCGGCGGCGCCCATCGTGGTGGTGAAGCGGTAAGCCATAGCGGTCTTCCTTCCGTTCGGGTGCGGTCTCGTGGCCGTCTCGGAGGAACGAATCCTGCCTTGGGCCTGCCTGACTGCGCGAGGACCTGAATGCGCGCGCGCAGAGACGGTTGCAATCGTCATGGTCCCGTCGGATGCAAATCGCGGGATGGAGTCACCTGCGGCGCACACCGGAGGCGGGGCGTGCCGACGCCGGCCAGGGACTCCGTTCCCCGACCCGCCTCGGTGATTGCCTGCGGCGTGCGCTGGTCGCGGCGGGGCCTGATGGGATGGTCTGCCGAGGGCGCGGGCCTGGAAGAGGATTTCCGGCGGGTCCGGGGCGGCGTCCCGGTCCTGTCCGCTCTGGAGCGCGGTGGATGACGGACGACCTGTTTGGCGAGGCGCCGGGCGCCGGGGCGGTGGAGGGGCAGCCGCTGGCCGAGCGGCTGCGGCCGCGGCGGCTGGACGAGGTGGTCGGGCAGGAGGCGCTGCTGGGGCCGGGCGGGGCGCTCACGCGGATGCTGGGCGGTCGGGGGCGCGGGGCGGGTTTGCCGGGCGCGGGGGTCCAGGGCGCGGGGCTGCAGGGCGCGGGGCTGCAGGGGGGGCGGCTCGCGAGCCTGATCCTGTGGGGGCCGCCGGGGGTGGGCAAGACGACGATCGCGCGGCTGCTGGCCGAGGCGGCGGGGCTCGGCTTCATGCAGGTCTCCGCGGTGTTCTCCGGCGTGGCCGAGCTGCGGCGGGTGTTCGAGCAGGCGGCGCGGGCGCGGGCGGCGGGGCGGGCGAGCCTGCTGTTCGTCGACGAGATCCACCGCTTCAACCGGGCGCAGCAGGACGCCTTCCTGCCGGTGGTCGAGGACGGCACGCTGGTGCTGGTGGGGGCGACGACGGAGAACCCGTCCTTCGCGCTGGGGGGTGCGCTGCTGTCGCGCTGCCAGGTGGTGGTGCTGCGCCGGCTCGACGACGACGCGATGGAGCGGCTGCTGGGGCGGGCGGAGGCGCTGGCGGGGCGGGCGCTGGCGCTGGACGCGGGGGCGCGGGCGGGCCTGCGGGCGATGGCGGACGGCGACGGGCGGGCGCTGCTGAACATGGCCGAGCAGGTGCTGGCGCTGGGTGCCGAGGCGGGCGTGCTGGATGCGGCGGCGCTGGCGGGGCTGCTGAGCCGGCGGGCGGCGCTGCACGACCGGGCGGGGGACGGGCACTACAACCTGCTCTCGGCGCTGCACAAGTCGCTGCGCGGCTCGGACCCGGACGCGGCGCTGTACTGGTACGGGCGGATGCTGGAGGGCGGCGAGGACGTGCGGGTCGTGGCGCGGCGGCTGGTGCGGTTCGCGTCGGAGGACGTGGGGCTCGCCGATCCGCAGGCGCTGGTGCAGGCGCTGGCGGCGTGGGAGGCGTACGAGCGGCTGGGCAGTCCGGAGGGCGAGCTGTGCGTGGCGCAGGCGATCGTCTATCTGGGCACGGCGCCGAAGTCGAACGCGCTGTACGTGGGGCAGAAGGCGGCGCGGGCGGCGGCGCGGGAGCGGGGCAGCCTGTCGCCGCCGGCGCACATCCTGAACGCGCCGACGCGGATGATGCGCGAGATGGGCCACGGCGCGGGGTACGCCTACGACCACGACACGGCGGAGGCGTTCTCCGGGCAGGACTACTTCCCCGCGGGGATGGGGCGGGAGGAGTACTACCGGCCGAAGGACCGCGGGTTCGAGCGCGAGCTGGCGCGGCGGCTGGCGCACTGGGCGGGGCTGCGGGGGGCGAAGTGAGGCCGGGCTCCGCCCGGACCCGCCAGGGGCGCGCCGCCCCTGGACCGGCGCCACATGTGGTCTATTCTCGGAGTCTGGTGGGTTGGGCACGGCTTGAAAATGGATCCTCAAGGCTTGGCCTTGAGCGGAGTCCGGAGGCAGAGCCTCTGGCCTTCCTTGCTGTGGGGCAGTGCGATGGGCGTCAGCATCCAGACCGTGGCCGACGACGAGGCCGAGCTGCGCCTCGACCGCTGGTTCCGCCGGCATTTCCCGCACATCACCCAGGCGGCGATGCAGAAGCTGTGCCGGACCGGCCAGGTGCGGGTGGACGGCGGGCGGGTGGAGGGGGCGACGCGGCTGCTGGCCGGGCAGTCGGTGCGGGTGCCCCCGCTGCCGGCGGGGCCGGCGCCGAAGCCGGTGCCGGTGGTGGACGAGCGGGTGGTGCGCGAGCTGGAGCGGATGGTGCTGTGGCGCGACGACGAGGTGATCGTGCTGGACAAGCCGTGGGGGCTCGCGGTGCAGGGCGGGCCAGGGATCACGCACCACCTGGACGCGATGCTGGACGGGTTGCGCGGCGAGGGCGGGCGGCCGAAGCTGGTGCACCGGCTGGACCGCGACACCTCCGGGGTGCTGATCCTGGCGCGCGGGGCGGCGGCGGCGGGCAGGCTCGCGGCGGCGTTCCGCACCCGGCACGTGCGCAAGACGTACTGGGCGGTGGTGCACGGGCGGCCGAGCCCGCAGGAGGGGCGGGTTGACATGCCGCTGATCCGGCTGGGCGCGGGGCCGGGGGCGCTGACCGCGGCGGCGGAGCGCGACGACGAGGACGCGGCGAGCGCGCTCACCGACTACCGGGTGCTGGAGGCGGCGGGGCGCACGCTGTCGTGGCTGGAGCTGCAGCCGCTGACCGGGCGGACGCACCAGCTGCGGGTGCACTGCGAGGCGCTGGGCACGCCGATCGTGGGCGACCCGAAGTACGGGCCGCAGGAGGAGGACAAGAAGCTGCACGTGGCGGGGCTGGCGATGAAGCTACACCTGCACGCGCGCGCGCTGTCGCTGCCGCACCCGGGCGGGGGGACGCTGGAGGTCGCGGCGCCGCTGCCGCCGCACATGCGCGACAGCTTCCGGCTGCTGGGGTTCACGGCGCCGCCTACGCCGGCGGCGCGGGTGGTGCGGGGGCGGGCGTGAGGGGGCAGGAAGGCCAGGGCTCTGCCCCGTGTCTTGGAAGGGGGGACCCGCTGCGGGCCGAGCCCCCAGACCCGCATGTGAAAGGGACTACGGCACGTCCCGTGCGGGTTTGCCGCCCGGCTTTGGGGATGGTTTCCAGCGGGCTCCGCCCTTTGGCGGGTCTGGGCGTAGCCCGCGCAAGGTTCCGACGGCCTCGCTTGGGCCGTTGGAATGCGGGCGGAGGGGTAGCCCGGCCTTGGCTGCCTTGACGCGGCGTCGGGCCTGGGTCGCGGTCCTGAGCCTGGTGCTGCTGGTCGTGGCGGCGGCGGGGTGGCTGGCGCTGGACCCGGCGGTGCTGGCGCCGCGGGTGGAGGCGGCGGTGCTGCGCTCGACCGGGCGGGTGCTGACGCTGGGCGGGCCGCTGCGGCTGGTGCTGCTGCCGCGGCCGGGGTTCTCGGCCGAGGGGGTGGCGCTGTCGAACCTCGCGGGCGGCTCGCGGGCGCAGATGGTGACGGCGCGGCGGCTGGCGGTGCGGCTGTCGCCGTGGGCGCTGCTGACGGGGCGGGTGGAGGTGGCGAGCCTGGTGCTCGACGGGCCGGACCTGCTGCTGGAGCGCACGGCGTCGGGGCCGAACTGGGTGTTCACGCCGCAGGCCGCGGCGGGGGCTCCTGCGGCGGGGGGTGAGGTCGCGCCTGCGGCGCGGGCGCGGCCGTTCGACGTGCGGGCGATCGTGATCGCGGACGGGCGGGTGGCGTGGGGTGCGGGGCCGGGGTCGGCGCTGTCGATCGAGCGGCTCACGGCGACGCAGGACGCGGCGGGGACGCATTTCGTGGCGCGGCTGGGCCATGCGGGGGCGCCGTTCGAGGCTCGCGCGGAGACCGGGACCCTGGCCTCGATCGCGACGCCGGAGGGCACGCGGTTGCCGGCGGGGCCGGGCGGGGCGCCGGCGGCGGCGGCACCCTGGCCGGTGGCGCTGGAGCTGTGGGTGCCGGGCGCGGCGGCGGCGGGAGCTGCGGCGCCGGGAGCGGCGACCGGAGCTGCGACCGGAGCGGCGACCGGAGCTGCGGCAGGGGTGGCGACGGGTCGAGCGGCTGGCGGCGGGGGCGTGCCGGGGGCGGCTGCGGGCGGGGCGACGCTCGGGGTGCGCGGCTCGGTGACGCGCGAGGGGGGCTATGACCTGGCGATGCAGGGGGCGGTCGGCGATCTCGCGGGGCTGAACCCGCTGTTCCCGCACGCCAACCTGCCGCCGGTGCGCGACATCCACCTGGCGGGGCGGATGCGGGCGGTGGCCGGGCAGGCGCCGGTGCTGTCGGGCGTGGAGGTGACGGCGGGGGCGTCGGCGCTGGGGATGCTGCGGCCGGGGCTGGCGGTGGAGGCGGCGCGGCTGGCGATCGGCGAGGCGGGCGGGCCGCTGCTGGTGAGCGCGACGGGGTCGCTGGCGGGGGATGCGGGCCGGGTGGACGGGAGCGTGGGGCCGCTGCCGGGCGGGTGGTTCGCCGGCGGGGCGCTGCCGGTGGACCTCACGGCGGGGCTGGCGGGGGCGGTGGCGACGCTGCGCGGGACGGTGGGCGGTGGCGCCGGGGGCGGCTCGGGCGGTGGTTCGGGCACCGGTTCGGGGGGTAGCGACCTGGCGGTGGGCGCGCGGGTGCCGCAGCTGGCGGCGCTGTCGGTGCTGGCGGGCGTGGGGCTGCCGGCGCTGCGCGACGTGGTGGCGGAGGCTCGGGTGGCCCTGCCGGCGGCGGCAGGCGGGCCGGAGGTCGTGGTGCGGGGGCTGCGGCTGGCGTCGTCGGCGGGGGACGTGGCGGGGGATTTCGCGCTGGGGCGCTCGCCGCGGCCGTTCCTGCGCGGCAGCCTGGTGTCGCAGGCGATCGATGGCGACGCGGCGGTGCTGGCGTGGCAGCAGCGGCCGCGGCTGAGCGCGGCGCCTGCGGGTACCGGGGAGGCTGTCGCGCCGGACAAGGCGGCGCGGGCGAAGGCGGCTGCGGCGGCGGGCGGTGCGGGCCCGGGCGGCCCTGCCGGTGCGGCGGCGGGTGGTGCGGGCCCGGGCGGCGCGGGCGTGCCGGACGCGGCGGCGGGTGCGGCGGGCGGCGCGGGCGGGGTGATCCCGGGCGGCGCGCTGCCGTTCGGGTCGCTGGCGGCGGAGGACCTGGATCTCGCGTTCTCGGCGGGGTCGGTGTCGTCGGGCGGGGTGGTCTGGCGCGAGGTCGCGGGGCACGCGGTGCTGCAGGACGGCACGCTGTCGCTCGACCCGTTCGCGGCGCGGGCGGCGGAGGGGCCGGTGTCGGCGCGGCTGCGGGTGCAGGGGGTGGCGGTGCCGCCGGTGCTGTCGGTCGAGGCGCGGGTGCCGGCGCTGCCGCTGGCGCCGCTGCTGGCGCTCGCGAGCAAGGCGGGGGCCGGCGACGCGGGGGCCAGCGGGCTCGCGGGGGTGGACGTGGCGGTGGATGCCAGCGGCGGGTCGTGGCGGGACCTCGCGGCGACGGCCACCGGGCACGTGGGGGTGAGCGTGGTGAACGGCGAGGTCGACAACGTGCTGGTCGAGGCGGCGCTGGCGCCGGCGCTGCGGGCGGCGGGCATTCCGCCGCCGTCGCTGGACGGCAGCACGGCGGTGCGCTGCCTGGCGCTGCGGGTCGAGCTGGCGGCGGGACTGGGGCGGGTCAGCGCGCTGACGCTGGACAGCGCGCGGCTGCGGCTGGCCGGGAGCGGGACGGTGGACCTGCGGAACCAGACGCTGGCGCTGCTGCTGCAGCCGGCGCTGCTGCTGGGCGGGGCGGCGGTCGCGGTGCCGGTCTCGGTCGACGGGCCGATCGGCGGGCCGCGCGCGAAGCTGGAGAGCGGCGGCGGGCTGGTGATCGGGGGCGGGGACGCCGCCGACGCGTGCGGGCCGGCGCTGGCGGTGGCGCGGGGGGGCGGGCCGGGGCCGGCGCCGGCGGCGGTGCGGGTGAAGGCGCCGAAGCCGGCGGATCTGCTGCGGCGGCTGTTGAGGTAAGGGAAGGCCAGGGCCCTGCCCCATGTCTTGGAAGGGGGGACCCGCCGGGAGCTGAGCCCCCAGACCCACATATGAAAGGGGTCGTGGCACTTCCCGTGGGAGTTCGCCGCTCTGCTTGGGGAATGGTTTCCAAAGGCCTGCGGCCTTTGGCGGGTCCGGGCAGAGCCCGGCCTTGCCTGCTTTGGGAGTTCGTGGATGAAGCGGTTCTGGGAGGCGGCGAGCGTTCGTTCGGGTCCGGACGGGTTCGAGGTGCTGCTGGACGGGCGGCCGATGCGGCTGCCGGGCGGACCGGGCCTGCGGCTGCGCAGTGCGGCGCTGGCCGAGGCGGTGGCGGCGGAGTGGCAGGTGGCGGGCGGGGCGCGGGGCGGCGAGATGGGGTTCGATGCGGTGCCGCTGACGCGGCTGGCGGGGACGGCGCAGGAGCGGGTGGCCGCGGACCCGGCGGCGAGCGTGGACGCGCTGCTGCACTTCGGGGCGTGCGACCTGCTGTGCTACCGGGCGGAGCGGCCCGAGGCGCTGGTGGCGGCGCAGGCGGCGGCGTGGGACCCGCTGCTGGGCTGGGCGGCGGGGGAGCTGGGGGCGCGGCTCGCGGTGGGGGCGGGGGTGCGGTTCGTGGAGCAGCCGGCCGGCGCGATGGCGGCGTTGCGGCGGGGGCTCGGGGGGTTCGGGCCGATGGGGCTGGCGGGGCTGGGGGGGGCGGTGCCGGCGCTGCTGCCGGCGATGCGGCCGGCCTGGGGCGCGCGGGGGGGGTGGGGGGGGGTGGGGGGGGGGGGGGGGGGGGTGGGGCCCGGGGGGGCGGGGGGGGCGGGGGGTGGCGGTGCCTGCGCTGGGCAGCCTGGTGCTGGGGCTGGCGCTGGCGGCGGGGCGGCTGGGCGCGGACGAGGCGCATGCGGCGGCGACGCTGGACGAGCGGTTCGAGATCGCGGCGTGGGGGGATGACGCGGCGGCGACGGCGCGGCTGGAGGGGCTGGCGGCGGACGTGGCGCTGGCGGGGCGGTTCATCGGGCTGGCGGGGGCGGGGGCGTGATCGCGAAGCGGGTGGTGATCGGCGGGCGGGTGCAGGGGGTGGGGTTCCGGGCGTGGATGGTGCGCGAGGCGCGGTCGCTGGGGGTGTGGGGGTGGGTGCGCAACCAGGCGGGCGGGACCGTCGAGGCGGTGGTGCACGGCGAGACGGGCGCGGTCGAGGAGCTGCTGCGGCGGTGCCGGCGCGGGCCGTTGCTGGCGAAGGTGCGCACGATCGACGAGAGCGCCGCGGAGCCGCCGGAGCACGAGGGGTTCAGGCAGGTCTAGGGTCGCCGCTCCGCTTTGGCCGATCCGGCAGAGCGGAGTCGCGGCCAGGCTCCGGGAAGCGTCCTGGTGAATGGTTTCCAAAGGCCCCCGGCCTTCGGCGGGTCCGGGCAGAGCCCGGCCTTGCCGGCTTATGGAGCGCACCATGGCGCGGCTGAGCGAGGCGGAGCCGCCGCGTGGGGTGGCGATCCCGGAGGCGCCGGGGGTGGTGCGGGTGGTGGCGCCGAACCCGGGGCCGATGACGTGTCACGGGACCAACACGTGGGTGGTGGCGCGCGACGGCGGCGCGGTGGTGATCGATCCCGGGCCGGACGATGCGGGGCACGTGGCGGCGGTGCTGCGGGTGGCGGGGCGGGTGGGGTGCATCGTGCTGAGCCACGCGCATGCCGACCACGTGGGCGGGGCGGCAGGGCTGCGGGCGCTGAGCGGGGCGCCGGTGGTGGCGCATGAGCGGTTCGTCTCGGCGCTGGTGGTGCCGGACCGGCTGGTGGGGGACGGGGCGGAGGTGGCGGGGCTCGGGGTGGTGCACACGCCGGGGCACGCGGCGGACCACGTGTGCCTGGCGGCGGCGGGGGGCGTGCTGTTCAGCGGCGACCACGTGATGGGGTGGTCGAGCACGGCGGTGGCGCTCCCGGAGGGCGACATGGCGGCGTACCTGGCGAGCCTGCGGCGGCTGCTGGGGCGGGCGGACCGGGTGTACCTGCCGGGGCACGGGCCGGCGGTGCCGGCGCCGGCGGGGCTGGTGCGCGGGCTGCTGCGGCACCGGCTGGAGCGGGAGGCGTGGCTGGCGCGGCGGCTGGGGCGGGGGCCGGCGGGGTTGGCGGCGCTGGTGGCGGAGGGATATCCGGGGCTGGACGCGGCGCTGCTGCGGGCGGCGGAGGCGACGGTGCTGGCGCACCTGGGCAAGCTGCGCGACGACGGGGTGGCGGAGGAGCGGGACGGGGTGTGGCGGGCGCGGGCGGGCGCTGGCCCGTAGGCGCGGCAAGGCGGGGCTTTCCCGCCGCCCGCATTGCAATGGCGCAGGCGGGGACCCGGGCAGGTCGTCGGAACCCTGCGCGGGCTGCACCCCCGCCAGAGGCCTGAAGCCTTGTCGGCGCGGTGCGGGCGGTCGCGCGATCGGTACTCCGGCGCGGCGTCTCGACCCCGAGGTGACGCCTGGCCTCGCCGTTCGTCAGCCACCGGCCGCGTGGCTGCGCCGCAATTCGTCGAGCTGCACGAGGCCGCCGTCCCGCTCGACGTACCAGAACGTCCAGCCGTTGCAGGATGGCGCGTTCTGCACCAGCGAGCCCACCTTGTGCAGCGATCCGATGTGCGGCCCGCAGGTCAGGGTGCCGTCGGCGGCGACGATGGCGACGACCCGGCGCTGCCTGTCGGTCAGTGCGGTGCCGGGCGGGACGACGCCGCGCTCGACCAGCGAGCCGAACGGGACCCGCGGTGCCTCGCGCGGGTTGGCCCGGGTGGCGAGGCCGCCCTCCGGCATCGGCCTGGCGTGGCGGATGCGGCCGAGCGCGGCCTCGACATAGGCGGGGTGGCGTTCGATGCCGATGAAGTGCCGGTGCAGCTTGCGCGCGACAACGGCCGAGGTCCCGGTGCCGAGGAACGGGTCGAGCAGGATGTCGCCGGGCGCGGTGCTGGCGAGGACGATCCGGTGCAGCAGCGCCTCGGGCTTCTGCGTCGGGTGCAGCTTGAGGCCGTGCTCGTTGCGCAGCCGTTCGGCGCCGGTGCAGAGCGGGATCAGCCAGTCCGAGCGCATCTGCAGGTCGTCGTTCAGCGCCTTCATCGCCTGGTAGTTGAAGCGGTAGCGGCTGTCGCGGCCGCGTGCCGCCCAGATCAGCGTCTCGTGCGCGTTGGTGAAGCGCCGGCCGCGGAAGTTGGGCATCGGGTTCGACTTGCGCCAGATCACGTCGTTGAGGATCCAGAAGCCGAGGTCCTGCAGGATGTTGCCGATCCGGAATATGTTGTGGTAGGCGCCGATCACCCAGATCGTGCCGTCCTTGCGCAGCAGCCGGCGGCATTCGCCGAGCCACTCGCGGGTGAAGCGGTCGTAGGACGCGAAGTCGGTGAAGCGGTCCCAGTCCTCGTCCACGCCGTCGACCAGGCTGTCGTCCGGGCGGCGGAGCTCGCCGCTCAGCTGCAGGTTGTACGGCGGGTCGGCGAAGATGCAGTGCGCGGCGCCGGAAGGGAGCATGCGCATGACGTCGATCGAATCGCCACGCAGCACCTGGTCGAGCGGTATTTCGCGGACGATTTCCAAGGCGGCATCCCGGGCAGTGGATCGGTGCGGCGGCGCGCCGCCGTGCGGGCGGTGGATTCGCAGCGGGCAGCGTAGGACAGCGCTGGCGTTCCCGC
>CAXSEF010000010.1:46657-58540 GCA_964236535.1 uncultured Acetobacteraceae bacterium
CCGTGCGGGCGGTGGATTCGCAGCGGGCAGCGTAGGACAGCGCTGGCGTTCCCGCCATTCGCCCCGAGGCCCAGCAGGCAGGCCCAGCAGGCAGGCCTGGGCTCTGCCCAGACCCGCCAAGGGCCGTCTTCTCAGGCATGGGCGCTTTGGCCAGCATCTGCACAGGCTGGCCGCACCGCGCCCGACCGGGTTTCGCGACGCCTGGTTCGTGTGGGTCCGGGGTCGCACGCCCCTGCGGGTCTGGGCTTCCTGTTCGTCGGGCAGAGCCCCGGCCGTTTTATCCTGGCCTCCCTGTCTTGGCCTTGCTGGAGCTCACGCGCTCGCGGCCCGGGCGGCGAGCAGCGTCCGGACGGTGCCGAAGTCGCGTCGGTGGTGGCAGGTCGGGCCGTGCCGGAGCAGCGCCTGGCGGTGCAGCGCCGTCCCGTAGCCGGCGTTGCGGTCCCAGCCGTACTCGGGGAATCGTGCGTGCAGTCGTGCCATGATGCGGTCTCGCGTCACCTTGGCGGCGATCGAGGCAGCCGCAATCGACAGGCACAGGGCGTCGCCGTCGACCACGCACTGCACCGGGCAGTCGAGTCTCGGCGGCCGGTTGCCGTCGACGAGCGCGAAGTCGGGCCTGTGCTGCAGGCGCGACGCGGCGCGGCGCATCGCGAGCAGGCTGGCGTGCAGGATGTTGAGGGAGGCGATCTCGGCGACCGAGGCCGCGCCGACCGCGATCTCGACCAGGCCCGAGCGGAGCATGGCGTCGAGCGCCGCCTCACGCCCCTGCGGCGACAGTCGCTTGCTGTCGTCGATCAGGCGCGCGTCGATCAGCCGGGCCAGGCGGTCCGGCATGCCGGCCGCGAACACCACGGCCGCCGCGACGACCGGACCGGCGAGCGGGCCGCGGCCGGCCTCGTCGAGGCCCGCCACGCGGCCGGGGTGGCGCGATTCGAACGCCAGGTCGGGCATGGCGCGTGGTCCTGGTGGTCCGCGGCACGGGCGGGCCGCGGTGTTTCCCGGCGCCGCCGGCCGGATCGCCATGGCCCGGACTACAGGCCGGAGGGATGCAGCGGGGGCGCGCCAGGCCGGGCGCTGACGTGGTGCAGGCCGGCGGTCAGATAGTCCCAGCCGGTGATCAGGGTGAGGGCGGCGGCTGTCCACAGCATGACGCCGCCGATGATCGAGACCGGCAGCCAGTCCAGGCCGAGCAGGTGCGCGGTGGTGTCGCCGGCGAGCAGCGTGCCCAGCGCGCCCATCTGGAAGCCGGTCTTCCACTTGGCGAGGCGGGTGACCGGCAGGCCGACGCGGAGCCCGGCCAGGTACTCGCGCAGGCCGGACACCAGGATCTCGCGGAGCAGGATGACGATGGCCGGGTAGAGCCCCCACAGCGAGAGGCGTCCGGTGCCGACCAGGACCATCAGCGAGGCGCCGACGAGCAGCTTGTCGGCGATGGGATCGAGCATGCGGCCGAGCTCAGAGAGCATCTGGCGGTCGCGTGCGATACGGCCGTCCAGGTAGTCGGTGATTCCGGCAAGCGCGAACAGCACGCAGGCGGCGAGGTCGCCGGCCGGCTCGCGCAGCACGGCCAGGGCCACGAGCACGGGGATCGCCGCGATGCGCGAGAGCGTCAGCACGTTGGGAAGGTCGGTGAGCATGCGCCGCCGACGATAGGGCAATTCGGGGCGCGGAAGAAAGTGAAGCGAGGGTGACCGGAGGCTCGCTTCTGGACTCCGCCCGAGGCGACCGCCGGGACATTTCCACTCGTGAAACCGGATCATCGGGTCGCCGGCCATTTGCGGGTCCCGGCGGTGCCGGCGGTGCCGGCTTCGAGCGCAGGCTCACGCCGTCGGATGGAAGAACGCGTAGACCCGCCGCGCGGTCTCGCGGTTGATGCCGGGTGCGGCCTCGAGGTCGGGCAGGCCCGCCTGCTTCACGCCGCGCGACGAACCGAAGTGGTTGAGCAGCGCGCGCTTCCGGGCCGCGCCCACGCCCTCGATGTCGTCGAGCTCGCTGGTGGTGAGCGCGCGCGAACGGGCGGCGCGGTGGGTGGTGATGGCGAAGCGGTGCGCCTCGTCGCGCAGGCGCTGCAGGTAGTAGAGCACCGGGTCGCGCGGCGGCAGCTGGAACGGCGGCGCTTCGGCGGTGTGGAACCACTCGCGCCCGGCGTCGCGGTCCGGGCCCTTGGCGATGGCGACCAGGGTCACGTCGGTCACGCCGAGGTCGTCGAGCACCCGGCGCGCCGCAGAGTACTGCCCGGCGCCGCCGTCGATGAGGGCGATGTCCGGCCAGTCCGGCGGCGGGGTGGAAGAGTCTGCGTGCTCGCGCAGCGCACGGCCGAAGCGGCGTTCCAGCACCTCGCGCATCATGGCGAAGTCGTCGCCGGGGGTGATCGGCCCCTTGATCGCGTACTTGCGATAGGCGTTGCGCAGGAAGCCCTCGGGTCCCGCCACGACCATCACGCCGTAGGCCGCCTGGCCCATGATGTGGCTGTTGTCGTAGGTCTCGATCCGGGTGGGCGTGGCGGCGAGGCCGAGCAGCCGGGTGACGCCGTCGAGCAGCTTCGACTGCCCGGCGCTCTCGGCGAGCCGACGTTCGAGGGCCTCGCGGGCGTTGACCTCGGCGTGCTCGACAACGGCGCGCTTCTCGCCGCGCCGGGGCACCGCGATCTCGACACGGCGCTCGGCCTTGAGGGCAAGCGCCTCCTCGATCAGCTCGGCTTCGGGGACTTCGTGGTTGGTGAGCAGCAGCGGCGGCGGCGGCTTGTCGTCGTAGAACTGCGCGATGAAGGCGGCGAGCACGACGGGCGCCTCGTCGGTGCGGGTGTGGCTCGGGAAGAAGGCGCGGTTGCCGTTGTTGCGGCCGCCGCGGACGAAGAACACCTGGATGCAGGTCTGCCCGGCGATCTGCCAGGCGGCGACGATGTCGGCATCCTCGAGGCTGGCAGGGTTGATGACGCCGCTGCTCTGCACGTGGGTGAGGCCGCGGATGCGGTCGCGGATCGCGGCGGCGCGCTCGAACTCCAGCTTTTCCGCCGCGGCCTCCATCTCGATGGCGAGCGTGCGCTGCACCGACCCGGCCTTGCCGGCAAGGAAGGCGCGCGCCTGCTCCACGAGGCCTGCGTAGCCGGCGGCGTCGATCCGTCCGACGCACGGCGCCGAGCAGCGCTTGATCTGGTGCAGCAGGCAGGGACGCGAGCGGTTGGCGAACACGGTGTCGGCGCAGGAGCGCAGCAGGAACACGCGCTGCATGGCGGTCACCGTCTGGTTCACCGCCCAGGCGGAGGCGAACGGGCCCCAGGTGTTGTTGCGTCCCGCCCTGGCGCCGCGGCCGCGGTGCTTGGTGATCTGCGGGAACGGGTGCCCCTCGGTCAGCATCAGCCAGGGGTACGACTTGTCGTCGCGCATGACGATGTTGAAGCGCGGCTTGAGACGCTTGATGAGGTTCGCCTCGAGCAGCAGCGCCTCGGCCTCGGTGTGGGTGGTGACGATCTCCATCGCCGCGGTTTCCGACACCATGCGGCGCAGGCGTTCCGGCATGCGGGCGAGCTGGGTGTACGAATAGACCCGCTTCCTCAACGAGCGGGCCTTGCCGACGTAGAGTGCGCCGCCCTTGGCGTCGAGCATGCGGTAGACGCCCGGGCTGAGCGGCATGGTCGCCAGCGCGCGCTCGATGATGCCGACGCCGGTGGGACCGCGGGCTGCCGGCTGTTCCGGGTCGGGTCGGCCTGTCGTCGTCGGGTCGTCGGTGGGATCGGGTTGCATCGGCCTCATGTGGGGCGTCCCCGGCACCATGGTCAGACTCTGCCCGGACCGCGTTCCCAGCGGCTCAGATCTCTGCCGGGCTACCGATGCACGACGGGCACGATCCGGTCTCGCCGACGGGGCCGGACTCGCCGACGGGGCCGGACGCGCCGACGGGGGAGCCCTTTGACGAGACCGGATCGCGCCCGTGGGTTCTCGCGGCGTGCCTCGGGCGGAGTCCGGAGGCAAAGCCGCTGGTCCTGCCCGCCGGGCGGTCACGCAGCACCGGTCATGGCATGGCCACGGTGGCAATCATCCACCGAAGCTGTGGACAACTCTGTGGGCAGCGCGGCGACTATGGTGCGCCGACGGCGGTTTTCCGCCAGCTCCATCGGATTGCCCAACAAACAGGCTTCCTGCTCAACCCGTTGTTTTGAATGGGTATTTTCTTGCGGTGCGGGTCTCCGTCTCAGCCCGAACCGACATCTTGCTGCAATCATTGGGAGTCAATCCGGTTGGTGGACAGAAATCACCGGCCGGCGGCCCTGGGCAGCCCGCCTGGCTGGCCGCGCGGCGTCCGCGGCATCGACCAGGGCAGCGACGCAGCGGTTCGGGTGCACGCGCCGCGGTGTCCGGCGACGCCGCGGCATCGTTGTGATCGCCGCGTTGCACGACCTGGGTTGAACATGCGGCGAACTGTGCGACAAGGACGTCTTGATGCCCACACCGTTTTCTGCCGACGACCTCGGCCGCACGTTCGATGCCCGCATCCTGATGCGCGGCAGAAGCCTGGTGCTGCTCGGCGCGGTGGACGTCCGCCTTGTCAGGGACGTGATCGCGGCGACGGTGGACGACCAGGGTGTCCGCCGCACGGTACGGCTGACGCCCTCGCTGCGCGCGCGGCGGATCGTGTTCGACAGCCAGTGCAGCTGCCAGGCCCGCGCCTGCGTCCACCTGGCGGCCACCGCGTTCGCGGCGCTGGACCGCTTTCCCGAACTCCGCCGGGCGGAACAGAAGGCGTCGCTGGGCGTGCTGTCGACGCCGGCGCGCCAGGAGCCGCGGCGGCTGGTGTTCGACGTGGCGCCTGGAGAGGGACTGCACGCCTGCTTCATCTCGGCGTCCTGGATCGGCGATCGCAGCGGCCGGGTCGAGGCGGCGACGCCGCGCCGGATCGCGGCCGACGCCGCGGCGAGCGAGTCCGAGCGCGCCATCGCCGGCCTGCTGGGCGGCGGCGAGGCGGCCCGCAACGGCGTGTCGCCTGCGAAGCTGCCCGAGGTGCTGACGAGCCTGCTGCGCTCGGGCCAGGCACGCTGGTCGACGACGCAGCGCCCGCTGGTGAGCGGCGAGGAGCGCACGTTCCAGGCCAACGCGCCGCCGCCGCTGCCGCCGAAATCGGCGGTCCTGCTGGGTGCGACCGGGCCCTGGTATGTCGACGGCGCCAGCGGGGCGGTGGGACGGGTGCGGCTGCGCCAGCCCAAGGCTCGCGCCCCGGCGGTGCAGCCGCGCGCGCGCCGGCCGCAGTCGCCGCTGATCCCGGTGACGGACACCGAGCAGGTGATCGTCGAGCGCCGGGTGACGCCGGTGCTGCAGCTCAGCAAGCTCGAATGCCCCGACGACTATGGCAAGATGCAGCAGATCGACGCGCTGAGCCTCGATTTCGACTACGGCGACGTCCGGGTCGAGGGCAGCGACGAGCGGCAGTTCGTGCGGGTGATGGAGGCGGGCGGCCCGGCCTTCGTGCGGCGCGACACGGCCGCCGAGGCGGCGGCGTTCGACGTGTTGCGCCAGGACGGGTTCGTGCAGATGCGCGTGGCCGATGGCCGCAACGCCAAGGGACGCCGGGTGCTCGTGTTCCGCGGCGCGGACGGCAACGAGTTCTGGCACCGCTTCGTGGCGCTGCGCGTGCCGGCGCTGCAGTCGCTGGGCTGGCGGAGCCTGATCGACCGCGAGTTCGGGCCGCGCCTCGCGACTTCGGTGGGCGCGTGCGACGTGCAGGTGTCCGACGCCGAGGAGGGCGAGTTCTCGCTCGATTTCGGCATCGAGATCGACGGGGTGCGCCAGCCGCTGCTGCCGGTGCTGTCGCGCATCCTGGAGCGCGGCGGGCTGGAGATGGCGCAGATCGTCGATGGCTGCGTGATCACCAGCGTCGAGGACGGGCGGGTGCTGAAGCTTCCGGTCGAGCGCATCCGCCCGCTGCTGGCGATCATGGCCGACCTGATCGAGGCGGCGGGCCCGACCGATGGCGGGCTGCTGGTGTTGCCCGCAGCCGAGGCCACGGTCGTGCTCGAGCTCGAGGACCTGCTGGCGACGCGGTGGGAGAACTCCGCGGCGATCGAGGCCTACGCCGAGCGGTTTCGCGGCGCGGCCGAGATCGAGTCGGTCGTGGTGCCCGCGGGCTTCACCCTGGCGCTGCGGCCCTACCAGCAGCACGGCGTGGACTGGCTGCAGCATCTGGCCGCGCACCAGCTGAGCGGGTTCCTCGCCGACGAGATGGGGCTCGGCAAGACCGCGCAGACCATCGCCCACCTGGTGGTCGAGGACGACGCCGGGCGGCTGGACCGGCCGGCGCTGATCGTCGTGCCGACCAGCCTGATCGCCAACTGGGTGTCCGAGCTGGCGAAGTTCGCGCCGCACCTGCGGATCGAGGTGCTGCACGGTCTCGACCGCCACCAGCGGCGCGGACGGCTCGACGCGGTGCATGTGGTCATCACCACCTACACCGTGCTGGCGCGCGACATCGAGGCGATGCGCGAGCTGGCGTGGCACATCGTGGTGCTGGACGAGGCGCAGGCGATCAAGAGCCCGGACGCCAAGGCCACGCGCGCGGTCTGTCAGCTTGATTCGCGCCACCGTCTCTGCCTGTCCGGGACGCCGATCGAGAACAACCTCGAGGAGCTGTGGTCGCAGTTCGCGTTTCTGATGCCGGGTCTGCTGGGCGACCGCCGCAGCTTCACCAAGCGGTTTCGCACGCCGATCGAGAAGCGCGGCGACGAGCAGCGCCGTCAGCAGCTGGTCAGACGCATCCGGCCGTTCATCCTGCGCCGCACCAAGGCCGAGGTGGCGACCGAGCTGCCGCCCAAGCACACGATCCTGCGCCGCATCACCCTCGCACCGGAGCAGCGCGAGATTTACGAGACGATCCGCGGCACCCTGCAGGACAAGGTGCACGCGCAGATCGCCGAGCACAGCCTGGCACGCAGCCGCATCGTCGTGCTCGACGCCCTGCTGAAGCTGCGCCAGGCGTGTTGCGACCCGCGCCTGGTGAAGCTGCCGTCCGCGCAGTCGGTTCGGGTGTCCAGCAAGCTCGACACCCTGATGGAGATGATCACCGAGATGGTGCCGGAGGGCCGGCGCATCCTGCTGTTCAGCCAGTTCACCTCGATGCTCGACCTGATCAAGCCCAGGCTGGAGGAGGCGGGCATCGCCTACGCCGAGCTGCGCGGCAGCACGCGCGACCGCGCCGAGCCGGTGCGGGCGTTCCAGGCGCTCGAGGTGCCGCTGTTCCTGATCAGTCTGAAGGCGGGCGGTCGCGGGCTCAACCTCACCGCTGCGGACACGGTGATCCATTACGACCCGTGGTGGAACCCCGCCGTCGAGGACCAGGCGTCGGACCGCGCGCACCGGCTGGGGCAGACCAAGTCGGTGTTCGTCTACAAGCTGATCGCGGCGGACACCGTGGAAGAGCGCATCCTGGAGCTGCAGCGGCGCAAGGCGGACCTGGCCGACATCGCGCTCGACGAGGCGGGCGATCTCGCGTTGCTGGACGACGACGACGTCGACTTCCTGTTTTCCGGGCCGCTCGAACAGGCGGCCTGACGGCCAGGGCTCTGTGCTGCCACGCCGGACGCCGCGAACCGCCGCGGAGTGCCTCGGCTCCGGCATGGCTCAGGAGCAGCGTGTGTGCAGGAGGCGCGCGGCGTTCCTCCTGCCGCGGGCGCTGCGCATTCGCATCGGGTGCCTGGCCCATGCCCGGTCCGCGTTGCCGTGGCGCGAGGCGGCGTCCTGGCCTGCCTGCTCGCGGGCCGGGTCTCCACGCGATGGTGCGGCCGGCGGGCCTGCGGCGGACTGCATGCGGCAACCTCGCGGCCAGCGCTGCAGCGATGCGCCGGTGTCCGCGTGATCGGCCGGGGCTGGTGCCCGTTGATCCCGCAGCGGCGGCGGGACTAGGGTGCGCGCCGCCCGGGGCTCGCCCTCTCCGGTCGCTGCCGACAGGATCCCTGCCATGAAGCTCACCGCCGAACGCCTCGACCGCGTCAGTCCCAGCCAGACCATCGCGATCTCGACCAAGGCCCGCGCGCTCAAGGCCGCCGGACGAGACGTGATCAGCCTGTCGGCCGGCGAGCCCGATTTCGACACCCCGGACAACGTCAAGCAGGCGGCGATACGCGCCATCGAGGCCGGACAGACCAAGTATACCGACGTCTCGGGCACGCCGGCGCTGCGCCAGGCCATCGCCGCCAAGTTCGCCCGCGATTCCGGGCTCGACTACACGCCGGAGGAGATCATCGTCTCCACGGGCGGCAAGCAGGTCATCTTCAACTGCATGGCTGCGACGCTGGACGCCGGCGACGAGGTGATCATCCCGAGCCCGTGCTGGGTCAGCTATCCCGACATCGTGGCGCTGGCGGACGGGGTGCCGGTGATCGTGCCCTGCGGCCAGAACACCGGCTTCAAGCTGCGTGCCGAGGACCTGGAGGCCGCGATCACGCCGCGCACCCGCTGGTTCATGCTGAACAGCCCGAACAATCCCACCGGGGCGGCGTATTCCGCCGAGGATCTGCGGCCGATCTGCGACGTGCTGCTGCGCCATCCGGACGTGTGGGTGTTCACCGACGACATCTACGAGAAGCTGGTCTATGACGGTTTCAAGGCCGCGACGATCGTGCAGGTCGAGCCGCGGCTGCGCGGGCGCACCGTGACGATGAACGGCGTGTCCAAGGCCTATGCGATGACCGGCTGGCGCATCGGCTACGCCGGCGCACCACTCGCGCTGATCAAGGCGATGGACAAGCTGCAGAGCCAGTCGACGTCGAGCGCCTCGTCGATCAGCCAGGCGGCGGCGGTCGAGGCGCTGAACGGCCAGCAGCAGTCGGTCTCGGCGATGGCCGAGACCTACCAGGGCCGGCGCGACCTCGTGGTGGAGATGCTGAACCAGGCGCCGGGCATCCACTGCCACAAGCCGGAGGGGGCGTTCTACGTCTATCCCTCGGTGCATGGCTGCATCGGCAAGACCAGCTCTGGCGGTGCGGCGATCACCGATGACGAGAGCTTCGTGACCGCGCTGCTGGACGAGGCGGGGGTGGCCGCGGTGCATGGGGCGGCGTTCATGTACCCGGGGCATTTCCGCATCAGCTACGCCACCGATACCGAAAGTCTGCGCGACGCTTGCGGGCGCATCCAGCGGTTCTGCGCGGGGCTGCGCTGATTGCGGGCTTGCCGGACGCGAGGCTGGGCTCTGCCCGGACCCGCCAGGGGCGCGCCGCCCCTGGACCGGCGTTTGGCAGGGGGAAGCGTCGGGCTTCCTTTGGGGTGGATCTTGAGGGTTTCGCCCTGAGCGGAGTCTGGCGGCACAGCTTGTGGACTTGCCTGCCTTGACCGTTCCCGCCCTCGCGGAACGTCTCGTCCGGGCGCCAACGGCGGCCAGCGTGGCGATGTCGGTGCGCGCGCGTGCGATGCAGGCGCGCGGCCTCGACGTGATTTCGCTGACGATCGGCGAGCCGGACTTCGCCTCGCCGGCGCACGTGATCCAGGCGGCGCACCAGGCGGCGCTGCGCGGCGAGACAAAGTATCCGCCGCAGGACGGCACGCCGGCGCTCAAGGCGGCGATCGCACGCAAGTTCGCCCGCGACGGGCTGGCGTTCGAGCCGGACGAGATCATCGTGGCCAACGGCGGCAAACAGGTGATCTTCGATGCGCTGGCTGCCACGCTGGACCCGGGCTCGGAGGTGATCGTCCCAGCGCCATACTGGAACGCCTACCCCCTTGTGGCGCGGCTGCTGGGCGGAGTCGCGGTCGAGGTGGCATCCCACGGAGCGGACGGGTTCCGGCCGCAGGTCGCGGCGCTGGAGGCAGCGATCACGCCGCGCACCCGCTGGCTGGTGCTGAACTTCCCGAACAATCCGAGCGGAGCGGTCTGCAGCGCGGAGGAACTGGCGGGGATCGGCACGATGCTGCTGCGCCATCCGCAGGTCTGGGTACTGTCGGACGACATGTACGAGGCGTTGCGCTTCGACGGGCAGCCGCATGCGACGCTGGCGGCGGTCGAGCCAAGGCTGCGCGATCGGGTGCTGACACTGGGCGGGGTGTCGAAGTCGTACGCGATGACCGGGTGGCGTGTCGGCTGGGGTGCGGGCCCGCGTCGGCTGGTTGCGGCGATGGCTGCGGTGCAGGGCCATGCCACGGCCGGGGTGTGCGCGCCGGCGCAGGCAGCGGCGGCTGCGGCGCTCGACGGGCCGCAGGATGGGGTCGCGGCGATGCGCGAGGCGTACCGGCGGCGGCGCGATCTGGTGGTGGAGGGGCTCGGTGCGGCACCCGGCTTGATCTGCCACCGGCCGGACGGGGCGTTCTATGTCTATCCGTCGGTCGGCGGGCTGATCGGCGGGCGCAGTGCTGCGGGAGTGGGCCTGGTCGACGACGCGGCGGTGTGCGGCGCGCTGCTCGAGGAGGCGCATGTCGCCACGGTGTTTGGCGCGGCGTTCGGCATGAGCCCATATCTGCGGCTGTCCTGCGCCGCGTCGGACGCGGTGCTGGCGGAGGCATGCCGGCGCGTGGTCGCGTTTTGCCGGGCGGTGAGCTTCTCTCCGGCGGTGCGGCAGGTCGTTTGATCGGCGACACCGGATGCCAGGTGACGCTGCCCGATGCATTGAAACAAAGCCTTACACAGCAAAGCCACAATGCCGTGTTAAGATCGGGACAGGCGATAACCCGGAGGTCAGATGTCCCTGATCGCGCACCCACCCATCATCGCAGCCCGACTGGTCTCGATTGCCGAAGCGAGGACGCGTGACCCGGCGCCAGCGCCCGGGCCCTCCCGCCGCCGACGGCGGGCCAGCCGCCGGCTGGGTCATCTTGTTGCATTGTGTGCGATGAGTGCCTGGCTGGCCGTGGGGGTGATGCCGGTGGCCGCGGCGCTGTACGCGATCTGCGGCGGGTAGCGGGCATCCTGTAGGACAGGAGCCGGAACGGAGGCTTGCCCGGCAGCCCGCCGATGCGGGCCGCCGGAGCGGCGATTCAGATCCTCGGCGTGGTCTTGGGGGCGGTGGTCGACGGCTCGCCCGGTACTGTCTCGACCTTGATGTCTTCGCGGCGCACGGTGTCCTTGACCGTCTCGACGCGGTCGATGGCTTCCTTGCGCAACGAGATCTCCTCGACCACGTGGGCGGTCTTGCCGACGACCGCCTGCTCGTCGGTCTCGGTCATCTCGATGGTGCGGTCGGTGAACGCGTCGCCGGTCACGGTGGTGCCGCCAGTGACCGGATGGCGGTCGAGCACCACTCGCTCGCTGTGCAGAGTGACCTCCTGCTCGACCGGGGTCTCGACCACGTAGCGGCGGATGCGCGTGGTCCCGCCGCTTACGGCGCGCTTGCCGACGACGAGGTTTTCCTCGGCCAGCTGGATCTTGCCGTCGGTGTCGGCGATCCCGGTGCTAATACCAGTCCTCGTGGCGCCAGTGCCGGTGGCGCCAGTGCTGGTGGCGCCGGTCATCGGGGTGGCACCGCTCGTCGGCAGGCCGTAGCTCGCTGCGCGCTCGTCGAGATCGACCGGGTTGTGGCTCTCGAGGATCGCCGTGACCGAGTCGTGGTGCGCGTCAGGCACCTGCACCGACACGACGGTGCCGCCACCAGCCATGCTGCGATCGTAGACGCTGGTGTCGTGGTCGGGCTCGGCGCCGAACAGACTCGACCAGAAGCCACGCTCCTCGCCCTGGGCCGGGCCGGGAGTCATGGAAGCGCCCGACATCGATCCCTCGCGGCTGTGACGGCTGATTGCCGAGGCCGGAACGTTGGCCGCCTCGAGTGCGCGCACCGCAGCTTCGGCACTGGTCGCAGAGTCGTAGACGGCGACGATCGTATGATCTGTCATGGTTGTTCCCCTGGGGTTTGTGTGGCGGCTGCCGGGCTTGCCCCCGGGCCGGACACCGTGGGCTGGTCAAGGCGTCGGA
>CAXSEF010000010.1:58640-61874 GCA_964236535.1 uncultured Acetobacteraceae bacterium
CCGGCCCGAAACCCGGCCCGAAACAAGGTCTGGTTCCGTGCGATGCGGGTCCGCGGCGGCACAGCGGCCAGGGTGGCGGCACGCGGCAGGGCTTGCCGCTGGGGATTGCCGCGACAGCCGCGAGGCTTGGTCGGGCGCATGGCGCGATGCATGATCGATGCGGCTCGCGATCCGGCGAGCCTTGCAGCATCGGGTGGCCGCCTTGCCGCCGTATCGCCTCCCACCCAGCCGGTCTCGATGACGGACACTCCCTTCCTGCCGGCAGTCGAACTGGTGCGGGCGGCGCCGGCGTTACCTGCCCGGCCCTGGCCGCGTCATCTGCTGCCCGCGGCGGGGTGGCGCGCCCTGGTGGAGAGCCTGGCCGCGGACCCGATCGAGCTGCTGGCGCTGTGGGCCGACACTGCGCACGTGCATGCCCTGCTGCTGCATGACCTGGCCGAACCGGTGCTTGCCTCCGTCGCCGTCGAAGAGGGGCGCTATCCCGCGCTGTCGCCGTCCCGCCCGGGGGCTGCCTGGTTCGAGCGGATGATCCGCGACCTGTGGGGTTTCGAGGCGATCGGCGGCATGGATGGGCGGCCCTGGCTCGACCACGGACGCTGGCCGCGGCGCCGGCCGATGAGCGTGCGCCCGTTGCCGGCCGGAGGGGCGCCGCAGCCGCCCGAGTTCCGTGCGGTGGAGGCGAGCGTCCCCAGGCAGACCGGAACTGCAGGACTGGTGGGCGGGCTGGTGGCGGACGGCGCATGCGAGGCGCACCAGGTCCCGTTCGGGCCGGTGGGTGCGGCGCAGGCGGGACTGGAGGGACCTGCCCATCTGCGCGTGGCGGTGCGTGGCGAGACCATCGTGCAGGCCGAGGTTCTGCTCGGCTACGGACATCGCGGGGTGATGGTGCAGATGCGCGGCAAGCCGCTGCCGGCCGCCATGCGCCTGGCCGCACGCCTCGCGGGGACGCCGGTCGCGCATGCGGCCGCGTTCGGCCGGGCGGCCGAGGCGGCGCTCGGCGTGGCGCCGCCGCCGCGCGGGGCCGCCCTGCGCGCGCTGGCCCTGGAGCTGGAGCGTGTTGCCGTGCATTTCGGCGAGCTCGAGGCGGTGGCGGCTGGTGTGGGCGCGCCCTGCGCCACCGCGTTCGGCGTGGCGCGCGAGACGGTGCTGCGCGCCTGCGATGCGGCGTTCGGCCAGCGCCTGATGCTGGACGTGGTGGTGCCGGGCGGGGCGATCGACCTGCTGCCGAACGGGCCGGGCGTGCTGCGGGCGACGCTGGGTCGGCTGCAGGCGGGGTTGCCGTCGCTGGTGCGGCGCTGTGACGGACTGCTGCGCCGGGCCGCAGGCCGGGGCGTGGTCAGCGCGCGCCAGGCATCGCAGCTCGGTGCGGGCGGTGTCCCCGGGCGGGCCAGCGGCCGCGGCTTCGACGCGCGACTGCTGTCCGGCGCGGTGGCGCCCGCGTCGCGAGAGGCGGGCGATGCCGCGGCGAGGATCGGACTGCGGCTGGAGGAGGTCTCGGCCAGCCTGGACCTGGCTGCGGCCCTGCTTGCCGGGATGCCCGCGGGGGCGCTTGCCTGCGTGCTGCCGGCGGCCGGCGGCGAGGGGCTCGGCGTGGCCGAGGGCGCGCGGGGGGATTGCTGGGCCTGGCTGAGTCTCGATGCGGGTCTGGTCGCCAGCGTGTTCCTGCGCGACCCGGGCTGGGCGCTGTGGCCGCTGCTGGAGGAGGCGCTGCGCGGCGAGCCGATGGAGGCGGTGGGGCTGATCGCGCGCTCGATGGGGTGCGAGGCAGCGGGGGTGGATCTGTAGGCAAGGCGGGGCCTGGTCCGGTCGCGTCAAGCACCCTCTGCTTCGAGCGCGGCGCCCTGTGATCCCAGGTCCTGCCTGCAGGGGCCCCAAGGCCTTGCCTTCGGCGGAGTCCCCCTTGCCCTCGGCGGAGTCCGGAGGCAGAGCCTCCGGCCATCTTGTTGCCGGAGGGAATCGAGGCGATGTTCCGCGACCTGCTCGACGGCCTGCGCCAGGGCGTGCTCACCGAGCCGGCGGCGGCGCTTGCGCCCGAGCCGGTGCACGCGCTCGTCGAGCGGCTCGAGGCGGCCTCGCAGCGGCGGCTGGGTCGCAGCCTGGCGCTGCTGCACGTGGACGCGGGCGGCTGCGCCGGCTGTGCGTCGGAGCTGCGGGCGCTGCACGGGGCGCTCTACGATCTGCGGCGCTTCGGCCTGTCGTTCGTGGCGACGCCGCGCCAGGCCGACGTGCTCGTGGTGACCGGGCCGCTCACCCGCAACATCCGCGAGGCGATGGTGCTGACGTGGCGCGGCATGGCGGAGCCGAGATGGGTGGTGGCGCTGGGCGGCTGCGCGATCGATGGCGGGATCTTCGCGGGCAACGACGCGGTCGAGGGCGGGGCGCAGGCGGCGGTGACCGTCGACCTGGTGGTGGGCGGCTGCCCGCCGACGCCAGAGGCGATGCTGGCGGGGCTGCGGACGCTGCTGCAGGCCAACGCATCATGACCCCGGATCGGCTGCGAGAGCGGGCGCAGCGCGGTCAGTCGCGCTGATCGGGCATCGTCTCCGCGGGCTCCGCCTCCGGGGGCGCGAAGTCCGGCATGTCCGGCTCACGATCGCGATCCGGGTCGAACGCGATGTCGCCGACGGTGCCGAAGCGGTCGGGGTCGGGCAACGGGACTGCAGGCAGGCCATAGCGGTCGAGCGCGCTGTCGTGCACTGCGGCGATCCTGGCGCCGGGAAAGGCGTCGAGGATGGCGCGGACCATGGGGTGCTCGGACGCCGCGCCGTGCCGGGCGAGGTTCGCGCGCTCGGCCTGTGCCGCGAGCGTCGGCTCGCCCGGCGCGGTGGACAGGGCGATGGTCCAGCGCAGGCTGGTCGCCTGCAGGAGCAGTGCCGCGAGGCGCGGGGCGAGGTCGCGCGGGGCGGCCGGGTCGGGCCGCAGCTCGATCACCGGCGGCGCGAACCGCACCAGATGCACGGAATGCAGCAGGTGGGCGTGCAGCAGCGGGTCCTGACGCTCCGCCACCAGCGACGCGACATCACGGAACCGGTCCAGTTGTGGCGGGGTGTCGCTGTCGACCGGGTCGGGCGTCGAGGGCGCAGCATCGACCGGCGCCGGATCCGGGTCGGCGCGCAACGGGCCCTGGTCGGCGCGCAGCACGGCGGCCTGGCTGCGCGCCTGCGGGAGCGCACCGGCTGGTGCGCGGGTTGTCTCGCCCCGGCGCTCGGTGTCGCCCGTGAGGGCGCGTGGCGG
>CAXSEF010000011.1:0-29978 GCA_964236535.1 uncultured Acetobacteraceae bacterium
GCCCGCGCAAGGTTCCGATGACCCGCTCGGGTCATCGGAATGCGGGCGGAGGGAGCGCCCGGCCCTGCTTTGCTTGCAGGTCGGTGCCCGGGGCCGCCGGGACCAGGTGCACTCGGCGCGGGTCAGGCCAGGTCGGTGAGGCGCTTGGCGGCGGTGCAGATTTCCGAGGGCAGGTAGGGCTTGGCGATGAACAGGTCGCGGCCGGTGAGCGCGGCGGCGGCCATGTCGTGGCGGCCGGTGACGAAGATGACCGGCAGGCCGGGCTGGTGCTCGCGGGCGCGGGCGGCGAGGCTGCCGCCGTCGAGGCTGCCGGGCAGCTGCATGTCGGTGAGCATCAGCTGGATCGCGGGGTCGGCCCTGATCATCAGCAGCGCCTCGTCGCCGGTCTCGGCTTCCAGCACCTCGAAGCCCTCGTCGGCCAGCGCCTCGGCCAGGGTGAGGCGGATGAGGAACTCGTCCTCGACAATCAGGATACGCTTGCTCGTCACCGTGGACCTCGACCTGCTGCGCATGGGCGTCGCCCAGCCCCCTGCGCGTCGCGGGCGGACACTGCCAGCCAACGGCGCCGGGCCATAGCGGGGCGGGCGTCGCCTCAACGGGATGTGATGAGGCATGGCATGGCGGGGAGCGGAACTGTCCTGGCGGGCGGGCAGCCCGGCGGGTGTGGCATGGCCGGGTGTGCGGCGCGGGCGGGCGTGCTACAGGGCGGGGGTGGGTGCGACGCCGGTCCTGGGGCGGCGTGGTCCAGGCCGGCGCTGGTTGCCGGACCACACGCGCGGCGAGGTGCTGATGATCGATCCGTTCACCCTGCTGGCCGGGTGGCTGCAGGAGCACCTGCTGGTGCCGGCGCTGTATGCGCTCGACCTGATGGACTGGGAGGACGTCGCCTTCGGCTGGGCGATCTTCGCGGTGTACGGGGTGGTGCAGGTGGCGGCGACCTATGCGGTGTGCGTGCCGCTGGAGCGGCTGCGGCCGCTGCAGCACTGGCCGGACCGGCACGCGGTGGGGGTCGACGTGCTGTACACGCTGGTGTCGCGGGTGGGGGTGTTCCCGCTGGTGACGTTCGTGCTGTTCTACCAGCTGCAGGTGGACCTCAACGGCTTCCTCACCGACCACGGCTGGGTGCCGCCGACGCTGGAGCGGCTGGTGCCGGCGCTGCTGGGGCGGCCGGTGCTGACCTTCGCGTGCTACCTGCTGGTGCTGGATTTCGCCGACTACTGGCGGCACCGGCTGTCGCACCGGTTCGGCTGGTGGTGGGCGCTGCACTCGCTGCACCATGCGCAGGAGCAGATGACGTTCTGGTCGGACGACCGCAACCACGTGGTCGACGACCTGATCCAGTACGTGTGGTTCATGGTGCTGGCGCTGCTGATCGGCATTCCGCCGATGCAGTTCCCGCTGCTGGTGCTGCTGCAGCGGCTGCTGGAAAGCATGAGCCATGCCAACACGACGGCGCATTTCGGGCGGGTCGGCGACCGGCTGCTGATCTCGCCGCGGTTCCACCGGGCGCACCACGGGATTGCCGCGGCGGGGGAGCGGAGCTGCAACTACGGGGCGGTGCTGCCGTACTGGGACATGCTGTTCGGCACGGCGGACTTCGCGCGGGTGTGCGTCGAGACCGGGGACCCGGGGGCGGAGCACGCGCTGGTGCATGGGAGCTGGGCCCAGCAGCAGGCGGCGGGGCTGCGGCGCGCGGTGCGGATCGTGCGGCGGCAGCGGGAGAAGCGGCGGATGGCGGGGGCGTAGGGGAGGGAAGAAAGGCCAGAGGCTCCGCCTCTGGACTCCGCCAGGGCGAGCCGCCCTGGACCGGCATCCTGCAGTTTCATCGCCGTTCCGGCCGGCTGGGCTCTGCCTCGGCCGGCACTAATGGCCCGGGCGGGCCCCTGGAACCTTGTACGGGCTACGCCCATACCCGCCAAAAGCCTGAGGTCTCTGGAAACCCCTTCCTTAAGCATAGGGATTCCAAAGGCCAGGCCTTTGGCGGAGTCCAGAGGCAGAGCCTCTGGCCTTGCCTACTTGACGTTGGCCACCCGCAGCGCATTGGTCGTGCCCGACTGCCCGAACGGCACGCCGGCGGCGACGACGATGGTGCTGCCTGCGCCGGCGTGGCCTTCGCGGCGGGCGAGCTTGCCGGCCTTGGCGACGGCCTCGGTCATGGTGGCGACCTGCTCGGCGATGGTGGCGTGGACGCCCCAGACGACGGCGAGGCGCCGCGCGGTGGCGACGTTGCTGGTCATGCCGAGCACCGGCACCTCGGGGCGGGCGCGGGCGATGCGGAGCACGGTGGCGCCGGACTCGCTGTAGGCGGCGATGGCGTCGGCGCCGATGCTGTGCGCGACCTGGCGGGCGGCGGCGGCGATGGCGTCGGAGATCGAGCCGTCCGGTTCGGGGCGGCTGGCGTCGGTGATGGCGCGCCAGCCGCCGTCCTGTTCCACGCGGGCGACGATGCGGTCCATGATGGTGACGGCCTCGATCGGGTACTGGCCGGCGGCGGTCTCGGCGCTGAGCATGACGGCGTCGGCGCCGTCGAACACCGCGGTGGCGACGTCGGAGGCCTCGGCGCGGGTGGGCGCGGGGGCGGTGATCATGCTCTCCAGCATCTGGGTGGCGACCACGACCGGGCGGCCCGCCTGGCGGCAGGCGCGGACGATGCGCTTCTGGGCGAGCGGGACCTCCTCGGGGGGGAGCTCGACGCCGAGGTCGCCGCGCGCGACCATGACGGCGTCGGACAGCGCGATGATCTCGTCGAGCCGGTCGAGCGCCTGCGGCTTCTCCAGCTTGGTCATGATCCAGGCGCGGCCGGCGGCGATCTCGCGCGCCTCGGCGACGTCCTCGGGGCGCTGGACGAAGGACAGGCCGATGAACTCGACGCCCTGGTCGAGCACGAAGGCGAGGTCCTCGCGGTCCTTGGCGGTCAGCGCGGGGATGGCGAGGGCGACGTCGGGGACGTTGACGCCCTTGCGGTCGGACAGCGGGCCGCCGGTGAGCACCTCGGTTTCCAGGTGGTCGCCGCGGTTGCGGTCGACGCGCAGGCGGAGCTTGCCGTCGTCGAGCAGCAGCATGGTGCCGATGCCGGCGGCGGCCATGATCTCGGTGTGCGGGAGCTGGACGCGCTCGCGGTCGCCGGGGACCGGGCTGAGGTCGAGGCGGAACTTCTGGCCGGTCTGCAGGTGGACGCGGCCGGCGCCGAAGCGGCCGACGCGCAGCTTGGGGCCCTGGACGTCGGCGAGGATGCCGATCGGGCGGCCGACGCGTTCCTCCAGCTGGCGGATCAGGGCGATGCGGGCGGCGTGGTCCTCGTGGCTGCCGTGGCTGAAGTTGAGGCGGAACACGTCGGCGCCGGCGTCGAACAGGCGGGCGAGGACCTCGGGCGAGGAGCTGCTCGGGCCGAGCGTCGCGAGGATCTTGGTCCGACGCGAGCGGCGCATCTTGCGCAAGCCGGGCATCCTGTCTCCGATCGGACCGGTGTCGGCCCCTGCTGTGCCGCTCCGGGCCTGGGCGCGCGTGCCCCGGCGGACAGACACCGGCCGGCGCGCCGGCGCAAGGGGTTCCGCGACGCCGGCGGGCGTGCGATGTGGCGCGCCCGATCGCCGCGGTCCGCGGCGCAGCACGAGGAGGCCCGGATGGCGGCACCAGAGCTCGACGATGCGACCCGCACCGAACTCGAGGCGGCGGCGTTCCGCCGGCTGGTCGGGCACCTGCGCGAGCGGACCGACGTGCAGAACATCGAACTGATGACGCTGGCCGGGTTCTGCCGCAACTGCCTGTCGCGGTGGTACCGCGAGGCGGCGGGGGAGCGCGGGGTGACGATCGAGGACCCGGACGCGCGGGAGATCGTCTACGGCATGCCGTATCGCGAGTGGCAGGCGCTGCATCAGGCGGGGGCAAGTGCCGCGTTGCCGGCGGGGGTCGTGCACAGGTAGGCGAGGCCGGGGTGAGGGGACCGACCAGGCAGGCAAGGCCAGAGGCTCTGCCTCTGGACTCCGCCAAAGGCTAGCCTTTGGAATCCCTGTGCTCAAGGAAGGGGTTTCCAAAGGCCTCAGGCCTTTGGCGGGTCTGGGCAGAGCCCGGCCTTGCCTGCTGCGTTGACCTCGGCCGGGTCGCGGGATATTCCCGCGCCCCTCACAGCCAGGGGATGCGGCGATGGCGCTCGACAGCGAAGACGCGAACGAGATCGGGCTGGACGAGGAGCTGAAGTCCGCGACACCGGCGGTGGGCGGGATCGCCGCCGACCGGCTGCGCAGCATCATCGAGCGAGTGGAGCGGCTGGAGGAGGAGAAGAAGGCGCTGTCCAGCGACATCAAGGACATCTTTTCCGAGGCGAAATCAGCGGGTTTCGACGTGAAGATCATCCGGCAGATCATCCGGCAGCGCAAGCAGGAGCCGGCCGAGATCGAGGAGGAGGAGACGCTGCTCGACGTCTATCGCCGCGCGCTCGGGATGTAGCGCCGGGGTCCGGCCGGTCGGAGTGCGATGCGTGCGGGCCGCGCCGTCGTGCTGCGGGCCGGCCCGACCCGTGCCGGGGGGCGGAGCACGGCGGGGTGGTTCAGCGGCGGGCGGTGGCGCGCAGGATGGCGTCGACGATCTCGCGCAGGCTGTACGGCTTGGTGATGAACACGACGGGCGGCCGCAGCGTGGTCAGGCGGTCCATCAGCTTGACCGCGTAGCCGGAGACGACCAGCACCGGGATGGCGGGGTCCTGCAGCCGCGCCTGCATGGCCACGTCGATGCCGTCGAGCATGCCTGGCATCTGCACGTCGGTGAGCAGGATGTCGAACGCGTCGGGGCCGGCGAGCAGGGCGGCCGCCGCGTCGCCGCTCGGCGCCTCGACGACCTCGAAGCCCTCGTCGCGGAGCGCCTCGGCGGTCATCATCCGCACCAGACCCTCGTCCTCGACCAGCAGTACGCGCGCAGATGCCACCAAGCCTCCTCGCAGAACAGGCCACGGCAGGGTGCGGGCCAGGACTCGTGCAACGCAGCCTGGGCGTGGCGGGACGGCCATGGACCATCACGTTCCGAGGACAAGCCACACGAAGCCGCGATCGTCCGCACCGGGTGGCATGCGGCGCGGGCCGCCGGGGCAGGGGCGGGTCGAGCGGCCGGGATCGGCCGGGGCGGGATCACCTGGGGCGGATCACCCGGTCCGGATTAGCCGGGTGTGCGGCGGGCGGCGCGGGTCCCGGGCGACGCCAGGCTGGCGGCGGCGAACACCGCGGTGCTCAGGGCGGTGATCCAGAAGCTCGCGGGCCAGTCGGTCCACCAGGCGAGCGCGAGGCCGCACCACGCCTCGGCCAGCGCCAGGGCCACCGAGAGCGCGACGCCGCGGGCGACCGCGGTGGTCAGGCGCTGCGCCGCCGCGGCGGGGCCGACCAGCAGGGCGAACACCAGCAGCACGCCGACGATCTGGCTGCACGCCGCGGTGGCGAGTGCGACCAGGGCGAGGAACAGGGCGGAGACCAGGCGCAGGTCGACGCCGCCGGCCTCGGCGAGCTCCGGGTGCAGGCTGGCGAACAGCAGCGGCCGCGAGATCGCGGCGGTGCCGGCGGCGCAGGCCAGGGTCATGGCGAGCAGGACGAGCAGGGTAGGGCGGTCGACGCCGAGCACGTTGCCGAACAGCAGCGCGGTGGCCTGGCTGGCGCCGGCGGTGAAGAAGTGCAGGAACAGTAGCCCCAGCCCGAGGCTGAGTGCCAGCACCATGCCGATCGCCACGTCGCGGCCGGCGACGCGCTCGCCGAGCGCGCCCATCGCGACCCCGCCGCCGACCGTGGCGAGCAGCATTCCCCACAGCGGCGGCGCGCCGAGCAGCACCGCGCCGGTGGCGCCGGCGAAGCCGACATGGGCCAGGGCGTGGCCGGCGAAGGTCTGCGCGCGCAGCACCAGGAAGTAGCCGACGAGGCCGGAGAGGGCGCCGACCAGGCCGGCGGCGGCGAAGGCCTGGCGCATGAAGTCGTAGGCGAACATCAGCCGGGGCCGCCGGCCGCATGCCGCGTGCCGGCGAAGGGGCGGGGCGGGTCGGGGGCTGCGACCACGATGCGGCGCCGGCCGGTGTGCACGACCTCGATCGGCGTGCCGTAGAGCCGCGACAGCACCGGGCCGGTCACCACCTCGTCGGGGGTGCCGAGCGCGGCCTCGCCGTGGCCGAGCACCAGCACCCGGTCCTGGGTGTCCGGCGTCGGCGCGGGCAGCATGGGCCCGGCCAGCATGGGGTTCAGGTCGTGGGTGCTGAACAGCACCGCGATGCCGAGCTCCCGCTGCAGGCCGCGCACCAGCGACACGATGCCGGCCTGGCGGCGCGGGTCGAGCCCGGCCAGCGGCTCGTCGAGCAGCAGCAGGCGCGGGCGGCCGAGCAGCGCCTGGGCGAGCAGCAGGCGCTGGCGCTCGCCGCCGGAGAGCTCGGCGACCGGGCGCGCCGCCAGCGCGCTCGCGTCGACGAGGCCGAGCGCGCGGTCGACGTCGCGGCGGTCGGCGGCGCTGCGCAGCGCCAGGCCCCAGCGCCGGCCGCGGCAGGCGGCCTGCACGAACTCGCGCCCGCTGAGGCGGACCGCCGGCAGGCCGCGCGACTGCGGCATGGCGCCGATCGCCGGGTGGCCGCGCCGCGCCGGCTCGCCCAGCACCCGGATGGCGCCGGCGGCGGGGGGCACCAGGCCGAGGATCGCCCGCATCAGCGTGGTCTTGCCGGCCCCGTTGGCGCCGAGCACGGTGACGAACTCGCCGGCGCCGATGCGCAGCGTGGCGTTGCTCAGGATGCTCCGGCCGCCGCGGGCGAGGGTGACGCCCGCCAGCTCGACCGCGTGCGCGTGGGGCTGGGCGCGGATTGGGCCGCGCGGGGGCGCGGGCGGGTGTTCCGGCGCGGCGGGGTCGTGGGGGTCCGGCGTCACGGGCGTGGCGGGTCGCGGCCCAGCGCGCCGGCGACGGCGTCGAGCTCGGCCAGCATCCAGGCCTGGTAGGTGGCGCCGGCGGGCTCGGTCTCGCTCACGCCCACCACCGGCACGCCGGACTGCCGGGCCACCGCCTCCAGGCGGGCGGCGGCGGTGTCGGTCGCCTGGCTGTTGGTGACCAGCAGGGCGATGCGGTGCCGGCGCAGGTCCTCCTCGAAGCGGGCGACGTCGGAGGCGGCGGGTTCGGTGCCGTTCATCACCGCGAGCTGGAACCGCTCGTTGCGCATGTGCAGCCCGAGGGCGGCGGCCATGTCCCCGAACACCGGCTCGGTCGCGCCGATGGTGGCGCCGCCGAACTGGGCGCGCAGCCGGGTGACGCGGGCCTGCACGGCGGCGAGCGAGTCGAGGACGCGGGCGAGTGCGGCGCCGGTGTCGGCGGCGTGGGCCGGGTCGGCGCGGAGCAGCGCCCTGGCGAGCGCGCGGGCGTAGGCCGGCATGGTGGCGGGGTCGTACCAGACATGCGGGTTGTCGCCGTCGTGGCGCCCGACCAGGCCGGCGACCACGATCGTCTGCCGGGTGGGGCTGGGCGAGGCGGCGAGCAGGGTCGCGATCCAGGGGTCGTAGCCGACGCCGTTGGCCACCACGATGTCGGCCGCCGCGAGGTCGCGCGCCACCGAGGGGCTGGCCTCGAACAGGTGCGGGTCCTGGTCGGGGTTGGCGAGGATGCTGGTGACCTCCGCGCGTTCGCCGGCGAGCTGGCGGGCGACGTCGCCGTAGAAGTTCTCGGCGGCGACGATGCGCGGCACGGGGTGGGCGGCCGCGGCGGCCGGGGCGGGCCGGGCCGGGGCGGGCCGTGCCGACGCGGCGGCGGCGAGGGCGATGGCGGCGGTCAGGACATGCGGCGCGGCTCTGGGCATGGCTTGCTCCGGTCGCCGTCATGCTCGACCGCGGATGTTACAGTATAACACTGCGGCGGGGTCGTCCAGGCTGCACCCGCCCGGCACGCGGCGGCGGTGCGGGCATTGAACCGGACGCGGTCTGGCGTGATATGCGCAGCAGGATGCGAGGCGGATGGTGACGACAGCGGAGTTCACGGCCGAGACCGGCGCGATGCTGGACCGGGTCGATGCCGCCTGCGTGCGGCGCGGCGTGCGGCTGACCGGGCTGCGGCGCCAGGTGCTCGGCCTGGTGCTGGAGACCGGCGGGCCGGCGGGCGCGTACGACCTGCTCGACCGGCTGCGCGCGCACCATCGCGGCGCGGCGCCGCCGACGGTGTACCGCGCCCTCGACTTCCTGCTGGAGCAGGGCTTCATCCACCGGGTGGAGCGGCTGTCGGCGTTCGTGGCCTGCCTGCACGGGCTGGAGGACGACGGGCACCAGCACGCGGCGCAGTTCCTGATCTGCCGGACCTGCGGGCAGGTGACGGAGCTGAACGACGGCGGCATCGGGCGCTCGCTGGTGCGGGCGGCGCAGGACAGCGGGTTCGCGCTGGGGCGGTCGACGGTGGAGGCGGAGGGGACGTGCGGGGCTTGCCTTGGCGCGCGCGCAGGGTGAGGCAAGGAAGGCCGGAGGCTCTGCCTCTGGATTCCGCCCAAGGCGAGCCTTGGGAATCCGTCCGGCAGGCAAGTCGCTCCGCGGGCTCAGCCCTTGGTGGGTCTGGGATGGCCCGCGCAAGGTTCCGCCGGCCTGCTTGGGCCGGTGGAATGCGGGCGGAGGGGGTAGCCCTGCCTTGCCGGCTTGCCTGGCCTAGCTGCCGCTGTACCAGTCGTAGCCCTGTTTTTCCCAGTAGCCGCCGGGGTTGGTGTTGGTGACCTCGATGGCCTGGATGTACTTGGGGTTCTTGAAGCCGAGCTTGGTGGGAACGCGCAGGCGCAGCGGGGCGCCCCAGGGCGGGGTGAGCGGCTTCTGCTCGAAGTCGAGCGTCAGGATGGTCTGCGGGTGCAGGCAGCTCGCCATGTCGAGGCCGCTCCAGTAGTCGTCGAAGCAGCGGAAGTTGACGAAGCCGGCGCGGGTGTCGGCGCCGACGCGCTCCAGGAAGGCCTTCAGCGGCACGCCGCTCCACTGGCCGATCTGGCTCCAGCCCTCGACGCAGATGTGCCGGGTGATCTGCTCCTCCTGGGGCAGCTTGCGCAGCCCGGCCAGCGTCCAGGGGGCCTTGTTGTCGACCAGCCCGCCGACCTCGAGCTTCCAGTCGTCGTCGGCGGTGCGGATCTGCCATTCCGGGTAGTAGGCGTTGAAGCGGAACGGGTCGGTGATGGCGCTGGCCGGGAAGGTGGCGGCGAGGCGGTTGGGGTCGAACAGCGCGGCCTGCACCCGGTCGTTGAAGCGCAGCATGGCGCGCAGCGCGTTGTCGACGGCGTCGTCGCTGCCGAGGTCGCACCCGGTCAGCAGGGTGAGGGCGCCGAGCGACAGGCTGCCGCGCAGCAGGGCGCGGCGCTGCAGCCGCGCCAGATCGGGCGCGAGCTCGGCGGCGCGGCGCCTCGGGTCGAACCCGGCGCCCGGTGCGCGGCGCGGCGGGCCGGCGCTCACAGCCGCACCTCGCCGTCGGGCTGGCGGCGCAGGCCGATGGTCATCGACACCAGGGTGCGCGGGAACAGCGCCACCAGCACGACATGGACCACGAGGAAGCCCACGATCAGGCTCATCAGGATGAAGTGCAGCACGCGCGCCGTCGGATAGCCGCCGAACAGCGCGGTCAGCCAGGACAGCTGGACCGGCTTCCACATCGACAGGCCGGTGGCGATCATCAGCACCGACAGCACGATCGCCGCGACGTAGAGCGCGCGCTGCACCGCGTTGTAGTGGCCCAGGCGGTGCACCAGGCGGAAGCGCAGCGCGGCGACGAGGTCGCGGGTCACCACGCGCGGGCCGATGGGCAGCAGGTGGCTGCGGAAATGGCCGCTGGCCAGGCCGTAGGCGAGGTAGGCGAGGCCGTCGGCGACCAGCAGCCACATCGCGCTCAGGTGCCACGCGATCGCCCCGCCGAGCCAGCCGCCGAGCGTCATCCAGCGCGGGAACTCGAAGGGCAGGATCGGCGACGCGTCGTAGATCTGCCAGCCGCTCAGGATCATGCAGATGATCGCGTAGGCGCCCAGCCAGTGCATGATCCGCACCGCCACCGGATGCGCCGTCGCGTGGGTCGTGGCGCTGGCACCCATTATTTTCCACCCCGCATGCGATCCGCAGGCCCGCACGAGCGTCTTATAGGCTCCGGCGCCGCGGCGCCGCCATACCGGAGTAACGAACGATGACGCGATTTGCCGGCCTGACCCTGCTGACCGGCGCGGCGCTCGCCGCCGGCGCGATGGCGGCCGCGACCCCGGCCGCGGCGGCGCCCGAGCACCAGCGGGTCCGCGGCACCGTGGTCTCGATCAGCGCGGGCAGCCTGGTGGTGCATCCGCAGACCGGCAGCGACGTGACGGTCGCGATCACCCCGGACACCAAGTACGCGACGGTGGTGAAGTCCGACATCGGCCAGATCGACAAGGACAGCTACGTCGGCACCGCGACCAAGAGCGTCGGCAACCAGCTGGTTGCGCTCGAGCTGGTGATCTTCCCCGCGGCGATGCGCGGGGCGGGCGACGGCCACTACGACTGGGACAAGATCAGCGACACGACCATGCCGGGCCATGCCACCGCGTCGTCGATGACCAACGGCAACGTCGACATGACCGCGCCGGCGGGCGGGTCGAAGACGGTCAGCTCGGCGATGACCAACGGCACCGTCGACACCGCGACCGACAAGGCCGGCGCCAAGCAGATCGTGGTGTCGTACAAGGGCGGCAAGCAGACCATCATCGTGCCGCCGACCGCGCCGGTCGTGTCGTTCCAGCCGGCCGCGATGTCCGCGGTCAAGGAGGGCGACGCGGTGTTCGTCAACGGCATGGAGGACGGCGGCAAGACGACGGCCGGCTTCGTGGCGGTGGGCCGCGACGGGGTGACGCCGCCGATGTAGCCGGCCGCGGCTGCGGCGGTACCGGGCCGGTGCCGCCGCGTGCCGGTTCGCCCGGCGGGCGGCAAAGTGCCTTGGCGTTGGATCAGGGATGGAGGGGCAGGATGCCGCTGGACAGCACCGGGCAGGGACGCGGGCGCCTGCCTGCGCTCAACGTGTTCAACGAGCCGCTGCAGGACTGCTCGCTCGACCCGCTGACCGGGTTCCACCGCGACGGCTGCTGCGGCACCGGGCCGGACGACGTGGGCAGCCACACCGTCTGCGCCGTGGTCACCGACGCGTTCCTGCGCTTCAGCCGGTCGCGCGGCAACGACCTGTCGACGCCGCGGCCGGAGTTCGGCTTTCCCGGGCTGAAGGAGGGCGACCGGTGGTGCCTGTGCGCGCCGCGCTGGCAGGAGGCGTTCGCGGCGGGGTTGGCACCTCGGGTGGTGCTGCGGGCGACGCACCTGGCGGCGCTGCGGTACTGCTCGCTTGCGGACCTCTCGGCGCATGCTGTGGAGGTTTGAGGTCAGGGGAGGAAGGCCAGGGCGCTGCCCTGGACCTGCCGGGGGCTGGACCCCCGGACCCGCATCGTGAAGACTTTGCGGTATTTCGCCTGCGGGCGGAGGGGGGCCGGCCCTGCTTGGCTAGCGGGGGTTGCGGTCGAGCCAGGCCAGGGCGGGGGTGAAGTCGACGCCGATCTCGCGGCCGCGGGCGAGCAGCGCTTCGCGGGCGACGTGGCCGGACCCGGCGGCGTCGATGCCCCAGACCATGGCGGAGCGGGCGCCGCTCCTGCAGTAGGCGTGCACCGGGCCGCCGGCCTCGGCGAGGGCGGCGGAGAACGCGGCGATGTCGCCGGCCGACAGGGCGGGCATGCGGATCGGCACGTGGCGGTAGGCCATGCCGTGCTCGCCCGCGAGCCTGGCGCCTTCGGCGGCGCTGAGCTGGCCGGGGTCCTCGCCGTCGGGGCGGTTGTTGACGACCATGCGCACGCCGCTGGCGGCCAGGGTGGCGAAGTCCGCGGGCTCCAGCTGCCCGGAGACGCCGACCGTGCGGTCGAGTGTCACGATGTTCATTCCCGGCACGTTCCCTGTCCTGGTGGCGCTGCGCGCCGCGTCGCGGCCGGGCGGGGCCGCGGCGGCGGGGCGAGACTAGCCGGGACGGGCGGGGATGTCAGCCGGGTGGGAGGTGCGGGCGCGGTTGCGGCAGAGGGAGCGGCGTCGCGCGTGCAATGCGGGGCTGCTTTCCGGCCGATATGGTGGCAGGCTGCGGCGCTGCGCCGTGCCCGTCCTTGCAGCATCCGTTCGTAGCTTGTTCGCGCCCAGGAGCGTCGTGTGTCCGACATTGCCGCCAATGCCCTGCCGAAGGCCAAGGTTCCGGCTGCCGAAACGCTGAGGCCGGAGGGCCTGCTCGGCCTGGCGGTGGGGGTCGTGGTGGTGGCGGCGCTCTATCTCGGGCGCGAGGTGCTGATCCCGATCACGCTCGCGATCCTGCTCAGCTTCGTGCTGGCGCCGCTGGTGGGGCTGCTGCGCCGGGTGCGGGTGCCGAAGGTGCCGGCGGTGCTGCTCTCGGTGCTGGTGGCGCTGGCGACGATCCTGATGCTGGGCGGGCTGATCGGCATGCAGCTGGCCGAGCTGGCGGGCGACCTGCCGCGCTACCAGAGCACGGTCGAGCACAAGGTGGAGTCGGTGCGCGGCCTGGCGCTGGGGCGGCTCAACGAGCTGACCAGCCATCTCGGCCGGGTGGCGCCGAAGCAGCAGGCGGCGGCGCCGGTGCGGGGCGAGGCGCCGCCGCCGATGCAGGTGCAGGTGCAGCAGCCCGCCGCTTCGCCGCTTGAGCTGGCGCAGCGCTTCGTGGCGCCGGTGCTGAGCCCGCTGGAGACGGTGGGCGTGGTGTTCATCGTGTCGATCTTCATCCTGATGCAGCAGGAGGACCTGCGCGACCGGCTGATCCGGCTGTTCGGCTCGTCGGACCTGCACCGCACGACGCTGGCGCTGGACGACGCCGGCAGCCGGCTGTCGCGGTACTTCCTCACCCAGGTGGGCATCAACGCGGCGTTCGGGCTGATCATCGGGCTCGGGCTGACGGCGATCGGGGTGCCGAGCCCGGTGCTGTGGGGCACCTTCGGCATGCTGCTGCGCTTCGTGCCGTACGTGGGCTCGGTGATCTCGGCGGTGCTGCCGATCGCGCTGGCGGCGGCGGTCGATCCCGGCTGGGCGATGGCGGCGTGGACGCTCGCCCTGTTCGTGGTCACCGAGGCGGTGATGGGCCAGGTGGTCGAGCCGCTGCTTTACGGGCACAGCACCGGGCTGTCGCCGATCGCGGTCGTGGTGGTGGCGATATTCTGGTCCTGGCTGTGGGGGCCGATCGGGCTGATCCTGTCGACGCCGCTCACGCTGTGCCTGGTGGTGCTGGGGCGGCACGTGAAGCGGCTGGAGTTCTTCGACGTGATGCTGGGCGACCGGCCGGCGCTGACGCCGGTGGAGACGTTCTACCAGCGGCTGCTCGCCGACGATCCGGACGAGGTGCAGGAGCAGGCGGAGCTGCTGCTGAAGACGCGGGCGCTGTCGTCGTACTACGACGAGGTGGCGCTCAAGGGGCTGCAGCTGGCGGCGAGCGACGTGCAGCGCGGGGTGCTGACGCAGGCGCAGGTGCTGCAGCTGCGCGAACAGCTGCACTGGCTGGTGGAGGAGCTCGACGTCCACGACGACAGCAACCCCGAGGCCGGGCGGGGCAAGGCCGATGGCGGGGTGGCGGGGGTCGAGCGCCCCGAGCGGGTGACGCAGCAGGACCCGGCGCCGGAGCTGCACGCGCCGGCCGCCGCAGCCATGGCGCCGGAGTGGCACGGGGCGGCGCCGGTGCTGTGCGTGGCCGGGCGGGGGCCGCTCGACGAGGCGGCGGCGGAGATGCTGGCGCAGCTGCTGCGCAAGCACGGCCTGGGGGCGAGCGTGGCGTCGCACGATTCGGTGTCGCGCAGCGGGGTGAGGCTGCTCGATCCGCGCGGGGTGGCGATGGTCTGCGTGTCGTACCTGGAACTGGAGGGGGCGCCCACGCATCTGCGCTTCCTGCTGCGCCGGCTGCGCGCGCGGATGCCGGACGTGAAGATCCTGGTGGGGCTGTGGCCAGCGGACGGCGAGGCGGCGGTCGGGAGCGAGGTGCGGTCGCAGCTCGGGGCGAGCTTCTACGCGACGTCGCTGCGCGAGGCGGTCAGCCAGTGCGTGACCGAGGCCGGGCGTGCGGCGGAGGCCGGTGTCGTCGCGGGGGCGTCGGTGCCGGCGGACCCGGCGGCGGCGGGGCGGATCGAGGCGGCCTGAGGCCTGGGCGTTGGACGGTAGGCGCAGCAAGGCTGGGCTCTGCCCAGACCCGCCAAAGGCCTGAGGCCTTTGGAAACCCGTTCCTCAAGCAAGGGCGTCCATGGGCTTGCCGGTGGAGCCACGCGCGCGCCTCCGCTCCGCGTTGACGCAGTGCAGCATCGTTCGTAGAAGTCCGCGTCCCGCAGCAGCGAAGCCCGATCAGGCGCACCTCTACCCAGCGCCGGAGGCGCCGCTCGGCCATGCCCATGAGTTTCGCCGACCTGTCCCTGGCGCCGGCCCTGCTGCGCGCGCTGGCCGAGGCAGGGTATGCCAGTCCTACCCCGATCCAGGCCCAGGCGATCCCGATGCTGCTGGAGGGCCGCGACGTGCTGGGCCTGGCCCAGACCGGCACGGGCAAGACCGCCGCCTTCGCGCTGCCGCTGCTGCACCGCCTTGCCCTGGCTCCCCGACCGGCGCCCAAGGGCGGCGCCCGCGTCCTGGTCCTCGCGCCCACGCGCGAACTGGTCTCGCAGATCGCCGACGGCTTCGAGACCTTCGGCCGCCATCTGCAGCCCAGCGTGGCAACGATCTTCGGCGGGGTCAGCCAGGTCCACCAGGTCAATGCGCTCAGGACCGGCGTGGACATCATCGTGGCCGCGCCGGGACGGTTGCTGGATCTGATCGACCAGGGCCTGTGCGACCTGTCGCAGCTCGAGGCGCTGGTGCTGGACGAGGCCGACCAGATGCTCGACATGGGCTTCGCCAGGCCGATCGAGCGCATCGTCGCGACGCTGCCCAAGGATCGGCACACGCTGCTGTTCTCGGCGACGATGCCGAAATCCATCGCCTCGCTGGCCGAGGGCCTCCTGCGCGATCCGGCGAAGGTCGAGATCGCCCCGCCCTCGACCACCGTCGACCGGATCGAGCAGTCGGTCATGTTCATCGACGCGGCCGACAAGAAGGCGGCGCTGCTGGCGCTGCTGCGAACGCCGGGGGTCGGCCAGGCCGTGGTCTTCACCCTGCAGAAGAACATCGCCAACGAGGTCTGCGCCTTCATCGTCGAGGCGGGCATCACCGCCGAGGCGCTGCACGGCAACAGGTCGCAGGGCCAGCGGGAGCGCGCGCTGGACGCCTTCCGCACCGGAGCCGTGCAGGTCCTGGTTGCGACGGACATCGCGGCACGCGGCATCGACGTCGAGACGGTGACGCATGTCTTCAACCACGACCTGCCGAGCCTGGCGGAAAGCTACGTCCACCGCATCGGCCGCACCGGTCGCGCCGGGCGCAGCGGCTTCGCCGTCACGCTCTGCGATGTCGAGCAGCGTGCCTGGCTGCGTGACGTGGAACGGGAGATCGGCCGCGCCCTGACGGTTCGCGCCGACCACCCGTGGCATTCGGAAGCGGCGCGGAACTCGACCATGCGCCCACCCGTGCCGGGCGGTGCGCCGGCCAGGGAAATCAAGCCGCAGAAGAAGCGCGAGCACAAGGTCTGGACCGAGGAGGAGAAGCGCGCCGCGCGGGCGGCGGCGATGACGGGCTGAGAGGGAGCGCAGCAAGCCCGGGCTCTGCCCGGACCCGCCAAAGGCCCGGGGCCTTTGGAAACCCATCTGTTGAGCATAGTGATTCCGGGGCTTGCCGATCGCTGCGTCCGGGGCGGAGCCTCTGCCTGTTCCATGTGCGGGTCTGGGGGCTCAGCCCCCAGCGGGTCCAGGGCAGCGCCCTGGCCTTGTCTCTCTTTTTCTCGGCGTCAGGCCACCGCGACGACGAGGCCCTCGCTGGCGCGGAGGTGCAGGCCGGCGGTGCCGGAGTGCCGGTCGAGCGCCGTGGACAGGAGCACGGTGCCGTCGGGCAGGCCGGGCTCGCGGGGCTGGTCGGTCAGGTTCAGGGCGATGGCGAGGCGGGTGGGGCCGAGGGTGCGGGTGTAGTGCAGCACGCCGTCGCGGGCGTGCACGTCGTGGATGGCGCCGCCGACGAGCGCGGGGGTGGCGCGGCGCAGGGCGATCAGGCGGCGATAGAGCGTCAGGATGGAGCGGGGGTCGGCGGCGAGGGCGGCGACGTTGCGGGTGGCGTGGTCGGGGTTGAGGGGGAGCCAGGGTTCCGCGGTGCCGAAGCCGGCGTGGGGGGAGGCATCCCAGGGCATCGGGGTGCGGACGGGGTCGCGGCCGAGGCCCTGGCCGGGCTCGCGCAGGCCGGCGGGGTCGCGCTCGCGGTCGGGGGGGATCGGCACGTCGGGGAGGCCGAGCTCGTCGCCGTAGTAGAGCGTGGGGGTGCCGCGCAGGGTGAGCAGGAGCATGGCGGCGGTGCGGGCCTGGTGCGGGCCGACGCGGCTGGCGATGCGGGGGCGGTCGTGGTTGCCGAGCACCCAGTTGGGCCAGGCGCCTGCGGGGAGGGCGGCCTCGTAGGTCCGGATGGTGCGGGCGAGGGTTTCCGCGGTCCAGTCGGCGAGCAGGAGCTGGAAGTTGAAGGGGAGGTGGCACTCGTCGAGGGCGGGGGTGCCGGCGTTGCCGCCGTAGTAGCGGACCAGGCGGTCGACCGGCAGGTAGATCTCGCCGGCGAGCATGCGCCGGGGATAGGCGTCGAGGGTGCGGCGCATCTGCGCGACGGCGGCGTGGGTTTCGGGCTGGTCGGCGCTGTGCCGCGCGACCTGGCGGGCGAAGGGGCGGGCGTCGGGAGGTGCGTCGGGGTTGGCGGGGTTGTCGCGGAGCCCGGCGTCCTTGACGAGGAGCCACATGACGTCGACGCGGAAGCCGTCCACGCCGCGGTCGAGCCAGAAGCGCAGGACGTCGTTCATGGCCTGGGCGACGGCGGGGTTGCGCCAGTTCAGGTCGGGCTGCTGCGGCAGGAAGGAGTGCAGGTAGTACTGGCCGGAGGTCGGGTCGCCGGGGGCGGGGCTGTTCGGGGCGGGGCTGGTCGGGGTGGGGCGGGTCCAGGCGGGGCCGCCGAAGTGGCTGAGCCAGTTGTTCGGCGGGCCGCCGTCGGGGGCGGGGTCGCGCCAGATGTACCAGTCGCGGCGGGGGCTGGCGGGGGCGCTGCGGCTTTCGGCGAACCAGGGGTGCCGGTCGGAGCTGTGGTTGGGCACGAAGTCGAGGATCAGGCGCAGGTTGCGGGCGTGGCAGGCGGCGACCAGGCGGTCGAGGTCGACGAGCGTGCCGAACAGGGGGTCGATGTCGCGGTAGTCGGCGACGTCGTAGCCGAAGTCTGCCATGGGCGAGGGCTGGATGGGGGAGAGCCAGAGGGCGTCGACGCCGAGGGTGGTGAGGTGGTCGAGGCGGGCGAGGATGCCGGGCAGGTCGCCGACGCCGTCGCCGTTGGCGTCGGCGAAGGAGCGGGGGTAGACCTGGTAGATGATGCCGTCCTGCCACCACTCGGCCATGCTAGTCCTCCGAGGAAGGCCAGAGGCTCTGCCTCTGGACTCCGCCAAAGGCCTCGCCTTTGGAATCCATTTGTTTAAGGAACGGGTTTGCAGAGGCCCCGGGCCTCTGGCGGGTCTGGGCAGAGCCCGGTCTTGCTTGCCTACAGGGCCGGCACCGCTGCCGCGGTGCGCAGGCTGGCGGCGGCGGCGGCGGTGACGCGGTCCGGGGTCGGCCAGGCGTCGTTGGCCTCGGGGGCGACGCTGGCGTAGGGCGGCGGGTAGCCCCACAGGCGGTCGTGTCCGGCCTGGTCCTGGTGCATGCCGCCGAGCACGGCCACCGTCGGGCGGCGGAACGCGGCGGCGACGTGGAGCAGCATCGAGCCGTTGCACAGCACGAGGTCGGCCTGCTCGGCCAGCGCGAAGGTGGTGCGCAGCGAGCTGTCGCCGCACAGCGAGCGGGCGCCGGGGATGCCGGCGGAGAGCACGCGCGCCGCGCGGTCCTGGTCGACGGGCCCGCCGACCAGGACGATGTTCAGCGGCCCGGCGCCGGGCATCGCCGCCGCCAGCCCGCGCAGCGCCGCGCCCCAGGACTCGGGGGGCCAGCACTTCTCCTCCAGGCCGCCGCCGGGCCCGACCAGGATGCGGAGCTCGCCGGCGGGGCGGGGCTCGCCCCACAGGCGCGCGGCCGTGTCGCGCTCGGCGTCGGTCGGGTAGAGCTGCGGGCGGACCTCGGGCGGGTCGGTGGCGCCGAGCAGCGCGGCCTGGCGCAAGGCGGCCTCGGCGACGTGCACCTCGGGGGAGAACTCGGTGTACTGCTGGCACGCGGACCAGCCGCCGCGATAGCCGCGGATGCCGACGCGGTAACGCACCCCGATGCGCATCATCAGGATCGCGCCGACGTGGCTGCCGAGCAGGTCGAGGCCGACGTCGAAGCCGCCGTGCCGGCGTGCCGCGGCGACCTGCGGCGAGCCGCGCAGGTAGCGGACGACCGCGCCCCAGGACTGGTCGTGCACCACCTTGTTGTTCCAGGGGACGTCGAGCTCGACCACCTCGTCGACGAAGGGGTTGTTCTCGAGGATCGGGCGGCCCCAGCCGCCGATGCCCGCGACCAGGCGGGCGGCGGGGAAGCGGCGGCGCAGCGCCTGGAACACCGGTGTCGCGGTCAGCAGGTCGCCGAGGTCGTTCGGGCGCAGCACCAGGATGTCGCGCGGGGCCGTCACACGTGGGTCCGGCCCGGTGCCGAACACCCTGCCCACGGCCCCGACCGGCGCCTCGACCAGCAGTCCCTTCCAGCCCATCAGACCTCCATCCGCTCGGGCCAGCGCAGCGTGCGCGCGGCCGTGTGCAGGGTATCATGCCACCGCGGAGCGGGCTTCGGAAGGGAAGCCGGGCCGTGGCTCCGTCGGCGCCTGCAAGGCGGGGAGCCGCCGGAGGTTGCGATCCCGCACGGAAACCTGTCCCTGCCGGTCGTTTCGACCCGCCTGTGCTGTACTCGGGTGCTCACCGCCCGCCTGACGGCCTGGAGGTGCTGCGCGCCGGTGCTCACGGCAGCACGCCATGCGACTCGGCAGGGCGAATCCTCGAACGGGCTCCGGGCCCGCGGACCCGCAGGCGATGGGTTTCGTGGCGCGAGGTGGGGTGCGGCGCCGCCCGGCCTTCGGGGACGGTTCGCGAAGGGCCCTGCCGTACGGCGGGTCCGGGCGTAGTCCAGGCCTGCCTGCCGCACCGTTTGCTACAGCCGCCAGTTGCACGCCGCCGTTGCGTGTGGCGTCCCGAAATGGGATTGCTCTGGCCGGGTGGCGGCCGCCTGTTCACCCGTCGCGGCAGGGAGGCGAGATTGGATTTTTCGGACGTGAGCGTGCTGTGCGTGGGCGACGTCATGCTCGACCGCTTCGTGCATGGCGACATCGACCGCATCTCGCCGGAGGCGCCGGTGCCGGTGCTGCGGCTGGGCCGGACGCGGGAGATGCTGGGCGGCACCGGCAACGTGGCGTGCAACATCGCGGCGCTGGGCGGGCGGGCGGTGCTGGTGGGCCTGGTCGGCGGCGACGACGCGGGCGCGGTGGTGCGGCGGATCGTCGGCGGCATCGCGGGATTGTCGTCGGGGCTGGTGGAGACGCGGCAGCGGCCGACGATCTGCAAGACGCGGTTCATCGCCGGGCGGCAGCAGGTGGTGCGCACCGACGAGGAGAGCACGGCGGCGCTGCACGGCGAGGAGGAGGCGCTGCTGCTCGCGGCGATCGAGGCGCGGCTTGCGGGGGCGGGGGCGGTGATCCTGTCCGACTACGGCAAGGGCGTGCTGTCGGCGTCGCTGGTGGCGCGGGTGATGGAGCGGGCGCGGGCGGCGGGCACGCCGGTGTTCGTGGACCCGAAGAGCCACGATTTCTCGCGCTACCGCGGGGCGACCTGCATCACGCCGAACCTCAAGGAGCTGGCGGCGGCGTCGCGGCTGCCGGTGGGCGAGGAGGCGGAGGTGGTGGCGGCGGCGCGCCGGGTGATGGCCGAGGCGGAGGCGACCGCGATCCTGGCGACGCGGTCGGAGAAGGGCATGGTGCTGGTGGAGAGCAGCGGCGAGGTGCACTCGGTGCCGTCGCGGGCGCGCGAGGTGTTCGACGTGTCGGGCGCGGGCGACACGGTGATCGCGACGCTGGCGCTGGCGCACGCGTCGGGGCGTTCGCTCAGCCAGGCGATGCACGTGGCGAACGCCGCGGCCGGCGTGGTGGTCAGCAAGCTGGGGACGGCGACGGCGGACATCGCCGAGGTGATGCAGGAGCTCGACGAGCAGGACCAGCAGGCCGGCGGTGCCGCGGCGGGGAGCCCGCCCGGGGTGGTGGTGCCGGGGGTGCAGTCGCTGGGGCGGGTCGAGGGGCTGGTGGCGCGCTGGAAGGAGCAGGGGCTGCGGGTGGGGTTCACCAACGGCTGCTTCGACATCATCCATCCGGGGCACGTGTCGCTGCTGGCCGAGGCGCGGCGGCAGTGCGACCGGCTGGTGGTGGCGCTCAACACCGACGAGAGCGTGTCGCGGCTGAAGGGGCCGTCGCGGCCGGTCAACACCCTGGATGCGCGGGCGCGGGTGGTGGCGGCGATCCGGCATGTCGACTGCGTGCTGGCGTTCGCCGAGCCGACGCCGCTCGAGGTGATCGGGTGCCTGCTGCCGGACGTGCTGGTCAAGGGTGCGGACTACTCGGTCGAGACCGTGGTGGGGGCGGAGATCGTGCAGCGCGCCGGCGGGCGGGTGCACCTGGCGGGGCTGGTGGCGGGGCAGTCCACCACGGCGACGCTGGCCAGGCTGCGCGACACCGCCGGGGCGGAGGGATGAGCGGCGGCGCGGCTGGCGGCGCGGCTGGCGGCGGCGGGCCGGGCGATGGCGGGCCGGGCGATGGCGCGGGGGTCTCGATTTCGGCGGCGGACCGGACGGCGGTGCTGCGGGTGCATGCGGCGTTCCGCGACTGGATGGAGGGGCAGGCGCTGCCGTTCTGGGCGGGGCCGGGGTCCGACGGGGCGGGGCGGGGCTTCCACGAGCACATGACGCTCGCCGGCGAGGGGCCGGGCGAGGTGCCCAAGCGGGTGCGGGTGCAGGCGCGCCAGGTGTACGTGTACTCGAACGCGGCGGTGCTGGGCTGGGCGGGGGGGGCTGCCGCGGCGCGGCACGGCTGGACGTTCCTGCGCCAGGCGGCGCGCGCGGACGGGCACTGGTCGCGGGCGCTGTCGCCGCAGGGCGCGGTGGTCGACGCGACGGCCGACCTGTACGACCTGGCGTTCGTGCTGTTCGCCAGTGCGTGGTACGCGCGGGCGAGCGGCGAGGACGAGCCGCTGGTGCTGGCGGCGCGGACGCTGGGCTGGATCCGGGCGACGATGGGCGCACCGGGCGGCGGGCTGTGGAACACCTGGCCGGCGGGCGCGGGGCACCGGCAGCAGAACCCGCACATGCACATGCTCGAGGCGGTGCTGGCGCTGCACGCGGCGACCGGGGACGCGGCGTACGCGGCGTATGCGCGCGAGCTGCTGGCGCTGTTCCGCACGCGGTTCTTCGAGCCCGCGACCGGGACGCTGGGGGAGTTCTTCGACGAGCGGCTCGGGGTGGCCGAGGGCGAGGCGGGCAGCCATGTCGAGCCGGGGCACCACTACGAATGGGTGTGGCTGCTCGACCGGGCGGCGCGCCAGCTCGGCGAGTGGCACGCGGCGGAGGCGGAGGCGCTGTATGCGTTCGCCGGGGCGCACGGGGTGGATGGCGGGCGCGGGCTGGTGCGCGACGTGGTGGGGCGCGACGGCGTGCTGCGGCGCGGCAGCTTCCGGCTGTGGGCGCAGACCGAGGCGCTGAAGGCGCACGTGGTGATGCTGGAGCGCGGGCACGACAGCGCGGGCGACGTGGTGCGGGCGGCGGAGGGGCTGCTCGGGCTCTATCTGGGGCGGGCGCGGGCGGGGACCTGGATCGACCAGCTCGACGCGGACGCGGCGCCGGTGTCGGTGCATGTGCCGGCAAGCTCGTTCTATCACCTGTTCATGGGGTACGCGGAGCTGGACCGGCTGGCGCGACTGCTGGCGTGAAAGCGGGATAGGACTGGGCTTTCCCTCCGTCCTCATTGCACGGGCCCAGGCGGGCCGGTGCAATGAGGACGGGCCCGGCCGGGACCCGCCTAAGCCCTGAGGCCTTTGGAAACCTCTTGCTAAGCATAGGGATTCCAAGGGCCCAGCCTTTGGCGGAGTCCAGAGGCAGAGCCTCTGGCCCTGGCCTGCTGCACGCAGGGCTTGTTCCCAGGACGGTAGTACATGGTAAAGGTTGCTGGATGCATAAGTCCTGCACCCTGCGATGAGGTTTCCAGCGCGCCTGCGGCGTGGCGTGTGGCTGGCCGTGGCCGTGGTGTTGTCGGGGTGCGCGCAGACGGTTGCGGGGCTGCCGCGGGCGCCGGAGGTGGTGGCGCCGCAGGCCGGGGTGGCGGCGTCGATCCCGCCATACCGCCTGCAGGTGGGCGACGTGCTGGGGGTGCGGCTGCTGCTCAACCCGGAGCTGAACGAGGAGGTCACGGTGCGGCCGGACGGGCGGATCTCGACGGTTCTGGCCGAGGGGGTGGTGGCGTACGGGCGGACGCCGGAGGAGCTGGCTGCGGCGCTGCGGGTCGACTACGGGCACGAGCTGCGGGCGCCGCGGCTGAGCGTGGAGGTGCGCAGTTTCGCGCCGAACCGGATCTATGTGGCGGGCGAGGTGAACACGCCGGGCGAGTTCATCACGGTCGGGCCGAACCTGACGGTGCTGCAGGCGGTCGCGCGGGCCGGCGGGGCGAAGCTGTCGGGCGACCTCGACCGCATCTTCCTGGTGCGGCGCGGGCCGGGCGACGTGCCGCAGGTGTATTCGGTGGACTACCGGGCGGCGATCCGGGGGGCGGACCCGGCGGCGGACGTGCGGCTGGCGCCGTTCGACATCGTGTACGTGCCGCGGACCGGGATTTACGAGTTCTACACGCACTTCAACCAGTATCTGCAGCAGTTCGTGCCGGTCAGCTGGGGGTTCTCCTACATCACCAGCCCGCTGGTGGGCGGGCACTGAGGCGCGGTGCCTTGCCGTGGGCGCCGGCGCGTGCTGTCGCTGGCTGCGGAACGGCAGGGTGGGGCGGGGTGACGGGATGAGTCGGTATCTGGTGACGGGCGGCGCCGGGTTCGTGGGCAGCCACGTCGTGCTCGCCCTGCTCGGCCGCGGGCACGAGGTCGTGGTGCTCGACGACCTGAGCAAGGGGCACGAGGCGGCGGTCACCGCACCGGCGCGGCTGCTGCGGGCGTCGCTGCACGATGCGGACGCGGTCGAGGCGGTGCTGGCGGACGGGCCGTGGGACGGGGTGCTGCATTTCGCGGCGCTGTCGCTGGTGGGCGAGAGCATGCGCGAGCCGTTCCGCTACCTGCTGGACAACGGCGTCAGCGGCATGCGGCTGATCGAGGCGTGCGTGCGCCACGGCGTGCCGCGGTTCGTGCTGTCGTCGACGGCGAACCTGTTCGGCGAGCCGGACGTGGTGCCGATCGGCGAGGACGCGCGCATCGACCCGTCGTCGCCGTACGGGGAGAGCAAGCTGATGATCGAGCGCACGCTGGGCTGGGCGTCGCGGCTGTGCGGGCTGAACGTCGCGTGCCTGCGGTATTTCAACGCGGCGGGCGCCGATGCGCAGGGGCGGCTGGGCGAGGACCACGACCCGGAGACGCACCTGATCCCGCTGGTGATCGACGCGGCGCTGGGGCGGCGTGGCGCGCTCGAACTGTTCGGCGACGACTATCCGACGCCCGACGGCACCTGCATCCGCGACTACGTGCATGTGAGCGACCTGGCGGAGGCGCACCTGCTGGCGCTGGACCGGCTGGCGCATGGCTCGGTGACCTACAACATCGGCAGCGGACAGGGGCATTCGGTGCGCGAGGTGATCGCCGCGGTGGAGCGCGTGGCCGGCCGGGCGGTGCCGGTGCGGGTGGCGGCGCGGCGGGCCGGCGACCCGGCGATCCTGGTGGCCTCGTCGGAGCGGCTGCGCTCGCAGACCGGCTGGCGCCCGCTGCTGGGCGGCCTGGACGACATGGTGCGCACCGCGTTCGCGTGGCGCGAGGCGCATCCGGGTGGGTACGGGGCGTAGCGTCAGCAAGCAAGGCTGGGCGCCGCCCAGACCCGCCAAAGGCCGGGGGCCTTTGGGGACCACTTGCCCAGGCACAGGGATTCTCAAGGCTCAGCCTTGAGCGGAGTCCAGAGGCAGAGCCTCTGGCCTTGCCTGCTTCGCGGCTCGCGTCCGCCCGGCGGATTGCAAAGAAGTGCAACCGGGTCTGCCGGCTGCGGGCGCAGGCTGTAGGTTGGGGTGATGGAGACCCTGCCCCACATCCTGGTGGTCGACGACGACCGCGAGATCCGCGACCTGCTGGCGAAGTTCCTGGAGCGCCATCCGTTCCGGGTCACCACCGCGCGCGACACCCGCGAGGCGCGCCGCCTGTGGCCGGCGGGGCACTACCAGCTGGTGATCCTCGACCTGATGCTGCCCGGGGAGGGCGGGCTGGAGTTCGCGCGCTGGCTGCGCCAGCAGACCGACGTGCCGATCATCATGCTGACCGCGATGGGCGAGGAGACCGACCGCATCGTCGGGCTGGAGATGGGGGCCGACGACTACCTGGCCAAGCCGTTCAACCCGCGCGAGCTGCTGGCGCGGGTGCGCGCGGTGCTGCGGCGCACGGTCGACCGCGAGGAGCGCCGCAACGGGGTGGCCAAGGCGCTGCGCTTCGCGGGATGGACGCTGGAGCCGGCGCGGCGGCGGCTGCTCAGCCCGGACGGGGTCGAGGTGTCGCTGACCGGGGGCGAGTACGACCTGCTGGCGGCGCTGCTGGACCGGGCGAACCGGGTGCTGACGCGCGACATGCTGCTCGACCTGCTGCGCGGGCGGCAGGCGGGGCCGTTCGACCGGGCGATCGACGTGGCGATCAGCCGGCTGCGGCGCAAGCTGGAGGATGACGGGCGCCACGCGCAGCTGATCAAGACGGTGCGCGGCGGCGGCTACGTGCTGGCGGTCGATGTCGAGCGCGCCTGAGCGGCGGCGCGGCGGAGGCTGCTGCGGTGACGACCGCGGGGGCGGGAGCGGGGTCGTTGGCGGGGGGCGGGTCGATGGATGACGTCCGGGCGGTTCCGGAGGGGGGCTGGGAGGAGCAGACGTTGCCGTTCGCCGCGATCGAGGAGCGGGCGGTTCGGGCCGGGCCGCCGGCGGCGCGGGCCGCTTCGGGGTCCGTTGCACGACGCGTGGTGGCGGGGGGGCGCACCAGGGGCTGGCTCGGCGGCGCGGAGCCGGTGCTGGCGGCCGGTCGCGCGCGGGCGTTGCGGGCGTTGCATGCGGCGTGCCCGCGCAGTCTGGCCTCGCGGACGGCGCTGGCGGTGCTGGCCGGGCTGATGGCGGTGCAGGCCGGCGGGCTGATGATCCACACCGCCGACCAGCGGCGGCTGCAGCATGTCGAGATGGAGGGCGGGCTCGGGCTGCGGCTGATCCGTTCGTACCGTCTGCTGGTGCACGCGCCGGCGGCGCGGCAGGCCGACATGGTGGCGGTGCTGGGCGAGGAGATGACGCGGGTGTCGCTGGACGCGGCTCCGGACGCGCACGGGCTGGAGCCGGCGCCGGCCGATGTCGCGCGTGCGATCACGGCCGACATGCCGCTGGCGCCGCTGAGCGGCGAGGAGTACCCGCGTGTGATCCGGATCTACGGGACGCCCTCGCTGCACCGGATCGGCGCCTCGTTCCAGGTGCCGGACGGGCGCTGGCTGAACCTTGGCGTGACGATGCACGTCATGCCGCGCCGGCAGTCGCCGGCCTTCCTGACGGCGTTCCTGGCGATGACGGCGGCGGGGGCGGGGCTGATCCTGTGGGCGGTGCGGCGGCTGACGGCGCCGGTGCGCACGCTGGCGGCGGCGGCGGAGCGGCTGGGGCGCGACGTGAATGCCGACCCGCTGCCGGAGGGCGGCCCGTCCGAGGTCGCCAAGGCGGCGGTCGCGTTCAACACCATGGCCGCGCGCATCCGCAACTTCGTCGACAGCCGGACCTTCCTGCTGACCGCGGTGGGCCACGACCTGCGCACCCCGATCACCCGGCTGAAGCTGCGCTCCGAGTTCATCGACGACGACGAGCTGCGGGCGAAGTTCATGGCCGACCTCGACGACCTGGAGCAGATGGTGGCGTCCACCTTGGCGTTCGGCCGCGACGCGCTGGATCGCCAGCCGATGGCGCCGGTCGACCTGGTGGCGCTGCTGCGCACCGTGCTCGACGAGGCGGGCGACGCCCGGCCGGGGATCTCGGAGCGGCTGTCGTGGTCGGGGCCGGCGCGGCTGGTGGTGCACGCCTCGCCGATCGCGCTGAAGCGGGCGTTCGCCAACCTGGTCGGCAACGCGGTCGCCTATGGCGGCGGCGCGCAGGTCAGCGTGCAGCCGGCGGGGGGAATGCTCACGATCCTGGTCGAGGACGACGGGCCTGGGCTGCCGGCCGCCTCGCTGGAGCGGGTGTTCGAGCCGTTCTTCCGCGGCGAGCCGAGCCGGTCGCGCGAGACCGGGGGCATGGGGCTCGGGCTGCCGATCACGCGCAACATCCTGCGCGCGCATGGCGGCGACGTGGTGGTGGTGAACCGGGAGGCAGGCGGGCTGCGCGCGGTGGTGACGCTGCCGGTGTGACCGCCGGTCACCCGCTTTATTGGCCGGCAAGCGCAGCAAGGCCGGGCTCTCCCTCAAGCACAGGGATTCCAGAGGCTCAGCCAATGGCTGCGTCCGGAGGCGGAGCCTCCGGCCCTGCTGGCCTGTCCGGTCACGGCGTCCCAAGGCTTGCCAATGGCTGCAACCGGAGGCAGAGCCTCTGGCTCTGCTTCCTTCGACGCGAACGGACCGACCCATGGCGCGACTGGCCGACCGGCTGCTGGCCTTGTCCGCGCGGCCTTCCGCGCCGGTCTGGCTCGCGGTGGTGAGCTTTGCCGAGAGCAGCGTGTTCCCGCTGCCGCCCGATCTGCTGCTGATCCCGATGGTGCTGGCGCGGCCGGCGCGGGCGTGGTGGCTGGCGGGGCTGTGCACGCTGGCGAGCGTGGCCGGCGGGGTGCTCGGCTATGCGATCGGGGCGCTGCTGCTGGAGCAGCTGGCGCTGCCGGTGCTGCGCGCGTACGGCGAGGTGGGGGCGTTCACGGCGTTCCAGGCGAAGTACCAGCAGTACGGGCTGTGGATCATCCTGGTGAAGGGGCTGACGCCGATCCCGTTCAAGGTGGTCACCATCGCGTCGGGGGCGGCGCATTTCGACTTCGGCGTGTTCCTGGCGGCGAGCCTGGTCACGCGCGGGGCGCGGTTCTTCCTGGTGGCGGGGCTGCTGCGGTTCTTCGGCGAGCCGATGCGCCAGTTCGTCGAGCGGCGGCTGGCGCTGGTGCTGGTGGCGCTTGCGGTGGCGCTGGTGGCGGGGGTGCTGGCGCTGCGGGTGCTGTAGGAGCGCCGCGCCAGGTGCGGGAAGCGGTGGTGAGCCCGCTGGGACTCGAACCCAGGGCCCCAAGATTAAAAGTCTCGTGCTCTACCAGCTGAGCTACGGGCTCGCCTTGCTTCCGGTCGCAGCCGTTCCCGGGGGAGTGGCTTGAAACCCAACATGGGACGGCGTCAAGCGGCACCAAGGGCGCCATGGGTGGGCGACCCGGCGGGCGCGGCTCTCGGGCGTGGATCCGGGGCGTGGATCTCGGGCTTGGATCTCGGGCGTGGAACCGGGGCTCGCGTGGCGAACCCGGGATGGCGCTGCGTCGTTCGCGGTGCAGGAGGACACGCACATGGCCGAGCTGGTGACGATGGAGCCGCACGATGCGCTGCCGGAGGGGCGCGGCGTGACGGTGCTGCAGCGCTTCGACGAGGACTCTCCCGACCGGATCGTGGTCGAGATCGCGCTGGTGGGCGAGGACGGGCGGCGGGAGACCACGCATCCGATGCGGCCCGACGGGCGGCCGATGGATTTCGCCGAGGCGATCGAGGCGGCGCGCCGGGTGGCGGACAGCGAGGGCCTGGCGCAGGTGCTCGCGCTGGACCGCACCGCCGGGCCGCTGGAGCGCGAGGTGCTGGCGCATGGCGGGGCGCATGATGCGCGTGGCGTGGCGCTCGACGACACCGATCTGGAGGAGGGCGAGCGCGGGCCCGACATGCGGCGCTAGGGGCGGCGGGCGCGCGGGAGGCGGATGCAAGGCCGGCATTTCCGGGCTATTTCGCGCTGCGTGGCGCTGCGCGAGGGGTTTTGGCGGTGCGACTCGCACGTCGCGCTTGTCCCGTGCGGCAAAGCGTGATTCGGTGTCGCCGATCCCGAGACAGCACATCAGGAATGTTCAATGGCTCTGAAGAAGCCCACCAAGGTGGCAGCCCCGAGCAAGCCCGCCGCCAAGACTGCGGCGGTCAAAACGGCGAAGCCGGCGGCCAAGTCCGCTGCGTCGAAGGACGGCGCGCCGAAGGACGGCGCGGTCGAGGCGAAGGCGGCGCCGCAGGTGACGGTGTCGCTCAAGCAGGTTGCGGCCCGGCTGGTCGAGACCCAGGGCCTGGAGAAGAAGCAGGCCGAGGCGGTGATGACGGGCGTGATCGAGCTGATGATCGATCACCTCAAGAAGGGGGACAAGCTGCGGCTGAGCGGCCTGGGCGTCCTGCAGGTCCGCCATTCGGCGGCGCGCATGGGCCGCAACCCGGCGACCGGGGAGGCGATCCAGATCGCGGCGAAGCGCAAGATCGCGTTCCGCCCGGCCAAGGAACTGAAGGACGAGCTGACCTGAGCCCGGCTGGTCCGGCGGGTTGCGCGCCCCGGCACCACCGGGCCCGGGAGGGCTGACCGGGCCGGCCGCGCGGACCAGGGGCGATGCGGCCGGGCGGGCGTTGATCGCTCGCCGCGCGCGATGGAGCCAGGGGGCAGGCGTTGCGCGCCGGTGGGGGCTGACCGGGGCGGCGTGGCTGCCGGTCGCCCTGGGAGTGTATGGGGCGGCTGCAGGGGCTGCCGTGCCGCCGCCGGTCGAGTCGGATCGCGGCATGGTGGTCGCCACCCAGCATCTTTCCGCCGAGGTGGGCGCGCGCATCCTGCGTGAGGGCGGCAACGCGGTGGATGCCGCGGTGGCCGTGGGCTACGCCGAGGCGGTGGTCGATCCGTGCTGCGGCAACCTGGGCGGCGGCGGCTTCATCGTGCTGCACATGGCCGACGGGCGCGAGCGCTTCGTCGATTTCCGCGAGACGGCGCCGGCGTCGGCCACCGCGTCGATGTACCTCGACGCGCAGGGCAGGCCGATCCGCGGCGCCAGCCTGTTCGGCTGGGGTGCGGCGGCGGTGCCGGGCAGCGTGCTCGGGCTCGACACCGTGCTGCGCGAGTACGGGCGGCTGTCGCGCGGGCAGGTGATGGCGCCGGCGATCGCGCTGGCCCGCGACGGGTTCGTGCTGTCGCAGCCGGATGTCGACATCCTGGCAGTGCGCAACGCCCGCTTCCGGTCCGATCCGGCGCTGGCGGCGGTGTTCCTGCGCCCGGACGGCTCGGCGCTGCAGGCGGGCGATCGGCTGGTGCAGCCGGACCTCGCGCGCACCCTGGCGCTGGTGGCGGCGGACGGGCCGGACGGGTTCTATCGCGGGCCGGTGGCGGCGGCGGTGGCGGCGGCGGCGCAGGCGGGCGGCGGCGGCATCACCGCGGCCGATCTCGCGGGCTACCGGGTGGCGGAGACCGATCCGCTGCGCTGCACGTATCGCGGCCGGCAGGTGCTGGGGGCGCCGCCGCCGTCGTCGGGCGGGGTGGCGCTTTGCGAGGCGTTCGGGGTGATCGAGGGCTACGACATGCGTGCGCTGGGGTTCCACTCGGCGGCGGCGGCGCACGTGCTGGCCGAGGTGTTGCGCCACGTGTTCTTCGACCGCAACACGTTCCTGGGCGACCCGGCCTACGTGACCAGTCCGGTCGCGGTGCTGCTCTCCGCGTCGCATGCCCGGGCGATCCGCGACAGCATCGCGGCCGGGGCCGTGGCCTCCGCGTCGCTGCAGGCGGGCGTGGCGCCGCACGATGTCCCGC
>CAXSEF010000011.1:30078-32040 GCA_964236535.1 uncultured Acetobacteraceae bacterium
GCGGGCGGGGCGCTGCCGACCGCCGCGCCGGCCGGGGGTCCGGGGACGCGCGGGGTGCCGGGCGGCGAGAAGGCGGAGACCACGCATTTCTCGGTGCTCGACCGCGACGGCAACGCGGTCGCCGCGACCGTGACCCTGAACGGCCTGTTCGGGGCGGGGGTGATGGCGCCCGGGACCGGCGTCCTGCTGAACGACGAGATGGACGATTTCACCACCAGCCCGGGCGGGGCCAACATGTTCGGCCTGGTGCAGGGGGCGGCCAACGCGATCGCGCCGGGCAAGCGTCCGCTGTCGTCGATGTCGCCCACCATCGTGCTGCAGGACGGGCATGTCGCGATGGTCGTGGGCTCGCCCGGCGGCTCGCGGATCATCTCGATCGTGCTGGAGACGATCATGAACGTGCTCGACTACGGCATGGGAGCCAAGGCAGCGGTGGACGCGCCGCGGCTGCACCAGCAATGGCTGCCGGACCGCATCGAGGCCGAGCCCTACGCGCTGTCGCCCGATACCGCCGCGCTGCTGCGCGCGATGGGCTACGCGATCGACGAGCGCACGCCGTGGGGGGCGGCGGAGACGATTCTGGTCGGGCCGGCGCGTGCGGGGGACGGGCCGGCGTCGTCGGGAAACGACTCCACGCTGGGCGGCGGGATGCGGCCGGGGTGGTTCTACGGCGCCAACGACGATCGGCGGCCGGGCGGGGCGGCGGTGGGTCCGTAGCGCGGGGTTGGCGGGGCGGGCAAGGCAGGCAAGGCCAGAGGCTCTGCCTCCGGACTCCGCCAGAGGCTCGCCTTTGGAAACCTTGTGCCTAAGCGAAGGGTTTCCAAAGGGCTCCGCCCTTTGGTGGGTCTGGGCAACGCCCGGCCCTGCTGTGCTTGGGGTTGGATGCAGGACGGCGCACGTCAGGATGGCCTCGCCGGGGTCCTGATGAAGTCGACGAGCGCGCGCAGTGGCGCGGGCATGAGGCGCCGCCCGGGGTAGTAGAGGAACGGCCCCGAAAAGCCTGGCCACCAGGGTTCGAGGACGGGTTCGAGGGTGCCGCGGTCGAGGTGCGGGCGCAGCCAGTCCTCGAACAGGTTGACGATGCCGGTGCCGGCGATCGCCGCGTCGACGGCGAGATCGACCGCGCCGCCGACCTGCACCAGCAGCGGGCCGGCGGGATCGACGCGGATGACCTCGCCGGCGCGCTCGAACTCCCACGGCGTCATCGTGCCGCTGGCGAAGCGCCCGCGCAGGCAGGCATGGCCGAGCAGCTCGCGCGGGTGTTGCGGCCGGCCGCGGCGGTCGAGGTAGGCGGGGGATGCGGCGGTGGCGAAGCGCTGCACGCGCGGCCCGATCGGCACCGCGGCCATGTCCTGCTCCAGCCGCTCGTCGTGGCGGATGCCGGCGTCGCACCCGGCGGCGAGCACGTCGACGAAGCCGTCCTCGGCGATCACCTCGAGGCGGATGTCGGGGTAGGCGGCGAGGAACGGCGGGACGATGCCGGGCAGCACCAGGCGCGCCGCGCTGAGCGGCACGTTGAGGCGCAACGTGCCGGCCGGCCGGTCGCGGAAGCCGTTGACCACGTCGAGGGCCTCTTCCATCTCGGCGAGCGCCGGGCCGAGCCGCTCCAGCAGGCGCCGGCCCGCCTCGGTCGGCATGACGCTGCGGGTCGTGCGGTTGAGCAGCCGGACGCCGAGCTGCTCCTCGAGGCGGCGCACCGCCTCGCTGAGCCTGGAGGCGCTGCTGCCGCTGGCACGCGCGCCGTCGCGGAAGCCCTTCGCGTTCGCCACCGCCACGAAGGCGTCGAGATCGACCTTCACTGTTCGCCGGTCCGCACAGCCCGTGCTGATTTCCGCCCGTTATCGCGTGGATCGGCAATGCCCAGCTGTGCGTCGTCCCGATAGGAAAACGACCATGTCCAGCACCGTCCAGCCCGGCATCGACCAGCCCGGCACCGTCCAGCCCGGCACCGACCAGCCCGGC
>CAXSEF010000011.1:32140-56629 GCA_964236535.1 uncultured Acetobacteraceae bacterium
CCAGCCCGGCATCGACCAGCCCGGCACCGTCCAGCCCGGCACCGACCAGCCCGGCGTCGACCGGTCCGGGATCGGCCGGTCCGGCACCGTGGAAGGCGCCGGGCGGGCGGGTGCGTTCGCGCTTGGCGGCCGCAGCGTGGGGCGGCTCGGCTACGGCACCATGCAGCTTGCCGGGCCCGGCGTGTTCGGGCCGCCCCGGGATCGCGGCGCCGCCCTGGCCGTGCTGCGCGAGGCGGTCGCGAGCGGGGTCAACCACTTCGACACCAGCGACTTCTATGGCCCGCACGTCACCAACCAGCTGATCCGCGAGGCGCTCGCGCCCTATCCGGACGAGCTCGTCCTCGTCACCAAGGTGGGCGTGCGGCGGGGCGCGGACGGCTCGTGGAACCCGGCGTTCTCGGCCGACGAGCTGACCCGGGCGGTGCACGACAACCTGCGCAACCTGGGCGTGGATGCGATCGACGTGGTCAACCTGCGCGCCATGTTCGACCGGCACCCCGCGGAAGGGTCGATCGCGGCGCCGCTCGGCGTGCTGGCCGGGCTGCAGCGGCAGGGCCTGGTGCGCCACATCGGGCTGAGCAACGTCACGGCGGCGCAGGTCGCGGAGGGGCGCGGGATCTGCGAGATCGTCTGCGTGCAGAACCAGTACAACCTGGCGCACCGGGGCGACGACGCGCTGATCGGCGACCTGGCGCGCGACGGCATCGCCTACGTGCCGTTCTTCCCGCTCGGCGGGTTCACCCCGTTGCAGTCGTCGGCGCTGTCCGAGGTCGCGGCCCGGCTCGATGCCAGCCCGATGCAGGTGGCGATCGCCTGGCTGCTGCGCCGCTCGCCGAACATCCTGCTGATCCCGGGCACCTCGTCCGTGGCGCACCTGCGGGAGAACCTCGCGGCGGGGCGGCTCGTGCTGCCGGACGCGGCGGTGCGCGCGCTGGAGGGCGTCGGCGCGGCCTGACGGGCGGCGCCGGGGGTGACGGAAGGCCAGGGCTCTGCCCCGGACCCGCACGAGTCTGGGACCGCGCGCCTTGACGCGTGGCCGGTCGGGCAGGCCAGGCCGGAGGCTCCGCCAAAGGCCTCGGGCCTTTGGCGGAGTCCGGGCGCAGCCCGCGCACGGTTCCGACGACCCGCTTGTGCCATTGGAAGGAGGGCGCGCCCAGCCCTGCTTTGCTTGCAGGTCAACGACTGCGGCCGCTGCCATTGAGCCATGCGGCGTCAGCTTTGCCTGGACGCTCCCGGCGCGCCGTCGAGCGCCGCGGCGAGGCTGATGCGGCCGCTGCCCGGTGCAAGCGGCTGCGGCTGGCCGGGTGCGGGCGCCCAGCCGGTCAGCATGGCGAGCCGCAGCAGCACCTCGAGCCGGCCGTCGCGTTCGGGCATTGCCGCAAGGGCTGCCGCGAACAGCGCCCGCGGCGGGGTCCGCTGGTCGCGCAGCAGCACGGCGTTGGTCTCGCCGGCGGCGCGCAGCTCGCGCAGCAGCGTCAGCGGCTCGGCGTAGAGCAGGCACAGCTCGTCGGAGTCGGCGACCGGCATGGCGAAGCCGGCGCGCTGCAGCAGGCTCGCGCAGTCGCGCAGCTCGGCGAACGGCGACACCCGCGGCGAGACCCCGCCGCAGAGCTGCAGTTCGGCGGCACCGAGCGCGGTGCGCAGCCCGTCCAGCGTGCCCAGCGCCGGCACGCTGGCAAGGAACAGCCCGTCCGGCCGCAGCGCCTGGCGCAGCTGCACCAGGCATCCCGGCAGGTCGTTGACCCAGTGCAGCGACAGGTTGGCGACCACGAGGTCGAAGCTTGCCGGGGCGAACGGCAGGGCCTCCTCGTCCGCGGCGACCGCGAGCCCGCCGTTGGTCGCGGCCATGCGCGGCGAGAGGTCGCAGCTGGTGACCCGCATGCCGCGCGCGCGCAGCCTGAGCGCCACCACCCCGCGGCCGCCGACATCGAGCGCGTCGCCGAAGCGGCGGGTGGTGTCGTCGAGCCGGTCGAGCAGCCGGTCTGCCGCCTCGCCCAGCACCGCGGCCACCTCGCCGATGGTTCCGGCCGCGCGGTCGCGGTGCAGGCGCACGGCGCGGCGGTCGAAGATGATCGGATCGCCCATGGGATCGATGTGCGACATTGCGGGTGACATGCAAGCCTGCCTGCGGCGTAGGGTGCGCGCGCAGCCTGCGGTTGCATCGACCGTCGCTGCGGGGAGGCTGCGCTGGACCAGGCCGGGGAGACGGGAGCGACCGCGGCTGCGGGCCGCCATCGCGTTGCGGCGCTGCTGCGCCGGATCGGCCCGGCGCTGGCGCGCGGCGGGGCGGCGGCGCTCGACGTCGCGCTGCCGCCGCAGTGCCCGGCCTGCGACCGCATGGTGGACACCGACGGCAGCTTCTGCGCCGGCTGCCATGGCCGGCTGGTGTTCGTCACCGAGCCCTGCTGCGTCGCCTGCGGGGTGCCGTTCGCGAGCGCAGGCCGGGGCGGCGCGTCGCGGACCTGCGCCGCCTGCCTGGCGGCGCCGCCGCCGTGGTCGAGGGCGCGCGCGGCGCTGCGCTACGACCGGCACTCGGCGGGGCTGATCCTCGGCCTCAAGTACGGGGACCGCACCGAGCTTGCCGGCGTGCTGGGGGCGCACATGGCGCGCGCCGGTGCGGCGTTGCTGCGCGACGCGGACCTGCTGGCGCCGGTGCCGGTGCATCGCTGGCGACTGCTGTCCCGGCGCTACAACCAGGCGGGGCTGCTCGCCGCCAGGGTCGGTCGGCTGAGCGGCTGTCGCGTGGTGCCGGACCTCCTGGAGCGGCGCCGGCACGGCGACACCATGCGCGGCCGCAATGCCGAGGAGCGCCGCACTGCGGCCGACGGCGCATTCGCGGTGCGCGCGCGGCGCCTGGGGCTGCTGGCGGGGCGCCGGGTGGTCCTGGTCGACGACGTGCTCACCACCGGTGCGACCGCCGGCGCCTGCACCCGGGCGTTGCTCGCCGCCGGTGCCGCGGCGGTGGACGTGCTGGCGGCGGCACGGGCCGGCGGCGACGCCGGGGACCGCGACGCCGGGGACTCCGACCACGAGGGAGACCGGGGCGACGAGGGTGCGGGCGGCGGGGGCGGGGGCGGCGGGGGCGACGAGGGAGACTGGAGCGACCAGGGCGGCAGCTACGACGGGACCGGGGTGGCGGACGCCGAGATCCTGGAGGCGGCGGGTGCAAGGCCCGTGCACGCTGAGCTCCGCCAGCGGCACGCCTCGGCGGCGGACGGTGACGCTGCGGTATCCACCTAGGGTGTCGGCCTGACGCGGCGTTCCGGCCGCCGGCTTGCGCGACGCTGCGACGCGGGGGCAGACTCCGGGGTGTCGGATGGCGCGGAATGCGCCCGGTGAGCGCCGGCAGGCGCGTCGGCCGCCAGACCGGCGGGGTCGGTTCCGGTCGCTTGAAGGTCGGGTACCTGAGGAGAGCTGCGATGGCGAAGGTGGAAGTCTACACCCAGTCCTGGTGTCCGTACTGCGTGCGGGCGCTGCAGGTGTTGCATGGCAAGAACATCGAGGTGACGGAGATCAAGGCGCCGCACGGCTCGGCGCCACGCGCGGAGGCGCAGCAACGCTCCGGCGGGCGCACCACGATGCCGCAGGTGTTCATCGACGGGCGCTGGATCGGCGGCTGCGATGAACTGCTGGCGCTCGACCGCGCGGGCGGGCTCGATCCGCTGCTGCAGGCGGCGTGATCCGCGTGGTGCCATGCGGCCCGCGCGCCGCGTGACGACCCGGCGCCGGCTGCTTCCTGCGGCCGAGCGTTCGCGAGGCAGGGCTGCGCTATGCCCGGAGCTGCCAGGGAGCGGAACTGGCGGGCGAGCCGTGGTTCGGGCCTCGGGAGTGCAGGCGCTGGTCGTCGGCCGGGGGCTTTCGTCCCGAGGGCAGGGTCTTCGGTCGTGCCGGCCTGACGCGCACGCAGCACGGCTGGCCGTGTCACCGCATCGGCTTCGCCGCTGCGGTGCGGGGCCTGGGCTGCAGCGCCGGGCGTTCCCCGGTCGCCACCGGGCGAGGCTGCGCCGCACATCTTGGACAACCTGCCGCCTCAGACCATAGTATCGACCGGCAGGCCAAGGGGGGCACCGTGTATCATGTAGCGCTTCCGGCCGCTCGCCTCGGCCATGGGGCCCGCCGCGCGATGGCCGTGCTGACCTGCGTGGTGCTCGCGGGCCCGGTGCGCGCCCAGGCCGCGCCCGGGATCACCGGCCGCTGGCTGACCAAGGACCACAGCACGGTCATCGACATCGAGCCGTGCGGCGGCTCGCTGTGCGGCAGCATCGTCGGCATGGTTGCCTGGCCCAAGGACGGCGTGCCGCGCGACCTGCACGGCCAGGCCGAGTGCCGCGAGACCATCATCCGCGATTTCAGGCCGGTCGAGAGCAACCTGTGGAAGGGCGACATCATCAACCCCAACACCGACAAGGTGTATGACGCCGAGCTGTGGCTGGGGCGCGACACGCAGCTGCACCTGCGCGGCTACATCGGCCTGCCGCTGTTCGGGCAGACCCAGATCTGGACGCGCTACGACGGCGAGATCTCCGGCGACTGCCATCTGGCGCCGGTCGGCTAGCGGGCCGGCCGGATCGCCTGCCGCCGATCTGTGCCGCGGGAGGGCGGGCGTTCGGGAGGCTGCGTCGGACGGAGCGGGTCGGGTGATGCGGGAGGCGGAATGTCCGCGACAGCGCCGTCGCCTTCGCCGGGTATGGCGGCCGGGCGGCGGCGCTCCGGGGGGTTCGGCGTGAGCGCGGCAGGATCCGTGGTCGTGCCCCGCCCGGACGGCCGCGGCCGGATCGTGGCGGCGCGGCACCTGCGGGCGTGCAGCCCCGCGCTGGGCGCGCTGGTCGAGCGGATCGGCCCGTGCCGGCTGGTGGTGGAGCGGCAGCGCTCCCCCTACGAGGCGCTGGTGCGCGCGATCGCCCACCAGCAGCTGCATGGCCGCGCCGCCGAGGCGATCCTGGGTCGGATGCTGGCGCTGCACCCCGAGCACGACTTTCCCTCGGCCGCCCGGCTGCTCGCCACCGAGCCGGAGCAGCTGCGCGTCTGCGGCTTCTCGCGGGCCAAGGTGGCGGCGATCCACGACATCGCCCGTGCCGCCGTCGGCGGAGCGGTGCCGACGCGCCGTGCGGCGGCCCGGCTGTCCGACGCGGCGCTGATCGAGCGGCTGACGGCGCTGCGTGGGGTCGGGCGCTGGACGGTGGAGATGCTGCTGATCTTCACCCTGGGCCGGCCCGACGTGCTGCCGGTCGACGATTTCGGGGTGCGCGAGGGCTGGCGGCGGATCCACGGCCTCGCCGCGCAGCCCAGGCCGGCGGAGCTGGCGCGGCTGGGCGCCGCCCTGGCGCCGCATCGCTCGACCGCCGCCTGGTATCTGTGGCGGGCCGCCGACGAGCGCACCGTGCCGCCGGCCGCTGTCGCCACGGGTCGTTGACCGTGGCCCGCCGGGCGAGCAAGGCCAGAGGCTCCGCCTCTGGACTCCGCCAAAGGCCTAGCCTTTGGAATCCATTTGCTTGCGAGAGGGGTTTCCGGAGGGCTTCGTCCTTCGGCGGGTCGGGGCGTGGCTTGCGGGTTGGCGGCGTCGGCCACTGTCGCCACCGGGTGCCGTCGAGGAACCCGGGCCGCGGACGCGACGGGGTGGCATGGGCGACGCCGGGCCAGGATCAGGGCGGACGGCAGGGCCGTGAGGACCCGCATCGGGTTCTCCTGCGGGAGCGGACCAGAAGCGCAGCCGACCCCCGGCTCGCGGGAGGACGACGGCGGGCGGGCGGCGTCTTGACGGCGACACGGCCGCGGACCACCTGATTCGCCATGACCGACCCCGCCTCGACCCCGACGTGGCCGCGAACCGCCTCCGTGCGGACCCTGGACATGATGCCCGACGGGCGCTTCCGCACTTCGCAGGCGCCGGCTCGGCCGCGCTGGCTGCTGCGCGTGGGCGTGGTGGCGGCGCTGGTCGCGGTGGCGGGGGTCGGGCTGATCGGAGCGGTGCTGGCGGTGTGGCTCGTCTCGATGCTGATCCCGGTCGTGGTGGTCGCGGGCCTGGTCGCCTGGATGGCGTTCCGGGTGCAGCTCTGGCGCGCTCGCCGCGACGGAGGCGAGCTGCGCCGGCGGGCCTGAGCGGCTCGGCTCGGGGGCAGTTTTGCTGCATGACAATCGGCTGCAAGACGCCCGGCTAGACGACGCCCGGCGTCACGACACGACGTGGCCGAACACGACGCGCAGGATCGCGTAGAGCACGCCACCAGCCAGGAAGCCGACCAGGGTGCCGTTCACCCGGACGTACTGCAGGTCGGGGCCGACGCGCAGCTCGATCCGGTTGACCAGCGTGTCGGTGTCCCAGTTCGCCACCACGTCGCTGATGAACCCGGCGAGCTGGTCCTGCACCAGGGGCAGCATGCGCGCGACCAGGGCGTCGGCGCCGCGTCGCAGCCGGGCCTGCGCCTGCGGTCCTTCGGTGAGCACCCCGGACAGCCGGACCAGCCCGGCCTCCAGCACGTCGACGGTGTGGCCGTCGGGCCGTGCCGCGTCCGCCTCGATGGTGCGCCGCAGCCGCTGCCACACGTCGCCGGCCCAGTTCTGCACCGTCTCGTGCCGCACCACGTCGCGCAGGATGCGGCCGATTTCGGCGGCGCGGCCGGGGTCCTCCTCCATGCGCACGATCTCGCGGCGCACCCACTCGTCGAAGGCGGCGCGGATCTCGGAATTCTGCGGATCGACCTTGTCGAGCTCGGCGTTGATCGAGGTGAGCACGCGGGTCGCGATCGACGCGCCGATCGCCCAGCCGACCACGCGGCCGCCCTGCTCGCTGACCCGCTCCTCGATCATGCGGCGCAGCTGGTCCTGCTTGGCGGCGAGCGCGCCGCGCAGCTGTTCGAGCAGGAAGCCCAGCACCTCCTGGTGCCGGCCGCCGTCGACCAGGCCGTGCAGGGCGCGCGCCAGGACCAGGCTGGCGCCGGAGCCGCCCAGCAGCCGCGAGGCCACGCGGCCGGCGACACGGCCGACGCTGCCGTCCTCCAGCGTGGTGAACAGCCCGGGCACCGCGGTCGCGAGCGCGCGCGCCAGCGGCTCGATGGTCTGTGGATCGGCCAGGAAGCGGCGCACCAGGTCCGGCACGTCGAGCCGGGCGAGGGCGCGCGAGACCTCCTCCTCGGTGACCACGTGCGAGGCGACGAAGCGGCCGAGTGCGGCGCCGAGCCGCGCCTTCTGCGCCGGGATGATCGCGGTGTGCGGGACCGGCAGGCCGAGCGGATGGCGGAACAGCGCGGTGACCGCGAACCAGTCGGCGAGCCCGCCGACCAGCCCGGCCTTGGCGGCGGACTGCAGCAGCTCGGCGGGCCAGCCGGGCGGCAGCGCGTAGGACAGCACCACCAGCCCGCCGGTCGCCGCCAGCAGCGCGGTCGCGAACGCCTTGGCCCGGCGCAGTCTGCGCCGGGCGTGGTCGTCGGGGTCGGGCGTCGCCATGCGCGTGGCGTTAGCACGGGTGGGGACGGCGGGGGAGTGGGGGCGTGCACCGGCGGCCCCGGGCATCGACCTGCAGGCGCAGCAAGGCCGGGCTTTCCGTCCCCCCGCATCCCAGCGGCCCAAGGCCTCTGGGAACTCCTCTCCTAAGCATAGGGATTCCAAAGGCGAGGCCTTTGGCGGAGTCCAGAGGCAGAGCCTCTGGCCTTGCCTGCCTGTCCGGTCACGCCCCGAACACCCCGGGCCAAGCCTGCCGCAGCGCCGCGTCCACCGCCGCCATGCCGGCGGCGGCACCCTGCGCCCGCAGGCTGGTCACGCCGTGCTCGGCGATGCCGCAGGGCACGATGCCGGCGTAGTGCGCCAGATCCGGGCACACGTTGAGGGCGACGCCGTGCCAGCTTACCCAGCGCGTCACCCGCACGCCGATCGCGGCGATCTTCGACTCCGCGCCCCCTGGTTGCGCGACCCACAGCCCGACCCGGCCGGGTCGGCGCTCCGCCTGCACGCCGAACGCGGCGACGCTGCGGATCAGCCACGATTCCAGCCCGGCCACGAAGCCGCGCACGTCGCGGGGCGGCACTGTGCCGTGGGCGCGCGCGAGATCGAGCATGACGTAGGCGGTGCGCTGTCCGGGCCCGTGATAGGTCCACTGCCCGCCGCGGCCGGCGGCGAACGTCGGGAAGCGGTGCGGCGCCACCAGGTCCCGGCTCCGTGCCGAGGTGCCCGACGTGTAGAGCGGCGGGTGCTCGACCAGCCAGACCAGTTCGCGGGCGGCGCCGGCGCGGATCGCCTCGACCCGGGCCTGCATCGTGGCCACCGCCTCGGGATAGCCGAGCAGGCCGGGCTCGACGCGCCACTCCACCGTCGCCGTGTCGGGCGCGGGGGCGCGCGGCGGGTCGGTGGCGCGACACCCGGCCGCGGTTCCGGCCGCTGTTGAAGCGCTCACGTCCATCGGCTATACGGCGCTCCGTCGTTCCTGCGGTCGTGGCGGAATGGTAGACGCGCAAGCTTGAGGTGCTTGTGGGGGCAACCCCGTGGAAGTTCGAGTCTTCTCGACCGCATATCCGACCATCCCGGCGCATCGCCCCGGGCGCCGCGATGCTGCGCGGCCGGCGTGTTGCCGGTGCAGCGGCGCCCCCGCCCGGGTTTATCGTCCGTTGGTCGCCGCGCGTGCGGCCTGCCGCGCCGGGGCTGCCTGCCCGCCGCATGGCATGCATGACGCCGGCTTCCCGCGGCGCATGGTCCTGGGGCATCGTCCGCGCACACGGGTCCGGCCGGCGGCCGGGCGGGAGGATTGCGCGATGGACGAGGATTTCCGCAAGGCGGCGCTCGACTACCACCGCCTGCCGCGGCCGGGGAAGCTTGCGGTCGAGCCGACCAAGCGCATGGCCACCCAGCGCGACCTGGCGCTGGCCTATTCGCCCGGCGTCGCGGCGGCGTGCCTGGAGATCCGCGACGACGTCTCCAGGGCGCGCGAGTACACCGCGCGCGGCAACCTGGTGGGCGTGATCACCAACGGCACCGCGGTGCTCGGGCTCGGCGACATCGGCCCGCTCGCCTCCAAGCCGGTGATGGAGGGCAAGGCGGTGCTGTTCAAGAAGTTCGCCGGCATCGACGTGTTCGACATCGAGGTGGACGAGCGGGACCCGGCCCGCTTCATCGAGGTGGTGGCGGCGCTGGAGCCGACCTTCGGCGCGATCAACCTCGAGGACATCAAGGCGCCGGAGTGCTTCGTCATCGAGCGCGCCCTGCGCGAGCGCATGCGCATCCCGGTGTTCCACGACGACCAGCACGGCACCGCGATCATCGTCGCCGCCGCGGTGCGCAACGGCCTGGTGCTGCAGCAGAAGCAGCTGGATCGGGTCAGGCTCGTCACCTCCGGCGCCGGCGCGGCGGCGCTCGCCTGCGTGGACCTGCTGGTGTCCATGGGCCTGCGGCCGGAGAACGTCACGCTGACCGACGTCGACGGCGTGGTGCATGCCGGCCGCGACGCCGGGATGCCGCCCAACATGGCGCGCTACGCCCGCGCGACCTCGGCACGCACGCTGGAGGAGGTGCTCGACGGCGCGGACGTGTTCATGGGCCTCTCGGCGCCGCGCGTGCTGAAGGCGGAGTGGCTGCACCGTCTCGCGCCCAGGCCGCTGATCCTGGCGCTCGCCAACCCGGAGCCGGAGATCCTGCCCGAGGCGGTGCGCGCATCGCGGCCCGACGCCATCGTCGCGACCGGGCGCAGCGACTACCCGAACCAGGTCAACAACGTGCTGTGCTTCCCGTTCATCTTCCGCGGCGCGCTCGACGTGCACGCGACGACGATCAACGAGGCGATGAAGATCGCCGCGGTCGAGGCGATCGCCTCGCTGGCCCGCGCCGAGGCCTCCGAGGTGGTGGTTGCGGCCTATGGCGGTGCGGCGCCGGTGTTCGGCCCGGACTACATCATCCCCAAGCCGTTCGACCCGCGGCTGATCCTGCAGATCGCGCCGGCGGTGGCCAAGGCGGCGATGGCCAGCGGGGTGGCCGAGAAGCCGATCACCGACTTTGCCGGCTACCGCGAGGAGCTGGAGCTGTTTGTGTTCCGCTCCGGGCAGCTGATGCGGCCGGTGTTCGAGGCGGCGCGCACCGGGCGGCCGCAGCGCGTCGTCTATGCCGAGGGCGAGGACCCGCGGGTGCTGCGCGCGGTGCAGACCGTGGTCGACGACCAGCTCGCCGAGCCGATCCTGCTCGGCCGGCGGGAGGTGATCGCGCAGAAGGTTCGCGAGATGGGCCTGCGCCTCGATCTCGACGAGAGCGTGCGCGTGCTCGACCCGGCGCGCGACGACGCGGTGTTCGCGCCGCTGGCGGAGCGCTACCGGCTGCTGGTCGGCCGCCGCGGCACGCCGTCCGACATCGCCGAGCGCTGGCTGCACACCCGGCCCACCGTGGCGGCGGCGATGCTGCTGGAGACCGGGCAGGCCGACGCGGCGCTGTGCGGCGGCACCGGCGACTGGACCCGCCAGCTCCGCCACATCCTGCCGATGATCCCGCGCGCGCGCGGCGCCAGCCAGGTGTTCGGGCTGTCCTGCCTGATCCTGCAGGCGGGCGCGCTGTTCTTCTGCGACACCCACGTGGTGCTCGACCCGACCGCGGAGCAGGTGGCCGAGATGACCCTGCTGGCGGCGGCGACGGTGCGCAGCTTCGGCGTGGTGCCGCGCGTGGCGCTGCTGTCGCATTCGAGCTTCGGCAGCTCGGCGTCGGCCTCGGCGCGCAAGATGCGCCGGGCGCTGGAGCTGATCCGCGCCGCCGCCCCGGAGCTCGAGGTCGACGGCGAGATGCACGCCGACGCGGCGCTGTCCGAGGCGCTGCGCGACCGCGCGGTGCCGGACAGCCGGCTGTCCGGGGTGGCCAACCTGCTGATCATGCCGAGCCTCGATGCCGCCAACATCGCGCTGACCCTGCTCAAGGCGGCGAGCGACGCGCTGCCGGTGGGGCCGCTGCTGCTCGGGTTGTCGCGGCCGCTGCACGTGCTGGTGCCGACGGTGACCGCGCGCGGCATCGTCAACATGACGGCGCTCGCGGCGCTGCAGGCGCAGGGCGGCCTGAGCGGACCCCGCGCGGGGTCGCCGCCGCCGGCCGCGTCGGTTCCGGTCCCGGCACCCGTTGCCGGCCCGGGCGATGCGGCGGCGCCGCCGGTGAGCGAGGCGGGCGCCGCACCGGGGATGGACGGGCTGTGAGGCGTTTCCTTGCCGCAGGCGTCGGCGCATGGCACGACATGGTTGTAACGAGGGACAGGGGGATCGCCCGCCGTGCCGGCGGGGCGGGCTTCCCAGTGCAGGGAACGCGAGCGAGATGAAGAAACTCCGCAAGGCCGTCCTGCCGGTGGCCGGTCTTGGCACCCGGTTCCTGCCGGCGACCAAGGCGATGGCCAAGGAGATGCTGCCGGTCGTCGACAAGCCGCTGATCCAGTATGCGGTGGAGGAGGCGCGGGCCGCCGGCATCGAGCAGTTCTGCATGATCACCGGCCGCGGCAAGATCGCCCTGGTCGAGCATTTCGACGTCGCCTACGAGCTGGAGGCGACGCTGAAGGAGCGCGGCAAGAACGAGGCGCTGACCGCGCTGCGCGCCGCGCAGATGCCGCCCGGCTCGGTGGTCACGGTGCGCCAGCAGGAGCCGCTCGGCCTCGGCCACGCGATCTGGTGCGCGCGCGCCTTCATCGGCGACGACCCGTTCGCCATCCTGCTGCCGGACGACCTGGTGCTGTCCGACACGCCGTGCATGGTGCAGCTCGCCGAGGCGTACGAGGCGACCGGCGGCAGCGTCGTCGCGGTCACCGAGGTGCCGCCCGAGCATACCAACCGCTACGGCATTCTCAGGATCGGCGCCGACGACGGCAGGATCGTCGAGATCACCGGGCTGGTGGAGAAGCCGGCGCCGGCGGACGCGCCCTCGAACCTGTCGATCATCGGCCGCTACGTGCTGACCGCGGACGTGATGACCAACCTGGCGCGGATGGAGCGCGGCGCCGGCAACGAGGTGCAGCTGACCGACGCGATGGCGCGGATGATCGGCCACGGCCCGTTCCACGGGCTGCGCTACGAGGGCAGGCGGTTCGACTGCGGCGACAAGGTGGGCTTCCTGGAGGCGCAGATCGCCTTCGCGCTCAAGCGGCCGGACATCGGCCCCGCGGTGCGCGACTTCCTCAAGACCTACCGGGAGGGCTGAGCATGAGCCAGGCTGCGGGCGCGTTCGCCCACCACTTCGACCCCACGACGCTGCGCGAGTACGACATCCGCGGCGTGGTCGGCCGCACGCTGCACCCGGCCGACGCCCACGCCATCGGGCGCTGCTTCGGCAGCATCGTGGCGCGCGAGGGCGGGCGCACCGTGGCGGTCGGCTACGACGGCCGGCTGTCCTCGCCCGACCTGGAGCCGCCGCTGGTCGAGGGGCTGCGCGAGGCCGGCATGGAGGTGCTGCGCGTGGGCCTGGGTCCGACGCCGCTGCTGTATTTCGCCTCGACCACGCTCGAGACCGACGGCGCCGTCATGGTCACCGGCAGCCACAACCCGCCCGACTACAACGGCTTCAAGATGATGCTGAACCGCAAGCCGTTCTTCGGCGAGCGCATCCAGCAGATCGGTCGCATGGCGGCGGCCGGCGACGTGGTCAGCGCACCCGGCGGCAGCGAACGCGGCGTCGACATCTCACGCGAGTACATCGCGCGGCTGATCGCCGACTGGGACGGCGGCGACCGCCGGCTCCGGGTGGTGTGGGACAACGGCAACGGCGCGGCCGGGGAGATGCTGACCCGGCTGGTGGCCTCGCTGCCGGGCACGCACATCGTGCTCAACGCCGAGATCGACGGGCGCTTCCCGGCGCACCACCCCGACCCGACAGTGGCCAAGAACCTCGTGCAGCTGATCGACGCGGTGGCCGAGCACCGGGCGGACATCGGCATCGCGTTCGACGGCGACGCCGACCGCATCGGCGTGGTCGACGACAAGGGCGGCATCCTCGCCGGCGACCAGCTTCTCGTCGTGCTCGGGCGCGACGTGCTGCGCGAGCATCCGGGGGCGACGATCATCGCCGACGTCAAGGCGAGCCAGGTGCTGTTCGACGAGCTGGCGCGGGCCGGCGGCAAGCCGGTGATGTGGAAGACCGGGCACAGCCTGATCAAGTCGCGCATGGCCGAGCTGGGCAGCCCGCTGGCCGGCGAGATGAGCGGCCACATCTTCTTCGCCGACAAGTGGTACGGCTTCGACGACGCGCTGTATGCCGGGGTGCGGGTGCTGGGGATCGTGGCGCGGATGGACGGCAAGCTGTCGGCGGTGCGCGAGGCGCTGCCGCACGTGGTCAACACGCCGGAGCTGCGCTTCGACTGCGACGATACCCGCAAGTTCGCGGTGATCGAGGAGGTCGCGGGGCGGCTGCGCGAGAGCGGGGCGAAGGTCTCGGACATCGACGGGGTGCGGGTGGCGACGGCGGACGGGTGGTGGCTGCTGCGGGCGTCGAACACGCAGGCGGTGCTGGTGGCGCGGTGCGAGGCGACGAGCGACGAAGGGCTGGAGCGGCTGAAGGGCGCGCTGGTGGAGCAGCTGGAGGCGAGCGGGCTGGCGGCGCCGGACTTCTCGGGGGAGAACGCGGGGCACTGAGGGGAAGGCAAGGCCAGAGGCTCCGCCTCTGGACTCCGCCGGGGGCTGAGCCCCCGGACCCACATCTTCCGGAGGCCGGTCCAGGGGCGGCTCGCCCCTGGCGGGTCCGGGCAGAGCCCGGCCTTGCTGCCTTGTCACACGATCCGCGCCAGCTCCGCGTTCCAGAACGAGGTCTGCGCCCGCACCGCGGCGTTCTCGTCGAGCAGCCGGCCGTGGCGCCGCGCCATCTGCTCCGCGGCCGAGCAGAACAGCCGGATCGCGCGCAGCACCGGGTCGTGCGCGGCGGTCAGGGTCAGCGCGCCTCCGGCGTAGTCCAGCGGGTCGTCGACCAGCGCCGTGCCCGGGTTCACCGTGGCGGCCATCGCCGGGCCGAGCAGGTCGTGCGGGGCGTCGCGCATCGTTTCCAGGAACCGGGTGTAGTGCGCGCTGGTGCCGGCGCGCTCGGTCTGCGCACCGTCGGCCAGCACCTTGAGCCGGCCGAGCACCGCCTTGGTGATGAGCTGCAGGGGGTGGCGCTCCGGGTAGTGGGCGAGGGACACGCCGTCCGCCGGCAGGCCGGGGGACGGGTGGCCGTCGAGCAGGACGTCGTGGTTGCCCTCGCCGATCGTGGTGCGGCCGGGGTCGTTGCGGCCGCGGGCGCAGACCTTCCACACCTCCGGCATGTCGCGCGCCCGGTTGCGGATGCGCCGCGGCACCAGCAGGTCGGCGGCGGCGTCGCCGGCGGTGGCCTGGTAGTTCATCAGCCGCAGCTTCACCGACGCGACATCGGCCGAGACATGGGACAGCAGATCGCGTAGTGGGATTCCACGCGGGTGGACGAACTCGTCGGCGTCGAGGAACTGCACCCAGTCCGCGCCGCAGGCCTGCACCGCGATCTGGAACAGGAAGGTGTTGTGCTGGGCCTCGCAGAAGGTGACGGAGCGATTCTGCATCACGGTCAGCGGGATGCCCTCGGCGTGCAGGGCGCGCAGGATGTCGAGGGTGCGGTCGGTGCTGCCGTTGTCGAGCAGCACGTGGTGGTCGACCATGGTGGCGTGGTGGCGCACGAACGCCTCGACGATGTCGTCCTCGTTGAGGATGCGGGTGGCGGCGACGATGCGCATGTCCGGGTCCTCGGGCGCTTGATCCGGGCGCGCCAGTGACCCGGGCGCGCAGGCCCGGGCGCCCGCCGGCCGGCATGGGGGGGTCGTGCCGGCCGAGCCAAGCGCGCGTCCGCGTGGTCGTCAAGGCGGCGGTGCGCTGCGGCGGGCAGGCGCGATGATGGCCGGGTCGCATCTGGCGCTGGGGCTGGTCGCCTGGGCGTGGGCGGCGCCGCACCTGGGCTTCTCGGCGGCGGGCCCGGCCGGGCTTGGGCTGGCGGCGCTCGGCTCGGTGATGCCCGACATCGACCACCCGCAATCCTGGGTCGGGCGCCGCGCCAGGGTGGTGTCGCGGCCGCTGTCGCGCGCGGTCAGCCACCGCGGGGTGACGCACTCCCTGCTCGCGGTGGCGCTCGGGGTGGCGCTGCTGCGCGGGCACCGGATGCTGTACGCGCCGCTCGCGGTCGGCTGGCTGTCGCACCTGGCCGCGGACCTGCTGACGCCGCGCGGGCTGCGCCTGGCGTGGCCGCTGCGCCGGCACTGGGCGATCCCGCTGTGCCGCACCGGCTCTGCGCGCGAGGTGGTGCTGGTGACGCTGCTGGTGGCCTGGGCGGCCTGGCACCTGGTCGGGGGATGGGCGCGGCTCTGGCCGATCGGCGGGGGCCGGTGAGGCGGGGCCGGTGGGGCGAGGCAAGGCCAGAGGCTCTGCCTCTGGACTCCGCTCAAGGCTGAGCCTTGAGAATCCCTTTACCTGGAGCATTTCCAGGTCACACCGGGTTCCGGTCGACCGAGGGCGGCGAGGAGTGCGTTCTAAAGCCTGCCCGATCAATCTCGGCGCCGAGCTATCCTGCGCCCGCCTATGACGGCCTGACTGAAATATGGTTTGATAGCTGGGCTGACCACGATAGGTTCTTCACGTCCGAGAATTATTTGAAAAACGTTAAGCCGGACGAGCCGACTTTCATCGACTTCGCCACTGTTGGCATAATGGTGACGGAAGAGCGACTGGTCGTGGAATAGCGCCGGATGGCTGCGCTTTGTCATCTTACCTAGTGCGAAAAAGCTGGCGGACCGCTCACCACGACGAGCTGTTCGCGATCTGTCGTGCCGGTGCGACCTCCACGGTCTGCCGGTAGGCAGCCAACGGCCCAAGCGGGCCAGTCGGACCTTGCGCGGGCTGCGCCCGTACCCGCCAAAGGCCCGAGGCCTTGGGAACCCTCTTACTCAAGCAAATGGATTCCAAAGGCTCAGCCTTTGGCGGAGTCCAGAGGCAGAGCCTCTGGCCTTGCTTGCCTAACCGCTTACGCTCGAAGTCGGCTGGCATCAGGCAGGGCTTTTCAGCCGTCGCCTGCGGCCTGGTCCGGCCGAGCCCCACCCGACACCCGCAACGGGGGGAGCGCCATGTCCGGGCCGCACGCCTCGAACCGGAGATCGAGGCCGGCCGTGTGCGCGAGCAGGACGACGAGCGCCGGCTGCAGCTGCCGGGGCGCGGAGATCGCCCAGGCGGTGTCGGGGGCCGCGATGCAGGCCGCGAGCGTGTCGGGCCACGCTGCCCTGGCGCCGGTGACCGCGAGCCGGACCCAGCCTGGCGTGGCGGCCTCGCCGGGGTTGCCGGAGAGCGCCACGACCCCGCCGCGTGGCAGCGCCTCGGCGCCCAGCAGCAGCAGGTTCGGCAGCATGCGCGACAGGCCGGGCGGGTATGGCGTGTCGCCGAGTCCCGCGTGATCAAGCTGCACTCGGGGGCCCAGGCCGGGCGCCAGCGCCGTGAGCTCTGCTGCGGACAGGGGGGTGCCGGCACCGGCCCAGGCGGCGCGCAGCAGCCTGAGCCTGGCGGCAAGCTCGCTGGCGGCATCGCGGGCGAAGCCGAGCGCTTCCGCGGGTTCGGCCTCCTCGGTCGCGAGCTCCAGCGCTCCCGCGAGCACGCCCGTCAGTCCGGCAAGGTCGTGGCTCATCCGCGCGGCAAGCAGCTGGGCGAAGCGCAACGCCGATCCGTGCGGCGGCGTGGCCCGCGACGAAGCCGGGTCGGTGTCCGCCTTGTCCGGCATCGCGTGTTCTGCCTCCGGCCGGCCGTCAGGCCGGAGCGGCCTGCCGGGCCGCGCCGGCGCTTGCCGTGCCGCGACTGTGGCCGCATCGTCGGTGGCCGGCAACCTGACCGGGCTCGGACGGGTTCGGGCGCAGTGGTAGGGGAGGCTGGGGATGGACGACCGGGCGCTGTTCGAGCCGGGGCAGCGGGTGCTGCACCCTGGCCGGCCGGACTGGGGTGCGGGGCAGGTGCAATCGGTCGTGGGGCACCGGGTTACCGTGAACTTCGAGAACGCCGGCAAGATCCTGGTCAACGCCGCCGTGGTGGCGCTTGAGGTCACGGATTGACCCGGCCGTCGTTTCCCCGGGCATGTCGTTGCCGCGGCTGAAGCCGACCGAGGCGGTCATGCTCCAGGCACCGGAGTCACAAGGCGTGTTCTGAGCCGGGTCCGAGGGGAGGGCTGTGGGCTTGCCGGCCTGGCCGGTCACGCATCACGGCTGCTGGCACAGGCCGGATGATCCACCACGGAGGCTTGATCCGCCCGTGCGAATGGCAACATTGCGTGCAGGTCCGATTTGTCGGCATGTCGGTCACGCGAGATGCGGTCACGGGCCCGCGGCCTGACGAGTCCGTGCTTCACCGGTCAAGGATTTCGACTGAGCATGCTCGATCCGTTCGGCAGAACCATCAGCTATCTCCGGGTGTCGGTCACCGACCGGTGCGACCTGCGCTGTGTCTACTGCATGGCCGACGAGATGGAGTTCCTGCCCAGGCTGGAGGTCCTCTCGCTGGAGGAGCTGGAGCGGCTGTGCGCGGTGTTCGTCGGCCTGGGGGTGCGCCGGCTGCGCCTGACCGGCGGCGAGCCGCTGGTGCGTCGCGACGTGATGCAGCTGGTCGACAGCCTGGGTGCGCGCCTCGGCCACGGGCTCGACGAGCTGACGATGACCACCAACGGCACCCAGTTGCGCCGCTTCGCGCCCGGCCTGGCCCGCGCCGGGGTGCGTCGCATCAACGTCAGCCTCGACACCCTCCATCCGCAGGCGTTCGCCGCGGTCACCCGGCGCGGCCGGCTGCCGCAGGTGCTCGACGGCATCATGGCGGCACGCGACGCCGGCCTCGCGGTGAAGATCAACGCGGTGGCGCTGCGCGGGGTCAACGAGGACCGCTTCGACGAGATGCTCGCCTGGTGCGGCGAGCACGGCTTCGACCTGACGCTGATCGAGACCATGCCGATGGGCGACATCGGCGGCGACCGCACCGACCTGTATCTGCCGCTCTCGGTGGTGCGTGCGCGGCTGCGGCTGCGCTGGACGCTGACCGAGAGCGACCATCGGACCGGCGGCCCGGCGCGCTATTTCAACGTCGCCGAGACCGGGCAGCGGCTCGGGTTCATTACGCCGATGACGCACAACTTCTGCGAGACCTGCAACCGGGTCCGTCTCACCTGCACCGGCACGCTCTACATGTGCCTGGGCCAGGACGACGCGGTGGACCTGCGCGCGCCGCTGCGCGATGGGGCATCCAACGAGGAGTTGCGCGAGGTGATCCTCGGCGCGATCGCGCGCAAGCCGAAGGGCCACGACTTCGTCATCGAGCGGCAGCGCAACAGCCCCGCGGTGGCCCGGCACATGAGCGTGACCGGGGGCTAGCGGCAGCTTCGGCGGAGGCACCGATCAATCGATGCCGGCGGGCTCCTGAGCCCGGGTGGGGCGCTGCGGGACGTAGCGCCTGCAGGCCTCAGCGGGGATTGAAGGACAGGTCGATCGCGTGCGGCGATGCGGGCGCCTCGGCGACCTCGTAGCGCGCCGCCCTGCGCCGCTCGCCCTGCACCGGCAGACGCGGCGTGATGTCGGCGCTCGCCTGCTCGAGGTGCGGGCCGCCGTCCGGGCGCGGGTAGATGAAGCCGTGCGTCGGATAGATGCCGCCGAAGCTCCCGGTGTGCCCGACCTCGACCCGCACCGCGCTCCAGTCGTTGTTCTCGGACACGTCGATCACCGACATGCTGTGGCTGACGCCGCCGCTGCCCCAGTGCGAGTGGTCGATCTCGATGGTCCGGGCGTCGACGACGTCGGTCACGACCGCGACGTGGCCGAGCCGCATGTGGCCGTTGGCGCGGAAGCTGAGCACGCTGCCCGACTCCGGCTTGGGGCCGCGCGCGTACAGGCCTTCGGCGTTGTCCCACCAGTCCGCGGCGTTGCCGGTCAGCTGCACGCCGCTGTCCTCGCGGGCGAACGCCACGCACTGCAGCACCGAGCCGCCGCCGGCGTAGCGGCGGAAGCGTGCGTGCCCGCCGTGGAACCAGGCGGCGCTGCGCACCAGACCCGCGCCCCAGGCCCCGTGCGCCTGGCGTCCGGCCCACGCGGCGCGTCCGGCGTGACGCGAGTGCGCCTGGGCGCCTGCAGTCACGGCGATGCCGAGCACGACAGCCGAGCCGAGCAGAAGCAGTCGCGCACCAAACGCCGGAAGCCGCATGAGCCGTCACCCTGGTTGCCGAACCTGGGTCATCCGGTAGCGCCGGCTTTGCGGCAGTGGCAAGACATCCGCTCACGATAATGCGATCTTTTGAAATAAAACCAGTAAAGGCCCTGTGGACGATGCATGTTTATAGGATGTTTGTCCTATATTCGCCAGTGGCCGCACGCCGGCTGAAAGATGCTTTGCAGAATCACGGAACGTGCCTGTCACGCCACACTGTGGCTAGCACGACACCACAGGCTTTGCACGGCATTTGTTCGAGCGTTACTTGCAGGTGGTGACCATGATCTCGACCAGGTAGCCGGGGTCGGCCATCTCCGCCTGTACGCAGGCCCGTGCCGGCGCCAGACCCTCCGGCAGCCACTTCGCCCAAACCGCGTTCATCGCTTCGCGGTCGCTCATGTGCTTGAGCCAGATCTGCGCCTGCAGCAGCCGCGTGTTGTCGGTGCCGTGGAGCTCCAGGATGTCGTCGATCTGGGCCAGCACCTCCTCGGTCTGGCCGGCGATGTCCTTCGACAGGTCGCGTGCGACGCAGCCCTGCGTGTAGACGAAGCCGTGGTACTCCACGGCCTTCGACAGGATGGGGTTGGCCTCGGTGCGGACGATCTTGCTCACGGCGGTCTCCAGGTTGCGCCTGGCCAAGCGGCACTTGGCCAGGCTGCGGTTGGGGGGCTGCGGTTGACGGGGCTGCGGTTGGCGAAGCGGGCGCCATCGCCTGCGACGACCAGGCTGCGGCGGCGTCGCCGACTGCCGGGTCGGCGTCAGGGCTGCGACGCGCCGGCCGGGTCCATCTGCGGCGAGACGCCGGTGCCCGCCGCCGGCTCGGTGGCGGCGTTGGCGGCCGTCCGGCTGCGCAGGCAGGCCTCGATGTCGTTCGAGCGGCCGTAGAGCTGGCCGAGGCCCTGCGAGGTCACGCCGACCATGCCGGACGACGAGAACGGCGTGTCGGTCTGGCTGCGCTCGGACAGCACCTCGCGATTCTGTTCCAGGTAGGTACGGTCCGCCTCGGCCTTGCATGACGCGATGGCCTGCTGGTCCGCCCGGGTCGGCCCCGGGCTGCCCAGCGTGCAGCCGCACGCCAGGACCGCGAGCCCTGCCGACCGGATCGCACGGCGCAGCGCGTCGCGTGGCACCGGGCGCGCCGCGCTCCGCCGTGACGCCGCGGGCGACGCGATGCGGGTCGGAGCGCTCACGCCGCGCAGCCGGCATCGGTCCCGAACCGGGGCAGGTGCGACAGCGCGGCGCGCAGCCGCGCCTCGTCGAACCCCATCCCGGCGGTCAGCGGCGCCTGTGCCGCCGCACTCAGCAGGGCAGGGTGCGGTCCGGCGCCGATCGCCGCCCGGCCGCCCGCCCAGGCCGCGCGCCCCAGCAGCTCCACCAGGGCCAGCAGCCGCAGGCACAGCGACAGCCCGTAGCTGTTTCCCATGCCGACCGTCAGATCGACCGCGCGCGCCCAGCAGCAGGCGTCGCGATCGGTCAGCGCCATGTCGACGACCTCGCCGTCCTCGCGACGGAACCGGAACAGGCGGGCCCGACCGGGACGCGACGCCCGTGCCAGCTCGCCTGCGGCCGCCCACGCGGCCTCCAGGTCCCGGCCGCGCACCGGCGGCAGCGCCTCTGGCGGCAGGTCGACGAAATAGGTCAGCACGCCGTCGGGCGCGGCACGGACCTCGACGGCGGAGCGGGGCAGGATGCGCATGGCCCGGTGATCATGGACCAGCGTGTCGCCTGGCGCCACCGCTCCTCGGGCCGGCTCGCGACATGGACCTGCAGGCGCAGCAGGGCCGGCGGCGGCGCTGCCGGCGGTCGCGCGCGGACTGGGACGATCGTGGCCGCCGGGTCGGTCTGCGCTGCGGAGATAGCTGGCCGTGCCGGCGCCGGCGCCGATCGTGGCGAGCCGTGCGTCGTCGTCAATGACAGCCCGGCGGCTGCGCGAGCGGGGCGGAGTCGGGCAGGGCGTCGGCCACCGGCACCCCGGAGGCCGCCTCGCCGACCCCGGCCTCGGCGCGGATCTGCATCGCGCTGACCTCCGGCGCCCGTCCGGGTGCGACCGCCTGCCGGCGCGCCTGCACCAGCTGCGCCGCGATCGACAGCGCGATCTCGCTCGGGCTCACCGCGGAGATGTCCAGCCCGACCGGCCCGTGGATGCGCGCGAGCGCCGCCTCGCCATGCCCCAGCGCGCGCAGGCGATCCAGCCGCGCCGCGTGCGTCCGGCGCGAGCCGAGCGCGCCGATGCAGAACGCCGCGGAGTGCAGCGCGCGGTCGAGCGCCGGGTCGTCGAGCTTGGGGTCGTGGGTCAGCGTCACCACCGCGGTGCGCCGGTCCGGCCGCAGCGTGTCGAGCGCCTCGTCCGGCCAGTCCTGCGAGATCGTCACCCCGGCGAAGCGCTGCTCGCTGGCGAAGGCCCGCCGGGGGTCGACCACGGTCACCGCGAACCCGAGCTGCACCGCCATCGGCACCAGCGCCTGGGCGATGTGCACCGCACCCACCACCACGAGCCGGACCGGCGGGTTGAACGCCTGCACGAACCACTCCTCGGCCGGGCCCGGGTCGGTCGCGTCCGGGCTGGTGACAAGCGTCACGATCCGGCTCGCGTCGTCCTGCAGCGCCGACGTCGCCGCGCCGTGCAGTGTCGCGGGCGCCGTCGGTCCTGCCTGCTGCGCCGCCAGCGCGCCGTCGTCGGACTGCAGCAGCAGCTGCTGCGCGCCATCGGCCAGGCGCGTCGCCAGCACCGCCGGCTGCTGCGCCGCACGCGCGGCCAGCAGGGCTGCGAGCAGCCTCGGCGTCACGCCAGCCGCTCCACGAACACCCGGACCCGGCCGCCGCAGGCCAGCCCGACCTCCCACGCGCGCTCGTTGCTGACGCCGAACTCCAGCAGCTGCGGCTGGCCGTCCGCCATGGTGCGCGCCGCGGCGTCGGCAACGGCGGTCTCGACGCAGCCGCCGCTCACCGAGCCGGCCATCATCCCGTTCCCGCTCAGCGCCATGTGGCTGCCGGCCGGGCGCGGGCTGCTGCCCCAGGTGCCGACCACGGTCGCGAGCGCCACCACCTCGCCGTCGCGCTGCCACGCGGCCGCCTGGGCAAGGACGTCGTCCACCCCGGCGCCGGCGGCGTCACCCGTGCTGGCCTGTTGCGGCATGCGGCTGTCTTCCCTGCGGCTGCGGCGCTGCGCCCGATCGGACGCGGCCGGCTGCATCTGGGCAAGGCGGCGCAGGCGGACAAGGCGGGACCTGCCGAAGGCCGGACGTCCGGGATCCGGTGCTAGACGGAAGGAGTTTGCAAAGGGCTCGGCCCTTTGCCGGGTCTGGGCAGAGCCCGGCCTTGCCTGGCTTGCCGGTCGAGGACCAGGCCCGCCAGCCTCAGATCGCGCCGAACACCAGCAGCACGACCACCAGGAACAGCACGCTGCCGATCCAGAACACCATCGGCAGGCCCAGCGGCTCGCTCGGCACCATGGCCAGCGCGTTCAGCAGCGCCGGGGCGCGCGGGCCCGGCCGCAGTTCCGCCAGCCGTTCCAGCCCGCCCGACACCAGGCCGTCGGCGCCGTATTCGCGCACGCCCGCCACCTCGTCGCCGAACCGGGTGAGGAAGCCGTCGAGCGCCCGCTGCGTCGCGCCGGCCAGCGCCGCCTCCTCTGGCTGCGCCGCCTGGCCTGCCGCGCGCATGTCCGCGGTGTACGATACCAGGGTGAACGGCCCCTGGTCGGCAAGCCGCAGGGTCGCGGTGCCGGTGAGCGTGCCGGCCGCGCCCTGGCCGTCGATCGACAGGCGACAGGAGGTGGCGTCCACCACCTGGTCCTGCCGCACCGTCCAGGTGAACGGGGCCGAGAGGGTGCCCAGCCGCGCCTGGCTGCGGGCGTGGAACCCGTCCGGGCGCGCCTCGAGCGACTGGCACTCCGGCAGGCAGGTCCGGAGCACCTGCGCGTCGTTGAGCGACGCCCAGACCTTGTCGCGCGGTGCGGGGATGCGTCTCTCGCCGGTCACGTCCATGCAGGGCACCCCCGTGTCGATGCGGCCGAGGCTATCGGCGGCCCCGGCGTCGCGCAACACGCGCCGTCCGCGCGACGCGGCACTCCCGGGTCGGCACCCCGGGGCTGGCAGCCCGGGCTGGCGCGGCCGCGTGTCCGGCGCATAGTCCCGGCGTGCACGGACCAGGCCCGGGGCCTTTCGCCCACCCCCTGCAGATCGGCAGCGAGATCTACCGCGGCTCCAGCTACGGGGCTGCGCACCCGCTGGCGATCCCGCGCGTCTCGACGTGCACCGATCTCTGCCGCGCCATGGGCTGGCTGCCGCCCGACCGCTATGTCGAGGCGCCGATCGCCAGCGATGCCGAGGTCGCGCGCTTCCACGACCCCGCCTACATCGCGGCATTGCGCGAGGCCGAGCGCACCCAGTGCGTCCCCGATCACGTCCGCCGCCGCCACCAGCTCGGCGCGCACGGCAACCCGGTCTTTCCCGAGGTCTACCGCCGGCCGATGACCTCCGCCGGCGGCATGATGCTGGCGGCGCGGCTCACCCGGGACGGCGGCGTCGTGCACTGTCCCGGCGGCGGCACCCACCACGGCCGGGCCGACCGCGCCGCCGGGTTCTGCTACCTCAACGACGTGGTCCTCGCCCTGCTCACCTGGCTTGACGCCGGCCTGGAGCGCATCGCCTGCCTCGACATCGACGCCCATCACGGCGACGGGGTCGAGGACGCCTTCGCCGACGATCCCCGGGTGCTGACCGTCAGCATCCACGAGGCCGGCCGCTGGCCGCGCACCGGCGCCGTCGGCGACCGCGCCGGGGGGACCGCCCGCAACCTGCCGGTGCCTGCCGGGCTCAACGACAGCGAGTTCCGCCACCTGCTGCGCCGCGCCGTGCTGCCGGTCATCGTCGCCCACCGGCCGCAGGCGATCCTGCTGCAATGCGGCGCCGATGCCCTGGAGGAGGACCCGCTCGCCCGCCTGTCGCTGTCGAACAACGCGCATTTCGACGCCGTCGCGGCGCTGCTCGACCTGCCGGGGGCCGGGCCGCGCCGCCTCGTGGTCAGCGGCGGCGGCGGCTACAACCCGTGGTCGGTCGGGCGCTGCTGGGCCGGGGTCTGGGCGACGCTGAACCGCATCCCGGTCCCGCCCCGCACCACCCCTGCCGCGGAGGCGGTGCTGCGCGCGCTGCGCTTCTCGCGCGCGGCAGGGCGCAACCCGCCGGAGCACTGGTTCACCACCATCCGTGACTTGCCTCGCGAGGGGTGCGTCCGTGAGGAGGTGCGCCGTCTCGCCGAGGCGACCCTGGCGGAGTGATGCTTGCGGCTGCGGTCAGGCGAGCAAGGCCAGAGGCTCTGCCTCTGGACTCCGCCAAAGGCTGAGCCT
>CAXSEF010000012.1:0-56480 GCA_964236535.1 uncultured Acetobacteraceae bacterium
GGCCTAGCCTTTGGAATCCCTGTGCTTCAGCAAGAAGTTTTAGCGGCCTCAGGCCTTTGGCGGGTCTGGGCGGTGCCCGCGCAAGGTTCCGCTGGCCGCTTGGGTCATTGGAATGCGGGCTGAGGGAGAGTCCGGGCTTGCTTCGCCTACAGGTCCATCTCTGGGGCCGCTGGTACTGGCTGAAAGCATGTTCAGGCGTCGAGCGCTGTGCTTGGGCATATGCATCCGCCCGGACTTCGCCGACCTGGCCGCGCCTGGCGGCCTGCATCGAAAATCACGGCACCAGCTACGAGCGCCAGCCAGAGGCGGCGCCTCTGTCCAACCCTCACCCCGTCTTGACGCTGTCCGGCATCTCGATGTCGATCTCCAGCGTCGACACCGTCCCGTCCCGGTCCACCTTCACCTGGACCTTGTCGCGATCGAGCGGCATGTGCCGCGCGATCAGCTGCAGGATCTCCTCCTGCAGGACCGCCGCCAGGTCCGACTGCCCGCCCACCGCACGCTCGTGCGCCAGCAGGATCTGCAGCCGCTCGCGCGCCACCGGCGCCGTGCTCCGCTTGCCCAGGAACCCGAACAGGCTCATGCGCTCCTCCTGCCGAACAGCCGGCCCATCAGCCCCTTGCGGTCGCTCGGCACCACCATCTCGACCGTCTCGCCCGAAAGCCGTCGCGCCGCGTCCGCATAGGCCCGCGCCGGCGCGCTCTGCGGGCTCGACAGCGTCACCGGCGCCCCGAGGTTCGACGCCCGCAGCACCTCCTCGCTGTCCGGGATGATGCCCAGCAGCGGGATCGACAGGATCGACAGCACGTCGTCCACCTTCAGCATGTCGCCGCGCTCCGCCCGCACCGGGTCGTAGCGCGTCAGCAGCAGGTGCTTCTCCATCCGCTCGCCCCGCTCCGCCCGCCGCGTCTTCGCGTCCAGCAGCCCGATGATGCGGTCCGAGTCGCGTACCGACGACACCTCCGGGTTGGTGACGACAACGGCCAGGTCGGCATGGTACATCGCCAGCGCCGCGCCCTTCTCGATCCCCGCCGGGCTGTCGCAGATCACCCAGTCGAACCGGTCGCGCAGCTCGTCGATCACCCGCTCCACCCCCTCCGGCGTCAGCGCGTCCTTGTCGCGCGTCTGCGAGGCCGCCAGCAGCGACAGCGTGTCGATGCGCTTGTCGCGGATCAGCGCCTGGCTGAGCTTGGCATCGCCCTGCACCACGTTGACCAGGTCGAACACCACCCGCCGCTCCGCCCCCAGCACCAGGTCGAGGTTGCGCAGTCCGACGTCGAAATCCACCACGGCGACCGTCTTGCCCATCTGGGCCAGGGCCACGCCCAGCGCCGCGGTCGATGTGGTCTTGCCGACCCCGCCCTTGCCGGACGTCACCACCAGCACCTTCGCCATCCGTCATCCTCCCGGCCGCAGCAACGGCCGCGCCTCTTGTGTCCCGCCCGCCACGATACGGCAATGCCCGCCCGACCGGAACCGCGACAGCCGGGCAGCCTTGATCCCCGGCCGGGAAGCGGAGCAAGGCTGGGCTTTCCCTCTGTCCGCATTCCAGTGGCCCAAGCGGGTCATCGGAACCTTGCGGGCACCGCCCAGACCCACCAAAAGCCTGAGGCCTTTGGAAAGGCTTTCCTTAAGCAAGAGGACTCTCAAGGCTTGGCCCTGAGCGGAGTCCAGAGGGCAGGGCCTCTGGCCTTGCTTGCCTCACCGCTCGGGCAGCACACCCGCCGGCATCAATCCAGCGGCGTCAGCACGACGCTGTCCCCGTCGCGCCGCGCCTGAACCGCGCGCCCGCGCAGACCCGGCTCCATGTCGTCGGCCACCAGGTAGACCCCGTCGATCGCCACCAGCTCCGCTTCCAGCCGCCGGCAGAACACCCGCGCCGTGCCGATGCCGAGGAACCCCGCGATCGCCCGCCCGCGCAGCGTGCCGTAGACGTGCACCGATCCGCCGGCGATCACCTCCGCCCCGGACGCCACCGAACCCACCACCACCAGGTCGCCGCGTTCGAACACCACGCTCTGCCCGGAGCGCACCGGGCCGTCATGCAGCAGGAACCCGGGCTCGGGTGCCGCGGGCGCGGCCGCCCTGGGGTCGTCGGCCACCTCGACCAGCCGGTCCGGCCGGCCGATGCCGTTGAGCGGGGTGCGCCCCCACGCCTCGGTGTCGGTCCAGGCGGAGTCGGCCCCCTCCACGCCGATGATGCGGATTTCGCGCGACTCCAGCCGCGCCACCAGCTCGGTGAGCGGCGCGCCCTCGGAGGGCAGGCCGGACAGGTCGACGATCACCGGACGCTGGTGGAAGAACGACGGCGAGCGCGCCCGCTGCGCATCGAGTGCCGCGAGCCAGTCCTCGATCGGCGGCACCGGCTGCAGAACCACGGCCATGAACGAACGGCCGCGGACACGAATGAAGGGAAGGGCGTTGTCGTCCACACCATGCGAGGTAACTGGGGGCGCAGCGGATGGCAAGGAGGAAGCCTGATGCCTCATGCCTTGACCTGCAAGCGCAGCAAGGCCGGGGTGCCCCTCCGCCCGCAGTCCACTGGCCCAAGCAGGCCAGCGGCACCTTGCGCGGGCGACGCCCACACCGCCAAAGGCCTGAGCCCTCTGGAAACCCATTGCTTAAACGCAAGGATTCCAAAGGCTGGCCTTTGGCGGAGTCCAGAGGCAGAGCCTCTGGCCTTGCTTGCCTAGCCAACACGCCCCAGGCCGCCTGGTCGGCGCTCTTGCCCTACGCCCCGCCGGCCGCCGACCAGCGGGTCGCCGCCGCCTCGTCCGCGTCCCGTGCCGCCACCCATTGCGGGCCTGCGTCGGTGAAGTGCTCCTGCTTCCAGAACGGCGCCCGGGTCTTGAGGAAGTCGATCAGGAACCCGGTCGCGTCCAGCGCCGACTGGCGGTGCGGCGAGGCCGCCAGCACCAGCACGATCCCCTCGCCCGGCTGCAGCCGGCCCACCCGGTGGATCAGCGTGCACCCGAGCAGCCCGAACCGCGCGCCGGCCTCCTCGGCGATCCGCGTCAGCGCGCGCTCGGTCATCCCCGGGTAGTGCTCCAGCGTCATCGCCGTGATCGGCCGCCCGCCCGCGGTGGCGCGCACCTGGCCCACGAAGCAGCCGATGCCGCCCACGTCGAACCGCCCACCGACCAGGCGCGCCATCTCCGCGCCGACATCGAACGCTCCCGCCTGCACGACCACGCGCGGGTCCGGCCGGAGCGCGGCTGCGGCGTGCGCGTCAGCCACCGGTGACCGGGGGAAAGAACGCCACCTCGTCGCCGTCGGCGATCGCGGCGTCGGGGGCGGCGAACTCCTGGTTCACCGCGGCGCGGACCAGGCCGGCATGGGCGAAGGCGGCGGCATGCGCGTCGTCCTGCGCCGCGAGGTGGGCCACCAGCCCGGCGACGGTGGCGACGCCTTCGGGCAGCGCCACGCGCTCCTCGGAGCGGCCGGCGCGCTCGCGCAGCCAGGCGAAGTAGAGGACTTGGACGCTCGCCATGTTCGCCTCCGGGCTCGGCGCCCGCCTGAAAGTGCGTGACCCCGGAGCCGGGGCGCTTGCGTCGGGGCCACCCGGCACCGCGTTCGCCAACCGGAACGGACGCCCGGGCCGATCGGCGTCCCGAGCGCCGCAGACCGCGACGGACAGCCGTTGTAGCAGGATCGGCGGGCCGGCGCTCAGCGCGGCGTGGGGACCGTGGTGACGGTGCCGGTCGGACCGATCACGGTGCTGGTGCCGTTGCCGTTCGGGATGATGATGCTGTTGCCGCCGCCGCCCGGCGTGGTGAGCGTGCGGTAGGTGTTGGTGCCGCCGGTCACCGTGCCCTGGCCGTTGGGCAGCAGTACGGTGCCGTTGGCGCTGGGTCCGGTGGGCGACGGACCAGGGGCGTTGGGCTGCACGCCCGGCGTCGGGATGGTGAACGGCAGGACGGTCTTGGGTGCGTTCGCGCGGATCTTGGCGTTCTGCTGGTCCTGCTCGCGCTGGATGTCCTCGAGCGTGGGTGCCGGCTGCTGCTTGCCGGGCCAGACGTTGCCGGGCTCCGTCTCGATCGGCTGGATCTCGACCGACAGCGCCCGCACGCGGCGCATGTTCTCCGAGTCGAGCTGCGGCGAGTTGGGGTTGGCGCCGGGCAGGGTCACTGTGTCGCCGATGAAGTGGCCCAGGCCGCAGCCGGTCAGCAGCAGCGTGCAGGACAGCGTGGCGAGACGTCGCATCAAGGCCGTGGTCCTCAGGCGATGGCCGCCGCGCGTCGGCGGGCGACGATCGGCCCGCACGCGCGCGGTTGGTCGGTGACGGAGATCCGTCCCGCCGGGTGGGTGGACCATTGTGCATGCGCCTCCAGCCCCGCGCAATTCGGCCGGTCGTGCCGAAGCGCGAATGGCACGCAGAAGTGGCACCCGGGGCGCAGATGCCCGCAGCCCCGGACCAAGGCGCCGCCGAGCTGGGCACCAGGCGCCCCGCGCTCGCCGCCGCACGCCCGCACTGTCCGGCCTCGCGTGACAGCACCCGTCACGCGAGGCCGGACAGTGGCCGCGAAACTGTCCGGCCGCACCGGACACTTCGGCCCGAAAGTGTCCGGTGCGGCCGGACAGTTTGCCCTCCTGGCCGCCTCCACTGTCCGGCCCCGCGTGACAGCTTGCAGGTCGCCGGACCGTGCGCAGCGAAGCGCAGGAGCAGCGTGTCATACCCGCCGGCGTGAGCGGCCAGGCGAGCAGGCAAGGCCAGAGGCTCTGCCTCTGGACTTCGGCAAAGGCCGAGTCTTTGCAATCCGTTTGCTTGGGAGAGAGGTTTCCAAAGGTCTCGGGCCCTTGGCGGGTCCGGGCGGTGCCCGCGCAAGGTTCCGATGGCCTGCTTGGGTCATCGAAATGCGGGCGGAGGGAAAGCCCAGCCTTGCTTCGCTTGAAGCACGGTTCCTCTGGTATCGGATCGCCGCCGGAACAGACGCGCCAAACCGGTCCTCAGAACAGCGACAGCTGCGGCGAGGCTGTCCCGGGCACGGCAAAGCGGCTGCAGTCGAGCCCGCGCCGGCCGAGCAGGCCCAGCTTGCGCGCCGCGCGGTCGAAGCGTGCGGCGAGCAGGTCGGCGTAGGCCCCGGTGCCGCGCTGGCGGTGGCCGAACCGGCTGTCGTAGAGCGCGCCGGCGCGGGTCTGGCGCACCAGGGCGAGCACGTGGCGGGCGCGTTGCGGGTAGTGCTCGTGCAGCCAGGCCTCGAACAGGCCGGCGATCTCCAGCGGCAGGCGGAGCAGGACGTAGCCGGCGCTTTCCGCCCCGGCCCCGGCAGCGGCGGCAAGGATGCGCTCCAGTTCGGCATCGTTCAGCCCGGGGATCATCGGGGCCGCGAGCACCCCGGCGGGCACCCCCGCGGCGGCGAGCTGGCCTACCGCCTGCAGGCGGCGGACCGGCGTGGCGGCGCGCGGCTCCATGCGCCGGGCGAGCACCGGGTCGAGCGTGGTGACCGACAGCCAGACCCGCACCAGGCCCCGCCCGGCGAGCCGGCGCAGGATGTCGAGGTCGCGCAGCACGCCGGCGGATTTGGTGACGATGCTGACCGGGTGGCCGTGCCGCTCCAGCACCTCGAGCACCGCGCGGGTCAGGCGCAGCGTGCGGTCCACCGGCTGGTAGGGGTCGGTGTTGGAGCCGAGCGTCATCGGCCGCGGCGTGTAGCCCGGCCGCGCCAGTTCGCGCTCCAGCAGCGCCGCCACGTCCGGCTTGAAGGTCAGTCTGGTCTCGAAGTCGAGGCCGGGCGAGTGGCCGAGCCAGGCGTGGGTGGGCCGTGCGTAGCAGTAGATGCAGCCGTGCTCGCAGCCCCGATACGGGTTGACGGCGCGGTCGAAGCCGAGATCGGGCGAGCTGTTCCAGGCGATGGCGGAGCGGCTGTGGTCGGGCGTCAGCGTGGTCGGCAGCGGCGGCAGCGCCGCGAACTCCGCGCCGAGCGTGTCCCAGCCGTCGTCGAACGCCGCGTCGTGCAGCGTGTCGAAGCGGTTCGCCGGGTTGCGGGTGGCGCCGCGGCCACGCCGCGCGGGGGGATGCAGCGCCGCGGCTGCGTCTGCCGCGAGCCTGGCCGATGCGACCGGAACCGCGCCGGCAGCCGTGCGGCCGAAGCCGGTGCTGCCGGGGGCCGCGTGGCCCGCCCTGGCGGCGGCTGCCGCGCTCGTGGCAGGCTGCATTCTGATCAGCGATGCGGGAGCCAGACCATCCATGCCGCGTTCCTTTCCGGCTCGGGCTGCCGTGCACCTTGGATAATGGACGAGGTTGCGATCACGTTCAAGAACGCAACATGAACAGAACTCACCCGCAGCCGCCCGTCGCGGCGGTCGTGGGGCCGGGCCACGGCGCGGCGGCCGGTGCCGTTTCGGTGGTGATCCCGACGCTCGATGCCGCCGCGACGCTTGCGGCCACCCTGGAGTCGGTGCGGGATGCCGCGGAGGTCGTCGTGGCCGATGGCGGCAGCACCGACGGCACACGCACGCTCGCGGCACGGCTCGGCGCGCGGGTGGTGCAGGCCCCGCGCGGCCGGGGCGCGCAGCTCGCGGCCGGGATCGCCGCGGCCTCGGGCGAGTGGCTGCTGCTGCTGCACGCCGACACCGTCCTGTCCGCGGGCTGGGCGGCGGCCTGCGCGGCGCACGCGGTGCCGGACACCGCGTGCGCCGCGCAGGCCGGCTATTTCGCGCTGCGGCTGGACAGCGGCGACCCACGGGCGCGTCGCCTGGAGCGGCTGGTGGCGTGGCGCTGCCGGGTGCTGGCGCTGCCGTACGGCGACCAGGGCCTGCTGGTGTCGCGCACCATGCTGACCGCGGCAGGCGGCATGCCCGAGCTGGCGCTGATGGAGGACGTGGCTCTGGTGCGCCGTCTGCGGCGCCGACACGGGCGCGGCGCGCTGGTGGCGCTCGACGCGCAGGCGCTGACCTCGGCCGCACGGTTCGAGCGCGACGGCTGGCTGCGCCGCTCGTGCCGCAATCTCGCCTGCCAGGCGCTGTGGCGGGCGGGGGCGCCGACCTCGCTGGTGGCACGGCTCTACGCCCGGCGCGGCTCCCCGGCAGGCGCGAGGCCGGCGTGCGCGACACGGTGATCGTGTTCGCCCGCGTGCCAAGGCTGGGCCGGGTCAAGCGCCGGCTCGCGCGCGGCATCGGCGCCCGCGCCGCGCTGCGCTTCCACCTGCGCAGCCTCCGCCGGCTGCTGCGGGCGCTGCACGCCGACCGCCGCTTCCGCACCGTGCTGGCGCACACCCCGGACCGCCCCGCCGCACCCTGGCCTGGCGCCGTGTCGCACTTCGGGCAGGGCCCGGGCGACCTGGGCGCGCGGATGCACCGGGCCTGCGCTCGGTTCCGCCGCGGCCGGGTGGCGATCGTCGGCTGCGACATCCCCGACGTGGCGCCCCACGATGTCGCGCGCGCGTTCGCCGCCCTGGGCCGGGCGGACGCGGTGTTCGGGCCGGCACTGGACGGCGGCTACTGGCTGGTGGGCCTGGGACCGCGCCGCCCGGCCCGGCCGTTCGCCGGCGTGCGCTGGTCCGGGCCGCACGCGCTCGCCGACACGCTGGGCCGGTTCTCGGGGCGGCGGGTGGCGATGCTGCGCACGCTGCGCGACGTGGACACGCCGGAGGACCTGGTGGCGTGGGAGGCGGCAAGGCCAGGCCAGAGGCTCTGCCTCCGCACTCCGCTCAAGGCCGAGCCTTGAGGATTCCTCCGTTCAGCAAGCCATCCCGTGTCCTCTCCTGGTGGTTTCTGCCCCAAAAAACGGTTTCCGAAGGCCCCCGGCCTTTGGCGGGTCTGGGCAGAGCCCAGCCTTTCTCGCTTCCTGCGCGACTCCTGCAATGACCCCCGCGGAAGTCCGCCGCCGCCGGATCAAGCGTCTGCGCCGCGCGCCCCTGCTGTCGCGGCGGCTATGGCGACGGCGGCTGATCGTGTGGGCCGGCGCGCTGGCGGTAGGCGTGGTCGCGGTGCTGTTCGCCTGGGCCGCCGACGCCGCCAGCGGCGTGTTCCACTGGGTGGTGCAGACCCAGCCGGCGGCGATGCTGCTGGTCGCACCGGCGGGCCTCGCGCTGTCGGTGTGGCTGACGCGGGCGTATTTCCCGGGCGCCCAGGGCAGCGGCATCCCGCAGGTGATGGCGGCGCTGCACATGTCGCAGCCGCAGGCGGTCAGCCGGGTGCTCTCGCTGCGGGTGGCGGGCGGCAAGATCCTGCTCACCCTGATCGGCCTGGCGAGCGGCGCCTCGATCGGCCGCGAGGGCCCGACTGTGCAGATCAGCAGCGCCATCATGCAGTCGCTCGGGCCCATGCTGCGGCTGCCGCGCCGCGACGCGCAGCGCGCGCTGGTGCTGGCCGGCGGGGCCGCGGGCATCTCGGCGGCGTTCAACACCCCGCTCGCCGGTGTGGTGTTCGCGATCGAGGAACTCAGCCACTCCTTCGAGTCGCGCACCAGCAGCACCGTGCTGATCAGCGTGATTCTTGCCGGCATCACCACGCTGGCGCTCGACGGCAACTACACCTATTTCGGCGTGACCGCGGCGGAGCTGCCGCTGGGCGCGGGCTGGCTCGCGGTACTGATCTGCGGCGTGGCCGGCGGGATCGCGGGCGGCGGCTTCGCCCGGCTGCTGATCGTCGCGGCGGCCGGCCTGCCCGGAGTGGCGGGGCGGTTCGCGCAGGCGCGTCCGGTGGCGTTCGCCGCCTGCTGCGGGGTGGCGCTGGCCGTGGTCGGGCTTGCCTCGCACAACACCACCTACGGCACCGGGTATGCCGAGGCCCGTAGCCTGGTCGAGGGCCGCGACGTGCCGGCGGCCTACTTCGCGCTCAAGTTCGCAGCGACGGTCATATCGTACATCAGCGGCATGCCGGGCGGCATCTTCGCGCCTTCGCTCGCGGTCGGCGCCGGGCTGGGGCACTGGATTTCGCACCTGCTGCCGCAGGCACCGGCGGGTGCCGTCGTGCTGCTGGCGATGGTCGGCTACTTCTCCGGCGTGGTACAGGCGCCGATCACCGCCGCGGTCATCGTGCTGGAAATGACCGCCAACCAGTCGATGACCGTGCCGCTGATGGCGACCGCGCTGCTGGCTTCCGCGGTGTCGCGGCTGGTGTGCCGGCGGCCGCTGTATGGTGCGTTGGCGGGGCGGTATCTGGCGACCGTCGAGAGGGAGGCAGCAAGGCCAGAGGCTCTGCCTCTGGACTCCGCCAAAGGCTAGCCTTTGGAATCGTGATGCTTGAGGAAGAGGTCTCCTAGGGCCTCATACCCGTGGCCCACGGCCTTGCCTGCCTTGGACGGCCACGCTCAAGACCGGTTGGAATTATGCCGTCGGCAGGTTTCGGCGGAGCCCAGCCTCGCTTGCTACTCCGCTGCCCGCAGGTGCTCCCGCAGCCTTGGCATCAGCTCGACCAGGTTGCAGGGCCGGTGCCGCGAGTCGAGCTGCCAGACCAGGATGTCGTCCCAGGCATCGCGGACCGCGCCGGTGCTGCCGGGCAGCGCGAACAGGTAGGTGCCGGCGGCGACGCCGCCGAGCGCACGGGACTGCATGGTCGAGGTGCCGATCTTGGCGTAGCTGAGCATGCGGAACAGCTCGCCGAAGCCCTCGACCCGCTTCTCCAGCACCCGCTCGAACGCCTCCGGGGTGACGTCGCGGCCGGTGATGCCGGTGCCGCCGCTGGTGATGATCACGTCGATCGAGGGCTCGGCGATCCAGGCGCGCAACTGGGCCTCGATGGCGTCCGTGTCGTCGCGCAACAGGGTGCGCGCCGCGAGACGGTGCCCGCCTGCCTCGATTCGAGCCGCGAGCGTGTCGCCCGAGGTGTCGTTGGCCAGCGTGCGGGTGTCCGACACCGTGAGCACGGCAATGGCCACCGGCAGGAAGGTGCGGCTCTCGTCGAGGCGGGACATGGCAGGCTCCGGACTGGCTACGATCCAAGCTTGGCGCGAGCCGGGCGCTGCGCAAGGCCGCCTGTCCGGCCGCCGGGGTCCGCCCGGGGGCCCTCCAGGGCAACGGCAAGCCAGGTCGAGCCACGGCCGCGAACCCGATGACGATGGCGCTGGAAGACGGCATCTTCCCGACGGACGCGGGCCTGGAGCTTAGCCCCAGCGGGTCGCCGCTGTCAGGACCGTGGCCTTGGCTTCCTCTAGTGCAGGTGCGTGGCGACGATCGGCTGTGGTCGGGTGTCGAAGCGCGGCCAGGTCCCGGTCGCAAGAGCGTCGAGACTGGGCGCAGGCAGCTCGAGACGGTCGGCGTAGATCCAGGTGTAGGTGAGTGCCCGGTGGACGAAGTCGCGGGTCTCGTCGAGCGGGATCATCTCCATGTAGAGCAGTGGGTCGTCGTCGCAGGCAATGTCCCAGCGCCCGACGCTGCCCGGCCCGGCGTTGTAGCTGGCGAGCAGGCGGATCAGGTTGTTGTCCACCGTGTCGTGCCCCGCGAGGTACAGCACGTAGCGCTGTCCGAGCTGCAGGTTGAGCGCGGGGTCGTGCAGCCGGCCCGGGCTCCCGGCGTAGCGATCGGCGTCGCCGCTGATGTAGCCCGCGGTGACGGGCATGATCTGCATCAACCCATGTGCGCCGGCGGCGGACACGGCGCCGGCATCGAAGTTGCTCTCCAGACGGGTCAACGCGTAGACGAGCGCGCGGTCGACCAGGAACCCGCCACGAGGCGCCAGATGCGGCACCGGGAAACGTGCGGCGTCGCGTGGGCGCCCGTCGGCGTCCTGCGCCATGGTGGCGAGCTGCGCCGCGAGGTCGGAGAGCCCGGCTGCCTCGGCGACCAGGCGGATCGAGCGCTGCAGCGCGAGGTCGCCGCCGACCACGGGCCACAGGCCGCGCAGCTCGGCCTCGGCGCGGACCGGCTGGCCGACCTGCAGCAGGGCGAAGGCGCGGCGTCCCTGCACGGTGGCGGCGATGGCGTCGACGTCCGCCTCCGCCAGCAGCTCGCGCGGCTCGGTGTCGAGGTCGACCGCGCCGAGCCCGAGCGCGCGGGCGGCGAGCAGCCCGTAGAAGGTCCGCTTCTGGGCGGCCGCGTGCAGCATCCACGGCCGCCAGCCGAGCGGGTTGTCGGTGCGCAGCTGGGCACGCGCAGCCCAGAACGCGGCGCCGGCACGGGTGCTGGCCGGCAGCAGGGTGGCGCGGGAGGCCGCCTCGAACAGGGTCCGCGCAATCGCGGGGCGGTCAAGGCGCCAGGCGGCGAGGCCAGCGACCCAGGCGGCGAGCCCGGCCCGCTGGTCGGACGCGCGGAACGCGTCCTGGCCGACGGAGAGCGCTTCGGCGTCGCGGCCCTGCAGCAGCAGCGCCTGGGCGATCTCGGCACGCAGCTGGGCGCGGTAGAGCGGGTCGAGCGGCCTGGTGCGCGCGATCAGGTGCAGCGCCGAGGCGATGTTGCCGGCCTGGGCGCGCAGGTGGACCGTGCGGTCGAGCAGCGGGTTGCGGCGGAGGATCTGCGCGGCCGGATCCTCCTCCTCCGGGGGCGGCGACAAGGGAGGCTCGCTGCCCAGCGTCACCGTTGCGGGAAGCGGCGGCAGGGTGGCACCGCGGGGCAGCCTGGCCGCGAGCGCTGCCCGGAGAGCGGGCGCATCGGGCAGAGCGGCATAATGAGCCAGCCAGCCGGCGAGGTCGGTGGTCGCGGTGCGGTCCGGGTGGCCGAGGTAGCGGTCGGCGAGGATATGGCCGAGCAGGGCGGGGTCGCCGAGCTGGTCGGTCTCGGCGATCGCGGCCGGGATGTCGCCGGTGGCCTGCAGCGCGAAGATCCTGCGGACGCGGGCCGCCTCGCCGCGCGACAGCGGCTGCGGCAGCGGCACCGCGCCCCCGGGCAGCGCCACGCGGGGCACCGCGAGTGCCACCTCGTCCGACGGCGCTTCCTCGGTCGCTGCCTGCGCGTGTCCGGAGCGCAGCGAGGCGCTGGCCAGGAACGCCGCCCCGGCCAGGAACGCGCGGGCCGCGGGAAGACGGGATAGATTGAAACCGGTCCCTTGCATGGCGCGGGCGGTACAGTGCCCGGAAACGCGAAGCAACACCAATTATTGAGACATTACTGATTTTCTGGACTTATCCCGGAATTCAGCCACTTCTTGCCAGGTGTTTTCATCCGTCTGTGACAGGTGCATGTTCCGTTGCAACCCGTGCGAGCAGGGTCTGCAGCTGCAGCAGGTCGCCCCATGCCTCCCGCTTGGCGCCCGGCGTGCGCAGCAGGTGAGCCGGGTGCAGCATCGGCAGCGTGCGGACCGGTGCCTCCAGCCCCTCGACCGCAGCCTCGGTCAGGCGGCCGCGCAGCCGCCTGATGCCAAGCGTGCTGCCGGTCACGGCGCGGGTCGCCAGGCTGCCCATCGGCACCAGCAGGCGCGGACGCAGCAGCGCCAGGTGCCGGAGCAGGAACGGCAGGCAGATTGCCAGCTCGGTTTCGGTCGGCGGCCGGCCACCGGGCGGGCGCCACGGCACCAGCATCGCCATGGCCAGCATGCTCCGGTCGAGCCCGATCGAGCCCAGCATGCGGTCGAGCAGCTGCCCCGCCGGCCCCGCGAACGGCGTGCCGGTGCGGTCCTCCTCTGCACCGGGAACCTCGCCCACCAGCACCAGGCCGGTGGCGGGCGCGTCCGCGTCGAACACCAGGTGACCGGCGGTGTCGCGCAGCGCGCAGGCGTCGAACCCCTCGAGTGCGCGGCGCAGCTCGCCCGGCGTTGTGGCGGCCGCCGCGACGGCCCGGGCGCGCTCCGCCGGGGTGGCGAGTGCGGGCACGGCTGCCGTCCGCGGCGGCAGCGGCAGGGAGACGGGCGCCGCAGGCAGGGAGACGGGCGCCGCAGGCAGGGAGACGGGCGCCGCAGGCAGGGAGACGGGCGCCGCAGGCCGGGAGAAAGGCGCCGCAGGCGGGGGGCTTGCCCGGGTGCGGTCGAGCGGCGCGTCGTCCAGGGCCTCGTCGGCGCCCCAGTCGATCTGCAGCCGAAGCGCGGCGAGGGCGTCCATGGCAGGCAAGGTGCCCGGCGTGACGGCATTGCGCAACGCAGAGCGGGGCCAGGGCTCTTGCCCCGCGCCTGAAGGCAGGGGACCCGGGGCCGAGCCCCAGACATGAAGGGCGCACCGCCCGCGCACGTTGTGCTGCAGACCCAAAGCAGATGGCTTCCAAAGGCCCCGGGCCTTTGGCGGGTCTGGGCAGAGCCCAGCCTTGCTCGCTCAGCCGTGCCCGCCCGCCGGTCCGGCGCGATCCCCGCAGCCGTTGTCCTGCCCGCCCGCGCGCCCAGTTACCGAAGCCTGGATATTTCCAGCCTGGGCGGGGCTGGCGTCGGAGGAGGCTTGGATGTCGCAGGGCGTGCGCGAGGCGATGGAGTTTGACCTGGTGGTGGTGGGTGCGGGCCCGGCGGGGCTTGCCGCGGCGATCCGCGTGAAGCAGCTCGCGCCCGAGGCGTCGGTCTGCGTGGTCGAGAAGGGCAGCGAGGTCGGCGCGCACATCCTCTCCGGCTGCGTGCTGGAGCCCCGCGCCCTGGACGAGCTGCTGCCGGACTGGCGCGAGCGCGGCGCGCCGCTGCACACCGAGGCGCGCGAGGACCGCTTCCTGCTGCTCACGCGCACCCGCGCGGTCCGGCTGCCGACGCCGCCGCAGATGCACAATGCCGGCAACTACGTGGTCAGCCTGGGCGACGTGTGCCGCTGGCTGGGCGAACAGGCCGAGGCGCTCGGCGTCGAGATCTACCCGGGCTTCGCCGCCGCCGAGCTGCTGGTCGAGGACAACCGCGTCGTGGGGGTGGCCACCGGGGACATGGGCATCGGCCGCGACGGTGCGCCCGGTGCGAACCACCAGCCCGGGATGGAGCTGCGCGCGACCTATACCCTGTTCGGCGAGGGCTGCCGCGGCTCGCTGGCCAAGCAGCTGATGGCGCGGTTCGGGCTGCGCGACGGCATCGACCCGCAGACCTACGGCCTGGGCATCAAGGAGCTGTGGGAGGTGCCGCCGGCGCAGCACCGCCCGGGGCTGATCGAGCACAGCATCGGCTGGCCGCTCGACGCCCGCACCTATGGCGGGTCCTGGCTCTACCATTTCGGCGACAACCTGGTGAGCTACGGCTTCGTCGTCGGGCTCGACTACGCCAACCCGTGGCTGTCGCCGTTCGACGAGATGCAGCGGCTGAAAACGCACCCGGCGATCGCGCGCCACCTGCAGGGCGGGCGGCGCATCGGCTACGGCGCACGGGCGCTGAGCGAGGGCGGCGCGCAGTCGGTGCCGAAGCTGACATTTCCCGGCGGCGCGCTGATCGGCGACAGCGCCGGCTTCCTCAACGTGGCCAAGATCAAGGGCACCCACGCGGCGATGAAGTCGGGCATGCTGGCGGCCGAGGCGGTGGCCGACGCGCTGGCCGCCGGCCGTCCCGCCGAGCCGGCGAGCTACACGAGCCGGGTGCGCGGGTCCTGGCTGTGGGCCGAGCTCGCCGAGGTGCGCAACATCCGCCCGAGCTTCGCCCGCTTCGGGCTGTGGGGCGCGCTCGCCTACTCGGCCATCGACACCTACCTGCTGCGCGGCCGGGCGCCCTGGACCTTCCGCCACCGCCACGCCGACCACGAGACCCTGCGCCCGGCGGCCCGCTCGGCCCGCATCGACTACCCGAAGCCGGACGGCGCGCTGACTTTCGACCGGCTGTCCTCGGTGTTCCTCAGCAACACCAACCACGCGGAAGACCAGCCGGTGCACCTGCGGCTGCGCGACCCGGCGCAGTGGCGCCCGGTGAACTGGGACACCTATGCGAGCCCGGAGAGCCGCTACTGCCCGGCCGCGGTCTACGAGGCGGAAGGCGTGGAGCAGGGAGCCCCGGCCCTGCGGATCAACGCGCAGAACTGCGTGCACTGCAAGACCTGCGACATCAAGGACCCGACGCAGAACATCGACTGGGCGGCGCCGGAGGGGGGCGGCGGGCCGGTCTACCAGGGCGGCATGTAGCCACGGAGCGGCCCGCGGCTGCGTTTGCGTGGCCGGTCAGGCAAGCACGGCCAGAGGCGCTGTCTCTGGGCTCCGCTCAAGGCGTCGCCTCGAGAATCCCGAGGCATAGGAAAAGGGTTCAGAGGCCCGGGCGTTTCGCGGGTCCGGGCGTAGGGAGAGCCCAGCCCTGCTTTGCTGCCCGCTTGACGCAGCCCCGAAAGGCCCGCCCTGTTCCGCACCAGCTAAGGAACGGCGCGATGGATAATCTGCCCCGCGAGACCAACAACGCCCTGCGGGTGTCGTCCGCGCTGTTTCTCAGCACCGAGCACTTGATCTACATCGCGATCGGATTGATCCTGTCGATTGCCGCAGTGGTCGCGCTGGGCAGTGCAGCATACACCCTGTGGGACGCCGTGGCGTACTGGCACGGCGGCTCCGGGCTGCTGGCGGTGATGGACCGGCTGCTGTTCGTGCTGATGCTCGCCGAGATCCTGCACACGGTACGGGTGTCGATCCAGTCGGGCACGCTGGACGCGGAGCCGTTTTTGATCGTCGGGCTGATCGCCTCGATCCGCCGGGTGCTGGTGATCACGCTGGAATCGTCCGAGGCGACGCCGGGCAAGGCCGTGGAAGGCCAGCAGGGCGTGTTCCAGGCGTCGATGATCGAGCTCGGCGTCCTTGCCGGGCTGATCATGGTCATGGTCGTGTCGATCTACCTGGTGCGCCGCACCCGGACGGCCGGGTCCGTGGTGGCGCACTAGCGGCGACGCGCCCACCCGGACCGGGCCGGGCACGATCCGGCTGGAGCTCGCGCCGCGGAGGAGGCGGTCGGGCGAGACAGGATGAGGCACGCAGGTGAGAGGCGCTGCCTCTGGACTCCACTCAAGGCGGAGCCTTGAGACTCCGATGTTTCGGGGTGGCCAGAACCCGCCATCATACGACGCATCCCGCTTTCGACGTGACCTCCGAGGATGTCCGGACGGTACCGCCGGGCTGGGTGCTCAATATATAATTTCATGCTTCCTGGTGATGTAGCCCCCGTCAGGAAGTCCCGGCGGGAGACGGAGGCGTTCGTACAAAGCGTCGAGCTGGGCCTGGTTCATATCATGGCTGTGCAGGCTGCGGCCACGATCATCGTACATCTCGATCGGCTCGGAGGGATATCTGCAGCTTGTTGCCTCCTCGTGGGAGAAGCTAAACCCAACCCACAAGTAGTGCCGGCCCGATGCTGACGTAACGCAGAACCAATCTTCAGCCTCTTCGTCCAAAATTCTCGCACCAGTCAGGTCCTGGCTCGACGTAAGATGCTGGTCGAGGTCGATCACAGCAGAAAAATGGCGTACTATGTTGCTAATTAATAATATCTGTTTTGTAACGATGATATACAAACTTGACTCATGCGCCGTAGTGTCTGCATATGCCTTGAAACCTCCGCAATCGACCTGTCTTCTTATGACAACTACTTCGTCCGCTCTCGCGACACACGTAATCAAGGAAATCAATAAGACCAAGAAGCCGTATAATATCATTCTCACGGGATGAATCCGGCCCTGGTTTGTAGCTCTTCAGCTAAGTATTTTTCATACCTTGCTTTAGCATAACCTGCATTTTTTCTTGCTTCAACGCCGCCAGGAAGTGAGGATCAGGTCCGATTTGGTGAGACAAATGCCTCGTCAAGATTGTAATTTGTGATAGCCTTTAGAGCATTACTTTTATAGAGGAAATCGATAGAAATTCTGTCCTGAGAGGCTGCTAGAAATTCTGCAGCCACCCATGTCGTTTCGCATCGTAATAAGTACCCTCCGGAATTTGATAGGCACCACCCGCGGTATGACGCTGGTGTTCTCTAGGAGTCATGTTTTTAGGCTTATAGTTCCTCATGTCATCTTCGGTTATCTTGTCCCTCCCTCTGAAGTCTCCATACCGACTCCGGTAGACCTGATCACCCTCCTGGTTGTGCTCCTCGAACCTCAGAACATGCAGAAATGCTCTGACCTTCGGGTCCCGAAGCGCGCTATCGATTTCGGCGGTCTCCTCGGCAGAAATCTACCGGCCGCTTTGCCGAGTTCGGCTCGGACCGCCGTCGCGCATCTGCGTGTGCGGTCCTGTGCCGCCGTCCTGCTGGCTTGCATGCGCCGCCGAAGTCCCATGATCGGCTGGCGCTGACGCCGCCTTCACAACCCGGGCCGGGTTGCCAGCCACATACGTCGTCGCCGCACGGTCCTGTGCATCGCCCGTGCCCGGATACACGGCAATCGGATGCGTCGCGTCCGTGCTCCCCGACCCGGTCGGCAGGCGGTGCACCGGCACCAGCCGGCGCCGCACCGGCGGTGCGCCCGCCGACGCCTGCCGCGGCGCCGGCCCGGAGCCGCCCGCCGCCTCCGGCCCCGCCTGCACGTCGGACGCCGGCTGCTGTGGCACCGCCGGCGACCGCGCCGCCGGTCGGGTCACCAGCCGCGCCGGGATCCTGACCGCCTTGGGATGCCGCGCCAGCCACTCGGTCGGTTGCGGGTCGCCCTGCCGCACGAACACGAACGGTGCACTCGCTTCGCCACCCTTGGACCCTGACATGCAACCTCCGCGTGCTTGTCAGGATTAGTAACGTCGTGACCGACCATGGGCAACGTTCGCTTCCCGGTCAGGCAGGCAAGGCCGGAGGCTCTGCCTCTGGACTCTGCCAGGGGCCTGGCCTTTGGAATCCATTTGCTTAAGGCATGGGCCTCAAAGGTCTCAGGCCTTTGGCGGGTCTGGGGCAGGGAGCCCGGTCTTGCTTCCTGTCAGCCCTACGTCCTGCTCAATGCTGCGGCGTGCCCGCAAACAACCGCGCGGTTCGCTCCCGCAGCGACTGGAACACGACGTAGAGCATCGGCACCACGAAGATGCCGATGCTGCTGGCCGCGATCATGCCGGCGAACACCGGGGTTCCCACGTCGCGTCGGCTGATCTGTGCCGCGCCGTGTGCGATGACCAGGGGCACGAGTCCGAGGATGAAGGCGACCGAGGTCATCATCACCGCGCGGAACCGGGCGCGGGCGCCGTCGATGGCGGCTCGGCGGATGCTCTGGCCGGCCTCGCGGCGGTCTTTGGCGAACTCGACGATCAGGATGCCGTTCTTGGCGGCGAGCGCGATCAGCACGACGAGCCCGATCTGGGCGTACAGGTCAAGGGAGAGGCCGCCGATCTTGAGGCCGATGAAGCTGCCGAGGATGCCGACGACGACCGAGAGCAGAACCGGGATCGGGATGACCCAGCTCTCGTATAGGCCGACGAGGAACAGGAAGGCGAACAGGATCGCCATGCCCAGGATGATGCCAGTCTGCCCCGACGCGGCGACCTCCTGGAACGCGGTGCCGGTCCATTCGTAGTCGTAGCCGCTCGGCAACGTCTTGCCGGACAGTCGCGCCATGGCGGCGAGTGCGGTACCCGAGGACACCCCGGCCTTGGGGCTGCCGTTGATGGTGACCGCGCGGAAGTTGTTGTAGCGGGTGATCACCTGCGGCCCGAGCTGGTAGTGCAGGGTGGCGATGGCGCGCAGCGGCACGACGTCGCCGGTGCTGTTGCGGACGTAGATATTCCACAGGTCGTCGATCTTGCTGCGGTCGACCTGCTCGCCCTCGATGTTCACCTGCCAGACGCGGCCGTAGAGATTGAACTGGTTGACGTAGATGCCGCCGAGCGTGGCACCGAGGGTGGTGAAGATGTCGCTGATGGACAGGCCGAGCGCCTGGGCCTTCTGGCGGTCGATGTCGAGGTAGAGCGAGGGGTTGGTGGCGGTGAAGGTGGAGAACACCCGCGCGAGGCTGGGATCGGAATTTGCCGCGCCGATCAGGCCGCCCATGACGCTGCCGAGCGAGGTCGGGTCCTGGCCTTCCAGCGCCTCCAGCTCGTACTCGAAGCCGCCGGTGGTGGACAGGCCGATGATCGGCGGCAGGTTGAACGGCAATATGGCGGCGGTGCGCACCGACAGGCCGGCGCCGAACACGCGGCCGATCAGCGCCTGGGCGGACTGGGCCGCGAGCGGGCGGTCGGCGAAGTCCTGCAGTTTGACGAACATGAAGGCGGCATTGGGTTCGGCGGCGCTGTCGAGCAGCGAGAAGCCGACCAGGGCGAAGGTGTCGCGCACGCCCGGCATCGGCCGGACCAGCGACTCGAGCTGCTCGATCGTCGCCTTGGTGCGCGCGACCGAGGCGCCGTCGGGGAGCTGGACCGCGACGAAGAAGCCGCCCTGGTCCTCCTCGGGGAGGAACCCGGTGGGAGTGCTCAGCATCAGGACGTAGATGCCGGCGGTGCAGGCGAGCACGACGACGAGCGAGAGCGCGCTGACGCCGACCAGGCGGCCGACGAGCGAGGCATAGCTGTCGCGGACGTGGTCGATGCCGCGCATGATGCGGCCCATGATGCCGCGTCTGGGTCCGCTGTGGCGCAGGAACACGGCGCACATCGCAGGCGACAGGGTCAGCGCGTTGAGCGCCGAGATCAGCATCGCCACGCTGATGGTGACGGCGAACTGGCGGAACAGCTCGCCGGAGATCCCCGGGATGAAGGCGATCGGCACGAACACCGAGAGCAGCACCAGGGTGATGGCGATGATGGGCGCGGTGATCTGCGTCATCGCCTTCTTGGTGGCGTCGGCCGGCGAGAGCTCGGGTTCTTCCTCCATGACGCGCTCGACATTCTCGACCACGACGATGGCGTCGTCGACGACGATGCCGATGGCGAGCACCAGGGCGAGCAGGGAGACGGTGTTGGCGGTGTAGCCCATCGCCAGCAGGCCGGCGAAGGCGCCGATCAGGCTGACCGGGACGGCGATGGTGGGGATCAGCGTGGCGCGCAGGTTGCCCAGGAACAGGAACACCACGATCACGACCAGCACGAACGCTTCGGCCAGCGTCTTGAGCACCTCGGTGATGGTGTCGTGCACGAAGGTCGTGGAGTCGTAGGTGACCTGGTAGCTCAGGCCCTCCGGAAAGCGCTTGGCGAGCTGGGCGATGCGGCCGTTGACGGCGGCGGCGGTGCTCACCGCGTTGGCGCCGGGCGAGAGATAGATCGCCATCGCGACCGAGGGCTTGCCGGAGAGGCGGCTCTCGCTGTCCTCGTTCTGCGAGCCCAGCTCGACGCGGGCGACGTCCTTGATGCGCAGCGTCGAGCCGTCCGGGTTGGCGCGCAGCACGATGTCGCCGAACTGGTCCGGCGTGACGAGGCGGCCCTGGGTCTGCACGTTGAACTGGAACTGCTGGTCGCCCGGCGCGGGCCGGGCGCCGATGCGGCCGACGGCTGCGACCGTGTTCTGCGCCGAGATGGCGTTGATGAGGTCGGTGGGTGCCAGGTTGAGCTGGGTCAGGCGGTTGGTGTCGAACCAGACGCGCATCGAGTACTGCTGCTGGCTGAGCAGGTGGGCCTGGCCCACGCCCGCGATGCGGCTGACCGCGTCGTTGACGTTGATGGTCAGGTACGAGGTGATGAACAGCGGGTCCTGCTTGCCGTTGCTGCTGTAGAAATTGACGAACTCGAGAATCGCCGAGGATCGTTTCTGCACCGTCAGGCCCTGCGCCTGGACCTGGGCGGGAAGCTGGGCGAGTGCCGTCTGCACCCGGTTGTTGACGTTGACGGTGTTGATGTCGGGGTTGGTGCCGAGGCCGAACGAGACCGTCAGGTTGTACGAGCCGTCGTTGCCGTTGGTGCTCTTCATGTAGAGCATCTGGTCGACGCCGATGACCTGGGCCTCGATCGGCTGGGCGACCGAGGCCTCGACCACGGCGGCCGAGGCGCCGGGATAGCTCGCGGTGACCTGCACCTGTGGCGGCACGATGTCGGGGAACTGCGCGACCGGAATGCGGGTCAGCCCCAGGGCGCCGGCGATGGTGATGATGATGGCGATGACGACCGCGAGCCGCGGGCGGTCGACGAAGACGGCGGAGATCATCTCAGTGTGCGCCGCCGGCGCTGGCGCCGGACGTGGTATTGCTGGTGCCCAGGCTGCCGCCCGAGGCCTGGCCCGCGGGGACGGGTCCGGCGGGTGTTGCCGGCAGGGTGGCCGAGGCAGGCGCCGGGCTGCCCGCCGTATCGTGCAGCGCCGAGGCGCCGCCCGGCGGCTTCGCGTCGAGCGGGCCGGGCGACACCGCCTGGCCGGCATGCACGCGCTGCACGCCCTCGGCCACGACGACCTGGCCGTCGGCAAGGCCCGAGACGACGTTCGCGCTGCTGCTGTCGGACTGGCCCAGGGTGACCCGGGTCTGCTGCGCCTTGTTGTCGGCACCGAGCGTGTAGACGTAGTCGCCCTGCTGGTCGGACAGCACGGCCGAGCGCGGGATCTGCATGACGTCGATCGGCTGCGCGGCCTCGACCAGGACCGTGACGAACTCGCCGTCGGTCAGCTCGTGCAGCTTCATGGCACCCAGGCTCGCATCGGACAGCGGCGGGTTGGGGATGGTGGCTCGCATGGTGATGGTGTCGGTGTTGGCGGTGACCGTGGGCGAGACGTATTCGAGCTTGCCGGTCTGGCCGTAGATCTTGCCGGTGGGCAGCCGGAGCTTGATCACCACCGCGTTGTAGCCGCCCTTGGAGGCGTATTTGTCGAGCACGATCAGCGCGTCGCGCAGCGCGATCGGGAACACGACGTATTCAGGGTCCTGGCTCACCAGCTCGGCGAGCGTGCCGCTGCTCGGGCTGACGACGTTGCCCTCGGTCACCGCGGTCATGCTGATCCGGCCGTCGATCGGCGCGCGGATGTCGGTGTAGTTGAGGTTGATCTGCGCCTGCTGCAGCTGGGCCTGCGCGGTCAGCACCTGGGCGGCGTAGGAGCGCTGCGAGGCGGTCGCGTCGTCGACGGTGGAGCGCTGCCCGGCCGGCGTGTTGATCAGCGACTGGGCGCGGCCAAGGGTGATGGTCGCGTTCTGCAGCTGCGCCTGCTGCTGGCCGACCGAGCCCTGTGCGGCCTCGACCGCGGCCTGGAACGGCGGCTGTTCCAGGCGGTAGAGCAGGTCGCCCTTGTGCACTTCGCTGCCCTCGGTGAACAGGCGCTGCTCGAGGAAGGCGGTGACGCGGGCGACGAGCGCCACGCGGTTGATCGCCTGGACGCGGCCGACGAACTCGCTGCTCTGGGTGAGCGGCACCCGCTTGGCGTGCACCACGCCTACCGCAGGCGGACCGGAGGGGGCCTGCGCGTGGGCATGGGCGGGCAGGATGGCCACGGCGAGCGCCACGGCCAGCGTCAAGGGGAGGGCGGAGCGGGACATGGCACCTCGGTCGTCGAGTCAGGAATGCGGGCGCGCCGGCGTGCTGCACCTGCGTCAAATGTCAGATTAAGGTGCACTGACCGGACGGTCAAACCGCGACGGCCTACAAGCGCGGCAAGGCCGGGCTCCGCTCAGACCCGCCTGCAGACACCGGACCGTTGGAAACACCCTCCCTTAAACGGAAGGATTTTCGAGGCGAGCCTCGAGCGCAGTCCAGAAGCAGAGCCTCTGGCCTTGCCTGCCTACCCGAGCCGTCACGCTCAAGGGCCGTCCGTATCGCGAGCTGCCGCGCGGTTGGGAGACGCGGTGGTTTGGTATACTCGTGCGCACCACCCGGCGTGGTGCCGGATCGCCAAGGGAGAAACCGCAGCATGAACAAGATGTCGCCCGAGGCCGCGGTGCGTGCCCGCTATGCCGCGGGCGCCGAGGCCGCCGAGCCGGCGCTGTGTTGCCCGGTCGAGTACGATCCCCGCTATCTGGCGGCGATCCCGGCGGAGGTGCTGGAGCGCGACTATGGCTGCGGCGACCCGAGCCGGCACCTGCGCGAGGGCGAGGTGGTGCTCGACCTGGGCAGCGGGACGGGCAAGATCGCCTTCATCGCGGCGCAGGTGGTCGGGCCCGCCGGCCGGGTGATCGGCGTGGACATGACCCCGGCGATGCTCGACGTGGCGCGGCGTGCGGCGCCGGCGGTGGCGGAGCGGGTCGGCTACGCCAACGTGGAGTTCCGGCGCGGGCGCATCCAGGACCTGGCACTCGACCTCGACGCGCTCGACGCGGCGCTGGCGGCCGAGCCGATCGCCGGGGCGGACGCATTCCTCCGCGCCGCCGAACTGGCCGAGCGGCTGCGTGGACGGGCACCGCTGGTGGCCGACCGCAGCGTCGATGTCGTGGTGTCGAACTGCGTGCTGAACCTGGTGGCGCCCGCCGACAAGGCCCGGCTGTTCGCCGAGGTCTTCCGGGTGCTCCGGGTCGGCGGGCGCGCGGTGGTCAGCGACATCGTCGCCGACGAGGCGGTGCCCGAGGCGATGCAGGCCGACCCGGAGCTGTGGAGCGGATGCGTCTCCGGCGCGATGACCGAGCAGGGGTTCCTGCATGCGTTCGAGGAGGCCGGGTTCCACGGCATCCGGGTGCTGAAGCTGGACGCGACGCCGTGGCGGACGGTCGAGGGAATCGAATTCCGCGCCGTCACCGTCGAGGCGTTCCGCGGCAAGCAGGGGCCGTGCGTGGAGCGGAACCAGGCGGTGATCTACCGCGGGCCGTTCCGCGAGGTGCTCGACGACGACGGGCACCGCATGCGCCGGGGCGACCGGGTGGCGGTGTGCGACAAGACGTTCCGGCTGCTGGGGTCCGCGCCATACCACGACATGTTCGAGCTGGTGGAACCGCGCCTGTCCGTGCCGGTCGAGGCGGCCAGCGCGTTCGACTGCACGCGCAGCGTGCTGCGGGACCCGCGCGAGACCAAGGGTGCGGCGTATTCGGCAACTACGGCCGCCGAGGGCTGCTGCTGCTGATATCGATGCTGTTGGGCTCCAGGCGTCGGGTCGGCAGGCAAGGCCAAGGGCTCTGCCTCTGGACTCCGCTCAAGGCGAGCCTCGAGAATCCTTGTGCTCAAGGCAGGTATTTCCAATGGCCCATGCTTGCAGGGGTGCAATCCCGTGGTCTCTGAGCAGGCTGCGGCGCGCAGCGGGAACCGGAGCGGGTGCTTGCCGCTTCAGGCCGTGCGGCGTGAGGCCGCCGGAGGACGGCGATGTCGGGTGGTCGGGTGGTCGGGTCCGGGTTGTCGCGGACGAATGCGCTGGCGCTGGCGCGCGGGCTTGGATGGCTCAGCATCGCGCTGGGCACGATCGAGCTGCTGGCACCGCGCGCGGTGGCCAGCCGGGTCGACTTGGCAGGGCGCGGCGGGCTGGTCGGAAGCTATGGCCTGCGTGAGATCGCGGCCGGGGTGGGGATCCTGGCGGCAGCGGATCCGACGAAGCTGATGTGGGGGCGGGTCAGTGGCGACGCGCTCGATATCGCGACGCTGCTGGGCGGGCTGTTCGGCAGCGGGCGGAAGGCGGGAGCAGGGTTCGCGCTGCTCGCGGTCGCGGGGGTGACGGCGGCAGACGTGGTCTGCGCGCGGGCGTTGAGCCGTTAGGCAGCAAAGCCAGGTAGTGCTCAATGTCGTGAAGGCGGCGACTGCCAGGGGCAAGCCGACCCTGAGCCGGTAAATGAGAGGCGTGCCCTGGGCAGAGTGCCCAATTTGCGCGGGTCTGGGGCTCAGCCCCCAGCGGGTCCAGAGCAGCGCCCTGGCTTTGCCTAGCCGAACGCCCCCACCTCGTGGGTGATCGCGGTGCCGATCTCGCGCACCATCCCAAACAGCCGGCGCATCGGCTCGAAGATAGTCTTGTGCTCTCGATCGTAGGACACCGCGGGCCGGGAGCTGCGGGCCTCGCCATAGTCCCGGGTGCCGGCGGGATCCGGCCGCGCCGGGAAGACGTCACCGAGCAGCGACAGCGCGCCCGGCACGTCGAGGCGCAGCACGCGCTGCATCAGAGCCTGACGGGTGATCCCGTGGCGGGCCGAGAAGTCGGGGATGCGGATGGCGAGCAGCCAGATGTTCTGGATCACGGCGATGCGCAGCGCGTGCAGAAGCATCTCGCGCGAGCCCATGCGCGGCGCGTCGGGCCAGACCTCGCGCAGCATCAGATGGTCGGACTGGATGCGCCGGAACATCGCCTGTGCCGAGGCCCAGAGGTCCAGCTCCTCCAGCGCGCGCGCCACCTCGGCGAGCTGGCGGACACGGGCCGGATCGCGGGCGTGCGCCGCGTTGTCAAGCCATGAGCCGGGGTCGAGCAGGGTGACGACGGCGCGCAGCACGTCGAGGTCGGAGTGCAGCAGGGCGTGGCGCGCGAAGTCGAGGGCGCGGTTGAAGCGGGGGCTGGAGTCGCGGAACTCGGCGAAGCTCTCCGGCTGGCGGGCGGCGGCGGCACCCAGGCCCTGCAGGGTGTTCGCGCACCAGCCGACCTGCTGCAGGATGGCATTGTTGGGAATGGCGCGCAGCTCGCGCGGGTGGCGGATGATGGCGGGACCGGTGGCGCCCTCGCTCTGGCGGGCCGCCGGACGCGAGCCGGTGGGGTCGAGCAGCGCCGGCCCGAAAGCGCCAAGCAGCGAGGCGTAGCCCTGGTCCTCGACCAGTTCCTGCATCGACAGCCCGACCGAGGCGAAGAAGTCGGCGGCGAAATCGGCGTCTGCGTAGATCGGATCGACGGTCTGCGGCACCGGGGCCAGCGCGTGGCGGGCGATCGCGGCGACGGTGGCAAGTGCCAGCTCCGGCGTGCCGAACAGCAGGTAGCCGTCGCCGCCCTGGAACGCGCTCTCCTGGCGGACCCGGATCCCGGCACGGGCCAGCGCCTGGCGGGTGGAGGCGGGGGCAAGATAGCGCAGCCGGTCGGGTAGCGAGTTGGGGTGGGCGCCGCGGCCGATGCTCTCCCCGTGGGTGTCGAAAAACACGACCTCGATGTCGGTGAGCTTGTGGCGCACCAGGGCGTCGGCGACGCGCAGGCGCAGGCGTTCGATCAGGTAGGTGGCGGCGAGCTGGCCGATGTAGCGGCCCGAGTCGCTGTAGCCGAACTGCAGGCAGAGCCGGCCGTTCGCGCGCAGGTAGGCGCGGTAGTGCGGCGAGCGCAGCGCCTCCTCGATCAGCCGGCCGCCGGTCTGCAGCGCCTCGGCGGTCTCGAACAGCGGGCTGATCTCGACCTGCCGGTCGATGCCGAAGTGTTTGGCAAGCCAGAGTGCGGCGAGCAGGGTGTAGCCGGACTCGGTCTCGGCGATCAGGAAGCGGACCGGCGAGCCGGCGTCGATGTGCTTGGTGATCTGCGCCACCGTCATCAGCAGCAGCGAGGCGGAGGACTGCTCGGCGAGGATGGCGCCGAAATCGATCGGCAAGGTCTCGACGCGGTCGAGTGCGGCGTTGATGTCGACCAGCAGCTTGCGCCGGCGCGAGGGATCGGCGGGCGGCTCATCGAAGCCGAGGCGCATGCGGATGGCGTTGTGCAGCTGGGCCGAGTTCAGGCGCACGTGGGTGTGGGCGAGCGACAGCCCGTGCGAGACCAGGCCGGCGCGGATCACCGCGAGCGCGTGCTTGGTGTCCGGCTCGGCGGCCGTGATCGCGGCCGCGAACATCCCGGAGAGCAGCTCGGTGGAGGTCATCGCCACGTCGCGGCGGCCGACGAACTGCTCGGCGAAGCGGGCGGCCTGCTCGGGGTCGGCACGGGTCGGGCAGGTCTCGATCTGGGCGGCGACGGCGGTGGCCGCCTCGGCGACGCGCTGGCGCAGCGTCTCGGTACCGGGGAGCGGGCTGAGCTGGTGTTCCAGCCGGCTGAACTGCAGGGCCTTCATGCGCAGGCGCAGGCGCAGGGTGTCCCACCAGCCGATGTCGGTGCGGCCGTCGGTGTCGTAGCCGACCCAGCTGGCCAGGATCACCGGGCAGGGCACCAGCTCGGCCCAGCGGTCGCGCCAGACCGGCCGTGCCGCGTCGAGCAGAAAGCCGTTGAGGCGGTCGATGGCGTCGCGACCGTGGCTGATCGCGGCGACCGCCTGGGTGAACTCCTGCTCCAGCGTTGGCCGTTCCGGGCGGTGCGAGACCTGCGCGCCGTCATGCACGGCCGGGCGTCCGCTCGCCGCCTCGGCCAGCTCGGCGAAGATCTCGGGTGGCAGGGCGAAGGTCGGATGGGCGGTGAACACGGCGGCGAAGCGGGGGCGCTCCACCGCCTCGCGGAACTGCGCGTACTGCACCGGGCTGTCGAACGGGTCCGGCCGCACCAGGGTCTGGGCGAGCAGCTGCAGGCTGTGTTGGGAGCGCTCGGGCTCGATGCCGCCGACATAGGCCGCGAGCCGGGCGGCGCGGTCGGTGAACGCCGCGTCGCGCAGCGTGTGGATCAGCGCCTCCAGCGCGGTGGGCGTGAGCGCGCCCTCGTCCATCGCCAGGCCGATCGACAGCGCCACCGCGAGCACCGGATTGCCGAATGGGTCCTCCTCCAGCCGCTCGCGGGCACGCTCGGTGAGGGCGATGAGGGCGGTCGGCGAAGTCATGTCTGCCATGTGCGCAACGATGACGCTGCACTGGCGGGGCCGCAAGTGGTGTCGGGCGCCGGCAGGGCCAGAGGCTCTGCCCCCGAACTCCGCCAGGGCGAGCCGCCCTGGACCGGTGCGATAGGAGGCGGCGCGTTCGCCGTGCCCGATCGCGCGGATCCAGGAACGGCTCGCCTGCGCAGGTCTGGGCTTAACGTGCCCCAGGTCCCGGTCCGTTCGGCCATTGGCAGCGCCGTTGGAAAGGAGTTCAGCTTCGCTTGCCACGGCCGGTTGCCGCTGGTGGTCCGCCGCGCCTGCATCGGCTATGCAGCCCTCCGCCGCCGGGTTGTCCGTTGCTGGCGCCCCCGCAGCATGGCCGACCTTCACAATGCCCTTTCCCGACGCCCATCCCGCCTTGGCCCGCGCGCTCGCGGAACACGGCTACATCGAGCCGACTCCGGTTCAGGCGGCAGTGCTGGAGGCGGGTGCCGACGGGCGTGACCTGCTGGTCTCGGCACAGACCGGGTCGGGCAAGACCGTGGCGTACGGGCTTGCGGTGGCGGACACGCTGCTGGGCGAGGCGGAGCGGCTCGGGCCGGCCGCAGCCCCGCTGGCGCTGGTGATCGCGCCGACGCGCGAGCTGGCGATGCAGGTGCACCGCGAGCTGGCGTGGCTGTACGGCGAGGCGGGCGGGCAGGTGGTCTCCTGCGTTGGGGGCACCGATGCCAGGCGCGAGCAGCGGGCGCTGGCAGGCGGCGCGCACATCGTTGTCGGCACGCCGGGCCGGCTGGGCGACCACCTGCGGCGTGGGCAGCTCGACATGGCGGCGCTGCGCGTGGTGGTGCTGGACGAGGCGGACGAGATGCTCGACCTGGGCTTCCGCGAGGAGCTCGAGGCGCTGCTGGACGCGACGCCGGCGCAGCGGCGGACGCTGCTGTTCTCGGCGACGATCGCGCCGGAGATCGTGTCGCTGGCACGGCGCTACCAGCGCGAGGCGAAGCGGCTCGACCTGCGCGACGGGCGCGAGCCGCACCAGGACATCGAGTACCGGGTCGTGCAGGTGGCGCCTGGGGAGACCGAGGGGGCGCTGGTCAACGTGCTGCGCCAGGTGAACTCGCCCGCGGCCCTGGTGTTCTGCGCGACCCGCGAGGCGGTGCGGAGGCTGCATGCGGCGCTGGCGGACCGGGGATTCCAGACGGTGGCGTTGTCGGGCGAGCTGAGCCAGGCGGAACGTACCGAGGCGTTGGAGTCGCTGCGGCGGGGGCGGGCGAAGGTGTGTGTGGCGACCGACGTGGCGGCGCGCGGACTCGACCTGCCGGACCTCGGGCTGGTGGTGCATGCCGAGCTGCCAGCAGACCGGGCGGCGCTGCTGCACCGGAGTGGGCGGACCGGACGGGCCGGGCGCAAGGGGCTGAGCGTGCTGCTGGTGCCGGGGTCGAAGCGTCGGCGGGCCGAGCAGCTGCTGCAGGCGGCGGGGATCGCGCCGGCCTGGAGTGCGGCCCCTGGGCTGGAGGCGATCCGCGACCAGGACCAGGCCGCGCTGATGGGGCACCCGGTGCTGCGAGAGGCAGCGTCGGACTCCGAGCTGGAGCGGGCGCGGGCGCTGCTGGCGGGGTACTCGCCCGAGGCGCTGGCGGTGGCAGCGGTGCGGCTGTACTCCGCGAGCCTGCCGGCGCCGGAGCGGCTGACGGAGTTGGCCCCGGTCGCCAGCGGGCCGCGGGCGCGGCCGGATGCCGGGACCGTGGTGTGGTTCCGCGCGGCGGTGGGCCGGCGGGAGAGTGCCGACCCGAAATGGCTGCTGCCGCTGATCTGCCGGATGGGGGCGGTGACGCGCAACGAAATCGGCGCGATCCGGGTGTTCGCGCACGATACGCGCTTCGAGGTGGCCCGGGCGGCGGCGGAGCGCTTCACCGAGGCGGTGTCGGCGGCCGACAGCTCGGAGCTGCGGATCACCCGAGCCGAGGGTGCGCCGCCGCGGGCCGAGCGGCCGGCGCCGTACGCGAAGCGGCCGTTCAAGGCGCGTCGGCCGGCATAGAGGGCCACCTGACACCGTGCGGCGTCGCCCCGTGATTGGCGGCGGCACCTCATGGCGTCGGGCACGACCTGGCTATGCCCAGCTCTGCAAAGGGCTCCACCATTCAACAATGAAATCCTTTGATTCCAATTGTTGCAGGGTCATCGCCTCCGATGGAAGAAGCTGGATGCTGAGTCCCGGCATTTGGCAAAGCGGGCGCAGCCGTGCAGGACTGGCCCATGGCGCGTCTTTCAGTGGGTGCCACAGGAGTGCACCACCAACTCCTGGGATCAAACGGCCTGCCGCTTCGGCAACCATGCACGGCGTTGCTCAAACCGCCCCGACGACCGCTGGGATCGGGAGGTTGGCTCATGCCCGATGGCGGCCGATCTCGTCGAGCTCGAGCTGGGCCTTGCGCTGGGCCTCTCGCTCCGCCTCGTCCTCGCGCCGCTCCAGCATGGCCTGCGCGGCCTCGGCGGCGGCACGGGCCAGGGTGGTGGCGGCGCGCGCGCGGTCGGTCGCCGCGGCGGCGAGGCTCTCTGCCCGGCGCATGCGGTCGAGCTGGCGCTGTCCGACCGGTAGCCAGACGGCGAACGCCTCGACTGTCGCGTCGTCGGCGGCCAGCGAGCCCGCGACCTGCGCCTCCCTGGTGATGGCGCGCTCCGCTTCGAGGGCTGCAGCGCGCGCCTCGTCCTCGACGGCGAGGCATTCGGCCAGGCCGCGCCGTGCGGCATCGACCTCCATTCGCCGCACCTTCACGAGGGTGCGCAGGGTGTCAGACAAGGGCGGTCTCCTGGTCCATGCTTGGGTTCATCGCCGCGGCAAGTGCGGCGAAGCTGTCGGCGAGGCCGGTGCGGTCGTGGCGGTCCTGACGGAGCACCGCCTCGATCCGGGGCGCCAGCGCCACGGCCTCGTCGACCGCGCTGTCGGCACCGGGCTTGTAGGCGCCGAGGCGCACCATGTCGGCCATCTCGGCGTAGAGCGAGAGCACGGCGCGAGCACGGCGGGTGAGGACGTTCTCCTGTGCGTCGTTGCAGCCCGGCACGGCGCGGCTCAGCGAGCGCAGCACGTCGATGGCGGGATAGCGCCCGGTTTCGCCGATGCGGCGGTCCATGACGATGTGGCCGTCGAGGATGCCGCGCACGGCGTCGGCGACCGGCTCGTTATGGTCGTCGCCCTCGACAAGGACGGTGAACAGGGCGGTGATGTGCCCTGCGGTGCCGTCCGGCTGCTGCAAGCCGGGACCTGCGCGCTCGAGCAGGCGAGGCAGCTCGGCAAATACGCTGGGCGGGTAGCCGCGGGTGGCCGGAGGCTCGCCGGCGGACAGGCCGATCTCGCGCAGTGCGAGGCAGAACCGGGTAACGCTGTCCATCAGCAGCAGGACGGAGCGTCCCTGGTCGCGGAAATGCTCGGCGACGGTCATCGCGGAGTAGGCGGCCTCGCGACGCATCAGCGGCGAGGAGTCCGAGGTTGCGACCACCACGACGGAGCGGGCCAGTCCCTCGGGCCCGAGATCGTCCTCGAGAAATTCACGCACCTCGCGGCCGCGCTCGCCGACGAGAGCAAGGACGACGACGTCGCAGGCGGTGTTGCGCGCCAGCATGGACAGCAGGGTTGACTTGCCGACACCTGAGCCCGCGAACAGTCCAAGCCGCTGGCCGGTGCGGCAGGTGGTGAAGGCGTTCATCACCCGCACGCCAAGGTCGAGCCGCCCGCCGAGCCGAGCACGCAGCGTCGCATCGGGCGGGGCGGCACGGACCGGGCGCGCGGTCGGGCCTCTGCGCGGCCGACCCAGGGAGTCCATGGGACGCCCTAGCGGATCGATCACCCGGCCCAGCCAGGAATTGTCGACGGCGAGCCTGCTGCCGCCGGCATCGTGCGGCCGCAGGGGCGAGGCGGCTGCGGCGCGGGAGCCGGGCCCGATCCCGTCGAGTGCCGCGAACGCCATCGCGCGGGCCACGCCCTGGCGGAAGCCGATGATCTCCGCCGCGACCTCCTGCCCGGTGCGGGCCTGCAATGCGACGCGGTCGCCGGCGCAGACGTGGCCGCCGAGACCCGAGATGTCGACCGACAGCCCGGACAGTGCGGTCACCCGGCCCTCGACAGTGCAGGACGCGACGTCGTGCAACGCGTCGGCAGCTTCGCGCAGGCGGGCAAGGATGTCAGAACGTCTCATTAACGCTGTCCTATCCCATTCTAGTTAACAGAGCGCTGCCAGGTGTGGCGATTGAGCCGCAAAATTGGTCTGTTCGCAAAAAATACACGGTAAAGATGAGAAAATGATGGATGAACACACGCTCAGGTGGTATCTCCTGTGTATCGGAAACGGAGAAAACCTCATGCGTATCCTTCTGGTTGAAGACGATCTCACTACCGCCCGTGGCGTCTCATTAATGTTGAAGGCCGCTAATGCCATGGTCGACGTGATCGACACCGGCGAGGAGGCACTCGAGATGGTCCGGCACTACGACTACGACGTCGTTGTGCTCGACCTCATGCTGCCGGACATGGAGGGCTACGAGGTCATTCGCCGGATGCGCGCTGCACGCCGGGATACGCCGGTGTTGATCCTGTCCGGGCTGTCGCGGCCGCAGGCCAAGGTGAAGGGCTTCGCGGTCGGTGCGGATGACTTCATCACCAAGCCGTTTGACAAGGCAGAGCTACTGGCGCGCGTCCAGGCGATCGTCCGCCGCAGCAAAGGCTACAGCCAGCCGGGCCTGCAGGTCGGGCCGCTGCACCTCAACCTCGACAGCCGCGAGGTCAGCGTGGATGGGCAGCCGGTGCATTTGACCGGCAAGGAATACTCGATCCTCGAGTTGTTGACGCTGCGCCGCGGCATGGTGCTGACCAAGGAGGCGTTCCTCAACCACCTGTATGGCGGCATGGACGAGCCGGAGATGAAGATCATCGACGTGTTCATCTGCAAGCTGCGCAAGAAGCTCGCACAGGCGGGTGCGGGCAACCTGATTGGGACGGTATGGGGCCGCGGCTACGTCATGCGTGAGCCGGTCGAGCACAAGGCAAGAGCGGCGGCGCAGGAAATCCGGCAGCTCCCGGTCGATATTGACATGATGTCGGCAGCCTGAGAGGCAGTATCGTGCCATGGGCAGCCGGTCGCTAACTCAGGCGGGAGCGCTGCCTGGCGTCATCGCCATCACAGGCAGTTCGTCGCAAACGGCGGGCGAACGATCGGTCCGTGCCGACGCAGTGTCCGGTGCCCGCAAGGCCGGCGATTGCCGGGCGGGCGGAGAGGGCGCGCCTGCGCAGACCAGCAGGGCCTGCGACGTCGGCAGCTCTATGAGCTGTCCCGGACGCCCAACCATGAACTCGGCGAATGCCTCGCGTACGCCGTCGAGGAACGAATAATCATGCGTCATGATAATGCCGCCCTCCACCATCCGGGGATGGAAGAACTCCAGGCATGCGCGGGTACTTGATTTCAAATCTACGTCTAGGTGGACGAAGCTGAACCGCTCGTCCTCGACGCCTGCAGCGGTCTCGGGGAACCGACCGGGATGGAGCACGACGCTCGGCTCGTCCTGCAGGAAGCTGCGTACCGACGCCAGCGACGATCGATACTGACACTGACGCAGGTGCTGGCGCTCGGCAATGTCTGGTTCCGGCAGCCCGTCGAAGGTGTCGAACAGGTGGAGCGTGCGCCCGGCGCTGGCCACGCTGATCAGCTTGGCGGAGCAGCCCTGGTAGACGCCGACCTCGGCCATCGCACCTTGCAACCCGCTCTGCGCGCGCGCGATGGAGTGCACCAGGAACGACTCCGTGCCGCTCAGCAGGGATTCGCGCTCGCGGCGGGTGGTGCGAATAAGGTCGAGCACCTCCTTGGACTTGTGACCGCCGAGGCTCAGCAACTCGAGCCGGGCCATGATCCCCATGGCGACGCTGCGCATGAGCGGGCTGCTCCCGTACAGGCGATGCAGGTAGCGGTTCTTCATCCACAAGGGCAGGACACTCCGATATTGCGCGGCATCATGCTGCCGCGACTCCGCCAGGACAATCTCCGTCGACTGCGGGACCGCACCACCCCGACAGCGTGATCGCCGCTGCGACCCAGGCCCGCTCGTACCGCTTCGGCCATGCGGCAGGAGCGGATCACACCGTGAACTGCTCGGCGATGATGCGCTCGGACAAGCCCTGGTCGGGATCGAACAAGATGGTGGTGCAGACCGTACGATCCTCGCTGACTGCAACCGAGGCGATGTCGCGCACCTCGGTGAAGTCGGCGACTGCGGCAACCGGCCGCTTGTCAGGGTCGAGCACCTCGAACAGCACGTCTGCCGTGCTGGGCAGCAGCGCTCCCCGCCACCGCCGCGGCCGGAAGGCGCTGATCGGCGTAAGCGGCAGCAGATTCGCCGAGAGTGGCACAATCGGGCCGTGCGCGGAAAGATTGTAGGCGGTCGATCCAGCGGGTGTGGCGATCAGTACGCCGTCGCACACCAGTTCCGGCAGGCGGACCCGGCCGTCGACGGTGATCCGGATTCGCGCGGCCTGCCGGGTCTCACGGAACAGGAACACGTCGTTGAGTGCAATCGCCTCCTCGACGATTCCGGCGCAGGTAACCGCGTGCATGCGCAGTGGATGCAGCACCGCTTCCTGCGCCCGTGCCAGCCGGTCCGGCAGTTCGTCCTCGCCGTATGGGTTCATCAGGAAGCCGACGGTACCGCAGTTCATCCCGTAGACCGGGATGTGAAGCTTAAGCGAGTCGTGCATGGTTTCGAGCATGAAGCCGTCGCCACCCAGCGCCACCATGACTCGTGCGTCTGCCTGTACGGCGTTACCGTAGCGTGCGATCAGGCGCTCGCGATTTTGCTGCGCTACCGTAGTGGCGGAGGCCACGAACCTGATCCAGCCGCTCTCGAAGGCGTTCGAACTCACGCGGGTGCTTCCAGCCGCATCAGCACTGCGAACACTCGAGACGGGTTCGGCGCAGCCTTGTGCTGACGTGCCGCGCTAGGCTGGATCAGGAAAGCGTGACGCCAGCTGCACCAGGTCATCGGGAACCGGCTCGCCGAGGAGCTGGTCGTAGGCATCGGCCAACGACTTTTGAAGCCACGCATTGACCGGATCTCGGTTGCAGCCAGGAGGCATCGACTGGTTCATTCCCTGTCCCGCGAGCGCCAAGTAAGGTCAATGCACGGCGCCCAGAGTGGTTGCACCATGCGAGGTGCAACCACGCTTCCGTGCGCGGTGCCATTGCGTCGCGCTGGTCCCGGCCAGAGCGCCGGCGCATTGTCACTGGGCTGCCGCGTCCTGCAGGACCATGTCGGCGAGGATGGTGCCGAGGCAGGCATGCAGGGTGTTGACCGCGCCCAGCGTGTCGGCAGGATCGATCGCTTCAAGGTCGAGCTCGCCGGTCTCCGCCCAGTTCTGCATCAGTTCATAACGGGGAAACAGTACGACCCCGGGCAGTGCGGCGGCGTTGCGAAGTGCGCTCCAATAGGGCGGCAGGTCGGCGTTTGCCTCGAGGAAGCGGCTGAACTGCGGGTCGATCAGGATCAGGTCGGCGCCCGCCGCGGCGACGGCTTCGCTGCCGTCGGACAGCGTCTGGTTGAACTGACCCGGCGGGACGTTTTGAACCGCATCCACCGTTCCGGTCTGCCAGATCACCAGTTGCGGCCGGGCTGGCGGTGCGAGGGCGGTGCGCAGCAGCGCCAGCATGTCGTCCGCGGCGAGGTTGCGGCCGCCGCGTACCGTGAGCGAGACGGAGAGACCGGGCACCCGGGCCTCCAGAGCGTCCTTCATGCGGACCGGGAAGGCCGCTCCGCTTGGCGTGGTCGGCACCCTGCGGACGAGCCCCCCTGATGCGTCCTGCGGCTGCTTCGTCGAGCGGCTGGTGAGCGTGCCGGGGGCGAGGCTCGCCTCCGGGCCGAACACGGTGGCCGAGCCGACCACCAGCACGTCGAGGCGCCCGCCTGGGCGCATCGCTGCGGCGAGGTGGGGCAGGGCCTCGGGCGGCGGCATCAGCTGCGGACGAGGCGGGCAGGACCACTCAGCCGCACGCGCCATTCCGTCCCAGGCGCACAGGCTGCCCGCGATTGTCGCGCCGAGAACCGCGAGGGCAAGGCAGCCGGTGGTGGCACGCGCCGGCCGCGCATTGCAGGATCGTATCGATGTCAGAGCCGCGGCCGGAGAGCCCTTCACGCGGCATCGACCGCAGCAGCGTCGCCGCGCGGGCGCGAACGATCTGTATCGCGCGGTCGCGAGCCCTTTTCCTTGTACCAGGCCGACAATGCCGCGACCGCGGTCAGCGCTACCGCGCCGGTGACGTTGACGCTGAGCTGCCACGGCCAACCGGTATCGAACTCCAGCACCAGCCGCCCCAGGAACGACAGGAAAATTCCCACGCAGAACACCGGCAGGGAGTGCTGCCCGGCCAGGATGAACGGAGCCGCGATCCGGCCGCGAAGCCATGTGGCACCCTGCGGCACCAGGCGCACGGTGAGCCAGGTCAGGGCAAGGATCGACACCAAGCGGAATGGATGCAGCCCTTCCTTGTCCACCGACAGCAGCACGCGCGTAAGCCTGACGGGCAACTGGCTTGCCAGGTCGGTCTGCTGCCAGACGACCCACTGCATCGAGACCCCGAACACCACCACGATCCCGGCTGCAACATCGATGGGCCAGCGCCGGCGTGGCAGCGGCCCTGGCGAGGTGGCCAGGATGGCGCCAAGCATGAACAGCAGCTGCCAGGTCAAGGGGTTGAAGTACCAGCCGCCCCCGGACCAGGACGGCAGGCCGAGCTTGAAGGTCCGCGCGGCGGCGTAGAGGGCGAGCGAAAGGCCGGCCAGGAGGTTCGGGCGGTGCAGTAGCAGCAGCGACGGGATGAACATCAGCAGCACCACGACATACATCGGCAGGATGTTGAGAAAGGAAGGCTGATAGCGCAACGTCAGCGCCTCCAGCATGGCGCGGTACGGCGCCTCGCCAAGCACGTCGATGTGGATCTCGTCGATGAAGTCGGCCCGGTTCAGCGCCTGCGCCGAGTAGGCGACCTGAGCCACGAATACCACGAACAGGAAGATGTGTGCGATGTAGAGGGTCCAGGCGCGGGCCAGGACGTCGGCGCCGGCCGACACCCAGCCGTTGCGCTGCATGCGTCCGCCATAGGCGAGGCCGGCACCATATCCGGCGAGCAATACGAACACCTCGGCCGCGTCGCAAAGCGCGAAGTTGCGCAGGCTGATCTGGTTGAGCCAATTGGCGGGAACGTGGTCGGTGAAGATCCACCACAAGGCAAGACCGCGGAAGAAATCCACGCGCAGGTCCCTGCCGGTGCGGATCAGGTTCATGCCGGCTTTCCTGCGCCCGAGCCCGAGCCTGCGCAACCATCACCAGGGCACGAACTGTATCCGTGGCGCAGAACGGCGCTGCACCACTGCCGGCGGGCGCCGGGCTGGCAGCACGAGCACGCTCAGGGCGCGACGGACACGGCAGTACAGGTCGGCGGCGATGCGCTCCACGTCGCGGGAAGAATCGCACTCCGGATGAACGGTGAGCAGCGCCGTCTGCCGGCGCCGTGCGTCGCGCACGCGATCGTCGCGGCAGACGATCCCGGCGAGCGCGGGTTGGCGCTGCAGGAACCCCTCGCAGGCGCGTTCCAGGGTGACCATCAGCGTGACGGAGAGCCAGGTCTTGCCGACGCCCTCCTTGCCAGACGCAACGGCGACGACCTGCCCGGCCCGATGTGCTGTGGCTTCACCGCTAAGGCTCTCTTGCGCAACAGGTTTCGGATCATGGTTCCGCCCCTCGGCGGGTCTGTGGTCCGGACATCAGACGTTCGGCGAGAAAGCCCGGGGTGATCGGGGCGAGCGCGTCGGCGATGCCGGCGCCAATGCCGGCCTCGGCGAGGCAGAGCGCCTGGGCGTGGGCGGCGGCAATGACGCCGCCCAGCCGTCGCGCCAAGTCGAGGCGGCTCGCGACCAAGTGGCGGACTCCGCACAGCGCGTGCGCCTCGGCGATCTCGGCGGCATGGCCGGGGTCAAGGCCGCAGGGCAGCACCAGCGTCGTTGTCGCACCGGCTGCGTCGGCAATCTCGCGCAGCAGCGCGGCGTCAGCATCAAGCGTCGGGTCAAGCGCCGGTGCGTCGATCAGCACCGGATCGGCGGTGCGCCTGCCGATCGCGCGCGCCAGCGCCGCCGGCTGCTGCGCAACCACGAGGTCGAGGCCCAGCAGCCTGGTGAATGCGGCGAGCTGCTCGATCGCGCCGGCACGCCGGCCGTCCGCGGTGATGATCGTGGGTCGCAGGCCGGATAGCACCAGCCGGGTGGCCAGGCGGGCGACGCAGACCGTCTTGCCGCCGCCGGGAGGGCCCGCAAGCAGCAGCGGCGCCGCTTCCGGCCCCAGCGGCAGGCTTGCGAAGGCCAGCCTGCGGCGCAGCGCGTCTTCCAGCGGCTCGCTGGCCAGGAGCTTGACCAACGGACCGTGCAGCCCGTGCCAGGCCAGGCGCTGCGGCAGCGTCATGTCGTGGACGGGCGGCGAGAGCGGCGGGACATCGTCTTCCCCGTCCAGCGCCTCCAGCCCGACGGTGACCTCGACCCCGCGGCCGGCCCGCTCGGTCGAGAGGATCAGCACGTCCGGCCCGAGCTCGGCGCGGACCTGTTCCAGCACCGAGGCCATGGCGGGGCCGTGGAAAACCCTCAGGCGCATGGACGCGGGTCCATTCGGCGGTCATGCCGGTCGGGCGGATAGGTACCACGCGTCGGCTGCGACCCGGGCATCAGATCGAGCCCACGGTGCGGATGCGCGCGCGGGGATGGATTTCGGACTGGGCAAGCACGGGTGTGCTGGGTCGCATGCGTTCGACGATGGCGCGCACCGGGGCGCGGATGGCGCCGCTGCACAGCAGGATCGGGGCCTCGCCGGCCGCGCCCGCGGAGTCGAACGCGGCGCGCAGCTTGTGCATGAAGTCGCCGAGCCGGCTGGGCGCCATCGCGAGCTGCCGGTCCTCGGCGGGGCCGACCATGCTGTCGGCAAAGGCCTGCTCCCAGTCGGGCGAGAGCGTGATCAGCGGGACGTAGCCGGCAGGACCCACGTGGCTGTCGCTAATCTGGCGGGCCAGTCGGGTGCGGACGTGGGCCACGATCAGCGGCACCGGACGAGCACCACCGCAGGATTCGTGGACTCCCTCCAGGATTGTGGGCAGGTCGCGGATCGAAATTCGTTCGGCGAGCAGTGACTGCAGCACCCGCTGCACGCCGCCCACCGAGATCTGCTGCGGCACCAGGTCGGCGACCAGGCGCTGCTGATCACGCGGCATGTCGTCGAGCAGCTTCTGGGTCTCGGAATACGAGAGCAGTTCGGCCATGCTGTCGCGCACCAGCTCGGTCAGATGCGTCGTCAGTACGCTGGCCGGGTCGACCACGGTGCAGCCGCGCGCGATGGCGTCCTCGCGCCGCGACGGCTCGATCCACATTGCGGGCAGGCCGAACGCAGGCTCGGTGGTGCGCTCGCCAGGCATGTCGGGCAGCTCCCCCGACGGGTCCATGGCCAGCATCCGGGTGGGCCGCAGCTCGCCGTGCCCGGCCTCGATCTCCTTGATGCGCACCGAGTAGGCCTCGGCGCCGAGCTGCACGTTGTCCTGGATGCGCACCGGCGGCAGAATGAAGCCGACCTCGGCGGCGATCGAGCGGCGCAGCGACTTGATCTGCTCGGTCAGCCGTGGCGTGTCGCCCCCGGCCAGGGACAGCAGGCCGTAGCCCAGCTCGAGCCGGATGGTATCGATACGCATAGACTCGCTGAGCGGCGCCTCGGTGCTGACCACTGCCGCAGGCACGTCCTCGTCGGCCTGCTGTCCAGGCGGATGGTTGTAGCGCATCCAGGCGCCACCGCCGGCGAGTCCGGCCAGTGCCAGGAACGGCAGCGCCGGCAGACCGGGCATCAGGGCGAGCAGGGCTGCGACGCCGCCGGCCAGCGCGAGCGGCTTGTATCCGCTGCCGAGCTGGCGGACCAGGGCGACGTCCGCGGGGCCGTCGACGCCGCCCTTGGTGACCACGATGCCCGCGGCGGTCGAGACCAGCAGCGCCGGGATCTGCGACACCAGCCCGTCGCCGACCGTAAGCGTGGTGTAGGTGGCGGCCGCATCGCTGAACGCCATGCCGTGGCGAACCAGTCCGATCGCCAGCCCGCCGAATATGTTGATGGTGGTGATCAGCAGGCTGGCGATCGCGTCGCCGCGCACGAACTTCGCCGCACCGTCCATCGCACCGTAGAAGCCGCTCTCCTCCTCCAGCTCCTTGCGGCGGACGCGGGCAACCTTGTCGTTGATCAGGCCGGAGCTCATGTCGGCATCGATGGCCATCTGCTTGCCGGGCATCGCATCAAGGCTGAAGCGCGCCGCGACCTCGGCAATGCGGCCGGAGCCCTTGGTGATGACCATGAAGTTCACCACCAGCAGGATGGCGAACAGGATCAGGCCGATCACCACGTCGCCGCCCATCAGGAAGCCGCCGAACGCTGCAACCACGTGGCCGGCAGCGGTGGAGCCCTCGTTGCCGTGGCTGAGGATCAGCCGGGTGGTGGCGACGTTGAGCGACAGCCGGAGCAGCGTGGTCAGCAGCAGCAGGGTGGGGAACGAGGTGAAATCGAGCGGGCGGCGCAGGAACAGCGCCACCATCAGCACCAGAACCGACACGGTGAGCGACAGCGCCAGCCCGACGTCGAGGATCACCGTCGGCAGCGGCAGGATCAGCACTGACAGCAGCGCCACGACGCCGAGCGCGAGACCGATGTCGGAGCCCGGCGCGTAGCGGGTGAGCAGCGCGCCGAACTGTTCGCGCCCGGAGGGTGCGGCGAGGTGGGCCGCGGTCAGGTCGGTCTTTCCCGTCAGGATGGCGGCCATCAGGCGGCGACGCCCGCGGCCGGCGGGGTCACGGCCATGCCCTGCTGCGTGTAGTCGCGCAACTTGTTGCGCAGCGCGCGGATCGAGATGCCGAGAATGGTCGCCGCATGGGTCCGGTTGCCGAGCGTGTGGGTCAGCGTATGCAGGATCAGGTCGCGCTCGACGTCGTCCATGGTGCGTCCGACCAGGCCGGCGACGCCTTCGCCGCTCCTTGCGACCAGGATGGGTGAACTACCAGTCGCGGCCGGCAGCTCGACCGCCGCGTCGTCGATCTCGGCGCCTTCCGCCAGGAGCACGGCGCGGTGCATGGTGTTCTCGAGCTCGCGAACGTTGCCGCGCCAGACGTGCGCGTTCAGGCGGGCGCGGGCGCCGGCGGAGATCGGCCGCGGCGGGACGGCGTTCAGCTCGGCGTAGTGGCGGGCGTAGTGGTCGGCCAAGGCGATGATGTCGCCGGGCCGCTCGCGCAGCGGCGGGATGCGGAGGCCCACCACGTTGAGGCGGAAATACAGGTCCTCTCGGAAGCGGCCGGCGGCGACTTCGCCGGGCAGATGGCGGTTGCTGGTGGCGAGGATGCGTACGTCAACGCGCACCGGGCCGGTGCCGCCGAGACGGTCGATCTCGCGTTCCTGGATGGCGCGCAGCAGCTTAGCCTGCAGGCGGGCGTCCATCTCGCTGATCTCGTCGAGCAGCAGGGTGCCGCCGTTGGCAGCCTCGAACTTGCCGAGACGGCGGGCGGCGGCGCCGCTGAATGCGCCCTTTTCGTGGCCGAACAGCTCGCTCTCCAGCAGATTCTCGGGGATCGCGGCGCAATTCAATGCCACGAACGGGCCGTTGGCCCGGCGCGAGCGCCGGTGGATGTGGCGGGCGAGCACCTCCTTGCCGGTGCCGCTCTCGCCGGTGATCAGCACCGAGGCTTCCGCATTTGCCACCTGCTCGGCGCGCTTCAGGGTCGCGAGCATCGCCGGGTCGCGCGCCACCATGGTGTGGGTCTCGCCGGACGCGGCCTGCAGAATGGCGGCAATCAGCTCGGGGTCGGCGGGTAGCGGCAGGAACTCGCGGGCCCCGTCGCGCACGGCGCGGATTGCGGCCTCGGGATTGGTCTCGGTGCCGCAGGCGACCACCGGGGTGGCGATGCGCTCGGCAGCCATTGCGCGGACCAGGCCCGGCACGTCGTGGGCCACATCGCACAGCACGAGGTCGACCCGTGCGTCGGCGCGCAGCCGGGCCAGGCCGGCCTGGGTGGTGTCGGCCTGGTCCAGCCGGGCGCCGCGCGCCTGGGCAATGCGCGCTGCCTGACCGAGTTCGGCCGCCAGGGAGCCGATGATCAGGACACGCATCAGCCGCGGTCCGCCTTGACGATCTCGGTCATGGTGATGCCGAGCCGGTTGTCGTCGACCATGACCACCTCTCCGCGGGCGACCAGCCGGTTGTTGACATAGATGTCGATCGCCTCGCCGAGCTTGCGATCCAGTTCGACCACGGCGCCGCGGCCGAGCTTGAGCAACTGGCTCACCTGCATGGTGGCGCGGCCAAGCACCGCGCTCACCGTGACCGGGATGTCGTAGACCGCCTCGAGGTCGCGCGGCGTGCGTGGCGCGGCGTCGGCGGCGCCCGAGTCGGTGAATTCCGCAAGATCCATGTCAGCCGGCATGAGCCATCTCCTTGGCAGGGTGGGGTGTTTCGTAGAGCCCGAGCGGGCCCAGCACGGTCTCGAGTGCTGCGTGGATGGCGCCGTGGTCGCGCCCGGCGCGGCCGTCCTGCCAGGTGATGCGGACCTCGTCGGGCGCGAGTGCCGCCGGCAGCAGCTCCACCCTGGCGGCAAGGTCCGGATCAAGGCGGGCGACGTCGGTGCCGAGACCGCCCAGGCGCTGCGGGTTGGCGCGGATGGTGATGCGCGGCTCGGTCTCCAGCGCCGGCAGCACCGCCTGCACCAGGGCGCGCAGCTCGCGCTCGCCGTGGCGGGCGCAGGTGGCGGGCAGGGCTGCGGCCAGCAGCGCGAGCACAAGGCGGGCGACAGCCTCGGCCGCCTCGGCGGCGAACTCCTCGGCCATGTCGCGCGCGCCGGTCAGGGCCTCGGCGACGGCGTGCAACGTGACCAGGCGCTCGCGCTCCGCCTCGGCCTGGGCCGAAGCACGCGCCGCCTTCATCCCCTCGTCGTGGCCGGCCTCGCGTGCCAGGGCGACATCCCGCGCGGTGTGGATCGGCTCGGGCGGCGGCGGCGGCTCGGCTTCGGGCTCCGTCTCGGGCGCGTCGAAATCTTCGGCATACAGCACCCCGGCCAGTGCGCTCGTGAACAGGTTGCTGTCGCGGGTAGGCGTCCCGGCCGGTCTCGCGCGGTCCGCGCCGGCGGCAAGCATCGCCGGATGGTCGCTGAGCGCGGTGCGCACGGCCTCGCGCAGCAGCGCCTGCATCCCGCGCGGCCCGTCCGGGTGGTCCTGGCTCACGGGAGCATCTCCTCTTCCACGCTGCCGGAGATCTCGATTTCGCCGCGCGCGGCGAGGTCCTTTGCAGCCAGCACGACGGCACTCTGCGCCTCGTCGACGTCGCGCAGCTTGACCGGGCCGAGCCCCTCGATGTCGTCGCGCAGCATGCGGCCGGCACGCTCGGACATGCTGCTGAAGAACTGCTGGCGCAGCTTCTCCGGCGCCCCCTTGAGTGCGAGCGGCAGCTTGTCCTTCTCGACCACTCGCAGCAGGGCCTGCATTGCCGCCGGATTAAGCCTGGCAAGGTCGTCGAAGGTGAACATCAGCTGCTTCACCCGCTCAGCGCTCTCCTGGCTGCGCTCCTCGAGCGCAGCGCTGAACCGCGCTTCGGACTGGCGGTCGAGGTTGTTGAAGATCTCGGCCATCAGCTCGTGGCTGTCGCGATGGGCGCCGCGGGCGAGGTTGGACATAAATTCGGCGCGCAAGGTGCGTTCGACCCCGTCGAGCACGTCCTTCTGCACGCTTTCCATGCGCAGCATCCGCATCACGACTTCCATCGCGAAGCTCTCCGGCAGCAGGGAGAGAACACGGGCTGCGTGGTCCGGCTTCACCTTGGAAAGCACGACGGCAACGGTCTGCGGGTATTCGTTCTTGAGATAGTTTGCGAGCACGCTCTCGTGCACGTTGCCGAGCTTGTCCCACATCGTCCGCCCGGCCGGGCCGCGGATCTCCTCCATGATCTGCGCGGCGCGCTCACGCGACAGGGTCTGGCCGAGCAGGCGCTCGGTGGTGTCAAAGTTGCCGATCACGCTCCCCGAGGAGCCGAGCCGCTCAGTGAAGTCGCCGAGTAACTGTTCGACCATGCTCGCGCTGACCGGCCCGAGCTGGGCCATGGCGGACGAGATCTCGCGGATTTCCTCCTCGTCCATCATCGCAAAGAGGCGCGAGCACTGCTCGGCACTCAGCGCGAGCATCAGGATCGCCGCGCGCTGCTGACCGCCAAGCTGGTCGGGCGAGTTCGACATGGCCATGGCCTATGCCCTTTCCTGGGACAGCCAGTTGCGCACGATCGCGAGGCTTTCCTCCGGATGCTTGTCCACCAGCTCGCCGATGCGTCGGATGGTGGAGGCGCGCATCTGGCCCTCGATGTTGGCGACGCTGATCATCGTCTCGTCGGTCAGGGCCGGGGTGCCGCCCGCTGTGCCGCCAGGTCCTGCAAGCGCCGGCACCGCCTGCCGGGCGTCGGGCAGGGCGAGCCCGGACCCGCTCGCTCCGGCCAGCAGCCCCGTGGACGACTCGGGTGCCGGCGTGGTCAGCCGCAGCATCGTCGGACGCACCACGAAGAACAGGGCGAGCAGCGCGATCAGGCCGACCACGGCGGTCTGCACCAGGGCCATGACGTCAACATGATCGAGGTGCAGGCCGAAGCGCTGCGCGGGTTCCGAGCTTTCGGTGTCGGCGTCGGGTGCGGTGAAGCGCATGCTGACCACCTCGACCTTGTCGCCGCGCTTGTCGTCGAAGCCGATCGCGCTGCGGGCGATGGTGGCGATGCGCGCCAGCTCGTCGGCGGTGCGCTCGTGCCATTCGGGCTTGTTGTCGGGCCCTGGCGTGAAGGTGCCGTCCACCATCACCGCGAGGCTGATGCGGCGGATCTGCGGCTGATCGTGCACGGTGGTGCGCACGGTCTTGCCGATCTCGTAGTTGGTGGTTTCATCCTGCTTCTGCTGCTGGCTGCCGGCCTGGGACTGGGCGGCGCCGGCATCGGCGTTGGGCAGGTTGTTGGCGACCGTCGTCGGCTTGTCGGCTGCCTCCGTCGACTTGCTGCTGTCGCTATTGGTCTGGGTGCTGCGCACGACCTGCTGGTCGGGGTTGAAGCTTTCCTGCGTCTCGTGCAGCTGGTCGAAGTCCATCTGCACCGCGGCCTCGGCGCGCACCCGGCCCACGCCCAGGCTGCGTTCGAGCAGGTCCTCCACCGAGTGCGACAGCCGCTGCTCGGTGGCGTGGCGCAGCTCCTCCGCGGTCTGCGCCGCCTCGGCGCCCGCGCCGGGGTCGCCGGCGCGGGCCAGTAGATTGCCCCGGCTGTCGATGAGCGCGATGTTGTGGTCGCGCAGTCCGGGGACTGCTGCCGAGATCAGGTTCAGCACCGACTGCACCGCTTCGCGGTCCATCCGCACGCCGCCGGCCATGGTCAGCACGACGCTGGCCTGGGCCTCCTGCTGCTCGTGGGAGAACGGCTGGCGCTTGGGCATCACCAGGTGGACGCGCGCGGCCCGCACGCCCGAGATCATGCGGATGGAGCGGGCAATCTCGCCCTCCATGGCGCGGGTCTGGTTCATCTCCTGCTGGAACTGGCTTGCAGTCAGGCTGTCGCCGCGGTCGAAAATCTCGTAGCCGATCGAACCGCCGGATGGCAGACCGTCCTTGGCCAGCAGCATCCTGGCACGCGCGACGTCGGCGACGGGCACTAGGATGGTCTGGCCTTGGCCCTGCTCCTGGTGGGCGATGTGCGCCTTGTCGAGAGCCTCGACGAGCTGCCCGGCTTCGCGCAGGTCGAGGTCGGCGTAGAGCAGCGCGAAGTTCCCGCCGCCGCCGCCGCGCATCGCCAGCAAACCGAGAATGCCGAGCATGCCGATCGCCACGACGGCCATCGCGGCCAGCCGGGCGGCACCGAGCGCGCGCAGGCCGTCGAGCACCGGCTTCACTCCGGGAACTGCCGCGCCGCGCCGGAGCCGGCGACAGGGTCACGTTGCGGTTGGATAGAAGGCGTCATTCGGGTCTTCCGCTCCACCGGCGTTCTGCCGGCGGGCGTAAGGTGGCGGGACCGACTTACCTGCGCGTTAATGGGCCGGCACATTCTGCCCGGCGGCGGCATCGGCCCGGCACCGGCGGCTTCTGCGAAGCAAGCCTGGCCGCCGGCCGCGTGCTCCAAGCCTACGGCTCTCGTCCTTGACCGGTTGAGCCAAGCAAGGCGCGGCTTTGCCCTGGCTATCGAAGGCGGGAGGCCTCTGCAAGCCCGATCCCCAGGCATGGCGACTCCGAAGGTCTGCCAATGGCTGCGACAGCGGGCGGAGCTTCTGGCCTTGCCTGCCTGACGGATCAGGCATCACGGCCGTCAGCATCAGTTCAGCAGCGATTGCAGGGCGCTGATGTCGACCGAGGTCGCCCCGAGCTGCAGGCTGGTGGAGGTGCCGTTCTTGACCAAGCCGGTCACCGTACCATCGACCGTGAACGGCACCGCCGCTGCGGTGGTGCCAGTTGCACTGGGTGTGACCACGGACACCGCGTAGCTGCCGTCCGGCACCGTCGTGCCGGAGTCGTTGGCGCCGTTCCAGGTCCAGGTGTTGGCGCCGGCGGTGGAGGTCAGGGTCGTGCTTCTGACCTCGTTGCCGGATGCGTCGGAGATGGTGATGCCGATCGGCTCGGCCGCAGGCGTGGTGAACTGCAGCGTGCCGGTGCCGCTCTGCAGCGCGATATTGGTGGACGTGACGCTTGCGGTCTTGCCGACGAGGGCCGTCGACTGCAGCACCTGGCTGCCCTGGGTCAGCTGGATCAGCGAGGTCAGATTGCTGTTGGTGGTGACCTGCTGCTGCACGCTGGTCATCTCGACCAGCTCGCTGGTGAACTGGTTGGTGTCCATCGGGCTGGTCGGGTCCTGATTTTGCAGCTGCGTGGTCAGTAGGGTCAGGAAGCTGTTGAAGTTGTCGGCGAGCGAGGTGAGCGCGTTGACGCCCGCCGTCGTGCCGTTGCTGGACGCGCCCGCGACGGTGGTGCCGGTGGTCGAGGTGCTCGAGGTGATGGCGGTCATGGTCTGGTCTCCAGGGGAGGGGGTCAGGCGGTGATGTCGATGCCGGCGGTCTGCCAGGCGGGTGAGTAGGGGCCAGGCCGGCCCGGCAGCGCCTGGCCAGGGCGCGCGGAGTTCCCCGAGGCGTCCTGCTGCCGCTGACCGTCCTGGCCGCCGCGTCCGTCCTGCCCTGAGCCGTTGCCGCCAGTCCCGTGCTGGGCAGATCCGTCCTGGGCGGAGAAGCCGCGGCCATCCGGCTGCGTGAAACTGCCGGCCGGGGCCTGCTGGAACTCGAGGCTGCGGCCGGGCGGCAGGCCGGCCTGGGTCAGCGCATGCTGCAGCTGCGCCTGGTCGTGCAGCAGCAGGCGCAGCGTCTCCGGCCGCTCGACCAGCACCGACACCGCGGCGGTACCGTCGGCGTTGCGCGCCACCTGGATCTGCAAGGTGCCGAGCTCGGCAGGGCTGAGTCGCAGCATAAGGTTTTGCGCGCCCGGGCTGCTGTGCATCGCGATCAGCGCCGGAGCGACCTGGGCGAGCTGTGCCGCGGGCGAGGCCGGAGCCAGGGTCGGGGTGGCTGCGGGTGGGGCGGGCGCGGCGGTGCCCGTGGTCGCAGGTGCGGTGGAGGCCTCGGGCATCGTGACGGTGGTCGCGGCCGGCGGTGCCAGCTGGTCGGGTCCGGCCTGGCCCGCCGCGGACGCGACGGACGCGACCTGAGCGGCGCCGGGTGCCGCTGCGGCCTGGGCGGCCGGATCAGCGGCGTGGCGGCCGGGCGACGCGGCGTCGGCAGCGGCGGTTGGTGGCTGCTGCTGCGCCGTGGCCGCGATGGGACCTGCCGCACCGGGCGGGGTCGCACTTGAACCGGCACCGGGCTGGCCCGCGTCCGCCGAGTTTGCCGCCGGTCGCGACATGGCATCCGATTGCGGGGACGATGCCGCGTCCAGGATATCGTGCGGCACCGCGCTCGCATTGTCTGGCGAGCGCGCGCCTGCCCCGGTCAGGCCGGAGCGGCTGGCGGCCTGGGCGGTGGCGGTCTGCACAGGTGCGCCGCCGGACCCGCGTGCGCCGGACGGCGCCGCCGGCCGGGCAAGGCCGGGGTCGGCCGGTAACGGCACGGCTATCGCGAGTGAAGCAAGCACGGCATCGGTGGCAGTCGCCGGGCCGGCGTTCGCGACGTCCCTCTGGTCGCTTGCGGGCGTGCCGGACGGCGGCGCTGCGGGACCCGACGGCCTGTGGCCTGCCGCCGCGCCCGGCGGGACGGGCAGCGGAATGGTTGCGGCGTCGGCGCTCGCCGCAGCGGTCGGGTCGGCGGCGCCCGTGCCGGTGTTCCCTGCCTTGGCCGCCGCGGATGTCGGCGGCGCGACGGGAGGGCCTGCCAGGGCGGATGCGGCCGCGGTCGAGGCAACGAGGGCCTGGCGGGTGAGTGGGTCCGTCGCGGGGTTCGCGGGAGACGCGCCGAGCGCCGCGACGCCTGCCGGCGGCGGCACGACGGGCGCCATCGCCATGGCGCGTCCGCTGTCGCGGTTGGTAGCGGCGAGCGCGGCGGTGACCGGTGCGACGTCGGGTAATGCTGCCGTTGGATCGGCTGAGGTCTGGCTGCCTTGTTGCGGCACAGGCGCGACGGCGGTGGCTGCGCCGGGCCGGCTGGCGGACGCGCCCGACGCGTTCGCTGCAGAGCGCGCGTCGTCCAGGGCCGCGCGGAACGCCGTCTCGGCGTCGGGACCCCGGGTTCTGTCCGGCCGTGTCGGGCTGATCGTATCGGTGATGGCGGCAACGGGCATTATGGCGTCCTGGTGGGTCGAACCAGGGAACAGCAAGTCCCGGGCCACGACCGAAGGCTGCAGAAACCAGGTTTTTGGTCGTGCGCCGTGCAGGGCGTGCCCGGCAGATCGTGCCGAGGTGGCGCGATCGACCGGGTACCTCCGCCTGTGAAATCAGGCGTTTCGGGGCTTATCGCAGGAGTTGCGGCTGGCACGGTTTCTGCGACTGCGCCGCCAGGCACACAAGGAGGACTTCATGTCCCTGTTCGGCGCATTGACCACCGCAGTGAGCGGTATGAGCGCGCAGTCGGCGGCGTTCACCAATATCAGCGACAACGTCGCGAACAGCTCGACCATCGGCTTCAAGGCGGTCGACACGAACTTCGTCGACTACCTGACCAGCAGCACGGCGACGGCGAACCAGTCCGGCTCGGTGACGACCCGCCCGGACTACACGAACGACGTGCAGGGCACGATCCAGTCCAGCACCGACGCGACCGCGCTGGCGATTTCCGGGCAGGGCTTCTTCCAGGTGAGCGAGCAGAGCGGCACCAACACCAATGGGACGCCGGTGCTGAGCACCACGCCCGAGTATACCCGCACCGGCGACTTCGCCTCGGACAAGGACGGCTATCTGGTCAACAGTGCCGGCGAGTACCTGAACGGCTGGACTGCTAACGCCGCGGGTGTGGTGGCGGAAGGAGCAGCGTCGCCAATCCAAATCAGCCAGTCGCAGAACCCGCCGGTGCCGACCTCGAACGTCGTCGTCTCGGCAAACCTGCCACAGGGCGGCACAGGCGGTACCACAGCGGTGAGCACATTCGATGCTGCAGGCGCGCAGCACAGCTTGTCACTGGCGTGGGCACCGGCAGCATCGGGAGCTGCCAACTCGTGGGATCTGACGGTCTCGCAAGACGGCGGCACCGCTCAGGCGGCAGGCACCGCGACGTTCAATCCGGCCGGCAGCATGGTGAGCTTCACTGCGAACACCGCCACGACCGGCATCGGTCAGCTCACGGCAACGACAGAGCCGGGCGAGCAGGGGTTTAGCTTGACGCCGGCTGGCGGGACGACCCCGATCAATGTCAACCTGGGCTCCACTGCCAACGACAACGGCGTTACGCAGTTCGCCGGCACGTCGTACAGCTCGCGCAGCATCACGGCGGATGGCGTCACGGCGGGCAACTACACCGGCGTGAGCATCCAGTCGGACGGCAGCGTGGTCGCAAGCTACGACAACGGCACGACGAAGACGCTGGCGCAGGTGCCGATCGTCACGTTCCGCGACGCGGACGGCCTGCAGAGGCAGAACGGCGAGGCGTTCACGGCAAGCGTCGCGTCCGGTGCCGGACAGGATAACGCGGTCAACGCTAACGGCGCCGGCAGCCTCGCCGTGGGATCGACCGAAGCGTCGAACGTCGACATCGCGACCGAGCTCAGCAAGCTGATCGTGGCGCAGCAGGCCTATGGTGCGAATGCCAAGATGATCACGGCCGCAAACCAGATGTTAACCACGACGATCAATACCATCCAGTAGCGCCAGCATGGCAGGAGGAACACCTCGATGAGTCTCCAGTCCGCCCTCTCAATCGCGAGCGACGGCCTTGCCGTGGTGCAGCGACAGATCAGCGTCGTGTCGCAGAACGTCGCCAACGCGAGCACGACGGGCTACGTGCGGGAGATCGCGACGCAGACCTCGCTGGAGGCCGGGGGCCAGCCGAGCGGGGTTGCCTCCGGTCCGACGCAGCGGGCGCTCGATGCCCCGCTGCAGGCCAGCGTCCTGTCGCAGAACGCGACGGTTGCGGGGCTCCAGACCACCGCAGGCGCGCTGTCGGCAATCGACGCCGCGCAGGGAACGACCGGGACCAGCGGCACCAGTCTGGCCACCCTTACCGGTGGGCTGCAGACCGCGTTCCTCACCCTGCAAGGCGATCCGTCGAGCGCTCCGCAGCAGCAGGCGGTGGTCGGCGCGGCACAGTCGCTGGCCAGCGGGATCAACTCGCTGTCCACGACGTACACGGCACAGCGGCAGGCGGCGCAGGACTCTATCGCGCAGCAGATCGGCGTGGCCAACCAGACGCTGAGCCAGATCGGTTCGACGTCGCAACAGATCGTCCTGCTGAAAGCGCAGGGTGTCGACGTCGCCGACCTGGAAAATCAGCGCGACGAGCAGGTGCAGTCGCTGAGCAGCCTGTTGAGCGTCCACACCAACGTGGCCGCGGACGGCGAGATGACGGTGACGACCGACAATGGAACCGTGCTGCCCACGCACGACAGCACGGGACCGCTGTCCACCACCGACGTGCAGCTCGCGGTCGAGGACAGCTATGCCGATCCTTCGGCGCCCGCGGTTCCGGGCGCAATTCCCGGCGTGATCCCCGCCATCAAGATTGGCACGACCGATGTCACCGCATCGCTGACCGGGGGCTCGATCGGGGCCAACATCACGCTTCGGGACAAGACCCTGCCACTATACCAGGCGGAGCTGGACCAGTATTCCCAGACTTTGTCGACCCAATTCCAGAACGCCGGGATGACGCTATTCACCTCCGGCAGCAACCAGGTCCCGCCGCCTGCCACGACCGGTCCGATCCAGGCGCCATATATCGGGCTCGCCGCCTCCCTCGCGGTCAACCCGGCGGTGGTCAGCAATCCGAGCGAGGTGCGCGACGGAACTGCGGCCACCCCAACCGGTGGCACAGTGGATGCCGGCAACACCGCCGTGATCAACAGCGTGCTGAACGTCGCGTTCGCCCCGACCGTCACCAGCGCCACCACCGGGCTGGGACCGCGCGGCAATCTCAATGCACCCTACGGCGGAACGGGCGGGCTGGTGTCGATGGCGGCGACGCTCGTCGCGTCGCAGTCGCAGGACAGTTTCGCGGCGACGACGTCGCTGGCAACGCAGACCGGGGTGCAGACCACCCTGACCTCGCAGTTCTCGACCGCGTCCGGCGTATCGGTGGACCAGGAGCTATCGAACATGGTGCAGCTGCAGAACGCCTACGGTGCGGGGGGCAAGATCATCGCGGCGGTTGAGGCGATGTTCACCTCACTGCTAGCCGCGGTGAACCCATCATGATCACGGCAGCAGCCAACACGACTTCGAGCGGCGTGCTCGCGGAACTGTCCAGCAACACCAACGTGGTGAGCCAGAAGCTGCAGCAGGTCACCGAGGAGATCTCGACGGGCCTGGTGTCCACGACTTTTGCCGGGCTCGGCTCCGGCGCCCTGAGCGCACTCAACCTGCAGCCGCAGATCGCCTACAACACCGCGCTGTCGGACAGTATCGGCACGGCGACGTCGCAGATGGGCTACACGCAGACTGCACTGTCGCAGATCAGTTCGGTGGCACAGGGAATCTACACTCAGCTTGCGGCGAATGTCGGCACCAGCGGCGCGTCGAACATCGACAGCATCGCAAGCCAGGCACGCGACGCCCTCAACGAGGTCAGCTCGCTCATCAATACCAAGGTTGGCGACACCTACATCTTCGCGGGCCAGGACAATTCCAACGCTCCGGTTCCCAATGCGGGCACCATCGAGGGGACGGCATTCTACACGCAGATCCAGAGCGCGGTGCAGGGACTTGGTGCCAACGGGGTGATGGCGACCGAAGCCAGCACGCTAAGCGCCACGCAGAGCCAGTCGGTGTTCGCGTCCACGGCGGGTCAGACGACAGCGCCAAGCGTGAGCACGGGAGACGGACCGCCGGTGGTCTATGGCCTGGTGGCGACGCAAAACCTGACGCCCGGGGCGGCAACGGCGACCACGGCGAGCAGTCCGGGCAGTACCGGGTCATACATGCAGGACATCATGCGCTCGCTGGCGACGATCGCCTCGCTCAGCAGCGCGCAATCCGGTGCTGCGGGCTACTCGACGTTCGTGCAGGACACCGCCACGCAGCTGAATGCGGCCACGCAGTCCATGACGGCGGATGCCGGCACGCTGGGCGAGCGGCAGACAGAGCTGACGGCGACGCAGGGCTCGATCTCGAGCACGCAGATCTCGCTGCAGTCGCAGCTGTCCGGCGTGGAGGATGCCGACGTGGCCTCGCTGGCGACGACGCAGTCGCTGCTGCAGACGCAGCTGGAGACGTCGTATAAGCTGATCTCCAACATGCAAAACCTGTCTCTGGTCTCGTATCTCTGAGACTGGACATTTTCTACGGCGGTTCACCAGTCGTTAACCTGGCAGCCGCATAGTAACGACACGCCGCGAAAAGCGCGACATCAGACAAGCTTCGGACACCAAAGGTAAGACACCATGACTTCCGTGAACACCAATACCGGCGCAATGACCGCGCTGATGTCGCTGAACGCCACGTCGACCATGCTGCAGTCTACCGAAAAGCAGATCTCCACCGGCTACAAGGTGGCTGACGCGACCGACGACGGCGCGGCCTATGCCGTGGCGCAGGGCGTGCGCTCCAACGTCAACGTGCTGTCCGCGGTGAACAACCAGCTGGGCAGTACCCAGGGCCTGATGAGCGTCACCAACAGCGCCATAAATTCTGCGACGACACTGATGACCAAGATGGGAACCGACCTCGCCAACATGGCCGATGCGGCGACGACGACGGAGCAGGGCGCCTACCAGACGACCTTTGCCAGCGACATCCAGCAGCTCAGCAGCTACCTGAACGGCGCGAGCTACAACGGCACCTCGCTGATCGACAAGAGCGCGGTAAGCCTTGCCCCGGGCTCGGATGGCGCGACGACCATCACGTTCGTTCCGCCGGCCGCTGCTACTGCCGCCCCTGCTGCTCAGAACGTCGTCCAAGACGAAAGCGGGACCCAGTACAAAATCAGTTCGTTCGTGAACCAGTCCGGCACCATGAGCACTACGGCGGCAACGATCACCGCTGCCGGACCCAACGGCTTCACGTCGGCGAACGACCTGATCAACCAGCTCGTCAACATCGCCAATGGTGGAACGGCGGCGGCGAAGGATGCGTTGGGCACCGGGACTGCTGGAGCCGCAGCAGCCGCAGGCTCTGGATATTCCACGCTGAACGCTCTGTCGACACAGCTCAACGCGCAGGCCAATACGTTTGCGGCGCAGACGAGCTACATCAACAACCAGGTCACGTTCAACAGCAGCAAGATCGACAGCCTGAACACTGGGCTCGGCACGCTGGTGGACGCCGACCTGGCCGCAGAGTCGGCGCAGCTGACCTCGCTGCAGATCAAGCAGCAGCTCGGCCAGCAGGCGCTATCGATCGCTAACCAGGCACCCTCGGGTCTGACCAGCCTGTTCCGCTGAAGGCTGCGGCGGCGGGTTCCGGCCCGCCGCCATACTTTCCAAGACAAGACCAACATGGCCTTGCCGATCACGGCAGCCCAAGAAGGACTCCCATGTCGAACCTGGTTCTGGAACTCCGCCAAGGCGAGACGATGATCGTCAATGGCGCGCCGATCCGCTTTCGCACCAAGACCCGCCTGGAGCTCACCGCTCGCGCGCGGTTTCTGTTTGGCAAACAGATCATGTCGCCGGCGCAGGCGGACAGCCCGGCGCGGCGTATCTATTTCGCCCTGCAGACCGCCTATATCGGCACCGACGAGGAGCGGGCGGATGGCCGGGAGACGGCCCGAGCGCTGATCGCCGAATACAAAGGAGTCACGACTTCGGTTCTCGCCCGCGAGATTCTGGACCGCGCGATAGCTGCGGCCGAGGCGGACGACTGCTACCAGGCGCTGAAGCTGGTTCGACGGATCATCCGCCACGAGGACACCGTGCTGGGCCGTAACGATGCCACGGCGTTCGCCTCGGCCCGACCCGAGTTCGCGGTTCCGGCGGAGTAGGATGGGCATGGGCACGAACTCACGGGCGTTCCGCGCCTACGCCAGCGCCAGCGCGCAGCGCAGCCCGAAGGAGCAGGAAGCCGAGCTTTTCCGGGCACTCAGCCGGCGGCTGCGTGCCGCACGCGATGGCGACGAGATGGAGCGGGTCCGGGCACTTTCCGTCAACTCACAACTGTGGGCAGTGGCAAGCAATTCGTTGCGCGATCCGATGAACCAGCTACCGCCGGAGACCCGGGCCGGCATCGTCTCGATCGGTTATGCGGTGATACGCGCCAGCGAGGCTGCCTCGCCGGACTTCGACTTCCTGATCGAGGTGAACGACAACATGGCGGCCGGGCTTTCCGGCGCCAGCTGAGAGGGGCGGTCGATGAGCGGCTTGAGCGGCCTGAACATCAGCCTGCTTTTCGGCGGGTCGACCACCGACAGCAACAGCCTGCTGAGCATCCTGTCCGGGTCCGGCGCTGCGAGCGGCGCCACCAACCCGATCACTGCGCTGAAGTCGGCCGAGGCCAACCAGACTGCGGATATCGCGTCCACTGCAAAGCAGCCGCAGGTTGCGCGGGATATTGCGACGTTCACCAAGGCGGTGACCAACGCGACAAGCGTCACCCAGCTGCTGTCGAACCCGACCGTGCTGAACGTGCTGCTGGCGGCGAACGGGCTTGGCGACCAGACATCCTACACTGCTCTGGCCCAAAAGGCGCTGACGTCGGACCCGACCAATGCGAACTCGGTGGCAAACCAGCTAAAGACGACGAATTCGGCTTGGCTCTCCGCGGCACAGACATACCAGTTCTTTGCCAAGGGCCTGTCGGTGATCCAGACCCCGAGCGTACTCAGCACGGTCGCCAACGCCTATGCCGAGGTCACTTGGCGCACGTCGCTCGATGCGACCACGCCGGGGCTGTCCAGCGCGCTGACTTTCCGGTCCGAAGCGTCGACTATCACTTCGGCGGTTCAGATTCTTGGCGATCCGATCATGCGCGATGTGGTCACGACCGCGCTCGGCCTGCCGTTGCAGATCGCCATCCAGCCGCTGGAGACGCAGGAGGCTGCGATCACCAGCCGACTCGACATCAAGCAGCTGCAGAACCCGCAGTTCCTGGACAGCTTCGTGCAGAAATACCTGCTGGCGAAAGGGTCGGGCAGCAACCTGATCGGCTCCCAGTCATCCCTGGTCGTCTGATACCAAGGCTCTCTAATCAGAACCTGTGCCATCGGCGGTATCAATCAGCAGTGTGGTCCTGCATGGAGGCGACCAGCACGGCACAGGTCACGGTCAGAGGACCTTGGTATGAGCGCGCGTGTCCCGTAGCGACCGCCTAAGCCTGTCGCGACCGGACGGCACCACGACATCTCTGCCGGCACGGCGAGACGGCCTGGGATCGCTTCACAGCAGTTCGTTCAATCGTCCGCGTCCGACTCGGGCGGCAACAGTTGGTACGGAGCTAACACAAGCTCCCGGATCGACTCGGCTACGGCCCTGCAAGCCGCGAGAGGGTGGGTCCGTCGGCTCACGATGGACTGGTTTGCCGGGCCGCTCCTCGATAAAGCCGGAGTTTGATAGCAAGCCGAACCCGCGTGGCGCGCTCGTATTCCTGCAGATGCTGATGGTCGGGCTCGCCTACTGCGCATTCAGTATTTCGCGCGGCCGGAGGGTCAGAGCGAGGGCACGAAAGAGGCGGCGGCTCAAAGCGTGGCGAGGTGCCGCAGGACCTCAGGAGATGGTTTTTAAAAAGCCTTGGCCTCCGGCAGGTCTTGGCAGAGCCCAGCCTTGCTTGCTTGTCCCGGCTCCAGTTCAGATCAAGTTTTGCTCGGCGGCAAAGTGGCGTTCGATAATGGCGAGATTGCGCAGGTTGGCTTTGAACACGACGTCGAGCGCGTCGCCTAGAACCGGCAGGGTACCGATCGCCGCTTCGATTCCGACATTCCCGAGCATGCGGGTGAGTTTGTGGCCCGGCAGCCCGAGCGCACGTGCCTCCCAGACGATCCACAGCGAGATCGCGGCGAGCATGGCATCCCCGAGGCCGGGCGCCAGTCCGATCAGGCTGTTAAGCCCGAAGCGGAACCGGGTGCCGGGGATGCGAGCCGCGCCGTCCAGCAACCAGGCAAGGCGCCGCAACCTGGCCAAGCGATGAGCGAGTCCGGCAGGTGCTGTTCTATCGAGGTCCGCCGAGATCGCCACAGCATGCTCCAATGGTTCGCAAACGATATCGTGTGCCGGTGTTGGTCGCGCAAGTTGATCGGGTGTCGGCGGTAGGGGCGGCCGCCGAACAACCTGATCAGGCCTCACCTGGCGAGAACGTGGCCGGTCATCGCAGCGAGCAGGGGCGCCACGTCAGGGCGTCGTGCCGAGGTCGGAGTGGCGTCGAGCGCATAGAGCTGAAAGACGTAACGGTGCGGGGCGTGGCCGAGCGCCGGGTCCGGGGGCAGCCAGCCGGAGTGCAGGAATGAGTTGCAGCCGACCGCCGCGGTGCTGCGGTCGGCTGGGCTGGGCAGCTCACCTTCCGCGATATCGCCGTCTGTGGACGGCAGGCCATGTACGATCGCGTGGACCAGAGGCTGCGGGGTCGGGCTGTCGGCGTTCTCGACCCGCAGCACCAGGGCATGGGCCGCGGCCGGCACGCCGGTCCACGCCAGCGGTGGGAAGATACCTGATACCGTCGAGTCTCGGCGTTGACTCGGACGTGATTAGCTGCGGCTCGTGCGGGAG
>CAXSEF010000013.1:0-55149 GCA_964236535.1 uncultured Acetobacteraceae bacterium
AGCATAACCGGTTCAGGCTCGATCCCTACCACCACACGCCGGACCAAACACCTAGACCGGCTCCGGATTGCGCTCGATGAACCCCCTCTGGTGCCAGTAAGGATAGATTGGCGTGCTCGTGCTCGCGGTGTCGAGCGTCGCCACCTGCGCGGCGTTGAGGTTCCACCCCACCGCCCCCAGGTTCTGCCGCAGCTGCTCCTCGTTGCGGGCGCCGATGATGACGTTGGCGACCGTCGGACGCTGCAGCAGCCAGTTCAGCGCCACCTGGGTCACGCTTCTACCAGTCTCCTCCGCCACCGCGTCGAGCGCGTCGGTGACCCGGAACAGCGCCTCGTCGCCGACCGGCGGACCCTGCTCGGCGGTCTTGTGCAGCCGGCTCGCCGCGGGCACCGGCTTGCCGCGCCCGATTTTTCCCGTCAGCCGTCCCCAGCCGAGGGGGCTCCACACCACCGCACCCACCTTCTGGTCCAGCCCGAGCGGCATCAGCTCCCACTCGTACTCGCGCCCGATCAGCGAATAGTATGCCTGGTGGGCGACGTAGCGCGGCAGGTTATAGCGATCCGCCACCGCCAGCGACTTCATCAGGTGCCAGCCCGAGAAGTTCGAGCAGCCCACGTAGCGAATCTTGCCGGCGCGGACCAGGTCGTCGAGCGCGCCCAGCGTCTCCTCCGGGGGCGTCAACGCATCGAAACCATGCAGCTGGAACAGGTCTATGTGGTCGGTTCCCAGCCGGCGCAGCGCTGACTCGCACGCCCGGATCAGGTGCCAGCGCGACGAGCCGACCTCGTTTGGTCCCTCGCCCGAGCGGAACGTCGCCTTGGTCGAGATCAGCACCTCGTTGCGCCGGCCGCGGATCGCCTCGCCCAGCACCTCCTCCGCGGCACCTGCCGAGTAGATGTCGGCACTGTCGAACAGGGTGACGCCGGCCTCGAGGCAGATGTCCACCAGCCGCTTCGCCTCGGCGACGTCGGTACTGCCCCATGCGCCGAAGAACTCGCCCTTGCCGCCGAACGTCGCGGTCCCGAAGCTCAGCACCGGCACGCTAAATCCCGAGCCGCCCAGACGCCGATATTCCATCAGACCCTCCCTCGCGCGATGCTGCGGATTCCAACGCGGCAACGCCCTCTGCGTCGCAACGGGCCTGACCGGCGGGCCCACGGCCTCGACCCGAACGCCGCTGTCGATCCGGAAACGACCGCCAGGTCCACGCCGGGCGAGTGCTCCGTCCCGTCGTGCGCTCTGGACAGGGCGCCCACGCACCGCCACTCCGTCACCCATGGCCCCTGACGCACGACGTGCGCGAATCGCGACCACACTGGTATTCCTGCTGACCGGCCTGCTGCTCGGCACCTGGGCCACGCAGGTCGCGCCCTTGCGCGAGCGGCTTTCCCTCTCCGCCTCGGCGCTCGGGCTGGTGCTGCTGTGCGCAGCGCTGGGCGCGCTGCTGACCATGCCGCTGTCGGGCCGGCTGATCGCGCGCTTCGGCGCCGGCCGGGTGATCCAGGCCGGCGCCACGCTGAGCTGCGCCATGCTGGTCTGCGCCACCCTCGCGCCCTCCTGGCCGCTGCTGTGCGCGGCGCTGTTCGCCTTCGGCGCCGGCTTCGGCACCGTTGATGTCGCGATGAACGCCGAGGCGGTGGCCGTCGAGCGCCGCGCCGGCCGCCCGGTGCTGTCCTCGGTGCACGCGATGTGGAGCCTGGGTGCGCTGTGCGGATCGGTCGGCGGCTCGGCGCTGCTTACGGTGCTCGCCCCCGGGCAGCAGGCAGTCGCGGTGGCGATCCCGTTGGTCGCTGCCCTGCTTGGCGCCGGTCTGATGCTGCACCGTCTGGCGCTGGCCGGCGTCGACGGCGCCACCGACGGGCGACCGCCCGGCGGGCCAGCCGCGCTGGCCAGTCTCTGGACCCGCCCGGCACTGCTGCTGACGGGCGCGCTGATGTGCCTCTCCTTCGCCGTGGAGGGCGCGGTGCTCGACTGGGGCGCGGTGTATCTGCGCGACACCCGCCATGTTCCGCTGGCATCCGCCGCGCTGGGCTTCAGTGCGTTCTCGATGGCCATGATGGCGACCCGCTTCATCGGCGACCGGCTGCGGGTCCGCCTGGGCGATGCCGGGGTCCTGCAGGCCAGCTTGCTCGCGGCCGCAGGCTTCGCGGTCGTTCTGGCCGCACCGGGGCTGCCGCTGGCCCTGTGCGGCTTCGCGCTTGCCGGGGCCGGCGTCGCCAATGTGGTGCCAGTGCTGTTCAGCCTCGCCGGCACCCAGGGCGCCGGCACCCAGGGCGACAGGGCGTTGCGCGAGTCGACCCCGCCTGGTCAGCCAGCCATGGCCCGGAACCGCACCGGCGATGCCGTCGGCATCGCCTCGACGCTCGGCTACGCCGGAGTCCTCGGCGGCCCGCCGTTGTTCGGCCTGCTCGCCCAGGCCACTTCGGTGGGCTCGGCGCTCGCGGCGGCGGGTCTGCTATGCGCGGCGGTCGGACTGGCTGGCGGAGCCACGGCAAGGCTGACGCTTCGTCCCGCCCGATAGACCACGCTCGAGACCGCATCCTCCGAACTGCTGGCCCCGGCCATCGGCCTGGCAGCGAAGCGAGGCTGGGCTCCCCTTCCGTCCGCATTCCAACAACCCAGGCGGGGCTGTCGGACCTTGCGCGGGCTACCCCAGACCCGTCAAAGGCTGAGCCTTTGGAAATCTCCTCCTTAAGCATGGGGATTCCAAAGGCTCAGCCTTTGGCGGAGTCCAGAGGCAGAGCCTCTGGCCTTGCTTGCGTAGCCGTGGTGGAGCGCGACCAGCCACGCGGCTCGCTGTATCTGCCCGGCGCTACCCTTGACCCCGCCCCGGACGGTGCCGGACAACGGAGGGATGCAGCGCATCTTCTCCGGTATCCAGCCGTCCGGCGATCTTCATCTTGGCAACTACCTGGGCGCGATCCGCAACTGGGTGTCGTTGCAGGCTGATCACGAGTGCCTGTACTGCCTAGTGGACCTGCACGCGATCACGGTGTGGCAGGAGCCGGCGGTGCTGGCGCGGCAGGCGCGCGAAGCGGCGGCAACGGTGATGGCGTGCGGCATCGACCCGGTGCGGCACGTGCTGTTCAACCAGTCGGCGGTGAGCGCGCACGCCCGGCTGGCCTGGGTGTTCAACTGCGTCGCCCGGATCGGCTGGCTGAACCGGATGACGCAGTTCAAGGACAAGGCGGGCCGCGACCGCGAGGCGATGTCGGTCGGGCTGTACGCCTATCCGGACCTGATGGCGGCGGACATCCACGCCTACCACGCGACGCGGGTGCCGGTTGGCGACGACCAGCGCCAGCACCTGGAGCTTGCGAACGACATCGGCGCGAAGTTCAACCACGACTACAAGGTGGAGTTCTTTCCCGTCATCGAGCCGGTGATCGGCGGCGTGGCGGCGCGGGTGATGAGCCTGCGCGACGGGGCGCGGAAGATGAGCAAGTCGGACCCGTCCGACCAGAGCCGGATCAACCTCACCGACTCGCCCGACGAGATCGCGATGAAAGTGCGCCGCGCCAAGACCGATCCGGAGCCGCTGCCGTCCGAGATCAACGGGCTGGAGGGTCGGGCGGAGGCGCGCAACCTGGTGGGGATCTATGCGGCGATGACCGGCGTGGACCACGCGGCGGTGCTGCGCGAGCATGGCGGGCAGGGGTTCGGGTTGTTCAAGGGGATGCTCGCGGACCTGCTGGTGACGCGGCTGGAGCCGATCCGGGCGGAGACGGCGCGCCTGCTGCAGGATGTTGGACACGTGGATGCGGTGCTGCGCGAGGGCGCCGCGCGGGCCGCTGCGATCGCCGACCCGATCGTAGCGGAAGCGGAACGGATCGTGGGGTTCCTGCGCTAGCGGCTGGCCGAACCGGCAAATCCAGGGACCCTTCCGCCCTGCGCCGGTCAAGGCGGACCCTTGGGCATCCAGGTGCAGGAACATCGCTGACAAGCGGCGCGGGCAGCCCGCGCGACCACTGGCGCCTGCCCAACGAATGATGCTGACCGCGCTAACCGCGGCGCCGCTGCACGCCCTGGTTCTCTTCCGGTCAGCGTGCGCGACGGGCTAGGCTTGCGTGTCCTGCGCGATCCGTGCGCTGGTGCGCCCAGACCGGCAGAACCTATCCGGCCAGGGAACGACATTTTTGCCGGACGCCGCCAGGTGCGCGGGCGAATGCGCCGGTATGGCATCACTCGCGGCCTTTCCCCCATCTCATGGGGGATGCCCGGCGACGAGCTTCGACGTCACTAATCCAGCCTCTTCGGCAACGGTCTCCGATCCGGCCAGGATCGGCTCCGATGCACCAGCCACACAACCCTGCCGCCATATGCGCGATCACCCGGCGCAACCCGCGCTGCCCCAGGTCGGCTGCTTCGACACGGCGTTCCACGGCCTGTCCTACGAGTTCGTCGCCGGCCGGCTGCTTTTGCAAACCCCTTCGTTAAGCATAGGGCCTCTCGAGGCTTGCCTTGACCGGAGTTCAGAGGCAGAGCCTCTGGACTCGCTTCCAGCCCAGCCACGCAGGCGTTGAGCCATGCTCCAGTCCCCCACCCCGCTGATCCTCGCCAGTGCCAGCACCACCCGCCTCGCTCTGCTCCAGGCCGCCGGACTGCGCGTCGCCGCCCGCCCCGCCCGGATCGACGAGCACAGCCTCAAGCAGGCCGCCCGCGTCGACGACACCACCCCCTCCGACACCGCCTTGATGCTCGCCACCCTCAAGGCCCGCAGCATCCGCGACCCGGACGCCCTCGTCATCGGCGCCGACCAGCTTCTGACCTGCGACGGGACTTGGTTCGACAAGCCTGCCACCCGCGCCGAGGCTCGCGACCACCTGCAGCGCCTGCGCGGCCACACTCACACCCTGCACACCGCCGTCGTATGCCTGCGTGGCATCACGCCGGTCTGGCACCATGTCGCGACCCCGCGCCTGACCATGCGCCGCTTCTCCGAAGCCACGCTCGACGCCTACCTGGACACCGAGGGTGACGCCGTCCTGTCCAGTGTCGGCGCCTATCGGATCGAAGACCGCGGCCTCCAGCTGTTCGACACCGTCGAGGGCGAGCACACCGCAATCCTCGGCCTGCCGATGCTGCCGCTGCTCGGCTTCCTGAGGCAGCACGGCATCCTGCCGCGATAACGAAGGCCGCGAGCCCTGCCGCAAATCGCCACCTCGAGGCGCCCGGCCTCCGTCAAACCCTGCGTCCGCAACCTGCGCTGCCGCCTTGCGCACCACCCTTCCCCGTCCCCGGCCCGCGTGGCACCTTACGCGCAACGAATTGCGGAGAAACGCGGCCATGGCCGTCAACAAGATCCACCCCGACGGCCCATCCGCCCTGGACGGCCTGCTGCGCGACGGTATGCTCATCCACTCCGGCGGCTTCGGGCTCTGCGGCATCCCGTCGACCCTGATCACGGCGATCCGCGATTCTGGCGTGCGCGACCTGACCGTGGTGTCCAACAACGCCGGCGTCGAAAACGGCGGCCTCGGCGAGCTGCTGCAGACCCGCCAAATCAGCAGGATGATCAGCTCTTACGTCGGCGAGAACAAGCTGTTCATGGAGCAGTACCTCGCCGGCGAACTGCAGATCGAGTTCAACCCGCAGGGCACCCTTGCCGAGCGCATTCGCGCCGGCGGTGCCGGCATTCCTGCATTCTATACCCGTACCGGACTCGGAACGACGATCGCCGAAGGCAAGGAGGTCCGCCACTTCGACGGCCACGACTACATCATGGAACGCGGCCTGCGCGCAGACCTCGCCGTCATCCACGCCTGGCGCGCCGACCCCGAGGGCAACCTTGTCTACCGGATGGCCGCGCGCAACTTCAATCCCGTCATGGCCACTGCCGCCACCGCCACCGTCGCCGAGGTCGAGGAGATCGTCGAGCAGGGCGCGCTCGACCCCGACGCCATCGTCACCCCGGGCATCTTCGTCAAGCGCATGGTCGTCGTGGGCAGCGCCGGCAAGCGCATCGAGCAGCGCACCACCCGCAAGAGAGAGGCCGCCTGACATGCCCTGGACCCGCGATCAAATGGCCGCCCGCGCCGCCGCCGAGCTGCAGGACGGCTTCTACGTCAACCTCGGCATCGGCATCCCGACCCTCGTCGCCAATCACATCCCGCCTGGCATGACCATCCAGCTGCACAGCGAGAACGGCATGCTCGGCATGGGCCCGTTCCCCTACGAGGGCGACGAGGACCCCGACCTCATCAACGCCGGCAAGCAGACCGTCACCACCCTGCCCACCAGCTCGTTCTTCGACAGCGCCACCTCGTTCGCGATGATCCGCGGCGGTCACGTCCAGCTCTCCATCCTCGGCGCGCTGCAGGTCGCGGAGAACGGCGACCTCGCCAACTGGATGGTCCCCGGCAAGATGGTCAAGGGCATGGGCGGCGCCATGGACCTCGTCGCCGGCGTGCCGCGCATCGTCGTGCTGATGGAGCACACCGCCCGCGGCGAGCCCAAGATCCTGCCCGCCTGCACCCTGCCGCTCACCGGTGCCGGCGTGGTCGACGTCATCGTCACCGACCTCGGGGTGTTCGACGTCGCCCGCCCTGGCCTCACTTTGGTCGACATCGCGCCCGACGTGAGCGTGGCCGACATCCGGGCCAGGACCGCCGCGGACTTCATGGTGCATCCCGATCTGGTGACCCGGCTCGCGGCCTGAGCCCCGGTCGGCGACCCTCGCTGATCCGGGGAGGTCGGCAGGAAGTGAGGGGTGTTCTTTCTTGAAGGAAAGAACCCAGGAATTTTTGCCCGTTGGATACCTGGCGTAACGGGCGGTCAGGATGCAAGACGCGGAAAGGCTTCTTGCTTCTTTTTCTCCAGAAGCAGACCTCCTGACTTCGACCAGGTCCCGAAAGACCACGTTCCTTCCCGCATACCCCGACCAGGCACGCGGTAACACCCAGGCCAGGAGGGTCCGAGCCTGCTCGGCGATAAGCTGGACCTTCCCGGACGGGACCCGGAACGTGGCCAGCTCCTGCAGCGTGCCGTCTTTCTCCTTGATCGTACTCGCCACCCGGAAGTCGCAGGTCAGTGCCTGCGGCGTGATCGTCAGCACGGCGTACGTAGCCCAGGTGCTGCCGTTCCAGAACTGGATGTGCGGGTTCTGCGATAGGATCAGCGGCGCAAAGCTGTCCACGGGAAGCTGCCGGGACGCCGCCTTGTGCACCGCCGACGGCGCCGACAGCGGCACCGGCCGGTCGACCCCGGCATCGAGGTAGTTGCCGGAGCTGATTGCGCCCACCATCAGCTCGACGCCCATCGGCGCTTCAGCGAGGTCGTCGAAATCGGCCCGCAAATACGATGCCAAGTACAGATGGGCATCGCCGGACAGCACGACGAAGTTGGCGACCCCGTTGTCGCGGATGGCGCCCAGGATCTCGGCCCGCTCGGCCGGGTAGCCGTCCCACTGGTCGAGGTCGAAGAACTCGCACGTTGTCGCGTTCAGCAAGTACTGGCAGAGCATCACCTCGTTCGCCCAATCTTCCAGGTGGCCTTCAAGCGGGTGACGGTCTCGACGAACCAAACCTTCTGCTCTGTGCCCAGCATGGTACGGGCCGGGTGGGTGCGTTCGGTGCAGCCCGTCGTCTCGTAGCGCTGGCCCTCAATGTCGCCGCAGGGCGGCCCGTCGCGATACAGCCGCTCGTCGGTCACGACGAGGTCCATCAGGCTGCCGAAGCGGAAGTTGCGATACACCCTGATCGAGGTTTCCCAGCCGTTCGACCCGTCGAACGCGATATCGGCGAGGCCGTGCTCGCTCCAGGCCTGGGTCGCCTGCTGGCGCAGCGCCGGCTGCGGCGTGGTGGCGGTCAGCGGGGGCGTGTTGGTGTCCTCATGGAAGTCCTGGTAGCAGTCGTTGTAGAACTCGTGGTCGTCCCAGAGCTGGATCATCGCGAAACGCTCATGCATCGCCTGCACGTCCGGATCGGCGCGATACACCCTGATAGAGGTGGCGGTAGTCGGCGAGGTTCTGCGGATAGCTTGCGCCGGACGGGTAGGGTGGCACCACCCGGACCAGGCCGTTGTTGGGCCCACCACCCCGTCGTCGAGATACTCGTAGATGTAATCGCCGAGATGCACTACGACGTCGACCTCTTCCTGCGCGAGCAGGGCGCAAGGCGGTGTAGTAGCCGTTGCTGTAGTCCTGGCACACCACGAGGCCGAGACGCAGCTGGCTTAGGCTGTCGGCCGGCGGCGGCATGGTCTTGAAGCGTCCGGTGCGGCTGGCGACGCTCTGGTGGATGAACCGGTAGTAGTAGGTCGAGAACGGCTGCAGCGCGGGATGCGCGATCGGCAGCTTCACCGTGTTGTCATGGCGCGACAACGCCGCGGAGACGCCCTCGATCACGATGCTGCGCGGCGCGAAGTCCGCCTGCAACGTGACCTGCCAGCCGACCAGCTCCGACAACACTCCCTCGACCGTGGCGGGATCGATGCGGGTCCAAAGCACCACGCCGTGCGGGTTCGGGTCGCCGGACGCGACGCTCTGCGGGTAGGTCGCCGCCTGGCGGCTCGCGGTGCGCGCGGCATGGGGCGCGAACAGCGCGTTGGGCCGGCCGGAGAGGCCGACGGCGCCCGGATCGGGCACGAACGGCACCGGGTTCGGGTAGGCCTGCGCAATTGCGGGATCGGGCAGCGCGCCGCTGATCGCCCAGCCGACTGTGCCGCCTGCGAAGGCGGCCAGGAAAACGCGTCGTTGCATGTCCGTCCCTGTTTTGATCCGAAGCGCTAGGTAACTTGGCACCGTCGGCGGCGGCATGAAGTTTCGAAGTCCGCCGCCTCTCGCCCGCGCCGCCGCCGGCCGCTAGTCTGCGGCGCATGAGCGACAGCCAGCGCGACACCTACGATTTCCGCACCATTGAGCCCTATTGGCAGGCCCGCTGGGTTGCCCAGGCCTGCTTCTCCGTCCCCGACGTCCCACCCGCTGACGCCCGGCCGTACTACGTCCTGGAGATGTTTCCCTACCCAAGCGGCAAGATCCACATGGGCCACGTGCGCAACTACACGCTCGGCGACGTCGTGGCCCGCTACAAGCGCGCCCGCGGCCACATGGTGCTGCACCCGATGGGCTGGGACGCGTTCGGCCTGCCCGCCGAGAACGCCGCCCGCGAGCGCGGCATCCACCCCTCGGAGTGGACCTTCTCCAACATAGCCGTCATGCGTGCCGAGCTGCGGTCCATGGGCTTGTCGATCGACTGGTCGCGCGAGTTCGCCACCTGCGAGCCCCGCTACTACGGCCAGCAGCAGCGCCTGTTCCTCGACCTGTTGCGCGCGGGCCTCGCCGAGCGCCGCGAGAGCTGGGTGAACTGGGATCCGGTGGACAACACCGTGCTCGCCAACGAGCAGGTGATCGACGGGCGCGGCTGGCGCTCCGGCGCGCCGGTCGAGAAGCGCCGCCTGTCGCAGTGGTTCCTGCGCATCACCGCCTTCGCCCCGGAGCTGCTCGCAGCGCTTGATACCCTTGACCGCTGGCCCGACCGGGTCCGCGCCATGCAGGCCCGCTGGATCGGCCGCAGCGAGGGCGCACGCATCCGCTTCCCGCTGCGCCCAGGCGGCAAGCTCCCTGCCCTGCCGCCCGACATCGAGGTCTACACCACGAGGCCCGACACCCTGTTCGGCATGTCCTTCCTTGCCGTCGCCGCGGAGCACCCGGTCGCCACAGCCGCCGCCGCCGGCAACCCCGAGATCGCCGCCTTCGTCGCGGAGTGCCGCTCCATGGGCACCAGCGAGGCGGTGATCGAGCAGGCCGAGAAGCGCGGCATCGACACCGGCCTGCGCGTTGCCCACCCTTTCCTGCCAGGCCGCACGTTCCCGGTCTGGATCGCGAACTTCGTGCTGATGGAATACGGCACCGGCGCGATCTTTGCCTGTCCCTGCGCCGACCAGCGCGACCTCGACTTCGCCCGCAGGTACGGCCTGCCCGTCCCCGAGGTGGTCCGCCCCGACGCTCCGGTACACCCACCGGCCGCGCCGGCGAGCACGTCATCCCCTGCTACGGAGGCGCTACCGCAGCGCGCCCATGACGGCCCTGGCACGCTGATCAACTCCGGCTTCCTCGACGGCCTGCCCACCCGCGAGGGCCGCCGCACCGCCATCGCCCGCCTGGAGGAGCTCGGCGCCGGCGAGCGCGTGACCAACTGGCGGCTGCGCGACTGGGGCGTCAGTCGCCAGCGCTACTGGGGCTGCCCGATCCCGATCGTCCATTGCGCCGCCTGCGGCCCGGTGCCGGTGCCCGAAGCCGACCTGCCCGTGGTCCTGCCCACCGATGTCAGCTTCGACCGCACCGGCAATCCGCTCGACCACCACCCGACCTGGAAGCACACCCCCTGCCCGGCCTGCGGCGGTCCGGCGCAGCGTGAGACCGACACCTTCGACACCTTCGTCGACAGCTCCTGGTACTTCGCCCGGTTCTGCGCGCCACACGCCGACCGCCCGCTCAACGCCGACGCGGTGCGCGCCTGGATGCCGGTCGACCAGTATATCGGCGGCATCGAGCACGCGATCCTGCACCTGCTCTACTCGCGTTTCTTCACCCGAGCCCTGCAGTCCACCGGAGCCCTCGGGGTCGCCGAACCGTTCGCCGGCCTGTTCACCCAGGGCATGGTCACCCACGAGAGCTACCGCGGCGCCGACGGCCGCTGGCTCTACCCCGACGAGACCGAGACCACCGACGGCGTCACCCGCCACCGCGACACCGGCGAGGCGGTGACCGTCGGCCGGGTCGAGGCGATGAGCAAGTCCAGGCGCAACACCGTCGACCCGGGCGCAATCATCGCCCGCTACGGCGCCGACACCGCGCGCTGGTTCATCCTGTCCGACAACCCGCCCGAGCGCGACATGCAGTGGTCCGAATCGGGCGTTGCCGGCGCCTGGCGGTTCGTCCAGCGTCTGCACCGCCTGTGCGAAGCCAGCGCCGGCGGCCCGCCTGCCCGCCCCGACAGTTTCGGCGCCGTCGCCCGCGCCCTGCGCCGCGCCACCCACCGCACCACTGCCGCGGTGACCGAGGCGCTGGACTCGTTCACCTTCAACGTCGCGGTCGCCCGACTCTACGAGCTGGCCGGCGCCATCGCCGACGCCGATCGCACGGTCGATCCCGCGGCCCTGGACCCCGCGGCGAACGGCCGGGGCGATCTCGCCTGGGCACGCTGGGAGGCGCTCTCGACCGCCGCCCGGCTGCTGGCGCCGATGATGCCGCATCTCGCCGAGGAGCTGCATGCGCGGCTGTCGCCGAACCGCGAGACAGCGTCGCTGGTGGCCACGCTGGCCTGGCCGGAGGCGGACCCGGCGCTGCTGGTCGCGAGCACCGTCACCATCGCGGTGCAGATCATGGGCAGGCTGCGCGCCACCATCGAGGCGGCACCGGACACCCCTGCCGCAGAGGTGCTCGCCGCCGCCGAGACCGAGCCCAACGTGGCCCGGTTGCTGGATGGGCGGCAGGTGGTCAAGCGCGTCCACGTGCCGAACCGGATCGTCAACTTTGTGGTGGCCCGATGATCCGCCGGACCAGGACGCCACTGCGCCCGCGTCGCGTCCTGCTGGCACTGCCGCTCGCCGCTGTGCTCGCGGGCTGCGGCTTCCGCCCGCTCTATGACGGGTCGGGAGCGCGCGCTCAGTCGCGCGGCGGCTCGGTCCAGGAGCATCTCGACGGCATCTACGTCGAGCTGATCCCCAACCGGCTCGGGCAGCTGCTGCGCCAGGCGCTGCAGGAACGGCTCGATACCAGTGACTCGGGGGGCAAGACCTACAGTTTGGCCATCGCCTACGGCATCGAGGAGGAGCCGATCGGGGTGTTGAACACCAACGATACCACGCGTACCCGCGCGGTTGGCCGCGGCACCTGGAGCCTCACCTCGATCGCCAGCCCCGGCGTCCCGCTCGCCAGTGGAACAGTGCGGGCGCTTGACGGGTTCAACACCTTCGACGAGCAGGTGTTCTTCTCCGTGCTGGAAAATGAGGCGGTGCAACGCCGCCTTGCCGACAACGTCGCCGACCTGATCACCCAAAAGGTCGCGACCTACTTCCGCAACCGGGCCTGATACCAGCGGCGGTGATGTGTTCAGGCAGGCAAGGCCAGAGGCTCTGCCTTTGACTCCGCTCAAGGCAAGCCTTGAGGATCCCTATGCTTAAGGAAAGGGTTTCCAAAGGCCTCTGGCCTTTGGTGGGTCTGGGCAAAGCCCAGCCTTGCTTTGCTAAACGCCGGAAGCCAGAGCTGTCGGTCGTTGACCAATGAAGCTTGAACCAAGACGCCTAGCTGCGTTCCTGGCCGACCCTGGGGGCTGCCGGGTCGTGCTCCTGCACGGCGAGGATGCCGGCCTGATCCACAACCACGCCACCGCCCTGACACGCGCCGTTGCCGGCAGTCAGGACGACCCATTTCGCGTCGCCGTGCTCGATCGCGAGTCGCACGGCCGTCTCCAGGAGGAGGTCGGGGCTTTGTCGCTGATGGGCGGCCGACGGGTGGTGCGGCTGCGCGATGTCGGCGAGACCCTGCTGTCCGGCCTCAGGCGCGCCCTGGAGTTGGGTGGCGACACGCTGCTGGTGCTGGAGGCGCCGGGGCTGGGTGCCGGAAAGCTGCGCAGCTTCGTCGAGGCGCTGGCGTCGGGCTATGCGATCGCCTGCTATCCGGAGGAAGGCCGGGCGCTTGAGGCCACGATCCGCGCCCTGCTCGCGGAACGTCAGGCTGGCATCGAGCCGGCGGCGCTGGAGTGGCTATCCGACCAGCTCGGTTCGGACCGTGAATCGACCCGGGTCGAAGCCGAGAAGCTGTCGCTCTATGTCGGACCCGGCGGAGTCGTGGATCTCGAGGCTGCGCAGGCCTGCGTTGGCGACGCCGCCAAGGTGTCCCTGGACGAGGCCCTGTTCGCGGCCACCGCCGGCGATCTTGCCACCCTCGACCGTGCGCTGGAGCGCAGCCTGGCCGAGGGCCTGAATGCCATTGCCGTCGTCCGTCCGGCGCTGTCCCATCTGCAGCGTCTGCACCAGGCGAGGCTGATGATGGCCGACGGCCTCTCCGCCGTCGAGGCGATGCGGACGCTTCGCCCGCCCGTGTTCTTCCGCCGCACCGCGCAGTTCACCCGGGCGCTGTCATCCTGGTCGGCCGCGGGCCTGCTGCGCGCAATCGAGGAGGCACGGCTGGTGGAAGTCGCCTGCAAGACCACCGGTGCCCGCCCGGAGCTGCTGTGCCGCCGCTTCCTCTCGATGATCGCCCAGCAAGCCACCCACTGAGCGGCCGCTGCGAGGCACCTATGCCTTGAGCAGGGCCACGATGGCGTCGAGCTGCTCAAGGGTGCAGTAGTCCAGCCTGATCGAGCCGCCACGCCCGTCGAAGGCGATCCGAACCCGCAGGCCGAGATGCCCGCCCACCTCCCGCTCGATCGTGCGCGCCTCGCTCTCCTCCTCGCGCCGCCGCCTGCCGGCGGGCGAACGCGGCAGTGTCAGCGCCTCGGTCTGGCGCACGTTCAGGCCGCGCGCGATGACCTGCAGCGCCGCCTTTGCCGGCTCCGGATGAGCGAGCAGTGCCCGGGCGTGGCCCGCGGAGAGCGCCCCGTTCTGCACCTCCGTGCGAACCGCGGCCGGTAGATTGAGCAGCCGCAGAATGTTCGCCACATGGCTGCGCGACCTGCCGATCACGCCGCCCAGCGTCTCCTGCGTCAGCCCGAACTCCTGGGTCAGGCGGAGATAGCCCTCCGCCTCCTCGATCGGGTTGAGGTTCTCGCGCTGCAGGTTCTCGACCAGCGAGGCGGCCATCGCCTCGGTGTCCGTCATCTCGCGCAGCAGCACCGGGATCTCGGCCAGCCCTGCCGCCTGTGCCGCGCGCCAGCGCCGCTCGCCGGCGATGATCTGGTGTCGTCCGACGAGCCCCGGAGCCGAGCGGGCAAGGATCGGTTGCAGTATGCCTTGACGCCGCACCGACTCGGTAAGCTCGGCGAGCGACTCCGCGTTGATGGCGTTGCGCGGCTGGAACGGCCCCGGCTCCAGCGCGTCGACCGCCAGCACGCGGAGCGGCGCCGGTGTCGCCGCCTCGCCAAGCAGCGCGGCCAGTCCCCGCCCCAGCCTTGGCGATGCGGGCCGTGCCGCCTTGGCCGTGGGAGCATCAAGCCGGCCCTCCGGCGCGACTCCGCCACTCTGGCAACGGCCAGCCTGATCGACACGATTCTGGCTCATGCTGCGATCCTCGTGTCGTTCACCCCGACCAGCCCGCGCCTCCGGTCAGCCTCTGTTCCTGCCGCATCACCTCGGCCGCCAGATGCACGTACGCCTGGGCACCTGCGGAGCGCAGATCATATAGCAGGACCGGCTTGCCGTGGCTTGGCGCCTCGGAGATGCGGATGTTGCGCGGGATCACGGTGTCATACACCTGGGCGCCGAAGAAGCCGCGCACGTCCGCCGCCACCAGCTCCGACAGGTTGTTGCGACGGTCGAACATGGTCAGCAGGATCCCCTGCAGCTGCAGGGCCGGGTTGAACGCTCGGCGCACCCGCTCCATGGTCTGCACCAGCATGCTGATGCCTTCCAGGGCGAAGTACTCGCACTGCAGCGGCGCCAGCACGCCTTGCGCCGCAACCAGGCCGTTCAGCGTGAGCAGCCCCATGCCGGGCGGGCAGTCGATCAGCACGTAGGCATAGCGGTCGGATAGCGGCGCCAGCAGGTCGCGCAGGCGGAACTCGCGGCGCTGCACGCCGACCAGCTCGAGCTCTGCGCCCGCGAGATCCGCCTCCGCCGGCAGCAGATCGAGGCCTGGCACCATGGTCGCCTGAATCAGCGCCTCGACCGGTCGTCCTTCCACCAGCGCGGCATAGGTCCCCTCTGCGCGCGCCGCGCGGCCCAGTCCCAGCCCGGTCGACGCGTTGCTCTGCGGGTCGAGATCGACCAGCAGCACGGCCGCCCCGCACGCCGCCAGCGCCGTGGCCAGGTTGATCGCCGTCGTGGTCTTGCCCACGCCACCCTTCTGGTTCGCGACGGCCAAGACACGCGCGGCCCGGGCCTGTGCTGCCGGCACCATCGTATCAGGCACGCCGCAGCCGGCAGATCCGCAGGATCGTGCCGTCTGGGCCGGTCCGGCTTGGGGTTCGCATGACATCCATGTGCCAGTCCGCCGCCGCGTCGGTCAATTCACCGTCGAGGCCGCCGCCCTTGAGCAGCAGGCAGGTGCCGCCTGGCGCGAGATGACGCGACACCAGCGGCAGCAGCCTTGCCAGCGGCGCCAGGGCACGCGCCGTGACCAGATGAGCGGCGCAGGGCGCGATTCGCTCGATCCGGTCGTTCAAGATCTCAACCGGCGCGTCGGTAAGGCGCGCCGCCTCGCGGAGGAAGGCGCACTTGCGGGCGTCGGACTCGATCAGCGTGAAGCGGATGCCAGAGGCGATCGCCAGCACCAGGCCGGGAAACCCGCCTCCCGAGCCGAGATCGACCGCGTTGTCCGCCCTTGAGGGCAGCAACGGCAGCAGCTGCAGCGAATCCTCGAAGTGACGGCTCCACAGCCGCGGGACGTCGCTTCTGGCGACAAGGTTGATCCTAGCGTTCCAGCGGCACATCTCGCTTGCGAACAGCTTGAGCCGGTCGAGCACCGCCGGGGACAGCCCGTATCTACCCTCCGATGTTTCACGTGAAACGTCAGCCGGCATGCTGGCGGGCATGGGCAAGAACTGCAAGTACTGCTGCCGGCGTGACTCCCGGGATGCGGTTCGCGGCGGCCAGCGTTGCCGGCCGTACCCGGTGCAGCGCTTCACGCGCTTCCGTGGTCAGCCCGCCAATCCGGGAGTAGTCCAGGCTTGCCGGCAACATGACCGCCGCCTCTGCGGCGAGACTGCGAATCTCGGCCTGCTGGCGCGGCAGATAGCCGGCATACTGCGCCTCGATCTCCAGATGCCGGCGCGCTCGCTCCGAAAGCCCGCGCAACCAGGGAAAGGCGCGATCCAGGGCGGCCGGTTGCTGCGCCTGCGCCATCAGGTCAAGCACGCTGCGCCGCCTGCCGTCGGCGGCCACGTCGATCCCATGCGCGGCGAGAGCGCCGGGCAACACGTCCTGCCGCTCCGCCCGATCTAGCGCCGTACCCAGTTCGGCGACCAGAGTGCGGTGGGCTGAGGCACGCGCCGGCCGGACACAGCTCCACGCCTCGCCCAACCCGGCCAGCCGCAGATCGGCGTTGTCCTGGCGCAGTGTCAGCCGGAACTCGGCGCGCGACGTGAACATCCGGTATGGCTCGGTTACTCCCAGCGTGGTCAGGTCGCTCGCCAGCACCCCGAGATACGCCTGCGACCGGTCGAGCGTCACCTCCGCGCGACCCCCTGCCAGACGCGCCGCGTTGACCCCGGCCAGCAGGCCCTGCGCCGCCGCCTCCTCGTAGCCGGTCGTGCCGTTCACCTGGCCAGCCAGGAACAATCCGGGCAGCGCCTTCACCGCGAAACCTGGCGTGAGCGCCCGGGGGTCGATGTAGTCGTACTCGATCGCGTAGCCGGGCTGCAGAATGATTGCACGCTCCAGGCCCGGGATCGTGCGCAGCATCGCCTGCTGCACCTGCTCCGGCAGGCTGGTGGAGATGCCGTTCGGGTAGATGGTGTCGTCGTTCAGCCCCTCGGGCTCCAGGAAGATCTGGTGACACGTGCGGTCGGCAAACCGCACCACCTTGTCCTCGATCGACGGGCAGTAGCGCGGGCCAAGGCCGGAGATCCCGCCGCCATACACCGCGGAGAGATGCAGATTGTCGCGGATCAGCCGGTGCGTGGCCTCAGTGGTCCGGGTAATCCGGCAGGCGATCTGCTCGTTGCATACACCCGCACCCATACGGCTGAACGCTTCGGGCTGCACGTCGCCGGGGTCCGCTATTAGCGCGTTCCAGTCCAGGCTCCTGCGGTCCAGCCGCGGTGGCGTGCCGGTCTTCAGTCGCCCGAGCGGCAACCCCAGTGCCGCGAGCCGCTCGCCGAGCAGCACCGACGGCGTCTCGCCGACTCGCCCCGCCGGCACTCGCCGGTCGCCGACATGGATCATTCCGCGCAGGAACGTGCCCGCGGTCAGCACCACCGCCGCACAGCGGAACCGCCGACCGTCGGCACAGACCACGCCTGCCACGTGCCCGTCCGCATCCAGCACCAGGTCGTCCACTGCCCCGACCTCGATTACGAGCCCGTCCACCTCGGCGAGCAGCGCCTGCACCGCCGCACGATAGAGCCGCCGGTCGGTCTGCATGCGCAGCCCCTGCACCGCCGGACCCTTGCTGCGGTTCAGCAGCTTGACATGAATCGCGGCCCGATCCGCCGCCTGCGCCATAATCCCATCGAGCGCATCGATCTCGCGCACTAGGTGCGCCTTGCCGATCCCGCCGATTGCCGGATTGCACGACATGGCTCCGATGGTGTCGAGCCGGTGGGTCAGCAGCAGCGTGCGCCCACCCACCCGGGCTGCGGCCGCTGCCGCCTCGCATCCGGCATGGCCCGCACCCACCACAACCACGTCAAACGGATCGGCCATCGATCATCCCGCACGCAAGCTGCAACGGCCAGTCCTATAGCAGATGGGCGCGAGAAAGCAGCAGCGACACGATGCCGGCCGGCCCGAATTTTAACCCATCGTCTTGTACCAACCGGCCTTGATGGTGACCGGCCAGGCAGGCAAGGCCAGAAACTCTGCCTCTGGACTCCGCCAAAGACCGAGCCTTTGGAATCCATCTGCTTAAGGATGGGGTTCCAAAGGCTTTTGGCAGGTCCGGGCGTAGCCGCGCAAGATTCCGACAGCCCGCTTGGATCGTTGGATGGGGGCGAATGGGGGGAGCTCAGCCTTGCCGCGCTTGCAGGTCAATGCTTAGAGCCGGTGGTATTGAGCCCTGCTGCACACCGCCCGGTGGTGTGCAGCAGGGCTTGCAGCTTCGGTTTCAGCCTCAGACACCCTGTTGTGGCGCACTACTTGCCGACGCAGAAATGCGAGAACACCGTATCCAGTAGCGCCTCGACATCCACCGCCCCGGTGATCCGCCCGACCGCCTGCAAGGCCAGCCGAAGGTCCTCCGCGCGCAGTTCAGGCCACGCCGCCACCCCGGCTCGTTCCAGCGCGGCCGCCGCGTCCTGCAGCGCCGCCCGATGCCGCGCGCGGGTCAGCGGCGTCCCGCCGGTCGCGGTCAGCGCCTCGACCTCGGTTGCCAGCCGGGCGCGCACCATCTCCAGCCCCTGCCCTGACCGCACGCTGACCCGCAACCCGGCCGCGTCGCCGCCAAGGTCGGCCTTGTTCCACAGCACGATGGTGGCACCCGGCCTCGGCCCGGGGCCGGCCGCCGCCGTGCGGGCATCGCGTACCTCGATCACGAGATCGGCCGTCACGGCGCGCGCCCGGGCCCTTCGCACCCCTTCGGCCTCCACCGGATCAGCGGTGTCGCGCAGGCCGGCGGTGTCCAGCAGCACAACCGGAACTCCGGCGATCTCGATGCCCGCCTCCAGCACGTCGCGGGTGGTGCCGGGACCGGCCGCCACGATCGCCACCTCGCGTCCCGCCAGCGCGTTCACCAGGCTCGACTTGCCGACGTCGGGGGCGCCGACAACCGCGATCACCAGCCCGTCGCGCACTCTTTCGCCAGCGGCACCTTCGGACAGCGCCTGCAGCATCTCCGCCCGCAGTGCCTCGATGTCTGCGCGCAGCAGCGCCTCGATCTCGGGCGGCAGGTCGTCGTCGGGGAAGTCGATCAGCGCCTCCTGGTGCGCCAGCACGACGCGCAGCCGCTCCGCCCAGGCACCAAGCCGGCGGCTCAGCCCACCCTCCATCTGCCGCATGGCCTGGCGACGCTGCGCCTCGGTCTCCGCCGCCACCAGGTCGGCGACGCCTTCGGCCACAAGCAGGTCCATCCGTCCACCGAGCACCGCACGCCGGGTGAACTCGCCAGGCTCTGCGGGCCGGGCGCCCAGCTGGACCAGCGCCGTGCTGACCGCCTCGACCACGGCCCGCCCGCCATGCAGGTGCAGTTCCGCGCAGTCCTCGCCGGTGGCGCTGCCCGGGCCGGGCATCCACAGCACCAACGCCTGGTCGAGCACCTCGCCGTCCCAGCGCAGCGCCCGCAACGAGGCACGGCGTGGCGGCGGACACCCGCACAACCGGGCCAGCATCTCGCCGCAGCCGGGACCGCTCAGTCGCAGCACCGCGATCGCGGCGCGACCGGCACCGCTGGCGACCGCCACGATCGTGTCGCCGGCAAGGGACCGGCTCACTCCGTTCCGGTACCGCAATGGTATGCGTGCGGTGTCATGGGAAACGCCCTGCGGTCGACCAGGAGCGAAGCCGGGCAGCCGGGCACCCCGGGCGTCATCACGCAACGGGGAGCATGAGCTCCGTGGCCCGCCCGCCCTCGACCAGGTGGCACTGCAGCACGGTATCCACATCGGCCCTGGTACGGATGCGATACCAGACACCTTCGGGGTAGATCACCAGGCACGGTCCGAGTTCGCAACGATCCAGGCAGGCGGCGGCGTTGACCCGTATGCGCGTGCCGAGGCCGAGCTCCTTCGCGCGCACCTTCATGTAGTCCCGCAGCGACTCTGAGCCGGCGGCGGCGCAGGAACCCCTGACGTGGCCGTCCGGCCTGCGGTTGCAGCAGACAAACAGATGCGCATCGAAGTAGAGCGGCGGATCGGGCGGGACTCTCGGTTCCAAGACATGCTCCTGGGTGGTTGGATGCCATCCTAGCAGCACCGGCTGCGGGCGGCGACGTGGCACGCAAGCCTGCGGCGCGGGTGGCCGGGCCGGGAGTGGCGCGGCCTCGCCACCCTGCCTTCCCTCGCCAGCCGCTATCCTGTTCAATGCCGCCGCGGGCCAGGGACCGGTACCGCGTCCTTGTCCTGCCAGCCTCGCCGGATCAGGCGGCGCAGTCGCCGCGGGCGCCATCGAAAGGCAGATCATGGCCAACCGGCTGCGTGACCAGAGATCGCCCTACCTGCTGCAGCACGCGGACAACCCGGTGGACTGGCGGCCCTGGGGGGAGGCGGCGCTGCGCGAGGCGCGAGACGCGAACAAGCCGATCCTGCTGTCGATCGGCTACGCGGCCTGCCACTGGTGCCACGTCATGGCGCACGAGTCGTTCGAGAACGCCGAAACGGCCGCGCAGATGAACACGCTCTACGTCAACATCAAGGTCGACCGCGAGGAGCGACCGGACATCGACGCCCTCTACATGGGCGCCCTGCACGCCCTGGGCCAGCAGGGCGGCTGGCCGCTGACCATGTTCCTTACCCCCGAGGCCGAACCGTTCTGGGGCGGAACCTACTTCCCGCCGGAACCGCGCTGGGGACGGCCGTCATTCCGCCAGGTGCTGGAGGGTGTCGCCCGCGCTTTCGTCGCCGGCGACCCGGCGATCGCCCGCAATACCGGCGCCCTCGCCACCGCGATGGAGGCGCAGGCGGCCACGCGGCCCGGAGACCTGCCGGGCCCCGACCTGCTCGACCGGGTCGCCGACGCGCTGCTGAAGGCCACCGATCCCGTGCTCGGGGGCATGCGCGGGGCGCCAAAATTTCCAAACCCGCCGATCTTCCGCCTGCTGTGGCAGCAGTCGCAGCGCACCGGGCGCGAGGACCTCGCGGACGCGGTGCGCCTGCTGCTGGCCCGCATGTCCGAGGGCGGGATCTACGACCATCTCGGCGGCGGCTACGCCCGCTACTCGACCGACGCGGAGTGGCTGGCCCCGCACTTCGAGAAGATGCTCTACGACAACGCCCAGGTTCTCGAGCTGCTGGCACTCGCCCATGCCGGCCGGCCCGACCCGCTGTTCGCCACCAGGGCGGAGGAGACGGTGGGCTGGATGCTGCGCGACATGCGCGCCGACGGTGCCTTTGCCGCCTCGGAGGACGCCGACAGCGAGGGGGAGGAGGGGCGCTTCTATGTCTGGGACGAGGCGGAGGTCGACCAGCTGCTGGGCGATGCGGCGCCAGCGTTCAAGCGTGCCTACGACGTCAGCGCCGACGGCAACTGGGAGAGCCACGTGATCCTGCGCCGGGTGCTCCCCCCCGGTGCCGACGAGGCGTCGCTGGCGCGGAGCCGGGCGATGCTGCTGCAGGCGCGCGGGCTGCGGGTCCGCCCCGGCCGCGACGACAAGATCCTGGCCGACTGGAACGGACTGGCGGTGGCCGGGCTGTGCCGGGCGGCGGCGGTGTTCGCGCGCCCCGACTGGCTCGCCCTGGCGGCGGACGCGTTCGATGCGGTGCTGACAACGATGGCGACGCCGGACGGGCGCGTGGCGCATGCCGCGCGTCACGGCGTGGTCACCGCCGCGGGGCTGCTGGACGACCAGGCCTCGATGGCGCGCGCGGCACTGGCCCTGCACGCCGCCACCGGCGAGCCGGTCCGGCTGGCACAGGCGCGGGCCGGCGCACAGGCGGCGCTCGACTTCTTCGCCGACGCGGACGGGTCGTTCTTCACCAGCGCCGCCGACGCCGTCGACGTGCCGGCGATCCGCCCGCGCGATGCCGGCGACAACGCCGTGCCCAGCGGCACCGGGCTGATCGCCGAAGTATTCGCCCGCCTGTTCCACCTGACCGGCGAGGCCGCATGGCGTGAGCGCGCCGAGGCGGTGCTGCGGGCATTCGGCGGCGCCGGAAATCGCCTGGCCGCGATGCCGACCCTGCTGGCGGCGGCCGACCTGCTCGGCGATGCGGTGAGTGTCGTGGTGGCCGGCCCGGCGGACCACCCCGGCACCCTGGCGCTGGCCGACGCCGTGCTCGCGGCGCCCGACCCGGTACTGTGCCTGCTGCGCGCGCCCGAGGCGGCCAGCGTCGCGGAGGGGCACCCGGCGGCCGGCAAGGGCGGCGGCGACATCCCGTTCGCCTATGTCTGCCGCGCCGGCGCCTGCAGCCTGCCGATCGCCGATGTCGCGCAGCTCCGGGCCAGGTTGCGGGAGCCTCGGGCAGGGCAGGAGGCTCACCCGCCCTGAGATCGCGGCACAACGCCCGCGCAGCCTGACCGGTCGCAGGACTGGACGCTCCGCCCTTAGCCCTCGGCAAAGACAGGCTTCCGCACTCGTTTGCTTATGGAGGGTCCAAAGGGCTCCGCCCTTTGGTTCGTCTGGGCACAGCTCGGCCTTGCTCGGCTTGCAAACCAGACATCGAGGTCGTGCTGCGGAGACATCTTCGGAACACTGGCTCAGCTTGACAGCCGTGTCCGTCCGGTGCGCCATCCGCCGATGTCCCAGCTCTCGATGCAGACTCCGTTCGGCGCCGTCACCCTCTCCGAGGATGAGGGTGCGCTGGTCGCGCTCGACTGGGGGTGGGGACGCGACCAGTCCGCAACGCCGTTGCTGCTGCGCGGGCGCGACCAGGTGCACGCCTATCTGGACGGCGACCTTGAGCAGTTCGACCTGCCGCTGCGCCCCACCGGAAGCGCCTACCAGCAGCGTGTCTGGCAGGCGCTGCTGGCGATCCCGTTCGCGCAGACCCGCACCTACACGCAAATCGCCGCGGCTGTGGGTGGTTCCGCACGCTCCATCGGGCAGGCCAACAGCCGCAATCCGCTGCCGCTGATCATTCCCTGCCACCGCGTGGTGGCGGCGCGTGGGCTGGGCGGCTACTCCGGCGCGGAAGGGCTTGCCACCAAGCGCGCGCTGCTGGCGCTGGAGGTCGGCGCCGGTCCGGGAGGTCATGCCGACGACACGGGCGAGCCGGCCTCCGCGTTGCAGGAGATGCGCGGCTGATATTCCGGCCGCTCGCCCGCGATCCGGGCTGTTGCGCGGATCCGCGGCCTGGCTCTTGCCGGGCTTTGCGGGGCGGTCGATGCCGGCAGATGCGGCCGTGCCCAAGCGTCGGCAGCCGCCTGGGATCTCTGACGTAACGTGACGGAGCTTGCATGACCAAGGCCATTCGCATCCACGAGAACGGCGGCCCGGAGGTGATGCGCTGGGAGGACGTGCCCACCCCGGAGCCGGCGTCGGGCCAGGCGCTGATCGTGCACGAGGCCGTGGGCCTGAATTACATCGACGTCTATTTCCGCACCGGGCTCTACAAGGCGCCGTCGATGCCGCTGATCATCGGCATGGAGGGCGCAGGCGTGGTGCTGTCCGTCGGTGCCGAGGTGACCACGGTCAAGGCCGGGGACCGCGTCGCCTATGCCGGGCCGATCGGCGCCTACGCGGCCAAGCGGGTAATTGCCGCCGACAGGCTCCTCGTGCTGCCCGACGCCATCGATTTCCGCACCGCGGCCGCGATGATGCTGCAGGGCCTGACCGCGCAGTATCTGCTCAGGCGCACCCACCAGGTGCAGCCGGGCGAGACCTTGGTGGTGCACGCGGCTGCCGGCGGCGTCGGGCTCATCATGTGCCAGTGGGCGAAGCACCTGGGGGCGCACGTCATCGGCGTGGTCTCCAGCGCTGCCAAGGCCGAGCTGGCGCGTCGTCACGGGGCCGAGCACGTCGTGATCGGCCTTGCCACCCTGGCCGACGACGTGAAGCGGATCACCGGCGGCGCGATGGTCCCCGTGGTTTACGACAGCGTCGGCAAGGACAGCTTCGCCGCCAGCCTGGACTGCCTGGCGCCGCTTGGCCTGATGGTCAGCTTCGGCAGCGCCTCCGGCCCTGTGCCGCCAGTCGAGCCGGCGTTGCTGGGCAGCAAGGGAAGCCTGTTCCTCACCCGGCCGTCGCTGCCGACCTACAGCGCGAGACGCGTCGACCTGGAGGCCATGGCGGCCGAGCTGTTTGACGTCGTGTCCAGCGGCGCGGTGCAGATCAGGGTGAACCAGAGCTGGCCGCTCAGCGAGGCCGCGGAGGCTCACCGTGCCCTGGAGGCCAGGCAGACGACAGGGAGCACGGTGCTCATCCCGTAGCGCGACACGCCCGGCGCCGCCCGATGTTCTGCAGGCGGGGACTTGGCTGGATGGCCTTCTGACCAGCAGATCCTATTGGTCTTGCGTCACGCCGCTTGATTCACGCCGCTATGGGTGCCGCGTGTCTTGCTTTCCGTCATTTGCGAGCGTAACCGACCAGCTGCCACACGCCGCTTCCGCATGACCGCCCCGGTCGTTGTCTGAGCTCTGTTCTTGCAAAATCTTGACTCGACCGTAATCTCGACCGCGATGCCGATCATCGCCCGCACGTTCGGCGCTGACCCGTTGCACGTGAACATGGTCCTGACCTCCTATTGCTCAGCCTCGCGGTGATCATTCCGGCTTCCGGGTCGCGGCGAGAGCTGGCTGACGGTGCCGGCGCTGGTGGGCCGGTCGTCGGACCGTCGCTCTGGGCTGCCCGTCACCTGTGCGAACTGGCGCTTACCACGTGCTTGGGTTCCTGGATCGAAGTGCCTCAACGCTTGGAAACCGGAGACCCTTTGCACGTCCGGTTAAGCAGGCACGGTCAGAGGCTCTGCTTCGGGACGCAGGCATTGGTCTAGCATCTGGAAGCCCTATGCCTACGGAACGCGTTTCCAGAGGCGTCAGGCCTTTGGCGGATCTGGGCGTAGCTTATTATTAGGTGCCGCTGGCCTGCTTGGGCCAGTGGAATGCGTGAGGGGGGAGAACAAAATCCTGCCTCGCTTGCAGGTCCATGCTTCTAGCCTCCAGTATTAGCCCTGCGTGCGTTCAGAGTTCCTCTGCTTCCTCATGGCGGGGTAATACCGCCATGGCACCCGCCTGACGCTCGGCCTCGGCCTGCTCTGCCGCGGAGACGGCTGCCTGCGCCGGAGGCAGGAAGCGCAGCGCGAGTTCGCTGCCGCGGCGCGATGCTACCAGCAGCCAGGTCAGCGCCTCCGTTCGGTCGACGGCAACGCCCTGCCCCATGGCAAGGGCGGCGCCGAGCATTGCGGCAGACCCCGCGTCCCCCTGCTCCGCAGCCTTGCGCCACCAGTGCGCCGCAGCCGCCTGGTCACGCGGGGTACCGATCGCCTCATGGTGCATCCGGCCGAGTCGGGCAGCGGCAGGGGCCATACCCTGCGCGGCTGCGCGTTCCGCCCAGGCCAGGGCTGCGCCCGGGTCGGCTGCCACGCCATCGCCGTCGAGCAGCATCCGGCTGATCATGTCCTGCGCGACGGCATCGCCCGCGTCCGCCGCCCGACGATACCAGCGCGCGGCGTCCTCGCGGTTCTGGTCAAGCAACAGGGTGGCGAGGTTGCGCTGCGCCAGCAGGTCGCCGGATTGTGCCGCAAGTGTCAGCCAGTGCTGCGCCAAGCCGGGATCCGCTGCGATGCCGCGCCCGGTGGCGAGGCAGGCGCCAAGGTTGCGTTGTGCCCTTGCGTCTCCTGTGTCGGCCAGGGGCTCCCACAATGCGACGGCCTGGATCCACTCGCCGCGCCTTGCGTGACGCAACGCCTGCTCCAGCGGATCGCGCCGGCTGAACAGCCGCTTCACTGGGCCGACAGGCGCCCCGGATGTTCGGTCATCCGACCTGATTCTTGGGCCTGCGGACGCGTCATCCCTGGATGAACAGGGGATTGAGCCCGCCGCGGCGATAGCCTTCGTCACGGACCAGCACGTCAAGCCCGAAGGAAGCAATGTCGTCAGCGACCGGATCCAGAAGCGGCTCGGCGTGCTGCTGCATGTGCTTGATGTAGGAGTGGCAGGTGTCGCAGGTCTCCACCGAGATGTTCTCCGACAGCTCTTTGACTCCGCGATAGAGGATCGCCGAGGTTGCGCTGCACGACGTGCACTTGATCCTCACATGGTTCCACTGCGTGGCGCAGAGCGAACACGCGCAGTAGCGGGTCTTGGCGGCGCGGGTCCAGCCGACGATCAGGCTGGCAACCGGCCCGCTGCCACAGGCCGGGCAGACGCCGTCGGCCACCGGATGCAGCGCGGCAACGTCCAGAAGGGCCGCACTCTGGGCCAGGTGCACCTGCAGCGCCGCGGCGACGAACAGGCATTCGCCCAGGCGATCCGCAGGATACGACCCGGCAAACACGGCGGCGGCAAGTTCGAGTTGTTCTGCCGGCGGCATGTCACGCAGTCTGGACACTGCCTCCATGGTGGCGGTCGGCGTGGTCGACGCCGTGAATTGCTCGTCCACGCCATCCAGCAACAGCCCAAGCGTGGCCGCGAAGTCTGCTTCGGCCAAGTCGGAGGCCACGAGCGCCGGCATGGCATGTTCAAGCCGTTGCGCGACGTCGGCAACAAGCGGAGGCGCAGGACGCGCCGCCTGCGTCGCATGCTGCACCCGAGCGATCACTGCCAGCAGGCGCAGGTAGTCACCCAACGGGTGCTCAACAGCGATAGCGTCAAGGCGCTCGGCGCGGGCGCGGAACAGCGTGGAGGGAACCGGAAGACAGGCAAACGGTGCATCGCCGACACCACCGATCTTGGACGGATCGGGCCGAAGTGCATCGCGCGCTGCACGAGCCGTAGCGGCGTCGGTGTCGGCCTCCGAAGGATCGACGATCTCGACGCCATCCGCATCGAGATCTGTCAGACGTGGCTTGGTGGCGTCAGCCTCGGGCTCGCGTCGACCCCATAGCAGGGATGCTCTCGGCCAACGGGCCAAGCTCAATGACCCCGAGCAACCGGTGCCGGCTTGGCACGCTGTCCGAGACCACCATCAGTCATGTCGGATGCGGTCTGGATGCCACGCACTTTACGCAACCACTTACGGTGGTGGCGAAATGCCCAGCCTCCAGTGACGTTGCCTCGGGTCATCGCCCGGCCGGTGCCGCGGATCCAGATACCGGCGTAAATGTGCACCAGGATGATAGAAATCGAGAAAATCGCAGCAACCGAATGGAACAGCACTGCCCATCGCTTGAGATCGATGCTGGTGTAAGCGTAGAAGTACTGGTCCCAGATCACCAACCCGGTGACCAACATTATCCCGATCAGGGCGGCCTGCCCCCAGAAGACGCCCTTCTGTCCGGCATTGTACTTGCCGAGTTCAGGCAGACGCTCATGGCGATTGGTTACCACATCACCGATGTGCATAGACCAGTCCACGTCATCACGGTTCGGCAAGTTCAGGCGCCAGAACTGCAACAGAAGCCCGAAGAAACTTGCCGCCAGCACAACGCCGAACCAGGGATGGATGGCACGTGTGCCTTGGCCGCCGCCAAACAGCCCCGACAGGAAGAACATATATGGCGAGAACATCGCCAACCCACTGAGCGTCAGCAGGGTGAACAGGATCGCGGTTGCCCAGTGGTTGACTCGTTGAAAACCGCTGTAGCGCGGGACGTAGACAAGTTCCTGACCGGCGGCCTTCAATGCAGGCCACCCGGCGGTGGCGTGGGATCGGTATGGCTAGCAGATCCTGTTGGCTGATGCTCGACCATCTCCACAGCCTCCTCCTCGTCTTCGGTCTCCACTTCGTTGGGACCAACGGTGATGTAGTGCAGGAAGCCGCCAACGGTGGCGAACGCCAGGGTGGCAAGGCCAAACACCTTGAACCCGCCCTTCCAGAACTGCACCAGTGGACTGATCCGCGGCTTGTCAGGCAAGCCCGCATACAGGCTGGGCTGGTCGTTGTGATGCAGCACATACATGACGTGGGTACCACCAACGCCTGCCGGATTGTATAGGCCGGCGTTCTCAAACCCCCGCGACTTCAGGTCGATGATGCGCTCATCCGCATGCTCGATCATCGCTTCCTTGGTGCCGAACATGATCGAGCCGGTTGGGCACGCCTTGGCGCAGGCCGGCGCCTGGCCCACGGCGACACGATCCGAACACAGCGTGCACTTGTAGGCCTTACGGTCCTCCTGCGAGATGCGGGGAATGTTGAACGGGCAACCCTTGATGCAGTAGCCGCAGCCGATGCAGTTCTCTTCAACGAAATCGACGATTCCGTTCTGATACTGTACGATGGCGCCCGGGGACGGACATGCCTTGAGGCAACCTGGGTCGCTGCAGTGCATGCAACCATCCTTGCGGATCAACCATTCGAGGTTGCCGTCAGGATTCTCGTGTTCCGTAAACCGCATAAGAGTCCAGGTCTTCGGCGTCAGGTCGTGCGGATTCTCGTAATTGCCGACATTGACGCCGACATCCTCGCGAAGGTCGTTCCATTCATCGCAGGCGGCCTGACAAGCCTTGCAGCCAATGCACTTGGAGACATCGATAAGCTTGGCCACCTCCGCCTTGGTGCGAATGTCGGGTGGTTGCTCGGTAGACGCTGAGCGCTGGCGGACGTCAAGAGAACTGTAGTCAGCCATTTTCTAGGTCCTGACCCACAGAGAAAAGCCAGAGGTCTGCTCCAGGCCTTGTAAGCGATAGCCCACAGGAAACCGAGCCCCCGAACCCTTATGTGAAAAACTTATCAAGCCGATCCAGGGCTGACTGCCCTGGTTGTTCGGGAACGGCGCCCTAGTCTTGCCTGCTTCCATTACACCGACACCCTGTCCATCGGCGGTGTCGTCGGCTCGATATTGACTAGCCACGCCTTGAACTCTGGAGTCTCGGTGTTGGCATCGCCAACAACGGGGGTAAGTGAGTTCGGACCCCAGCCCTTCTTGGTCGTCCCGGTGAAGCCGAAGTGGTGCGGGATACCGACCACGTGAACGGGAGTGCCGTCGCACATCAGCACCTTGATACGCTTGGTTACCACCGCCTTGGCCTTCAGCTCACCGCGTGGGCTCCAAACCCTGACCCAGCCACCCTTGACGATCTTCTGCTGGGCCGCGAGCTGCTCGGAGATTTCCACGAAAAATTCCGGCTGCAGGATCGCGTTGATCCGGCTGTGCTTGGTCCAGAAATGGAAGTGCTCAGTCAGCCGATAGCTCGTGGCAACAAACGGATAATCCTTCGACGTGCCAAGCTGCGCCAGATCGTCCTTGAAGATACGGCTTGCCGGATTGCCGCGGATCTTCGGAGCCATCAGGTTCACAACCGGCGATTCGAACGGCTCGTAGTGCGATGGGAACGGTCCGTCGCGCATCAGGTCGCGAGTCCAGAGCCGGGCGACCCCTTCCTCGTTGAGGATGAACGGCCCAATGTTCTTGTCCGGCGCGACATTAACGCCATAGTCCGGCACGTCGAAACCGACCCACTGAGTACCGTTCCACTCGATGAGCTTGTTTTTCTCCGACCATGGCTTTCCGGCCGTGTCGCAGGACGCACGGTTGTAAAGGATCCGCCGATTGGCCGGCCACGCCCAGGCCCAGTTCGGCGCAATGCCACGTCCGCCTGGGTCGTTGCTGTCGCGGCGCGCCATCTGGTTGCCACGCTCGGTATAGCAGCCCGAATAGATCCAGCAGCCGCAACCGGTAGTGCCGTCGTCGCGAAGCTGCGCGAAACCGTCTACCTGCTTGCCAGCGGCGAGCGTGACGCCCGCCGAGTCGACGATCTTTTCGATGGTGTAGCCGCTGATCTCGCGCGCCAACTCGTCCGCGCGGGGTGCCTCTGGCACCTCGTAGTTCCAGGTGAGATTGAGGATCGGGTCAGGAAACGCCCCGCCCTCCTTCTTGTAAAGGTCACGCAGTCGCGAGTGGATCCCCGCCATGATCTCGATGTCCGGGCGTGCCTCCGCTGGCGGCAACTGCGCTGGCCAGTGCCACTGCAGCCAACGCGAGGAATTGGACAGCGAGCCCTCGTCCTCGGCGAAGCAGGTCGTCGGCAGTTCGAACACCTCGGTTTGGATCACCGTCGGGTCGACCGGGTTGTAGTCTCCGTGATTCTCCCAGAATCGCGCAGTCTCGGTTTGCAGCGGGTCGATAACCACGAGGAATTTCAACTTGGCCAAGCCTGCTGCCATCTTCGCGCGGTTCGGGAACGTCATCAGCGGATTAAAGCCCTGGATCACGTAGCCGTTTATCTTGCCCTGGAAGGCAAGGTCAAACGCCCGCATGACATCGTAATATGGCAGGTCGAGCTTGGGGAGCCAGTCGTATGCCCAGTCGTTCTCCTTGGTCGCCGCAGGGCCAAACATTGCCTTCTGGAACGAGACAAAAAACTTGCCGTAGTTCTGCCAGTACGAAGTCTGCCCCGGACGCAACGGCTTAAACTGCCGCTTCTCCATGTAGGAGGCGTAGTTCGGCTCCTTCTCGGTAGGCAGGTTCAGGTAGCCCGGCAGCAGATTGCTCATGAGGCCGAGATCGGTCAGCCCCTGGATGTTAGAGTGCCCGCGCAGCGCGTTCATTCCGCCACCGGGCTGTCCGATGTTGCCCAGCAACGTCTGCACGATGCACATGCTACGGATGTTCTGCGAGCCCTTGCTATGATGGGTCCACCCCAGGGCATAGAGCGAGGTCATCACCCGCTCCGGCGTCGAGGTGGAGCTCATCAGCTTGCAGATCTCGAGGAACTTGTCCTTGGGCGAGCCGCAGATCCGCTCGACCATCTCGGGTGTGTAGTCGGCGACGTGAGTTTTCAGTAGCTGGAACACCGAGCGTGGGTGCTGCAACGTATCGTCGACCACGGCATAGCCGTCTGGCCCAATCTCGTAGGTCCAGGTGGTCTTGTCGTAGTCGCGCTTGCTCTCGTCGTAGCCGGTGAACAGCCCTTCCTGGTAGCCGAAACCCTTGTCCACCACGAAGGCGGCATTGGTATAGTTTTTGACGTAATCGTGCTGGATCAGGTCGTTGTCGAGCAGGTACTTCGTAACCCCGTTGAGGAAGGCGATGTCCGAGCCCGGTCGGATCGGGCAGTAGATGTCTGCAACCGACGCCGTACGAGTGAAGCGGGGATCGACGACGATCAGCCGGGCGTTGTTACGCGCCTTGGCCTCGACCACCCACTTGAAGCCGCAGGGATGCGCCTCGGCGGCATTGCCGCCCATGACAACGACAACATCCGCGTTCTTGATGTCCATCCAGGTGTTGGTCATCGCGCCGCGGCCGAATGATGGAGCCAAACTGGCTACCGAAGGGCCGTGTCATATTCGGGCTTGGTTATCGAAAACTAGGGCACCCGTGCTACGCACCACCTTATAGGTAAGGTAGGCGGTCTCGTTGGTCGTCGCGGAGGCTCCCAGAAAGCCGGTGGTTATCCAGCGATTGACTGTGAGATCACCATTCTTGGCGACAAAATTCCTGTCCCGGTCGTCCTTCATCAGCCGAGCAATGCGATCCAGCGTCCAGTCCCAGCTAACGCGCTTAAACTCCGCAGTACCAGGCGCGCGATACATCGGGTGCTTGGTGCGTGTCGGAGAATGCACAAAGTCGAGTAGCGCCGAACCCTTCGGACAGAGCGTGCCACGGTTGACCGGGTGATCGGGGTCACCCTCGACGTGCAACACGGACGGAACATCGTTCTTCGCCAAATCGCCAAGGCTATACATAATGATGCCACAGGCAACCGAGCAGTACGGGCAGATATTGCGCACCTCACGGGTCTGCTCGAGCTTGTAGGCTCGAACCGAGGCTGCTGCGGCCGGCTCGAGCGCACCAAAGCCCAGCGAGCCCATGGTGGACACAGCGAGGCCTGCGCCGACACTCTTCATCAGCGTGCGCCGACTCAGTTGTACTGTCACGGGCTCAACTCCAACGGCTCGAACTGAAACAATATGGCCACCTTGGATGCGCCGCAGTGCAACATCGGTCAACCACTTTGTAGACGAAATAGGATGCACCCGGCTGGGCGCAAGGCTGGATTCCCGCCTGCTGCCGGGACGACGGCCGGAGTTCTCGGCCTGCTCGGCGGGTTCGACTAGGTGACGTAAACGCCGAGCATCAGCCCCCACTGCCGGCTGCTATCATCCGCCTGCTGAGTTCAGACCAGTGCGCCTGCTGCAATCGGGGAAGTCGCCGGGCCGGCACCTTGGGGGATCAGTGTGGGGTGTTGATCCATCCTGGCTGACGCTTCAATGCGGTTCAGGCGAGCTCGGCACTGTGCCAGCGGGGCCGGGCTGGCGTGTCGGCAAGGGGGTTCCCGGATCCATACCAGGCGACTGGCTGTTGGTTGCCGGCACCTTGGCCTGCTGCGCCGCGTGTTGCTGGTCGGATTTCTGCTCCCCCGGGGCGTTCGCCGAGGCGCCTTGGGTGCGCGAGACCGGCGCCCAACTCCAGCCGTCCGGCCCGCTGCGACCCTTGTCGGACATCGTGTCGGCACCCTTGATCGGATCTGCGGCCGCTGCGGCGCCGCTGCGGTTTTGCGCGCCATCCGCCGTGCTGGTGGGTGCCTGCGCCTGCGCCGTCGCGACAATCCCGGAGCCGGCAAGCAGGATGACCGCGACTGCGGCGAAAACCGGCCGGGCGCCTCGTCGCGGGCCGGCGCCCGTCTGCTGGACCTTACAATGCATGGGCAGCTCCTAATGCGGGACTGGCAAGAAATGGTTCGTCGGCCACATCCAGAGTGGTACGGCGCAGTGGCGTCGCCAACGCCTTGCCGACGTCGCGCCCTGTCGTTGGGGGTCGGGCGTCACAGTTCTGGTCGGAACCGTAAATGGTCCGTCCTCCAGGCGTGCAACCCCCGAGGTATAACCTGGACAGGTCGATCCGCAAAGCGTGACCCGAACGGCAAGTCCTGCCAGGTCGGCGACGTCGGCGTTCGTGCGGATCTAACCCCGACGGGCTAACGCCTTGAAGGCGGGGACAGAACCCTGGCCTATCCTGACTAGGCGCTGGCCTTGTTTCTGGCGGCAATCACTCCGGCACCGGCACCCAGTCGAGCGGCGGCGTGCGCAGCAACGGGATGCGTCCGGCCAACAGCACGCCGTCCTGCCAGCGGAGCGGCAGTTCGACACTGGCGGAGCCGTCATCGTCGTGCTGCGCCATCAGCCCCAGCACGGCCTTTGTCGCACGAGCGGTACCCTGGCCGATCGTGCCGGCTGCGGCGAGTCGGTCGAGTCCGTCGGCGTAGCCGCTCAGCCGCACTGTCCCGGTGGCACGCGGCTGCAGGGCGGCGTCGAGGCTGAGCGTGGCGCTGCCGGTGGCGGCGAGACCGCCCCAGCGCGCCGCGATGTCCTGCAGCACCAGCCTGCCGCCATGGTCGCGCCAAGCGGAGGCGAGCACCGCGGGCGAAGCGTCGTTCGGGTCGCCGACTGCGCCCTCGATGGCACCGTCGAGGGCCAGGCTGGACAGGGCGCCAGGCAGACCGGAGACGCTCGCGTCGGTCGCGGCGAAGCGAACCGCCGCCTCGCCGCGGCGGGCGGCGGAGTGCAGCGTCAGGTCGAGCGACAGCGTGCCGGCGGCAGCCGTGGTGCCCGCGCCGGCCAGGCGGAGCGCGCTCGCGGTCGCCGTGATTCTCGCGTCTGGCGAAGCGGCAAGCGGCACTGCGATGCGGGCGTCATGCGACTCCAGCTCGAGCGGCGGCAGCATCCCCAGCCGGAGCTGCTGCGCCCCATCGGGCCGCAGCAGCAGGGTGCTCGGACTGAGCGGGCGCAGGACCAGTTCCAGGGTCGCAGCGGTCCAGCCCAGCCCGCCCGCCAGCGGCCCGCGCGCCCGGGCCAGCGCGATGTCGGTCAGCACCAGGCCGGCCTGCAGCGGGAAGCCCGAGCGGGTCGCGGGGCCGTGGCGGACCACCCAGCCATCCGCCGTACGGTCGGCGATCCAGGCGTCGAGGCCGGCCGAGAGACGCCGCTCCGCGACCAGCCAGGCGACGGGCGGCACGAGCAACAGGAGCAGCAGGATGGCGGCGAGGGCACGCTTCATCTTCGGAGTGTAGCAAAGTGCGGCGGGGCGTGGCTGCCGCCTTGCCTGACGGTCGCGGCAACTCTGGCGGTGCTGGCGCGTGGCAGGCAGCATGGCCGAGGACGATCCGTACCGCATCCTGGGTGTCGCGCGCGATGCGAGCGCCGACGACATCCGCCGCGCCTTCCGCAGCGCGGCGAAGCAGCACCACCCCGACCTGCACCCCGGCGACAAGACCGCCGAAGCGCGCTTCAAGTCGCTCAGCGCCGCCAACGAGCTGCTCGGCGACGTGGAGCACCGCGCGCAGTTCGACCGCGGCGAGATCGACGCCGAGGGCAACCCACGCCAGCGACCGCCGCCACCTGGGGCCGGCGCTGGCGCGGAACGCACTTTCTATCGCGGCTTCGCCGACCAAGCCGGCCCCAGTCAGTATTCGGCGCGCGGCAAGCCGGGACACGGCAGGGCGGGCGAGGACCCGCTGTCGGAGGACGAGCTCGGCGACATCCTGGGCGCGTTCTTCCGCGGGGGTGCGGGCGGGGAGGGGTCGCAGACGATGCGGATGCGCGGCGAGGACCGCCAGTACCAACTTGACGTGGCGTTTCTCGACGCGGTGCGTGGGGTGACGACACGGCTGACCCTGCCCGGCGGCAAGTTCCTCGACGTCGCCATTCCGGCAGGGCTTGAGGACGGCCAGGTGCTGCGGCTGCGCGGGCAAGGGGGTACCGGGCGGGGCGGCGAGGCGGACGGCGACGCGCTGATCGCGGTCGCAGTGCTGCCCCACCCGCTGTTCCGCCGCGACGGTCGCGACGTGCGCCTGGACCTGCCGGTCAGCATGCGCGAGGCGGCGCTTGGCGCACGGGTCGCGGTGCCGACGCCGGCGGGGACGGTGACGATGGCGATCCCCAAGCATTCCGAGGCGGGGGCTACGCTGCGGCTGCGGGGGCGGGGCGTGGTCGCGCTGGGCGCACGGCCGGCCGGCGACTGCCTGGTGACGCTGCGCCTGGTGCTGGGCCCGGTGGACGGTCGGCTGGAGGAGTTCCTGCGCGGGTGGGAGCAGCCCGGCTTCGATCCGCGCGCCGCAATGGAGGCGGAAGGCGCATGATCACGCTGACCATGGTGTGTGCGAGCGTTGACGGACTGGCCCCGGACGAGCTGCAGCGTTGGGTGTCGCTGGAGTGGGTGCGACCGCACCAGGTTGCCGGCGACTTCGCCTTCGCCGACGTCGACATCGCCCGGGTGCGGCTCATCGTCGAGCTGCGCCAGGCGCTGGAAGTGGATGAGCGGGCGATGCCGGTGGTGCTTGGGCTGCTCGACCAGCTCTACGACGAGCGGCGCCGGATGCGGCGGCTGTGCGAGGTGATCGAGCGGGCGGGCCTTGCGGACGGGGTGCGCCAAGTGCTTCGCACCTGACGACGGCGCGGTTGTTGGTGCGGCCGGAGACCCTGCCTCTGGACTGCGAAGGGTGACGGCCAAGGGTTCCAGCGGCCTGCTCAGGCCATCGGACGGGCCGGACGAGGAGTGCCGCCCTGGACCGGTGCTTCCGACGGATCGCACGGCGCGCGCCAGGGATGGAAGGCGCGGCGTCGTGGTTGCCGGTGAAGACTGGTGGCGGTCCGCTGCAGCGCCTAGACAGGCGCCATAGCGGCCACATACGGCACCTGCCCGCAGGCCTGCGCCGTGGGCAGGACCTGTGCCCGGGTGGCTTCCTGCCAGGAAAGTGTGCGGCCATGGATCTGTTGATGACCGGAGCGAACGGCTTCCTGGGCGGGCAGCTGGCGACCCAGTGGCTGCTGCGCCACCCGGATGCACGGATCGGCTGCCTGGTGCGCGCGGACACCGACCATGCCGCTCGCGCCCGGCTGCACGAGGCGCTGCGCCGGGCGATGTCCGACCAGGCGATGCAGGCAGAGCCCGACGCGCTGCTGGCGCGTGTCGAGGCTATCCGTGGCGACATGTCTGATCCCGCCTGGACCAGCCGGGCGCGAACCTGGCTGCACGGACCAGCTGAACTGTTGCACTGCGCGGCCAACCTGTCGTTCCGCGAGGCCGACCGGGTGGCGGTCTGGCGAACCAACGTCGACGGCACACGGGCGCTGGTCGACGCGCTGCCTTCGATGCCGGCGGTGGTGGCCTTCAACCACGTCAGCACCGCCTACGTTGCCGGTAACCGGCAGGGCGACATCCTGGAGGACGACCACAGCAGGCCTGACGGCTTCAACAACCCGTACGAGGAAAGCAAGTGGACCGCCGAGGCGCTGGTGCGCGAGGGCTGCGCTGCTGCCGGGGTCGCGTGGCGGGTGTTCCGCCCCAGCATCGTGATCGCGCATTCGACCACGCACCGGATGGCCTCGCAATCCGGGTTCTACCAGGTCGCCGAGACGCTGCTCCAGTTCGGCCGAAGCCCTCGGGCGCAGGGTGCGGGCGAGGTGCTGCTGCCGATGCAGTCGGGCACCACGCTCGACCTGATTCCGGTCGACGTGGTGGTGCGCGAGATCCTGGCACTGGTGGCGTTGGGCGGGGAGAGCAGTAACCGCACGTTCCACATCACCAGCGATGCGCCGCTGTCGCTGGCCGAGGTGCTACGCGAGTTGTCGCCGATGACCGGAGTGGCGATCGGCGTCATGCCAGGTTGCAGAGGCGACGCTGGGTCGGTTTCACCCGCAGCGGCCCTGGTAATGCGCCAGTTGCGCTTCTACATGCCCTATTTCTTGTTCGCGCGGCGTTTCGACCGTAGCAATACCGTACTCGACGGCAAGGCAACAGCGTTTCGTCTCGACGTCGCCCAGTTGCGCGGCTTCGTGCACTCGTTCGTGGCGCAACAGAACATGCGCCAAGCGGGGTGACCGCGCCGTAAGGCTAGCGGCGAGATAGTTCGCGCTCGGCTGATCCGTCGCCGGCTAAAGCGCCATATAATAAGGATTCCTCGAGTTGCGTTTATTGCTCCAGGCGGTGACCGATCTTGGCGGTCAAGGGGCAGCGGTGGTTAGTATGTCGGGGCGCAGCCTGATCTTGATTATTCGCATGCACGGAGTTTGCGCCGGCCCTTGCGGGCCGGCGCCCGAGGTCTCAGCGACTTTTCTGATACAGCTTGCTGGCGATCTCGAAAATCTCTTCCGGAGCGTAGTCGGGCGTGAACGCTCCGTAGTTTCCGTCCAGTTCAGGGATCTTGCCGCCCTGCGGGCAGCCCTCGACAACCTCGAGATTGCCGGGCGGGTCGCCAGGCAGCGCCACCTCGTCATTCGACCAGATGCCGGCGGCCTCCTGGTAATCCTCCGGGCTGAAGCTGTACAGCCGGCGATGGCTGCCCTCGTTCAGGTACTTCTGGCACTCGGGAACGCGGTCGAGGTTGATGTTCGGGGTCGGCAGCATCTTCTCGATCTCGACACCGGTCAGCTTCTTCAACGCCAGCGCGTAGGCATGGGCATGGAGCGAGCCGCGTACCAGCAGATAGGCGCAAACCTCGCGTCCGGTCGGCTCGATCATGGTCTCGTACACCCGCATCTTATGGATGCGCGCGCCGCATTCGAGATGGAAATTGTGCAGCAGGTCGATGATGATGTTGCCGGTCGTGGTCACCATGTCCATGTTCCAGGACGCGGCGTTGGAATTCATCGGCATCGAGCCGCCGCCGTTGCTGAGGAAGCTGCCGGCGAGGCGGACGTTCTGCATGTCGTGGAACGGCGCGCTGGAGATGTCGACGTCCTTGCGCTGGTCCCCTGGACCGCAGTTCAGCATTGAGATGCCCGTGCTGACCAGCTCAATGTGGCCGAGTTCTTCGGCGAAGATACTGGACACCAGGCTGTAGAACGGACGCAGCTTTGTCTTGCTACGGAAGTTGAAGCTCTGGAACATGTAGTTGCCCAGAGTCGACATCTCACCGTATTTGCCACCCAGCAGTTCCTGCAAGGCGGCGGCGGCGTTCGGTTCCGGTTTCTTTGGGAGCGGGAGCTCTGCCTGTAGCTTGTCGATGCGCATGAACATGGTGGGATTTCTCCAGATTTGGTTTCCTGACGGGTATACGGGTTGAAACCGCCCGAGTTCCGGATCTGGGGTCGCTTCTATTGTCTTCGCATAAACGTCATCCCGGACGGTGCATCGCCATCGTCGCTGTCCGTGATCGCGGACCATCGCGGCGGCAGCCGGACTCGGTGCAGGCATCGCCTGCCGTCATCGTTCGCTAACCAGTCGGCAAGCTTCTCGGCTCACGATGGCATATCGGGGACGGCCGGGGGACGGCTCCGCGAACGGAGTGTGTCAACCATGCCAGTCACGGCGCCCACGTCGGGCCTGCCCGGCGTCGTACCGTTGAGCGCGGCAACGCCAGGCGGACCGTTGCCCGGGCGCGGGGCGCCAGCCGGGGCTGCAACGGACCGGGTCGATGTCGTATCGCTCTCTCCGGCAGCCCGCCAGTTCCAGTCCCTCGACGCGCCGGTCGTGGCAATGCGCCAGCTCGGCGTGCTCCTGACAGAATTCGACCAGCTGGGCGACAGCCGAACGCCGCTGGTCCTCGGCGGGCTGGCGGCAGAAATCGGCAGCTCGGCGGAAGGCCTGGGGACCGTGCTGCAGGCGATGACGCCTTGGCAGGACGGAACGACGCTCCCCGCTGCTGCGGGCATCGCGCTGCTGCGGGCGCTTGAGGTGGTGAGCCCGACCGAAGGCAGCGCAGGACTTTCGCCGGCCCCGGCCGCACCGGCTGCCGACGCGACGCGGCCGGCTGCGGCAGGCACGGTTCCGTCCGGCCTCATACCGGACCCCGCTGATCGCGAGCCTGGTGCGCCTGATCGTGCTGTCCCAGCCGGGAGCGCGGCTGGCCTGGACGCTGTCCGCAGCCGTTCCCCGAGCCTGGACCTGCAGCGGCAGGCCGAGCAGATTGCCGGGTCCATGCTGCACCGCGCCGCCGACACCCTGGGGCGCATGGAAATGCGCTTGCATTCGTGGCCGTCCCTGGACGATCGGGGCGCGGCCAACCCCGAAACGGCCTGGTGCGCGACGCAGATCGGACTGGCGCTTGCCCAGGTGGCACGGGCCGCGCACCCGGCCGACGCCGCGCCGAAACGCGGCGCCGCCGGGTTCGCCGCGCTGCTGGTCCCCTGGGAGGCGGGGCCGGGGCAGGTGTCCGGCCGGCTGCGGGCCGGGACCGCGATCGTGCTGCTTGGTTTCGCTGCGGGCACGCTGGCTCTGGCGGGCCGCATGGACTTTACGACGGCGCGTATCGGCGTCGGCGTGGCACTCGCGGTCGCCGGGATGGCCTGGGCCTGGCGCCGCCTTACGCCGTGGCGTGAACCGCGGCTGCGGGTGGAGCTCACGCGCTGAGCGCAACGGTCGATGCGGCGCGGCTGAGCTGCTGCGAGCCGGTGTGGCCTGGTGGCCGGCGGGCTGCTGCGGGAATAGAACCGGACGGCAATCGCAGCGGAGCTGTCATGCGCATCCTCGGCATGAGCCAGCGCGTCTATCTTGGCGACATCTATCTCGCGCTGCAGCGCGAAGGCCACGCGGTCCGGGTGTTCGCCACCGACACGCCGGACGAGTGTGCTTTCGGCGGACTGATCGACACCGTTCCCGACTGGCGGGCCGAGCTGGGCTGGGTCGGGCGAGACGGCATCATCCTGTTCGAGGGGGTGCGCCAGGGCGCGCTGCAGGACGAGCTTCGCGCCGCCGGTTACCGGGTGATCGGCAGCAGTGCCTACGGCGACCGGCTGGAGAACGAGCGCGATTTCGGGCAGGCGGTGCTGCAGGACGCCGGCCTGTCGATCGCTGCCAGCCAGGGTTTTGAGACGCACAACGCGGCGTCGCGCTGGCTTGCGGCGCACCCCGGGAGGTTCGTGCTCAAGCACGACGGCGGAGCACACGCGACTTTCGTCGGCGAGCACGCCCAGGGCGCCGACGTCGCCTTCTGCCTGCGCCGGCGTTCAGGCCAGGGGAGCGGCGGGCGGGTGCTGCTGATGCCGCGGCTCGACGGGGTCGAGGTGGGCGTCGGCGGCTACTTCGACGGCCACGCGTTCCTGCGCCCAGCCTGCATCGATTTCGAGCACAAGCGCTTCTTCCCCGGCGAGCTGGGCGAGATGACCGGCGAGATGGGCACGCTTGCCTCGTTCGAGCACGCCGAGGCGCTGTTCGCGGCCACGCTGGACCGGGTGGCGCCGCAGCTGGCCCGCGCCGGCCATCGCGGCTACGTCAACCTCAACCTGATCGTCAACGAGGCCGGCCTCTGGCCGCTGGAGTTCACCTGCCGCATCGGCAATCCCGGATTTGCGGTGCTGGCGGCGCTGCAGTGCGCGGGGTGGGGCGACCTGCTCGAGCGGATGGCGGGGACGGGCCGTGGTCCGGTTCCCGTCGACTCCGGGTGGTCGGTCGCCATCGTGCTGAGCGTGCCGCCATTCCCCGGCTGGACCGCGACCGGCGCGCCGGAGGAGGACGCGCCGGTGTTCTTCCATCGCGCGCCAACCGCAGGCGAACTCGCGCGCTACCACTGGGTCGACATGCGCTGTGAACGCGGCGGCAGTCAAAGCGGGGGACAGTTGCTGGTGCATAGGCGCTCGGGACATGCGATGATCGTCACTGGAACTGGGTCCGATGTGACTGCGGCCCAGCATGCGGCGCGAACCAGGGCACGCAACGTGATCATCCCGGAACTGCGCTGGCGGGCTGATATCGGCGACCGCTTCCTGCGCGGCGACGCCGCCCGGCTGGCGGCGCTGGGATGGCTGCCGCCGGCGTTCGCGGCGTGAGCATGGCCCACGTGGTCCAGGCTCTGCCGGACCAGGTTCGGCAGGACGCCGGTGCGACTGGTGCGGCGCCAGTGCCCGGTGTTCGAGACGCGTTGCCGGCCGACGAGCAGGACTCGATCGGATCATGCTTGGCCGGCGGCATTTCGCCGCAGGTGGCGCTGTCCCGGCTGCTCCTGGGTGGGGCCGGCGCGGACGCGATCGCCGAGCAGGTGGAGAGCCGTCGGCCGCCTGGCGATGCGGCGCAAGGCCGGCACGCGGCGTGGCGGGCGCTCTCCGGCCTGCTGGAGGGACGCGGCACGATGCTGGCGCGGCTGGCAGGCGAGGTGGCGCGGCTTGGCGGCAACCATGCGGCGCTGGCGGGCGGGGATGGCGTGGCACCCGGCGGGCGCGGTCCGGCGCAGGGGGCCGCGAAGGGGATCGCGGCGTTCTTCGACCAGGCGGTGGCGTTCTCGCCGGAGGCCAGCGTTGCGCTGTACTCGCTGGGCGACCCGGCGATCCTGGCCGCAGCCACCCGCGAAATCGTGGAGTGGCTGCACGGGCAGGGCTGCGTCGGCCCCGGCATGGACGTGCTCGACCTCGGCTGCGGCATCGGTCGTCTGGCGATGGCACTCGCGCCAGGCTGCCGCTCGGTGCTCGGCCTCGACGTCTCGACCGGCATGGTAGCGGAGGCGCGGCGGCGCTGTGCTCCCTGGCCCGGCATCAGCATCGAGCCCACTGACGGTACCAGCCTGGATGCCCTGCCGTCGGCCGGTTTCGACCTGGTGCTGGCGGTCGACAGCTTTCCCTATCTGGTGCAGGTCGGGCCGGCGGCGCTGGCCACCCATGTCCGGGGGGCCGGACGCATCCTGCGTCCGGGCGGACGGCTGGTGATCCTCAACCTGTCATTCGGGCGCGGCCTGGCCACCGACCGGGCGGACCTGCAGGCGCTGGCGGTGGAATGCCGCCTGGCGGTGGAGCTGGACGGCACGCGGCCGTTCGCGTTGTGGGACGGCACGGCGTTCATCCTGCGCCGGCCGCTGGAACCGGAGTCGACGGTGTTCCGGTACGGGGCCGGCCCGTGAACGAGGTAGGGCTGCTGCGTCTGGCCCGCATGGTGGGCGAGACCGGCTACGGCTTCGTCACCCCGACGCCCGCGACCCATGCGCGGGTGAACTGCCGACCGGGCAACGCCTGGGCGCGCGACCTGCGCGACGTGTTCGGCTGGAGTCGCCCGTTCCTCGACGGCGTGCTCAACCCTGCCATGGTATCAGCGATGGGCGAGGCGGGCGTGCTCGCGCGCCACGGCGAGGGCTGGCGCAGCCTGGTGCGGCTGTCGAGCCTCGACGGGCTGCTGTTCCTGCACTCGGCCTATCCGACCGGCGCGTCCGACGCGGTGTTCTTCGGTCCGGACACCTACCGCTATGCGACCGCGGTGCAGGAGGTGCTGGCCGGCCGTGCGGCACCGGTGCATCGGGCGGTGGACGTCGGCTGCGGCGCCGGCCCGGCGGCGATCGTGCTGGCGCGAGCGCAGCCTCAGGCGCAGGTAGTGGGCGTCGACATCAACCCGGCCGCCGTCCTGATCACCCGGGTCAACGCGTTGCTGGCCGGCGTGGCCGTGCAGGCACTGCACAGTGACCTGTTGTCCGGCGTGGAGGGCGAGTTCGACCTGATCGTGTCCAACCCGCCCTATCTGGCCGACCCGGCGGAGCGTGCCTACCGCCACGGCGGCGGTCCTCTGGGGGCGGCGCTGTCGCTGCGGATCGTGCAGGCAGCGCTCACCCGGCTTTCGCCCGGCGGGACGCTGGTGCTCTACACTGGTGTCGCAATCGTGAACGGCTCCGACCCCTTCCTGCAGGCCGTCGAAAGCCATCTCGGGGGACACGACATCATGTGCCGATACCGCGAGGTGGACCCTGACGTGTTCGGCGAGGAGCTGGATCAGGAGCCCTATGTCGCGGCCGATCGTATTGCGGCCGTGGTGCTCACGGCTACCAGGAACGGGTGACCCGACAATGCCGGATGGATCCTTCGCACCGGACGCGGCGCCGCTGCAACGGCGCCTCGCCGCTTTCAATGCGACGCGCTTCAACCCCGCCTTGCCGACCGATCGCTGGCGCGACGACATTGCCGACCAGGCCGAGCGGCTGTGCGAGGAGGGTGAGTGGCTCGAGCAGCGCCGCGCCCAGGTGCACAGCCGTGCTGCCACGGCGCCGCGTGATGCCGACGGCTTCGTCGCGTGGTTCGAGGTGCTGGAGAAGGACGGACCCGGCCAGGGCGACGCGTTGTTCCCCTGGCTGGCCGATGTCGCGACGATGGACGAGATGCGCTGGTTCCTGACCCAGGAGGTGGCGGGCGAGGCCGGCTTCGACGACTTGGCTGCGCTCACACAGGTCAAGCTGACGCAGCGCGCCAAGCTCGAGATCGCCCGCAACTACTGGGATGAGATGGGGCGTGGCAATCCGAAGGGGATGCATGGCCCGATGCTGGAGGTGATCGCCGATCGCCTCGGGTTGTGCCCGACGTTGCAGGACACCGTGCCGGAGTCGCTGGCACTGGCCAACGTAATGGCCGGCCTCGCGTGCAGCCGGCGCTACGCCTATCACTCGGTGGGGGCGCTGGGGATTATTGAGCAGACGGCGCCCAGTCGTGCGGTGCTGGTAGCGCGCGGGCTCAAGCGACTGGGCGTGCCCGCGGAGGATCGGCACTACTTCGACCTGCATGCCGTGCTCGACATCAAGCACTCCGAAGCCTGGAATGCCGAGGCGCTGCACCCGCTGGTCGCGGAGAACCCGGACGTGGCGCCAGCGATCGCCGAGGGCGCGCTGATGCGGCTCGAAGCCGGCGCTGCCTGTTTCGAGCGCTATCGCGCCGAGCTCTGGGGGGAGCAGACCGCGACCGTCGAGTCGTCCGGGACGTGCCCGGTAGCGTCGGGGCGCCGGGGCTTCTGTGTACGTTGATCGGGTAGAAAGGCAAGGCCAGAGGCTCTCCCTCTAGCTTCTGCCAAACGCTGAGACTTTGGAATCCTTATGCTTAAGCAAGGAATCTTCAAATGCCTCAGGTCTTTGGCGGGCCTTGGCGGACTCCAGTCTTGCGTGCTGATACGCCATGCTCGGGCCTACTCCGCGCTGGCGCTTGCCTCGCTGCGGGTCGCACCAACCCGTTGCGCGAGTGCCGCCGCCATGAACGGATCGAGCGCGCCGTCCAGCACCGCATCCGGGTTGCCGGTCTCGACGCCGGTGCGAAGATCCTTGACCAGTTGGTAGGGCGCGAGGACGTAGGATCGTATCTGGTGTCCCCATCCAATGTCGGTCTTGGCGGCCTCCGTGGCAGCGCTGTCCGCCTCGCGCTTCTGCAGCTCGGCCTCGTACATGCGGGCGCGCAGCATCTCCATCGCCTTCGCGCGGTTGCGGTGCTGGCTGCGGTCGGTCTGGCACGCGACCACGATGCCGGTCGGCATATGGGTGATGCGAATGGCGCTCTCGGTCTTGTTCACGTGCTGTCCGCCAGCACCTGACGCTCGAAACGTGTCCACCTTGAGATCGGACGGGTCGATCTCGATGGTGATCGAGTCGTCGACCACTGGGTATACCCAGACGCTCGCGAACGAGGTCTGGCGCCTGGCGGCGGCGTCGAACGGGCTGATCCGCACCAGCCGGTGCACGCCGGCCTCGGTCTTGAGCCAGCCGTATGCCGACGTGCCGGTAACCTGCAGGGTCGCCGACTTGATCCCGGCCTGCTCGCCGTCGCTGCTTTCCAGCAGCTCGACCTTGTAGCCGCGCTGCTCGGCCCAGCGCGTGTACATGCGCGACAGCATCTCGGCCCAGTCCTGCGCCTCGGTGCCGCCGGCACCGGCATTGACCTCGATGTAGCAGTCGAAATTGTCGGCCTCGCCGGAGAGCAGGCTCTCGATCTCGCGCCGCTTGGCCTCGTCGGCCATTGCGCGCAGCGCCGCCATGCCGTCGGCGACCATCGCCCCGTCGCCCTCCTCCTCCGCCATGCCGACCAGGTCGAGTGTGTCGGCGAAGTCGCCCACCAGTTTGGTCAGGCCTTCGGTCTGCGAGGCGAGATGGTTGCGCTCGCGCATCACCTTCTGGGCGGAGTCAGCGTCGCTCCAGAGCTCGGGTTCCTCCGCTCGCGCGTTGAGCTCCGCCAGCCTCGCCAGTGCGACATCCCAGTCAAAGATGCCTCCTCAGCAGTGCAACGGATCGCTTGATCTGGAGGTTCAGCTCGTCAGATTCGGCAGACATGACCGCACCCTTCCGGTTCTGCGACAGCGGGCGAGGGGGAACCCGAAGCGGAGGCGGTCAATACAACCCGCCCATGCCGCTGTCCACGCCGGTGCCGCTCGCGGCGGCAGCGTCGGCGGCGTCGGCGCTGCTGGCCGAGATGGTCTCGCCGCCACCGCCGCTGCTCACGCCCGGCACCTGGCCTGGCTTGAAGGCATCGGTCACCATGCCGTTGCCGCTGTGCCAGAGCTGCAGCGTGACCCCGTCGGGAACCCGGAAGTCGAGGTTGGGCTGGTCGTGCAGCGCCACTGTCATGTAGCGGTTCCAGATCGGTGCGGCGATCGCGCCTCCGGTCTCGTCCTCGCCTAGGCTCGCGGGCGAGTCGAAGCCGACCCAGACCACCGTCACCACGCCGGGGGTGAAGCCTGCGAACCAGGCGTCGTTAAAGTCCTGGGTGGTCCCGGTCTTTCCCGCGATCGGCTGGTCGAGCCCCTTGCGGGCCGGCACCCCGGTGCCGCGCTCGACCACGTCGCGCATCATCTCGACGACCTGGAACGTGCTGGCCGGGTCGGCGAGCGACCGGCGCTCGTCGGTCAGCGCCGGGGTCTGGCCGGCATCGCCGCATGCGGCGCAGGACAGGCCGATCGGCGCCTTCCAGATCACGTGCCCGTCGCGGTCCTGCACGCTGTCGATGAGGCTGGGCAGCACCTCGCGCCCGCCCTCGTCGAGCGACGCGTAGGCGCCGGCCTCGCGTAGCACCGTGGTGTCCACCGCGCCGAGTGCGGCAGGCAGCACATGCGGCATCGATTCCACCTCGTGGAAGGCGATCGCGGTCTCGGCCACCGCGTCCATGCCGATCCGGCTCGCCAGGCGCACCGTCACGAGGTTGAGCGACTTGACCAGGGCAGTGTGCAGCGGGGTCGGGCCGCTGAAGTCCATCTCGTAGTTGTTAGGCCGCCAGTCGCCCAGCACGAACGGCGCGTCGAGGAAGCGCTGGCTTGGCGAGATGCCCTGCTCCATGCCGGTCAGGTAGACGAACGGCTTGAACGAGCTGCCGGGCTGGCGCTGCGCCTGGGTCGCACGGTTGAACTGGCTCGCCTCGAAGCTCCAGCCGCCGGACAGGGCCAGCACCCGACCGGTCGTGGGATCGAGCGAGACCAGTGCGCCCTGCACCTGCGGGATTTGGCGCAGCACGACCTGGTCGCCTTGCGGCCGGCCGTTCCCCGCGTCCCTGACCCGCTGCGCCGCGTCTGCCTCTCGAGACGCCGCGGCCTCCACCATCACCACGTCGCCGGTCGCCAGCACGTCGGTGATTCGCCGAGGTGCCGCGCCGGTGACGCCGTTGTGCATCGGCCTGGCCCAGCCGAGGTTGGCGAGCGCCACGAAGCCGGTCTGCTCCGTCTGAGCCGGTGCTGTTCCATCGAGCCAGCCGAGGCTGGCGCGGCCGCCCGCGGTGTCCAGCACCTCGGCCAGCACCCAGCTTGCGAGCATGCCGGGCGGGCGAGGCACCGCAGCGAGGGCCTCGTGCCAGGCGGCGCGACCACCGGCCACCCGCGCGACCGGTCCGCGCCAGCCGCCATGCGCGCGATCGTAGGCCAGCAGCCCGTCGCGCAGCGCGGCATCGGCGGCAAGCTGCAGCGCCGGGTCGAGGCTGGTGTGCACCACGAGGCCGCCCTGCGTGGTCCCGTCGCTGCCGAACCGCTCCACCAGTTGGCGGCGCACCTCGTCGGTGAACCACTCGGCACCGGGCACCATGTCTAGGCGGCGGGCGCCTGCGGGCACCAGCGGCTCGTATTTGGCGGCGACGGCCACCGCCGCGGTGATCGCCCGGGTGTCGACCATGCGGTCGAGCACCCAGTCGCGCCGGTTGCGCGCCGCGTCGTGGAAGCGGAACGGATCGTAGTTGTTGGGCGCCTTCGGCAGGGCGGCCAGCATCGCGGCCTCTGCGGAGTCAAGCTGGTCGAGCGACTTGCCGAAATAGGCCTGCGCCGCCGCCGCCACCCCGTAGGCCTTGTCGCCCAGGTAGATCTCGTTGAGGTAGAGCTCGAGAATGCGCTCCTTGCTCAGTGTGCTCTCGATGCGTAAGGCGAGGATCGCTTCGCGGGCCTTGCGCGCGAAGCTCACCTCGTTGCCGACCAGCATGTTCTTCGCGACCTGCTGGGTGATCGTCGATGCGCCGACCGGGCGCCGGTTGGCGCCGACCCGGGTGAGGTCGGTCACCGCGGCGCGCAGGATCGCCAGCGGGTCGACGCCGCGATGGGACCAGAAATTCTGATCCTCGGCCGACAGGAAGGCCTGCTTCACCAGGTCCGGGATCGCGGTATAGGGGATGAAGATGCGCCGCTCGGTAGCCATCTCGCTCATCAGCCGGTCGTCGCCGGAGTAGACCCGGCTCATCACCCGCGGCTGGTAGTTGCGCAGGCCGTCAAGTGTCGGTAAGTCCGCCGAGAACCGCGAATAGGCGCTCCACGCCGCGATGGTGCCGACCACGCCCGCGAGCAGAAGCAGTCCGAGGACACTGCCGGCCAGCCGCCGCACGAAGCCCGCGCGACGCTGGCCGGGATATGGCACGCGGCGGCCGGCGAGCTCCTGTCGGACTGGCGTCAGGCGCTCGCGCGGCGGCGGGGTCGTGTCGTTCATGGACGCTCTCTACTCCCGGCCCGGACGAGAGTCGCCCCCGGCTCGTGGCCTGGTGGTTGCGGCTCAGCCGGCGCGGGCGTGGTGGTCGAGCCAGCCGTCCAGCGCTTGGCACATCGCGGCCGCAATCAGCTTTCGGTGCGGTGCCTGGCGCAGGGCAGCCTCATCCACGGGGTTGGACATGAAGCCCATCTCGATCAGCACGCTCGGGATGTCCGCCGCCCTGAGCACCGCAAAATGGGCGTGGCGTGCCGGGTTCTCCAGCATCGGCAGCTCCTGGTCGAGGCAGCCGATCAGGCTGTGCTGCAGTCCCGCCGATCCCGCCCTGGTCTCCCGCCGAACCAGGCTGTCGAGGATCGCCGCGACCTGGGGCTGCAGGGTGGTGTAGGCGCCGGCAAAGCGATCGGCGGAATTCTCCCGCGCCGCCAGCGCCGCGCTCTGCTCGTCCGAGGCAGCGTCGGACAAGGTGTAGACGCTGGCACCGCGCACAGAGTGGTCCGCCAGCGCGTCGGCATGCATCGAGACGAACAGCGCCGCACCCCGCTCCTGGGCGATGGCGACACGGACCTCAAGCGGGATGAACACGTCGTCGCGCCGGGTCAGCTCGACCCGGCACCGGCCACTGCGCTCGAGCTTGCGCTGTAGCTCACCCGCGGCGGCGAACGCCACGTGCTTCTCGTAGGTGCCCGAGACCCCGATGGCGCCTGGGTCCTTGCCGCCATGGCCGGGATCGAGCATCACCAGTGGCGGAAGCGGCGGAGCAGGACCGCGCCGGGCGGGGACTGCGCGCCTGCTATCGCGCGCCGCAGGGCGGCCGGCATCCTGGCCTCTGGCGAGCCCGCCGGCCAGGCCCGACACGACCGCGCCGGCGACGGCCGGGTGCAGCAGCGCCCCACAGCCGGCAAGGACGGCCCGACGGGTCAGACACAGGGTTGCCATGCCGCCCCATAGCATGCCGCGGCACCCGGTGCATCCGCGACCTGCCCCCGGGGGCGGGGCGTGTCGCTGCAGCTCAGGCGGATCACGGGCAGGCCGCTGCAGGACGGCGCCGGTGTCCGAATGCGGGCGCCGCTCTTGCGGTCCACCCGGGGGTACGTCATGTTCGAGTCACTTACTCGACAGCAGCGTCTGCGCCGTGACCGGCCACTGCAGATTTACCATGCGGCGAGCTCTGAATCTGTCGTGATCCATGGCCTAGCTCCCGCAAGGCTGGGTCGTTGCGTTTGCGAAGCAGCCCGATCTGGGACGCGACCCCGTGCTGCGCCACTAGGCGCCGCATAGTCGGACCGGGCAGTCTTTTGAGAGATGTCGCCGTACGGGTGCGTGCCGTGACCACGGTGCCGGTGGAGCGATCCACGCGCTGCGACCACCCGGCTCGACGCCGACGCGTCAGGCCACCCATACCGGGGACTTCAATCTCGTCCATGCGCGCAACAAATCAATCCGCAGGGTTACGAGATTCCTGCTCAATGCGGCGCGGCTGCGGACGGTTCCCGACGCTCGATTTAATGACCCAATCAGGCCTGCGCGGCGCTGCGACCCCCTGGGACGCTGGCGCGCGAACGGCATACCGGAGACCCAGCTTTCATGACCAAACGCATGCTGATCGACGCCAGCCACGCGGAAGAGACCCGCGTGGTGGTGCTAGACGGTAGCCGTCTCGAAGATTTCGACGTCGAGACCGCGGCAAAGCGGCAGCTCAAGGGCAATATCTACCTCGCCAAGATCGTCCGCGTAGAGCCCAGCCTGCAGGCCGCTTTCGTCGAGTATGGCGGAAATCGGCACGGCTTTCTGGCCTTCGGCGAAATCCACCCCGACTACTACCAGATTCCGGTGGCCGATCGGCAGCGTCTGATCGCGATGCAGGAGGAGGAAGCCCGGGCGGAGGAGGCCGCGGACGACGCGGCGGCCCAGGCCGAGGCGGCACGCGGCGGCATCGGCTCCGTCCCGGACCTGACCGGGAGCAAGGCGGCGGAGCTGCCGGACGCCGGTCTGGCCGAGGCGGCCAGAGAGTCTGACGCATCCTCCGCGCTCGACGATGGCGCGGCGAACGGTGCTGAGCCGGGTACTGATACCGGTCGTTCCGGCCGCCGCTCCGAAAGTGCCGAGGAGGAGCGCGGCGACCAGCGCCCGCAGCCCCGCTACCTGCGCCACTACAAGATGCAGGAGGTGATTCGCCGCCGCCAGATCCTGCTGATCCAGGTGGTCAAGGAGGAGCGCGGCTCCAAAGGTGCTGCTCTCACCACCTTCATCTCGCTGGCTGGCCGCTACTCCGTGCTGATGCCGAACTCGCCGCGCGGCGGCGGCGTCTCGCGCAAGATCACCGCTGCCGCCGACCGCCGCCGGCTCAAGGAAGTCACCGCAGAGCTCGACCTGCCGCGCGGCATGGGCATGATCATCCGCACCGCCGGGGCGGCGCGCCCGAAACCGGAGATCACCCGCGACTGCGACACCCTGCTGCAGCTATGGGACGATATCCGAGACACGACGATGCGCTCGATGGCGCCCGCGCTGATCCACGAGGAAGCGAGCCTCATCAAGCGCTCCATCCGCGACGTGTACTCGCGCGACGTGGACGACGTGCTGGTCGACGGCGAAGAGGGCTGGAAGGCGGCGCACGATTACATGCGCCTGCTGATGCCGGCGCATGCACGCAAGGTGCAGCTCTGGCAGGACCCGGGCGGCCAGCCGCTGTTCGCCAACGAGCGCGTCGAGGCCCAGCTCGACGCAATGCTCTCGCCCACGGTGCAGCTCAAGTCCGGCGGCTACCTGGTCATCAACCAGACCGAGGCGCTGGTCGCGATCGACGTCAACTCCGGCCGCTCCACCAAGGAGCGCGGCATCGAGGAGACGGCGCTGCGCACCAACCTGGAGGCCGCCGACGAGATGGCCCGCCAGTTGCGGTTGCGCGACCTCGCCGGGCTGATCGTCGTCGACTTCATCGACATGGAGTCGCGCCGCAACAACACCGCCGTCGAGAAGCGCATCAAGGACGCGTTGAAGGACGACCGGGCGCGCATCCAGCTCGGCTCGATCAGCGGTTTCGGCCTGTTTGAGATGAGCCGCCAGCGGCTGCGCCCCTCGCTTGCCGAGACCAGCTTCGTGCCCTGCTCGTACTGCGACGGCACCGGGCACGTCCGCAGCACCGAGAACGCCAGCCTGCACGTGCTGCGCGCGGTCGAGGAGGCCGGGGCCAAGCACCGCGGCGACGAGGTCGCGGTACACGTCGCTTCGGCGACCGCGATCTATCTCCTCAACCACAAGCGTAGTCGGGTCGCCGAGATCGAGTCGCGCTACGAGATGCGCATCTGCTTTGCCGCCGACGAGAGCCTGTTGCCGGCGCAGACCAGGATCAGTCGGATCCGCGCCCTGACCCAGGGTGAGCTTCCGCCGGCGCCGGATGCCTCGCGCGTCCTTGCAGCGTCGGATCTCGACGAGACCGACCTGCTCGACCTGGCCGAGGAGCCCGACGTCGAGCACGAGGCGGAGGAGGAGCCTGAAGCGGCCGGCACGGCCGACTCGGGACTGGAGGCGACTTTCGCCGGGGAGACGGCCGAGGAGGGCGAGGCGAGGCGCAAGCGCCGGCGACGGCGGCGTGGCGGCCGGCGCCGGGACGAGCCCGATGCCGCGCTGGCTGCGCCGGGAGCCGAGCAGCCGGACATCGCGCTGCCGCCTGCCGGCGATGCGGAGGACGAGGCCATGAATGCCGTGGCATCTGGCGCCGCTCCTCCGCTGGCAGAACCCGGGTCCGAGGCGGACGGCGAGAAGCCGCGCCGGCGCGGGCGGCGCGGCGGCCGGCGGCGGCGGCGTGACGAGGACGAGGACGAGGCCGCAGCGCCTGTGGTCCAGGGCGGGCCGCCCCCGGCCAATCCCTACGCCTCCGGGCTCGACATCTTCGACGTGATGGAATTCACCGACGAGCAGGAAGCCGGCTTCGATGGGGAGGATGGGCCGCCCGGGTCCAAATCGACGTCCGGGCCGGCGCATGAGCTGGTCGGTGACGAGGCAATGGCACTGCCGGAGCCTGAGCATGCAGCGACGCCTGGGCACGCAGCGACGATGGAGGCCACATACCCGGTTCCGCCGGCGGACGAGCCGGCCGCGCTCCCGGCTCCGATCCCCAACGCGGTATCAGCAGAGCCCGCGCTGGAGCCGCACGGCGGCTGGGAGACGGCGGAGTTGGCGGCCGGGGCACTGCTTGCGGCGACTCCGGCAGCGCCGGACGAGAACGGCGTTGATGCGACGGTTGCCAACGGCTCCGGCCATGCCGCCGACAGCTCGCCGCCGATGCCCGAGGTTATCGTCGCGGCCGGGGAAAAGCGACGGGGCTGGTGGAGCCGCTGAGTCCGGGATGAACGCCAGCCGGGTGTGGCGCCTGAACGCTTCACCCGGCGGGCCGCGTCTCCGGGCATACGTCCCCGGCGATCCGGCGCAGCACCGCGGCCAGCAACCGGAACTCGGCGGAGCGCGGATCGCTGCGGCGCCAGCTCAGCCCGATGGTGCGAGCATAGGCCTCGCCCGACATGCGGCGATACCACAGCAGCCCGCCGCCATCCGTCGTGGCCGCCAGCACCGGCACCAGCGTGCAGCCCTCCCCGGCCGCGACCATGTACTTGAGCGTCTCCAGGCTGGTGCCGTGCCGGTTGCGGTTGGCAGCCACGGCGCAGGCGGCGAGCGCCTGCTCGCGCAGGCAGTGGCCGTCCTCGATCAGCAGGCGCTCGTTCTGATCCAGCTCGTCCCACCCGGGTCCGTCGACGGCGGTGGCCGGGTGACCGGTCGGGCAGGCCAGCACGAACGGCTCGACGAACAGCGCCTCGGCGGAGATCTGGTCGCCCGACAGCGGCAGGGCCAGCAGCACGGCGTCCAGGTCGGTCGCGGCAAGCTGGGCCAGCAGCGTCTCGGTACGGCCCTCGCTCAGGGTGAAGGTGGCAGCCGGGTACTGGGCGCGCAGCGCCGGCAGCACGCGCGGGAACAGGTAGGGGCCAGCGTGGCGATCGCCGCCAGCCGCAGCGCGTCGCCGAACTCCGCCGAGCGCCGCCGGGCCAGGTCGTCCAGCACCCGCGCCTCCGCCAGCACGCGGCGCGCCTGATCGATCAGCGCCTCGCCGGTGGGCGTGACCACGACCCGGCGCGTGGTCCGCTCGAACAGCCGGACGCCGAACCAGTCCTCGAGCTTGCGCACCTGCGCGGACAGCGAGGGCTGGCTCACGGCGCAGCGCTCCGCCGCACGCCGGAAGCTGCCGAGCTCAGCGACCGCCACGATGTACTCCAGGTCCCGCAGCGAAAGGCCGGCGATGCTCACGGCGGAACGCTCATGCTAGCGGCCTCCGAGGTTGAGTGGTCAGGCAAGCAAGGCTGGGCTTTGCCTCTGGTCTCCGCTCAAGGCAAGCCTTGAGAGTCCCCATGGCTGATACCAGCGGCCCTGGGCGTTGGCCTGCAAGCGGAGCAAGGCTGGGCTCTGCCCAGACCCGCCAAAGGCCTGAGGCCATTGGAAACCCATTCTTTAAGCAAATGGATTCCAAAGGCTCAGCTTTTGACGAAGTCCAGAGGCGGAGCCTCTGGCCTTGCCTGCCTGACCGGTCACGCCCGAGATTGTTTGATACAAGACGCGGAAATCAGGAGAAGCTGCGCAGCCGCCGCACCGCCTCGGCCATGTCGTCCTCGGCGCCACAATAGCTGAGGCGCAGAAAGCGGCCACCCCGCACGCGATCGAAGTCGACGCCGGGGGTTGCCGCGACGCCTGCCTCCTCCAGCATGCGGGCGCAGAAGGCGATGCTGTCGTCACTGCGGTCCGAGATGTCGAGGAACAGGTAGAACGCTCCCTCGGCCGGGCTCAGCCGGGTGAAGCCCGCGCCGGGCAGGTCGCGCATGAGCAGGTCGCGCGAGCGGCGATAGCGCGCCACGTTGGCGTCCAGCTCCGGCCCGCACTCGAACGACGCCTCTGCCGCGAGTTGCGACAGGTGCGGCGCGCTGATGAACAGGTTCTGCGCCAGGCACTCCACCGGGCGCACCAGCTCCTCGGGCAGCACCATCCAGCCGATCCGCCATCCGGTCATCGAGAAGTACTTGGAGAAGCTGTTGATCACGATGGCGCTCGGGCTGCAGGCGGCAGCTGTCGTCGGGTCGACGCCGTACTGCAGGCCGTGATAGATCTCGTCCGAGACTAGGCGCACGCCGCGCGCATGGCACCATTCGGCGATGGCGCGCAGCTCCTCCGGCCACAGCATGGTTCCGGCGGGGTTGCCAGGGCTCGCCACAATCAGCCCGTCCGGCAGCCCGTCCGGCCCGTGCTCCAGCGCCTCCAGCATCGGCAGGGTCGGCTGGAACCGCGTCGTCGCATCGGTCTCCAGTACCACGGGAACCAGCCCGAGCGCGGTCAGGATGTTGACGTAGGGCGGGTAGAACGGTGCGGCCAGCGCGACCCGGTCGCCGCGGTCGAACGCCGCGAGGAACGCCAGCGGGAACGCCGCCGAGGCGCCGGTGGTCACCGCGACCCGGCCGGGTGCCAGGTCGAGGCCGTACCAGGCACGGCAATGCGCGGCGATCCGACGGCGCAGCGACCACAGCCCCAGCGCCTCGGTGTAGCCGAGCGCGCGTCCGGAGCCGAACGCCGCGCGCGCCGCCTCGACCGCGCCCAGGGGTGCGCCGGTCGCCGGCTGACCGACCTCCATGCGGATCACCCGCGGCGCGTCGGGCGGCAGTGCGGCCTGGCGCCGGTTCGCGGCCGCGACCACGTCCATGGCCAGGAAGGGAGGAGCGACGGCGCCCTGTCCGATCTTCAGCATTGGCGGGGTCCTTGGCGGAGAGCGGGGGAGCGGTCGGGCCGGCCGAGGGTGCCGCTTCGGGCGAGGCCGGGCAACGGGCCTCGCCTGCGCCACCGCGCGGCGCTACACCCGGCCATGCACAGCACGACCCTTCGCGACGTCGACGCCCTGGTCGACGCCGGCCTCGCCACCGCGGGACAGCGGGCCGGGCTCGCCGCGGTGGGCGCCCGGTACGCGGTGGCCATTCCGCCAGCGCTGCGCGCGCTGATCGGCGATCCCGACGACCCGATCGGGCGGCAGTTCATCCCTCACCCGGACGAGCTGCTGACCGCTGCGCACGAGCGGGCCGATCCGATCGGCGACGACGCGCTGTCGCCGGTGTCGGGTATCGTGCACCGGTACCCGGACCGGGCGCTGCTCAAGCCGCTGCTGGTTTGCCCCACCTACTGCCGCTTCTGCTTCCGCCGCGAGCATGTCGGACCGGACGGCGGCCTGCTCACCGCGGGGGAGCTCGACGACGCCTACGCATGGATCGCGGCGCACCCCGCGGTCAGCGAGATCATCCTCACCGGCGGCGACCCGCTAATGCTCTCGCCGCGCCGGCTGGCCGCCATCGTCGCGGCGCTCACCGCGATCCCGCACGTCGCCACCATCCGGGTGCACACCCGCGTGCCCACAGCCGACCCGGCTCGTGTCAGCGTGGCGCTGGCCGCGGCGCTGCGCACCGAGCGGGCGATGTTCGTGGTGCTGCACGCGAACCACGCCAGCGAGCTGACCCCCGCCGCGCGCGCTGCCATCCGCCGCATCCAGGCGGAGGCGATCCCGGTGCTCGGCCAGTCGGTGCTGCTGCGCGGCGTGAACGACAGCGTGCCGGCGCTGGAGGAGCTGTTGCGCGCCCTGGTCGCCGCCCGGGTCAAACCGTACTACCTGCACCAGCTCGACCCAGCCCCAGGCACAGCACGGTTCCACGTGCCGATCGCCGAGGGCCGGGCGCTGCTGGCGGCGCTGCGCGGCCGCGTCACCGGGCTGGCATGGCCGACCTACGTGCTCGACATTCCCGGTGGTCACGGCAAGGTGCCGATCGGCCCGGAATGGGTCGACGGACTTCCCGGCCAGGAGGTCGCCACGGACCCTTGGGGGGGAAGACATAGCCTTGCCCCAGAACCGGGAGCGTGAGGCAAGTCCAGAGGCTCTGCCTCTGGACTCCGCCAAAGGCCGAGCCTTTGGAATCCTTGTGTTTAAGAAAGGGTTCCCAACGGCCTCAGGCCTTGGTGGGTCTGGGCGCAGCTCGCGCTAGGTTTCGACGGCCTGTTGGGCCGTTGGGATGCGGGCGGAGGGGAAGCCCAGCCTTGCTTGGCTTACAGGTCAGTGCCAGGGGCCGCTGGTATAAC
>CAXSEF010000014.1:0-53320 GCA_964236535.1 uncultured Acetobacteraceae bacterium
GGAGAAGGGGCGGGATTGTCCCATGGTGCTCTGTCCCTTTCAGGGTTCTGAACACCTCCCCCGCCCTGCATCCCGGACCCGGGCGCAAAGGCGCGCCGGCTTCGGCGCGGGGCGCAGCGAGACCAGCGAAGCGGCTCGCCAGCCCTCCCCTTTGCGCCCGGGGCCGGGATGCAGTAGGCGCGCCTCACGCCCCCTTCAGCCCTCGCGACTCTGTTTTGTTCTCCTGCATCTCGTCAGCAACCTGATGAGAAATTCATCTTCGGTAATTGCTATTTCATTGAATGCGGGCATCCTGATGCAGTAGGCACATCACGCCACCCCGTATTGGATCAGTCATGCCCTCCGACATTGCACCCTCGTCGACCCTCGAATACGCCGCGAAGATCGTCTCGGCACACATCTCCAACAACTCGGTTCAGACCTCCGACCTGCCGGCCTTGATCCAGCAGGTGTACACGGCGCTGAGCACCGTCGAGTCGGTGCCTGCACAGGCCCTCGAGAAGCCCGAGCCTGCCGTTCCGCTCAAGAAGTCGGTGTTTCCGGACTACATCGTCTGCCTGGAGGACGGGAAGAAGCTCAAGATGCTCAAGCGGCACTTGATGACATCCTACAAGCTGACGCCCGAGGCCTATCGCGAGCGCTGGGGCCTGCCGTCCACCTATCCGATGGTCGCCCCCAGCTACGCCGAGAAGCGCTCGACTCTGGCAAAGTCCATCGGTCTGGGACGCAAGCCCAAGCCGATTGCTGCGGAGTCGCCGGCGGAAGCCGCCAAGCCTGCTAAGCGTGGACGCAAGCCCGTCCTTGCAGAGGCGGCCGAGTAGCCAAGCGCACTCATCCACCCGGAGGCGTCGTGTGTTCAAAATGAACACACGGCGCCCGTGACGGGGGTTCGGCGAGGATCTCGACATCGTTTGGCTGCACTGCCGCTGTGATCGCCAGCAGTGCTTCCCGCACCTCGATCGTGAACTGCGCCAGCCATTCAACGGCGTCGCCGCCGTTGATCTCGCTGTCCTCCTCGACGGCCTCGCCCCATCTGGCGAGCACCCCCGTCAGCAGGCCCAGCATGGCCGGCGCGATCGACAGCATTCGGGCATACCCTTCCGCCTCGCCGCGGGCGCGGTCCGAGCCGTCGTAGACCACGGCCACATCCACCATCGGACTGGCATCGGTGCGGAACAGGCAGAACCCGTCCGAGGTCTCGTCGTCCAATACCCTGACCGCCAACCTGCCCTTGATGTGCGGCAGGGTGCGGATCTCGCGCAGCAGGGCGTTCACCGGCCTGCCTCCCTCAGCTGGGTCTTGCCCACGCTGGACTCCCGGTCCGACACCAGCCCTGGCGCCGCCATCAAGGCATAGAGCCCCGCCGCCACCAGCACCGTGCCCAGCACCAGTCGCACCTTCCCGATCAGCTTCATCTCCGCCGTCCTTCTGCTGCGCCTTCATTTCTCGAAGACCCAGCCCGACGGCCGCTTCGCCCCGGGGGCCGCAGGGGGCGCGCATCGCGCAGGCGCAGCCCTTGCCCCTTGCGGCCCCCGGGGCGAAGCGGCAGGGCCTCACCCTGCGTCCGTCACCTCTCCCCTGCCCTCCCCGCTTCCCTCCTCGACCACCTCGATCAGGCAGCACCAGCCGTTCACCGCGAGCCTCTCGCCGTCGTCGGTCAGCAGCACGAACCGGCCGTCCAGGTCCCAGGTCCCGTCCTCGTCCTTTGCTCCGCCTACGATGATCCCCTCGATCGAGGACATCCCGTATCCGTCCATGACGATCAGTCGGGTGCCAGGCTGCCCGGCATGGACAAATTTGGCTTGCAGTCCGCTCATGCCCGCAGCCTTTCCGATGCGGGAGCAGAGGGCAGCGCACCAAGAGCCTGTCTTCGCGCGACCACCACCTGGTTCCAGTCCTTGTGACCGCCGAAGGGCAGGATGCGGCCGCTCCGCACCCCGGCGGCGGTCGCGAGATCCATCAGCTGGCGGGCGTAGTGCTCGCCGGCCGCGTCGGCGTCGGTCGCCGCCACCAGAATGGACCCTGGCCTAGTCGCCAGGTCCCGCAGCAGCGCCTGCAGTGCCGAGATGGTGTGCGGACCCATGCCGCCGGCCGTCGCGACGTAGAGCGTGTCGGCACGCAGTCGCTCGATCCCGGCCAGGCTCATCGCGTCGATCGGTGCCTCGCACACCACGAGCCGCGTCACCGGGACGCTGCTGGTCGGCAGCTTGCCTTGGAGCTGGAACAGGGTCTTGTCGCCATCCGCCGAGAAGCCCCGGTACTCCGGACCGCGCATCTCGATCCCCACGATCATCGCCTCCGCGTCGCGGTGCGCGAACCAGGCGCTGGCGTAAGGACCCTCGCGCAGCACATCGGCTCTGGCTGCGGCAACCAGCACCGGCGCTTCCAAAGCTCGCAAGCGTGCCAGGTAGCACCAGGTCGGTGAGCCCCGTGTCAGGCTGCGCCGTGCCGTCCAACGCGCCGCAGGTGACAGCTCGGGCCTCTTCTCCTTTAAGGCAACGAGGGCGATCGGGAATGACGGGGCGATGCCGGAGAGCCCACGCAGCAGCTGGCGCACCTGTCCGAAGTTGAGGCCGGGCTCCAGGAACTGCGCAAGGGCGAACACGTCGCCCTTGGCCTGGCTCCTCGGGTCCCACCAGCCCAGGCCGCCGTGGTTGACGATCACCAGCCCGCCGGCTGCACATCGGTATTTCCAGCAGTGTCGCGTGCTCTCCACCTTGTCGAGCGACCACGCTCTGTGCTCCAGCAGCGTGGCGCAGCTGACTCCTGCCTTCAGGGCCTCGATCTCCTGATCCTGTCCGTTCATCGTCCCGCATTCCCTGTTCCTGGATGCGACCCGGCAACCGCGTGGCGGGCGTGGGACAAGGGCGGGGGCGCAGCACCCGGGAGCGGAGCGACGCACCCTTGTGGCGCGTCCGGCATACGCGGTAGCCGTTTCTTCATCCCAACCTCCTGATCTCTCCTCACAGGTCATCAGCGATCCGCATGCGAATGGCCTGGGTCTTCTATCTGCCGAGAGGAATGATCGAGGACGTATTGCGTCCTTCTTTCGGCATGACGTATTGCGTCATGCGTCCTGCATATTTCGTTGAGCACAGCGTTCTATGGTGCTACAAGCTTGACGACAGACGTATTGACGCCAGACGTAATAAAGGGGTTTAGATGCCGATAATCACAATAGCCAGTTCAAAGGGCGGTCCAGGGAAGACGACACTTGCGGAACTCATTATCGGTACACTTGCTAATGGAGGCATCAAGGTTGTTGCTTTGGATGCTGATCCGACAGGTGGTCTGTCTCGATGGGCGACTAAGTTGTACGAGGGGATACCATTTGACTGTCACCATGAAGCCGAGGATGCAGGTCTAGCTCACCTCATTCACCGTGTCTCCAAACAGGCTGACGTCGTAGTGGTGGACACCGCCGGTTTCGGCAATCGAGCAGCGACGGTTGCTATGACGGCGGCAGACGCCGTCTTGATTCCGATGGTTCCTGGGGAAGGTGATGTAACCGAGGCGGCACGTACCGTGGAGCTCGTTGCAGGAGTTGCTTCGGCAGCACGTCGTGAGATTCCAGCTCGAGTCGTCTTGAACCGGGTAAAGACAGCTACGGCCCTCTCCAGGCATGCGCTTTCTGAGGCAGCTCTCTTGCCTCGACTGACGTCGATGCTCTCCGACTTGGTCGCATATGGTGAAATGGGATTCTCTGGTCGCATGCCCGCGGGTAAGGCTGCGGCTGAAGTTGCAACTCTCATCGCCGAGCTAGAGGCACTTGGTTGGCTACCCACTGCCATACGCAATACGTCTGGCGTAATGCGTCATGATAAAAATACGAGTGAGAACCGCCGATGAAGGGTTTGAAGAGTACTCGCCCTGGCCTCACGCTCACACCAGATGAGATGCTCCGTGTCGCGGAGTCGGCCGCACCTCAACAGCCTCCTGCTATCGCAAGTTCTGCGGGTGCTGATAAGTCCTCTATGCTGTCTGTTAGGTTGACGGAAGCGACACTAGAGGCTCTTGCCACCTATGCGTTGGACCAACAGAGAACCCAGCGTCGAGTAGTCGCAGAGGCTCTTACAGCTATAGGGGTCAGAGTAGCTGCTCGTGATCTTGAGGATCGTCCACTGCCTCGTAGGCGAGGTAAGCCAAGGCAGGCGTGAGTTCGTCAGATGAAGAAACATGACAAATGACGCATGACGCAATACGTATTGCTTTGGGAGCGGCGCTAAAGCACGCCATTAAGTGGATGGTTCTCGAACGACTCGCCCTGCTCGAGATACTCGTCGAGCACGGCGTAGCTCTTGTGCCGGCCGAGCTGCTTGAGGCGCGAGGCGTGAACGCCGCGCTCCATGCCGGTGGTGAGTGCGCCACGCTTGAGGCTGTGGCCGCCCATTCTGCGGCCGTCCAGCTCGGCTAGGGTGGCGCGCCCCTGGATGATGCGCGCCACCGTGCGGGGCTCGATCGCGGCGCTGCCCACCACGTAATGGGTGGTCTGGCCGGGTGTCAGGAAGCGGGCAGGGGTTGGCCAGATGCGCCGGAACACCGGACCGGAGGTGATCTGCGCAGCGATCAGCCATCGACGCAGAGCGCGAACCGGACAATGCCTGGTCACGCCGTAGGGCAGGGCGACGGTCACCCCTTTGCTCTCTCGATCGCCCTTGGATCGGGGAAGGGTAAGCCGCAGCCCTTGCGCGCGCTCCTCGAGGTGTTCGACCTTAATGGCGGCCAGCTCGCTGCGACGCAGCGCCCCGACGAAGCCCACCAGCAGCAGGGCGCGGTCGCGCAGCCCGGGCAGATCGTCGCCGATCGGCGCTAGGATCTCCTGCAGGAGCTGGATGGTGGCGGCAGTCTTCTTGGTCGGCACGTCGCGCTGCAACGCGGCTTCTCGGCGGATGCCGGCGAGAGTCTCGGCAACCTGGGCTTCGGCCGATGGTACGGGGCAGCCCGCTGCGAAGTGGAGATAGCGGATGGCAGCGCGGCGCAGGTTGATGGTGTTGATCTTCAGTCCGCGGCCGCGCTCAGCGGCAAGGAAGGCGGCGACGTCGGCAGCGCGGCCCGGCAGGGAGGGCAGGGCGTGCTGATCGCACCAGGCGCACCACGCGCGGACGCCGGAGACATAGGCGCGTCGGGTGTTCTGGGACTTCGCGCGGCTGGCGTAGGCGTCAGCGCTGAGTCGGGCGCTGGACAGGGTGCCGTCGTAGGCCGGGATTTCTGCGGTCAGCGCGTCGACGAACCAGGAGCTTACCAGGGAAGGGGCCTGACCGACCGGTGCCAGACTGGCCCTGGCCGGAGGCAGAATGTCGCCGAGGATGGTGCCGACGTCGCCAGTGTCTTTCGGCTCGGCGGGCTCGGCCATGCGGTCTCCAGCGGCTCGGGAGAGATCCTGAGTGCCAGGGAAATCGTGGGGTGTCCATGTCCGACAATAGGAATTATCGGACATACATGCTGGTCGTGACCTGATCAAGGAACGTACCCTGACCGGGCTTGCCGCACCCTGTATGCGCTGTGGCAGGTCTGGCGGCAGACCGCCGCTTGTGACACGCACCAAACTGCGCACTGCCATGACGATGACTGAACCCCGACAACGTTGTTGGCGGGGTTGCTGAGCGGCTCGGCATTGCTGACGGCACGTTCTATGCATACGTTGATGATAAAGAATATGCAAAGCCACGTGCTCCTAGCTTATTAGGTTAATTACATACGCATCAAGCGCCTCAATCATAGAAGTCATATTGCATCAAGAGAAAGCGTATGATTAACTTCAATTTACTAAGTATTATACATTTAACCTTGCTCAAATATTAAATGGCCGTTTGGTTGAATTTGGACTCTACAGAAGCTCTCTCTAATGCCATCTGGGTTTCTGGTTTCATTTTCTCTAACCCAACCTCTAAGACCTGATCCAGTTAGTATTGGAAAAAATCCGTTTATCTGTGGCCCTGTAATTGCAATATAGTTTTGAGTTCTGCCAAGCACTCTTGATGACACAGTTGGTTCCCCATAAACCATCGCAAGAGATATTGGTCTACAAGTCAGACCCGGTGAGTTTATAATTTTAGCATCAAGTATCATAGAACTATGTCTATTTGCCAAATTAGAACTACTCAAGCTCAGAGTAATAAGAGACAAAAAAACGAGCATGTTGTTTTCTCCGAAAGTATTTAGAGATACCAGACTATTACTACTTCCTTAACCGCACTTATTGCGGCAAACATTTGCTAATCCGAACAGAGTCCGATCTAGCCGAAGCCTGCCTAACTGGTGCAGATCAACCATCCTTCTTAGTAAACCTCCGGGAGAACGCACTTTGCCGGTCGTATGGCGAGCTGAGATTGTTGCCAGAAGCGTGACTGCCTCCATCCGGCCCAGAACGACACATGCCTGTCCCCAAGCGTGAAGGGAAATATCCAACTCCGACCGCACATAGCCAGCAGCTTCCTCAAGCTCACTCCAGCTGGGATGAGCACTGCGGACCCAGCCTCGAAAGGAAGGAGCGATCTTGAGCAGGAAGTCTGTCGTTACCACGAATCCACGTAGCGCACTTTCTTGGCCGTGACTCGATGGGAGGTATGGTGGTTTGCCCTTTTTCCTTGGAAGCCAGGGCCCACTTGGCCCAACCACTACCGTATTCGCCTTAGCGATAAGATGATGGTTTGTAGTTGTATGGTGGGTCCGGATTTCTGACCCCTTGGGGTCAGTTTCCACAGGTTCTAGCATTGCAAGGATAGCCCGGACCTCTTCGAACAGGGGCGTCAGCCGCCCCACAATGGTGCCGAGGTAGGTCGGATCACGGCTGTCGCCGCGAAGCGCGGCAAGCTCGCATGCCTGCCTTGCCAGCGTGGGCCAATCGGCCGCCTCAACACCCTGCTCGGCGCCGGTGTCGATCAAGGAAAGGATCTGCCTGCGCAAGGCACCGATACGTCCACGGAGGCGACGGCCCTCTCGGCAACGTTCCTCATGGGCCGCGGCAATCGCCTGGAACTCGGCGTGCCGCGCCGCAAACGGCGCGAGGTCGAAGCCGTAGGCTTCCACAACGCGGCCATCCACCCGCCAGCCGTAGCGCTTGCCATTGGCGCTGTCGCACATCTCGATCAGTCCGTGCTCCTGCGCCAGCCGGAGCAGCGTCTTGACTTGGCTGAGCCCGATGTCGAGCGCGTCCATGAGGACGTCGTTCGAGGGCCAGACCAGCAGCCGACCATCTCCCTCCATCCAGTCGGCGTCCATGGTGCAGCCGACCAGGTAGTCGATCAGCTCCACAACCCGACGCGGGACACCAAGCGCAGGAACCGCCCGTTTGAAGGCCCCCCACACCAAGCCGCGTCGCACCGGCTCCCATGTGGAAGGGCGCTCGGCCTGCACGGAGATCATCCGTGCGGTGATCTTGCGTCGCCCTGTTGGCGACGCCGGTTCTATCTGCATAGCCGTTCTCGTCCTCTCGTGTGGGGGACGAGCCTTCGGAGAAGGCAGACAGGTGGCCTCGAAGGCCTTGACGACGGATTTCGCCGCCACTACCTTCGTGACCAGAGCCCTGCAGCTCCCTATCTGATTTCTCAGGAAAGCCGCCCTTGCAGGGGCGGTTTTTTCCGTTTCTAGGCTCGTAGTTTCAGCGCGCTAGGATGGTCCTTTCATAGTTAAGTCGAGCAATCTGCCCCGGAACGGTTGCCGCGTCTACGCGCCGCATACCATTGGCGCCTTTTTGTACAACCGATCGCAACATGCGAGCCATCCAGCACCTGCCGGCCGCTTGCCTGGTTGGCACCTCAACGGGATCATCATGGTTCCGGGGATCGTCGGTTGCTCCGTTTTGCCATGACCAGAGTGTTCGATGGCAGGATGCGAACGGGAACCCGGCGTCTTGCGAGTGGCTTGAGGCATCTTCCAGGTGCCGATCTCGCGTGCCTCCGTTCGTATCCGCAGCTGAGAGCCTACCCTTGTTCAAGGGAGACCTCTCATGCGCCGTGTCCTGCTTGCTTCCTCGCTGCTGCTTATCCCGACCCTGGCCGTCGCCGACCCACAATGCTCGATCCAGCCTGCGACTCCGGCCGTGGTGGTGCCCCCTGCTGCATCACAGGCGGTGCGACTCCAGCCGGTCAGCGTGGAGGCTGCCGCACCTGCCGCCACGAACCAGACCCGGCGAGTGATCGGAACCGAGGAGATCGGCCGGGTGGCAGCGCTGCAGCGCATTGCCTCGGCCGGGGCACAGCTGACCGACCTGGGCACCGAGCATGGGCTGCGCACGGTGTTCGCCCGCAACGGCCAAACCTTCCAGGTGTTCTACGTCACGCCGGACGGGCAGGGGGCGATCGGAGGGGTAATGTGGGACTCCACCGGCCGCAACATCACGCGCCAGCAAGTATCCTCGATCGACGGCGCCATCCCGACCGTGACCGTCGGTGCGATTGCGGCGGCTCCACGGATGGCCGTGGATCAGTCCGCCCCCTCGGCGCTCCAGACCGTGGCGAGCACGACCTACGGCGTGACCGGTCCGTCGACGGCTCCGCGGCTGTGGATGTTCATCGACCCGCTATGCTCGTTCTCGGTGCGCGCCATGGAGCAGCTGCAGCCCTTCGTCGCCGCCGGCAAGGTCCAGGTGGCGGTGATCCCGCTGTCCCTGCTGGACCTCGAGGACCAGGGCCGCAGCACCGCGGCCGCGCGGACGATGCTCGGCAAGGGCCGGGACGACATGGTTGCCGCCTGGACAGCGAACGCCCTGGCCGGAGATCCGGATGCCGCCTCGGCTGCGACGCTGCAGGCCAACATGGTGGCCCAGGAGGCGCTCGGGTTGCGCGGCACGCCCACCTTCTACTGGCGCAAGCCAGACGGAACCGAAGGTCACCAGGTCGGTCTTCCTTCCGACTTCGCCGCGATAATCGCCTCCATCGCTCCGTCCGCGAGCTGAGCCGGTGTTCCGCAAGACCAGGCCGCCACAGGAGAAAGGGGCGCAGCCCTGGACTGTCGGCTGGGGTGTGCGCAAGACCTTGGAAGCGCCGATCGCCTGCATCGGGGTGGACCAGATCGCCGAGAACGCCCGGTTGATCCAGGGGCTGGCGCAGACCATCCGCACCGGTCCTGGTCCCGATCCCATGGTCCGGGTGAGGCCCGATCGGACCCTCGACGTGTCAGAGATGTCGTGGGAGGCGCAGGTACCCGTGGCGGAGATCGAGCGCCTGCTCGCCAACCGGCGGCGCCAGTCGCGCCAGGCGACCTGGGGCTATCTCTCTGGTGGCGCTGTCTTCGTGGTGATGGGCTTCATCCACGCCGCAAGCATTTTGCCAGCCCTGCCAACCTTGCTCTACGCGCTATCCACCGGGGCGATCTCCTGCTGCTTCTTCCTGATGGCGTTCTACAACGCCCTCATCAACTGGCAGGTCCGCACCCGCCGGCTCGGCACCGCGCGCGAGTTCCTCAACGCCGACGAGACCTGGCGTCCAAGCTGAGGATAAGCGAAGAGGGCAGGGGGGAGGGCGAGCATCCGCTCCCTGCCTGCCCTGCTAAAATGTGCCGGGCGGCCCCTGGAATGCGGACCGCCCGGCGCCCGTCGCCCAGGTGGCCCCCTCGTAGTCTGGCCGTTCTGCCTCGGTGGCCGGCTCGCTCGGCCGGACGATGCCGCCGTTGCGGTCCGCCACGGGCGGCCGCCAGGTCGCACGAGCCTCGCCGTAGGCTGCATCCGGGTTGTAGAGCGGATGCCTGATGGGTGGTGCCGGCGGGGCCGTGTAGCTCGCCACCGTCTTCAGGTTGCCGCCGCTGCCGCATGCGGCGAGCGACAGCAGCAACAGCATCGGCATCGTCAGTCGGGTGATCCGTGTCATGGTGTTCCTCCAGGGTCGAAGGGAACCATGGCCCCCCGGAATGCGAACAGTTCCGGGCGCCTTATCCCTGCCGAGGTGCCGCAGGCGGCGTGACGTCGGAGGAAGCCTGCAGCGTTGCGTCGGTGCCAAGCTGCCTCATTCCCCCCTGCCCGCCAGCCTGGGTGTTCCCGGCGAGCTCGCGCCCACCTGAACCGCCTCCGCCGCCTCCGCCGCCTCCCGCCTCTGCGCCGCCCCCTCCCGCCCCTTTCATGGCCTGGGTCACCATGGCGCTGTAGCCGCCCTGGATGCCACGCATCGAGGACCCCATTCCGGCGACACCGACGTCGGAGGCAAAGCGCTCCATGTCGACGCGCCCGGCCGGCTGCACGCCCGCCAGCTTGATGACGTGATGCGGAAAGGTGGAGATCAGCCGGAAGGACAGCAGCGCGATCGTCAGCTCCAGCAGGACGAAGCCGCACAGCAGGGTGACAACTCCCAGCAGGTTGGAGACGAACCAGCCGTTCTGCAGCACGAAGCCCGCGGTGATGCTGAAGCCCTGCAGCGCCAGCCAGGTCATCGAGCTGAAGACGAAGTAGCCGAAGAACAGCCCGAACAGCATCAGCACGGGACGGAACAGGACGTTGAGCAGCAGGCCGTAGCCGTCCAGCCCCCGCCCATGCAGGCCGTCCCCCTGCCAGGTCAGGTGGGCGAAGGCCCAGAGCGGCACGGCGACCACGGCCTCGCACACCAGGATCAGCCATCCGGCCACGCCAGCGAGCCACATGGCGAACGGGACCGTCGGGAGCACGAAGGCCAGGATCAGGCCGGGGATCAGCATGGCCAGGCAGCCGTAGAAGATCGGCGTCGCCAGGAACGTCACCATGAGGTGGCCGACCACGGTCGCAGCGGCCCCGCTCCAGTTGAAGGTGAAGATCTGGGCCGCGCTCAGGCCGGTGGTTGCGGTCGCCGAGGAAAGCACTGCCGACAGGCCGAGCGCCGTCAGGGCGGTGTGGATCATCAGGTGGCCAAGCGAGATCATCGACAGGATCGGATCGGCCCACTGGTTGGTGCCGAGCTGGCTGAGGCTGATAAGCTTCTTCAGCAAGGCTTCATTGAAGCCGACCGAGCGCGAGACCTTCTCGATGGTGTTGGCGCCATCCTTGCCGGGAGTGGCACCGGAGAACAGGTCGGCGTTGCCCGCCGGAACATCGCGGGTGTCGGTGGTCTGCACGTAGGTGTTGAGCTTGGCCTGGAAGGCCAGAACCGCGTTCATCACCGGCACCAGGTCGTTGGTCAGCCCTTCGCCAAGACCCTGGTAGCTGGGTGCGTTCACCGTGGGTGTTGCGGAGAGCAGCGACAGGGTCTGACCGTTCAGGCGGGCGATCTCGAGGTAGTAGGCCGCGGCCGAGGTCCAGCCGAGGGCGGCGAGCTGGTTCTGGCCGGTCTGCAGCCCGATACCGCCGTCCCGCGCCACGCTGGCATCCTTCATGGCTGCGTTGAGCGAGGCGGTGATCGTGGTGGCCGCCTGGGTCAGCAGCCGGGTGTAGTCGCTGGTGGCCGTGGTGTAGGTGCTCATCAGGGTGTTGAGCGCGGAGCTCTGCCGGGTCTGCCAGATGTTGGCGGCGACGGTCTCGGCGTCGTTGCGGATCTCGCTCAGCACGTAGATCAGGATCGCCTTCTGGGTCCCGGTCATGTCGACGTTCACGCCGGACAAGGTGCTGCCGTTGCCGGTCGCCGGCACGCGCACGGTGACGGTGCCGCAGGCCGGCGTGCCGGTCTCGTTGCCGCCCAGGCCGTAGGACCAGGTGATGTAGCCTCCCGCGCCCGCCTGTCCGCCGGTCACCGGGATCGGTACCGGCACCATGTTCGGGTTGCCGGAACCCTGGTTGATCAAGGCGCGGCACAGCTCGTTCTCGATCAGGCCGGCGACGATGCCCTTGGTGCCGGGGATCATCGGCTCGGCGATCGGCATGGCGTCGGGACCGACGGCCTTGATGGCGAGCGCATACATCGAGCTGCCCATGCCGATGCCCCACTGTGCGACCTGGCCGACGGCGAGCTGGCCGAAGCTAAAGCCGCCGTTGATCGGGAGCATCAGCATGATGGCGAAGAACAGGCGCACGGGTGCCCAGGAGCTGGTGGTCTGGCTGAGCACGCGGCCGTTCTCGGCGGCGCGGGTGATCTGGATGATGGTGGTGTAGGCGACGAAGGCGGCGGCGAGAGCCATGACGTAGCCGGTGAAGGTGCTGAGCATCTTGCCGATGACGGTCTGCTCGGCGCCGATCGAGCTGGAGCCGGTCGGGGCCGTGCTCGGGAAGATGCTGCTCAGCAGCTGCGAGGACCAGTCGCCACTGGCATTGAGCGACGTCCAGGTGGCTGCATTGCCTGTGGTCGGGGTATCCGCGTGAGCGGAAAGGGTCAGTCCGCACAGGATCGTCAGCGTCAGCAGGCAGGGCCAGAAACGGCGCATCGCATCCTCGCGGGTATGGTCCGCAAAGGATGCAATGGCCCGATGCGAACAGAGGCTACATGCCCGGGCTTGGTGACGGACCCGGCCGCGTCTGGGACTGGACTCCGGCGCCGGCGGCCCTGTCGATCACCTGGCCAACCTTCTCCATGGCCTTCTGCAGCAGCTCGGCCAGCTTCTGCGCCATCTCCTCCAAGGCGTTCTTGCCGGGCTGGCGTCCGGGAATGCTGGCTGCCTTGTCGGCCAGCTCGGCGTCCTTCTTCTCCAGCCTGTCGCCGAGCACCGCAGGATCGAGGCCCCTCTTGCGCAGGGTATCCTCGACGGCCAGACGCGCCTCGGCGTGCTTGGCTGCCTGCGTGGTGACGACGTTGTAGGGACCGGCGACCGCAGGATTGCGCAACGCGGCGTTGAACTCCGCCCGCTCCGCGGCATAGGGGCCATCGGGCTTCATGCCTGCGATGACCGCGGGCATGCCGCCCGGGTCCTTGGCGGCGGCGTTCTCCAGCCTGGCCATCACGCCGCGGCCGGGGCCGGTGGTGAACTGGTCCATGGCGGCACTCAGCGACGCGCCTGACTTCTCCGCCGCCTGCACCAGGCGCTCCAACTTGGCGTCGCCGACCTGCTGTTCCATCTGCGCGAGGCGCAGACCGACCGGCGGCTGGGCGGCGCTCCAGGGAGGAGGCGTGGCCGGCTGCGGCTTGCGCATCGACGCCACGATGCTCTCGCCCACCGTCTGGCGGCGGGGCTGTACCGGGGTCTTTGCCGCAGCGTTGGCGGCCTGGGCCATGCTTGTTGCCGCGCCGGCCAGCACCCCGGCCGCTTCTGCCAGCTGCCCAGCCGAAGTCTGCCCGGCTCCGACCACCACCTTGCCTGCTGACGGGCTTTCGATCGTCTCCGTTGCTGGCGACGCGGCGGCCTTGGCAACCGGTGTAGTTGGCTCGGCAGCAGGAGCGACCACAGCTTGCCCACTGCCGGGTGACGGGGTGGCGATGACCTTCTCCTCGGAGGAAGGCGCATCTGTTGCCTTGGCCGGGCTGCCGGCTTCTGGCTTGGCAGGCTGTGGCTGAGTGGTCGTAGGCGCCTCGCCGGTCGGGCGGTCAGGTCCGGCAGAAGCGACCTTGTCCGGACCTGGATGAGGTGGCGGCTCGGCGTTGGTGACAGAAGGAGCTGCTGGCGTGATGCCGGCCCGCGTCTCCAGGGCTTCGATCCTGGTGCGCAGCTCCGGAGTGTCCTGCTCCGGTCCGGAGCGGGCAGTCTGGTAGGCTGCGCGGCGGATGTCCTCGATCAGCCCTCGCTCCATCAGCTCCGGCGTCTTGGCGACCAGGGCCTGCATGCGCTCGTTCTGCAGGCCGGGGCTGGTGGCGGCGAGCTCCGTCATCTCGGCACGCAGGGCGGCAGGCATGGTGACCGTGATGGCCGGGAGCTTCTCCAGGTCCTGCACCGCATAGGCCACCCCGGTGCGGAAAGAGCTCTGCTCGAGGCGCCCCTGATCGGTGCCCTGCTCGACCAGCTTGCTCACTGTCTTGGCAAGGGCAGGGTCGGCCAGGGCCAGCTGCCCCTGGGACACTACCTGGTTCAGCTTCGCGATCACGTCGCGCAGCGGGTCGCCTTGAGGCGCTTCAACCGTCGTGCCGGAAGACCGTTGCGACGGAGGTGAGGAGACGGACCCATCGGGCATGGCAGGACTTTCGTTGTTGGGCCAGGATCGGAGGCGCCGTTCACTGCGTCGCCATCTGCGGGGTCGGAAGAGGAGGAGCTGCCTTCAGATTAGCCGTGGCCATCGCTGCGAGCTGGGCAGCGGCAACCGCAGCGCTCTGCTGCGCCATCCGGTAGTTCTGCCAGGCGATGTAGTTGCCCATCGCCAACTCGGTTGCGATCTCGACCAGCACGGACTTGGGCGGCATGGCTTGCAGCGCCGCATGCCAGCCGATGTCGCTGATGCGCCGGTTCACCTCCAAGTCCTGAGCCTCAAACCAGGAAGCGGTTGTTGTCGACGTCAGACCTTGGACTTTTGCCTGTTGCTGTTGGGCGGTCGTCAGGATCACGGAGTTGGCATGCGACCCTATGATGTCGTTCAGGACACCGTTCGCCAGTGATATCTGTGCACTGTAGCCACGTCGCCTAGCGGACGCATCCTGACCTGCAAGTGTCGTGAGCTGTGCTCCTCTCAATGCGCCGGGTGGCACTGGCTCTATTAGATTTCTTGCGTAATCATTTGCAGCATTGACTGCGTCTTGATCTACGTAGGAGGGTGCTCCCAGAAGACTGTTTGAACTCTGATCGATGTTCTCTTTTGTCTCACTCCAGTTACTACATAGTCCGGAAGATTGCTCGTTTTGTGAACAGTATCTCGATAAATGAAGCTGATTGGATGCAGCCACAGCTTGACCTTGACCTGCCCATGCAGGAGTGCTGGGCCGTCCCTGATTACGCTTATCTGTTACATAACTAATGCCACTGCTGACTTTCCAAGACTGACCGGCCGAGACAGCAATAGCTTGTTCGCCATCCAACGACGCACAGGCTTGTGGATTCAAAACATGCTCGTCGCGGATCTGCGCGTTGCGTATGTCCCGGGCGTTGCGGGCCATGACCGTGTTGGTGGCGTCCGCGATCTGCTCCTGAGCGCTGATCGAGGCCTTCGAGTAGTTCGCGTTCTGCGTTCCCAGGCTGGTGATACCCTTGTCGAATATGTTGCCGATGTTGGTCACGGCGTCGGTCAGACCGCTCATGGCCTTGTCGAAGGCTTTCTGGAACACACCCATCGCGAAGTTCATGGCGTAGTCGAAAACCGGGTATCCATCCGCCTTGGCAGGCGCAGCGTTGAACAGAATGCCGCCGGCAAGGATGCCGGCCGCGGCGGACGCGAGAAGCTGTTTGCGCATGAGATATCCCCGTCAGTAGTTGCCGGAGGACGGCAGGGTGTAGCCGGTCGGCCCCTGCGCCTGGCCATTGAGGTAGTAGCCGCCGCTGCCGCTTCCGATGTTGGTACCGATGCCGCCGATCGCCGTGCCGCCGCCGCCAAAGGTGAGCTTCGGGCAGAGCAAGCCGCCGCCTAGACCGCCAAAGCCGATGTTGAACCCGGTCACTGTCAGGCCGCACTGCGCCGAGCCGATCGCGCTCTGCCAGGCGCTCTGCACCGTCGAGCAGATCTGCCCTTCCACGGCCTTGAGCAGTGACGACGGGTCCAGCAGGTTGGTGAGCACGTTCAGTCCGACCCCATTGAAGAAGTTGGACAGGCAGGTGAGCTGGGTCACGCTCTGCGGCGCCTTGATCGACTGGTCGTCCGCGGAGATCTGAGCCGCCATGCCTGCCGCTGCGGCCTGGGCCAAGGCGGTGCAGCCAGTCGTGTTGTCCGTGGTGGTCGTGGTCGAGCCGTTGACGACCGTATTCGAGGTTGGACCGCCAACCACTGTATCTGCCGCGAGAGCCACACCAGGCAGAAAGAGCACGACCGCCGCGACGGGAATAAGGAGCCTCATGCCGCCTCTCCCGGCAGCCCGGCTTGCCTGCAGGCATCGAGCAAAAGCGTGACACGCCCACGATCCAGAACACGGGACAGCAGGGCAATGCACCAGGCTTGCGACACCTCGTGGCGGAGCATGGCGCCTACCGGCGTGGCGTCGTCGCCAAGGCAAGCCTTGATCACCAAGTCAGGTCTTGGCATCGGCGGCTCGCCCAGCCATGCCAGCAGTCGCATGCGCGTCGGCCGGTCGACGTGGGCGAGCAGGGTCGGCATCTGCTCGCGGAGCGGCTTCCCGCGCACCCGCTGGCCCAAGGCTTCTGGACCGCGTGACTGCGCGACGTCGAGAGCGAGCCCGAGCTGCCGGAGCAACAAGGTCGTGCTTTCCGGCAGTGGCACGAGCGGCGAATATTCCGCCGCTAAGGCGTTTGTGTCTCGCTCGGTCAGCCACTCGGCGACCGCCTCCGTATCCAGGTCGGGCATGTTCCTGTGTCCGCTGTGATCAGCGGCCAGGATCGAGCCCTTGGATACGAATGGCGTCACGGCTCAGTGCGAGATCATCACGCTGCGCGCTGTAGTGGTCATTCGAAGGCGCAAAGGCCGCAGGGCAGCGGCCAACACCCGGTTCCAAGGCCGCCCTCCCGACCACGTGACGGGGGCAGTCGAGTCCACTCCGGGACCGAAGCGGATTACGGTGGTATGCGGCACGATCTGCCGTATAGCAAAGGACATCGGGACCTGGTTCCCGAATCCCTGTGCCATCAGGAAGCGAGGGCGGAGGGCGACGGGGGCATCCTCGCTTCCTTGTCCTGAGTCGCTGGAGGACGATGCGGAGGTGGCTGGAGGGATGTTTGAGGAAGACGGAGAGGCCTGTATGCGGAAGTCCGCGCGAGCGGCGGGATGAAGGGGAAGCAGGGCAAACGGGAACAGGAACAAGCTTTTGGCGCGCACGACACTCTCCTCTGGTTAAGCTTCGTCACGTTGCACGTCTTCAATGCGAATGAAGGTGCTGCTTGTCAGAGGCGATCCACAAAGGGACTGTGATATCTTTGTAGACCACGATTTCGTATTCGCTTGTCACCGTTTCTTTCTCACAAACGCCTGCCGACCCATTAAGCTAGATGGAAGCCCTTACCATGCTGGTCTCCTACAATGACTAAGCAACGTGCAAACGTCGTTGCCAATGAAGCATCGCCGGTCGCGGCTCTTATTGACCAGAATGGATCCGAGATGATCGAAGACACTCAGCCTCCAGACGAAGCTATTGCCGATAAGGCAGGGAAAGTACCGAGCGATCATCAGATAACTACGCAGTACCGTGAGAATCTGGCGCATAACTTGCGCCATTACCGTGCTCGTGAAGGTTGGACGCAGACAGATCTTGGAAAGGCGATTGGCTCAAGTCAGGCGCAGATCGCTTTTCTTGAACGCGAAAAGCAGAATGTCGGCTTAGGAATGCTGACAAAGCTTGCGATGGTTTTTAATGTAGAACCCATGGTGCTAATCAGCACACCGGAGAACATGGACGAATATTATAGAAGAAGGGGGATCATAAGACCTACTGATCGCAACGAAATTAATCAGTTCCTTCTTAACCAGGCACAGGAAAATGCCAAGTCACGGCAGGACGCTGTAGACAAAACCCTGGAAGAAAGGTCTTTTGAACCACAAGCACACTCTGCTGATGCCCTCCTAGGCTCGCCAGGCGAGCCTCTTGATCTAGTTGTTGTGGCACGCATTGTCGGGGCTGCCTACAAGCGCATCGAGACTCTTAGGCACAAGCATGGGTCGGCACCGATGACGCGGGCTATGCTGAATAGTGTGCTGGCAGCAGTCCTGAACGCGTCGCATGAGACAGATGATGAGTGTGGGAAAGACGGCTTAGCTCTACCTGAGGTAGATTGCTGATCTGGAGCGCCACCGAGGTTTTTCAACCTGTCTAATATAATGGAATTACGTTACTTTCTGAATCATTGGCTGAAACCTACGGTAGAACGCGAATGTAATTCCGCATTTAACAAAAATACTGCATATCGAGTTCAGAAAATTGTTCTTTTCCTGGTGACAGGTAGGAGCTTACCACCTAAGCAGATTCCGGGATGAACGCCGGAGCACACATGCAAATCAACCTTGGGCGAGACAATGTCACCCTGCTTGGCCAAAGCATGGTTGCATCCGTGACGGGTCTGTCGGCAGCGAAGACGATCCTTGCTGCTCACACACCTCGTGACAAATCAATCATCGGTATGGCGGAGAAGGGCCATGCGCACGATGCGATTGCCTCGTTTCTGGGAATTATGACCATAGATCTTGTCTACCGTCTCTATCGACTTGGTCTATACACTCCGATGAGCGGTTCGATCAGGCGCAAGATCAGGAAAAACAACGCTCGCAGTGCCTGGCAGCTCGGCGAGATCAGGCAGCTGATCGAGCTGCGCGAGCAGAACGTCAGCTCCGTCGCCATCGCAGACAGGCTGGGCCGCTCTGCCGGATCAGTACGCTACAAGGCGCGCTGGCTCGGGCTGCCCAAGCTGTCACGCGCCCCGCATGCAGCAGAACTTCCCCTGTTCCCGCATCTCGAGACGGCGAGCAAGCCGCGCCGCAAGCCACGTGTCCGGCTGAGCTGGAGCGAGGACCATCTGCGGATGGTCATCGACCGGTGGCTTGCCTACCAGCGTCACGAGGGCATTGCCCGTGACCTGGGCCTGACGCCCGCGCAGGTGCGGTCCAAGACCAAGATCCTCGGCCTGCCGTCGAACCGCGATCGTAATCTACTCGTTATGGACTATCGTCCCGACACCCGCGATGCAGCGGAACTGCGCGGCCGTTACCTCGTCCGCAATTGCATCGAGACCGGCAAGGTGTTCGCGACCCAGCGCAACGGCTCTCAGCGCACATGCCCCTCCTACCAGGCGTCGCGCGAGCACCGGCACGTCAGCCTCTACCTCGGCGCCTACGAAGCCACGCTGCACGCCTGCTGAACGCATTCGCGTCCTGCCGGCCGACACTGCGCCCATGAAGAACCAATCCGCTGCGGTGGCCCGCAGGCTCGCCGATCCGGAGTTCCAGCAGCGGATGCTGCGGCGCTCCTTCCTCAGCAACACCATCCTGACCGGAGCCGTGCTGGCGCTCGTGGGCGACCGCATCTGGCGCGACCACCACCCGCCGACGCCGCACTACTTTTACACCGACGGCAAGGGTACGCCGCGCGAGGTCTATCCGCTCGACCAGCCGGTGATGAGCGACGCCGACCTGATCATCTGGACGGTCAGTTCCGTCGCCGCCGTGTTCTCGATCAACTTCAAGGACTACCGGGTCCAGCTGAACCGCGCCGCCGAACACTTCACCGACCGGGGCTGGATCGCCTTCGCCAACGCCTTCAAGGGCGTCGGCAACTTCGAGCAGATCAAGCGCGCCCGCCTGGTCGGCTCGGCCACCCCGGAACGCTCCGCCGTCATCAACAGCCAGGGCGTCGTCGGCAGCCTCTACACCTACAAGATCGAGATCCCGATGATCGTCGCGTTCGAGAACGACAACGTCAACAACGACAACCAGCACCTGATGGTCTCCGTCGTCGTGATCCGCACCATCGCGCCGGACCACCCCGACGGCATCGCCATCGACCAGATCGTCATCGTCCCCGCCTGACCAGGAAACCATCATGCGCGTCAGACACACGCTCGCGACCGCCCTGGTCCTCCTGGCGGCCTGTTCCCTCCTGCGCGCGCGTGCGCAGGACGATGTGAACTCCGCCCAGCCGGACACCGCCGCGGAGCTGGACCGCAAGGCCCGTGACACGGCCGAGCGCCACGAGCTGCCGCTGACGCCGGAGGGCATCGAGCGACTGGCGCACAAGTTCAACGAAACGCACCGTGCCCAGGAGCAGGCGCAGCAGGCCAGCATCGCCCTGCCGGTGACGCGCTCGGTCAACATCGCGCTCGGCCCGGGCGGCGCCACGCCGATCGTGCAGGCCGTGCAGGGCTATCCCACTGCCATCGCGTTCCTCGACAACTCCGGCCAGCCCTGGCCGATCGTGTGGGACACCAACAGCAACCCCAGCGTGGAAGGCTTCGGCTTCGACGTGTCGGTGCCCGAGAAGGGCAGCAACGTCATGCAGATCATCCCTCGCTCGCGCATCCCGCGCGGCGGCCTGCTGGTCTACCTCAAGGGCGCCCCGGTGCCCCTGACCTTCATGATCGTGGCGGGCCAGGGTCGCTACGACGCCCGTGTCGACGCCCGCATCGCCGACCGCGGACCGAACGCCAAGGTGCAGATCATCACCCGGCCGAACACGCCGGAGACCGGGGCCGCCTACCTGACGGCGATGCTGGACGGCACGCCTCCGGCCGAGGCGGTGCCGCTCGTCGTCGCCGGCGTGTCTCCGGACGAGGTGCGCGCCTGGCGCCTGGGCGACCGGGTGTTCCTGCGCACCCGCTACACGGTGATCTCGCCCGAGTGGGTCGCCTCCGAGGCCGGCGAGGCCGGCGTGTCGGTCTACGCCCTGCCCTCCACGCCGATCGTCCTCCTCTCAGCCGATGGCCGCTCGGTGTCCGCGCGCCTCACGGAGCACTGAACCATGGTCATGAAGCTCGCCCTCAGCCCCGGCCGCGTGTTCAGCGGCGCCGCCGGCAACGGCCCGCGCCGCCTCGCCTGGATCGGCACGGGTGTGACCGGCATCCTGGTCGTCGTCGCCGGCTTCCTGCTGGCCGGTCACGAACTGCAGCAGACCACCACGGTCACCAGGCTGGCCGCGGCGGACCCGCTGCCGGGCGGTTCGAAGGGCAGCCCCTACTTCCACGAGCTCGCCCGCGCCAAGGCCAAGGACGACGGGCAGGCTGCGCTCGCCGCCGGCGACTCCTACGTGGCGCCCCTCGAAGGCATCGCCGCGCCGGAGCCATCGCCGCATCAGATGCTGGCCATTGCGGACCCGATCATCCCGGTGCCCAAGCCACTGCCGCCCAACGCGTCGAGACTGCCCGTCGTCACCTCCGGCACGCAGCCCAACCCGTTCGCAACGAGCACGGGCGCGGTGCATCGCGTCTCCGACAACGGAGGCGATCCACCAAAGGTCGATCCGCAGCAGGTGCAGGCCTACCAGCTCGCGATGGAGAGGCTGTTCAACGGCATGGGCGGCAAGGCGGCCGATACCCAGCATTGGAGCAAGGAGGAGGCCCAGACACAGACAGGCGGGCAGGCGGGAGCGAGGGCCGACGAGATTGGCCGGGTGCAGAACGCCTCGACGGGTGGGCAGGGCGTCACCCCTCCGCTGGCCCGCCGTCGCGTCGGCAAGATGCTGATGTCGGCGGACCGGGGCATCTACGCCATCAACAAGCTCGCCGTGAACTCGGACGGCGGCGGCCCGGTGATCATCGAGGCAGAATCCGGGCCGATCGCCGGCGACCGCATGAAGGGTGGCTTCGAGCAGAAGGGCGACCGGCTGGTGGTCATGCTCACCACGCTGACCCATGAAGGGCAGGACATCCCGATCCAGGCGATCGTGGTCACGCCCGACACCATGGAGACCACCGTGGCCTCGCGGGTCGAGGAGCACTACTTCGAGCGTTTCGCGCTTCCGGCCGCGGCGGCGTTCGTGTCCGGGCTCGGGCAGGCGGAGCTGCAGTCCAACACCTCGTCCGTGTTGAGCCCCTTTGGCGGGGCCTCGGGCTTCACGCACCTTAACCTGCCGCAGCAGCTCGGCGTCGCGGCAGGAGCGGCCGGCGCGCAGATCGGACAGACGCTGCAGCAGTCCGTGCCGAAGAAGGCGACGGTCTACCTCGACGCCAACACCCCGGTCGGCGTGGTTTTCCTGTCCACGGTCAACGAGCCGGAATAGCTGCGCACACGGTCGGCGCTGTTCGCGTCGGCCGGGGCAAGGCTCTGCGTGGAACACACGCAGGTGACACATGGACTCGCACATCCTCTCGACCCCCGACCTCCCCCCGACCGGCCTGCAGCCCGCTTCCGACGTCGAGACCCACGGGCATGATGTCGGCTCCAGCCCCGCACCCGACACGTCCAAAGCTGTGTCCCAGCCGCAGGACCAGATCCCCGGCTACGAGGACGAACAGCCCGGTCAGCGCCAGGCCTACCGCACGATCCTGGGGGCGCCCGCCAAGCCGACGGTGCAGGCCCCCACGTCGCGCGACCGCATTCCCCTTTCCGAGAACCAGCCCTTTCTGGCGGCGCCAGTGCTGGTTGCCGCACGACCGCCTGCTCCCGAGCTGACCATGCCGGACGAAGCCCAGCTGGATGCCGCACCCGCGGAGGTGGTTCCCCCGTCCGTGGCACCGGCCACCCAGCACTCGACGCGCAACGTGCTGCTGGCCACTGCCGGGGCCTTCGGCCTCACGGTGCTTCTGGCTGGCGGCGGCCTCTACGCCTTGACGCACCGAGGCGGGTCCGTGCCTTCGCCGGACACCGTCTCGCTGCCGCAGCCGGTGAGGCCGTCCGAGGCGCTCGCGGCCAACCAGGCGGGAGTGCAGGCAGCCGGCATGGCCAAGGCGCAGCCTGGCGCACAGCCGACGGGTGCCGGTCCCGCCAGGGCCGCCTCCCAGGCGCACAAGGCCGATGCTGCGGACATCCTGGGCCTGAAGTCGGACACGCCAGCTGTTGCCCTGCCGCCCCCTGCGGTCGCGGCTCCGGAGATCGCGGAGGCCACCCTGTCTGCCGCTACTCCGGAAGCACCGGCCGCCGAAAAGCCGGTCGCCTCGACCGCGGCCGTAACGCCTCCGCAAGCGTCCACGCAGGCCGCTGCTGCTCCTGTGATGCACCCTGCCGATGCCGCCGATGTGGCCGCGGCCCTCGTGCCTGCGCCGATGTCGTCGCGCCAGGTGGTCGACGTGCTCTCCGTGGTCACGGAGCTGGGCGCCCTGGTGCGCGACATGCGCAACGAGAACACCCAGCTGCGCACCCAGGTCGCGACGCTGAGCGACACGGTCGCGACCAAGACCATGGATTTCGAGCAGCGCCTGGGCCTTGCCGAGGCGCGCGGCTCGGTCGCCGCCGCCATGGGCGCGGGCAAGCCGCAGGCAGCGGCGCAGGGCGGCATCATCCCAGCCGTGGTCACCGTCTCCGGCGCTCACTCCACGCGGGAGACGGGCGTGTCGTCCGTCGCGGCTCCCACCCGCTCGGCCCGCGACTACCGCGTCCAGGCAGCCTCGCCGGGCCTGGCGGTGCTCGCCGACGCGGGCGCTGGTCCGGGCCAGGCGGCGGGCCTGCAGGTCTCGGTCGGCGACGACGTGCCTGGCGTCGGCCGCATCACCAGCATCGGGCAGCGCGGCTCGACCTGGGTGGTGCAGACCGACCACGGCGCGATCCAGTAGCGGCGCCGCGCCATGCAGGGCTTCGTCAACTTCGCGGCCGACATCGGCCAGGTCATCGCGCTGCTGATCCCGCTGCTCTGCTATCTGTGTGGAGGCGCCTTCCTGGTCGCCTCCGGCTGGGGGCTGTGGCACATGCACCAGCCCGGCAGCTTCTGGGAGCGCCACCCCTGGGTGCCGTTCGCCACCATCTTCTTCGCCGGGGCGCTGCTGTCCTTCGACAAGATGCTGACCTTCGGCAATGCTACCTTCGGCGGCGGGTCCAAGGTCGACATGACGTCGAGCCTGACCAGCTACACCGCGCCTACGGTGGACACGAGCACCCTGATGGGCGCCACGCCGGAAGCCACGCTGCTGAACATCATCAACGTGTTCATCTACTTCTTCCGCAGCTACGGCGCGCTGATCGTGCTGCTCGGCGTGTTCAGCCTCAAGGCCGTCATGGAAGGCCGCAAGCGCGGCGGCACCGGTACCTCCGTCGTCATGATCGTCTTCGGCTTCGCCGTGATGAACATCGATACCATCGCCGCCAGCGTGCTCACCTACTTCGCCTGAGACCCTGCCTGGCCGGCGTTCGCCAGCCGGCGGAAACAGGGCTCCTGTTCGCGTCCGGTGCTGGGACTTTGGGGATCGAGGGGGACACACCCTCGACAACCCAAAGGACCCCATCGTGGCAGACAAGACCCTCGTCGCTCCCGCAAGCACCGGGATCGCCTTTCCTTCCACCCCCGAGCCGGCCCGGCGCCAGCGCCTGATGGCGGCGGCCGCCGCCTTCGCGGCGGTCGCCCTGCCCGCTTCCAGCGCCCTCGCACAGACGCTGGGGACCCGCATGCAGGCGGTGTCCACCGACATGACGAGCGGCGGCGGCTACCTGCTGACGCTGTTCGGCTTCATCCTCGGCGGCTTCGCCCTGATCGCCGGCGGCTGGACCATCTACCAGCACACCAAGAACCCCAACGGCCAGGCCAAGCTCGGCTATGGCGTCGCTGGCGTGCTGGCAGGTGGCTTCTTCCTCACCATCGCCTCGATCGCCACCTTCTCGGCGCAGACCATCTCCGGTGCCAACACCAGCAGCAACGGAACCTCCAAGGCGATGACGTTCCAGTAGGGAGCGCCCCGCCCATGCGCCTCCTGCCCCTCGTCCCGTCCGCCTGCCTTCCGTCCTGTCCCGCGGACACGCAGAGGACGCAGGAGGCGCGTCTCTCCATCCTGGAGCGTGATGGCCACGCCTGCCGGTTCTGCGGCTTCCACGCTGCAGGCTCGCAGGAGGTGGTCCCGCTCGATGCCGCTGCCCTCCCGCCATCGCCGGACACCCTGGCCACGGCTTGCCTGCTCTGCGCGGCCGTGCAGCAGCTCGACCGCCCCACCGCGGGGCAGGAGACGCTGGTGATCTGGATGCCGGAGATGGCTCAGCCAGTGCTCAACGCCCTAGTGCGCGGCATCCATCTCGCCCTGCACAAGGGTGACGAGTCACCTGTCCTGGGCAGCCGTCCCCGCCAGGACACCCCGACCACGCGGGCCGCCTGGAGTGCCTACGACGCCCTGGCGGCACGCCGGGAGGCGGCGGAGCTGCACATCGGCACCAGCTCGCCCCGCGAGCTCGCCGCCGCCCTGCTCGAGATGTCGCCGGCCTCCTACAGCCGCCGCGCCGCGCTGCTCGGTGGCGTGCGCGTCCTGCACCGCGGCCGCCACATCCAGGACGGACAGGACGCCTATCCGGCGGTCCTCGCCGGCTGGGCCGCGGCGGCCTCGCCAGAGTCCACGGCGGTGCCTGCCTTTCCGACCCTCTCGTAGCCGGAGCCGCCATGTTCGGACTTCTCGCCAACGGCCTCGCCGCGCTGTCGATCAAGCTGCGCCAGCCGCTCTCCTCGTTCTGCGACCTGGAGACCTCGGACGGCACCGCGCTGGTGGGCAAGCGGGGGGAGAACGTCACCGTCCTGCAGGTCCAGGGCCTGCGCAAGATGACGCTGCGCCAGGATGTCGAGGCCATCGCCGAGGCGCTGCGCATGGACCTGTCCGGGCCGCTGGACGGCCCCGGGCACGCGCTGCAGGGCTGGTTCGCCTGCGACCCCGACCTGTCCGGCCCCGAGATCGAACGCAACCTGCACGGCAGCCGCACCATGGCCCGCGAGATCGGCCTGTCGATCCCCGACATCTTCGCCGAGCGCGAGAAGCTCTGGCCGAAGATCATGCGCTTCGAGGCCTGCTACTTCGTGGTCTGGTCCAGGCCTGCCCTGCTGACGCGCGAGGAGAAGAAGCAGAGCAAAACTGAGCGCCTCGCTGCCGGCAAGGGCTCACCACGCATCACCGAGGCGCAGAACGTGTTCCTCGGCAGCGAGATCCTCGCCGCCCGCCACGCCGCCTTCGTCAGCCGCCTGGTCTCGTCCTTCCGCACCCACGGCATCGGCATCGCCGCCCTGTCCCCGGGCGACGCCCTGATCCGCATGCGCGAGGCGATGTATCCCGAGACGGCGGACAGCGCCTGGAAGCCGATCCTTCCCGGCACCTCAGTGCGTCCGCTGCTGCCCGAGGAGGGAGAGAAGGGCGACGCCGGGCTGGTGCTGTGGCCGCCGATCGCCGACCAGCTGTTCCGCGCCGACGCAGAAACCCATGGCGGGCAGCGGGTCCGCATCGGCCAGTTCGAGTGGTCGTCGGTCGACATGTCGCGCGGCCCCGAGGACGCCCGGCCGTTCGCCAACCTAGTCGGGCGCATGGCGCACCACCACTACCTGCCCTGGCGCATGTCGATCCTGGTGGAGGGCGGCGGGCGCGGCATGATGTCGCTGAAGTCGATCTTCGCCACCGTGCTGGGCTTCGTGCCGGCCAACCGGCAGATCCACGAGGCGTTCACCGCGCTGCGCCACATGCGCGACAAGAACATCGACGTCATGGTCAAGGTACGGACCAGCTTCGCGACCTGGGCGCCGGAGGGCGATGTCGGCCGCCTGCGCCGCCAGGCCTCCACCCTGGCGCAGCAGGTCGAGGGCTGGGGCAACTGCCAGACCAGCGTGCTGTGCGGCGACCCTCTGGAAGGCGTGATGAGCAGCGCCCTCGGCATGGCCGTGGCGTCCACCGCTCCTGCCGCGGCCGCACCGCTGGGCGAGGTGCTGCGCATGCTGCCCTGGGGCCGCCCTGCCTCGCCCTGGCAGGTGGGCTCGGTGCTGTTCCGCACCCCGGACGGGCGCATGTGGCCGTTCGATCCCGCGGGCTCGCGGCGCAAGCACACCCTGGACCTGTTCGTCGCTCCCTCGCGCTTCGGCAAATCGGTGCTGTCCAACACCATCCTGCTCGGCCTGTGCCTGAGCAGCGCCGCCCAGACCACCCAGGGCGCGCGGCTGCCGCTGATCGGCAAGCTCGACATCGGGCCCTCAGCCGAAGGGCTGATCCTGCTGATCCAGGAGGCGCTGCCGGCGCATCGCCGCAACGAGGCGATCTACGTCGCCATGCAGCTGGCCGACGGCTACGAGTTCAACATCTTCGACACCCAGGTCGGCTGCCGCACGCCGCTGCCGCTGGAGCGGGACTTCGTCCAGAACATGCTCTCGCTCGGCTGCATGCCGATCGACGCGGCCTCGCCGTTCGAGGGCATGGACCAGCTGGTTGGCTTCGTGGTCGAGGAAGCCTACCGGATGATCTCTGACAGCAGCAGCGGCAAGAAGCGGCCGAAGCGCTACCAGCCGGGCGTGGAGCCCTCCGTGGACGAGGCGCTGCGCCAGCTGCGCCTCGCAGCCGAGCGCGACACCTGGTGGTGGGAGGTGGTCGACGTGCTGTGCCGGGCGGACGAGCACGCCCTGGCCGCGATCGCGCAGCGCCATGCGGTGCCGCTGCTGGAGGACCTGGTGACCGCGGTGCGCGCCCAGCAGATCCAGGATATGTTTGGCAAGGTCGTGGCCGGCACCCAGGAGACCCTGCCGCAGCTGTTCGAGCGCTACGTCATGGCGCTCATCAAGCGCTACCCCACCCTGAACCGTCCGACCCGGCTGGACTTCGGCCCGGCCCGGGTGATCGTGCTGGACCTGGAGTATGTGGCGCCGACCGGCAGCGCCGAGGCGGACCGGCAGACCGACCTGATGTACCTGCTCGGCCGGCACATCCTGGCGCGCAACTTCTTCCTGCGGCCGAAGTACCTGCCGATGGTGCCCGAGCTGGTGCGTGAGTATCACCGCAAGCGGTTCACCGAGGTCTACGAGACCTACAAGCGCCTTGAGTATGACGAGTATCAGCGCACGGCCGGACGGCTCTACGTGCGCCGCCAGGTGGAGCAGGACGGCCGCGAGGGCGGCAAGCACAACCTGCAGCTCGGGCTGAGCAGCCAGCGCATGCAGGACTTCGGCGACTACGTGATCTCGCAGTCCACGGGGCGCTTCGTGCTGGGCGCCGGCGACGAGCAGGAAAAGGAGGACATCATCCGGCGCTTCGGGGTCAGCGCGGCCTCGGCCGAGGTGATCCGCAAGCGGCTGAACGGGCCAACGGCGGGGGGTGCTCCGTTCATGGCGCTGATCGCGGCGGATGACGAGTGGTACGAGCAGATGCTGGTCAACAGCCTGGGGCCGGTGGAGCTGTGGGCGTTCTCCACGTCGCCTCAGGACGTGGCGCTGCGCTCTCGGCTCTACCAGCGCGTCGGCCCGGCCGAGGCGCGGCGACGGCTGGCGCGGGTGTTCCCGCATGGCAGCGCCAAGGACGAGATCAACCGTCGCAAGGAAGACCGGCAGCGCGGCGGCGAGGATGAGGCGCGAGCGCAGATGAGCGTGGTGCAGGACCTCGCCGACGAGCTTGTGGATGGGCACGGCCTGGGGATCGTGCTGCGACGCTTCGAGCACGAGGAGGCGGAGCTTCTGCAGGTGTGATCAGGTCCCGAGGCTTCAGCCGGCTCTCAGCCCCGTTGCCATTCCGGCCAGCGCCGCAGCCGCGCGTACATCCGGATCGTTCTCCTGTCCGGCTCGGTTGGCCAGATGAACCCAGAGGGCGTGAATGGTGGCCGGCTGGCCGGCAGCGCGAAGCTCCCGCTCCACGCGCTCCAGCAGCACCCAGACCCGCGGCTCGGCGCCTTGCTGGGCACAGTAGCGGAGATGCCAGGCGGCCTTGTCCTCGTCCGACATGGCAGCAAAGGCCCGGCGCGGTGAGTAGTCGAAAATTAGGTCGGCAGGACCTGTTAAGGGTGGAGGCAGGATAGGACTGGACATGCTCTCGTGAGTGCTCCATCCGACGCTCTGTCGCAACCTGATCAGGGCTACCGCGCCTGCATGTGTTGTCTCTGTAAACAGATAGTCACTAGGCCCGTATCTTGGGATAGACACCCTTACCACATGCAGCCTGCTCACTTTGCGTTCAGTTGTGAAACTGGTTGAATGCTCGTTGCAAGAATGATCAAGGAAGCGACGATGGTTTGGCTCATGGTCTTTGTTTTGTACGCGGCCCCGAGCAACGCCACAAACTGGAACGGCCCCTGGAAGTTTGGCATGTCTCGCGTTACCGCTCAGGAGTTTCAGTCCGAGGCCGATTGCCGGAGCTATGCCATCCAGTTCATCGGGAAAATGCATCAGGGCATGCTCGCCCCGATCCGGTTTAGGTGCGTACCTATCGAAGGCTCTCTGCCAGAGGGCGCTCCGCGTTAGCTGATCCTATTCGCGTCTCGAGTTCCTAGCCTTCTCCTGAGAGATCAGGAGAGACTTATGCCGCGTAGGCGCTTGGTTCCCCCAGCTGCGATCGGGCTTGCCGCGGCTCTGCTCGCCGGCTGTGCCGCCACCCCGCAGGTCGACCCGAACGTGGACACGTCCGGGATGCCCAACACCGAGCTGGCGCTGCAGCGCAGCCTGGATCGGGTGGACCGCACCATGGGGCAGCTGGGCCAGTTCGGTCCTGGCACCACCCTGCGTCCGGTCATCGCTGCCGAGCTGGAGCGGCCGGTGTCGCTGGCCTGGAGCGGGCCGATCGACCAGGGCGTCAAGGCGCTCGCCGACCGCATCGGCTATCAGGTCGCGATCACTGCCCCGGCCAACCCGGCGCCCATCCAGGTCGCCGTCAACATGAGCGACGTGCCCATCCTCGACCTGTTCGAGGCCATGGGAAACGCGGCCGGCACCAGCGTGACCGTCGTGGTCGACCCCGACCACCACAGGGTCGAGGTGCAGCACCATGTCTAAGCACAGGGGGCTATGCGCCCTGCTCGGCGCCGCCACGATCCTCGCCGGCTTGGCCTGCGGCGCGCCTGCATGGGCCTCGAATGCCGATGCCGCGTTGCGCGATGCGCCGATCATGCTCGAGCCCAGCCTGGCCAGCGTGGACGCGGCCGCGCACGTCCTGGCCAACCCGCTCAACCAGGTGGTCACGGGCGCGTCGCTCTCGACCACGATCGTCGGCGGCGAGCGCCCGCCCTCGCTGGAGGTGCTGCAGGCCGCCCGGCCCGGCATCAACCCGTCCGCCGGCCTGACCGGCGCCCGGGCCGAGGCGCTGCACGAGGCCGCGCTGTCCTTCGGAGCCCGCGGCGGCCTGGCGGCGCGCGGCTTCGCCATCAACGAGATGCTGCGCCGCTACGAGGCCAAGCTCGACAGCAGCTACGACTTCCACAGCCTCGTGGTCCCGATCGGCAGCGGCCAGACCCTGATGCGCCCTCCCGTCGTCACGGAGGCGCAGATGGCATTTGCGCTCGGCGACGGCGCGCAGACCGCCCGCGAGACCGGGCGGGTCTACCAGATCACCCGCGAGGCGCAGCTTGCCTCCGCCCCGCCCAACTGGCGCACCTACCTGGTGCGCGCCTGGGTGAACCCCACCCCGCCCCCTGACGACCTGCGGCCGCGCACCCGCGTGGAGGCGACATACTGGGACAAGTGGGTCGCCGAGGGCTGGGGCCGCGGCGAGCGGCAGGCGGTGGAGATCTTCCAGTCCGACCTGTCGCGGCTGGAGGCCGACCTGATCGGCATGGCGCGCTACCGCGTGCTGCTGCGCGCCGGCCTGGTGGAGCAGCCCAAGGTCGTGTTCGCCCGCAAGTCGGTCGAGGGTGGACGGGACAAGATGCGGGTCGACGACACGCAGATCGAGATCCGCTCCCAGCCCGGCCTGAACCCCAACCGGAAGCGCTGGACCGGCAGCGGCAGCCTGCCCTCCGACCTGCCTCCCGGCAGCCCCGCCTCCTTCAACTCCCAGCCGTTGAGCCTCGCACCATGAACCAGATCGCCCGCTTGCCTATGCCCTTGCCCGGGGACGGGTTCTGGCCCGGCGAAGGTGGGGTGTTCACCCGGGAGTCGCTGGACGACCTGTTCGAATGGTCCTACCGGCTCGGCGCCTCCGACATCCGGCTGCAGACCCACCTGCCGGTGTTCGTGCAGCTGCACGGCCGCATGCGGGCTATCACGCGCCGCAGCTTCACCGAGCGCGAGGTCGAGGAGGCGGTGAACCGCCTCTACGGCGCCGAGGGCGTGGCGCGCCTGAAGCGCGGCGAGGACTTCGACGTCAGCTACGAGGTGCAGCCGGACCGGCGCACCCGGCTGCGCTTCCGGGTGAACGCCACCGCGGTGCTCGCCCAGGGCGACGACGGCGGCGCCGTCGTGGCCCGTGCCCTGCCCTCGCGCTCGCGGCCGCTGTCCGAGCAGGGCGTGGACCCGGGGATCGTCGAAGCGTGCATGCCGCGCACCGGACTGGTGTTCGTCGCCGGGGGCACCGGCAACGGCAAGTCCACCCTGCAGGCCGGCATCACCCGCGCCCGCCTGGAACAGCCAGACAGCCACGCGGCGATCCTGGAGTACTCGAGCCCGATCGAGTTCACCTTCGACGACGTCGAGGGCGAGACGGCCACGATCAGCCAGAGCGAGATCCCGCGCCACCTGCCGAGCTTCGCGGCCGGCATCCGCAATGCCATGCGCCGCGCCGGCGACGTCATCATCATCGGCGAGTGCCGCGACGCAGAGACCATGGCCGCCGCGGCGCAGGCGGCGCTCACCGACCACGCCGTCTACACCACCATTCACGCCGGCACCCTGTCCGAGACGGTGCAGCGCGTCGTCAGCCTGTTCCCGCAGGACGAGCGCATCGCCTTGACCGTGGCGGTGGCGCAGACGCTGCGGCTGATCGTCAACCAGCGCCTAGTGCCGGCCACGGACGGCACCAGGACGGCGCTGCGCGAGTTCCTGGCGTTCGACCGGCCGATGCGCCGCCGGCTGGCGGAGGCCGCTCCGGAGCGCTGGCCGGCAGTGGTCGAGACGATGCTGGCCGAGGGACGCGGGCAGTCCTTCGAGCAGGCGATCTGTCGTGCCCTGGCCGAGGGCCGCATCACCGAAGCGACCGCGGCCGCCGTGCGTAAGGACATCGGCGATGTGGCGTAACACCATGGCGCCGGTGCGGGTCTACGTGGTGGACGCCCGCGCCCTGGTGCCCTGGTTCATCTTCTTCATGCACTGGAGCTGGTGGACGCTGTACTTCGCCGGCTTCATGACCCTGGTGTTCGCGGTGCCGGAGTGGTTCGGCCTGTCGCTGCCGGCGGCGCTACGGATGGTGCGCTGCCTGGTCAACGGACGGGTGCGGCCTGCAGTGCCGGTGTGGAAGCGCCGGAGGTTCGCATGAGCGCCGGCACGGCGCAGGGCCAGCGCGACCTGGAGCTGGTGTCGCGCACCCTGGAGACGCTGATCGAGCGGTCCGGACGGCAGGTTGTCCTGCTGGACCGCCCCGCGGGCGTCACCCGGCCCGTGTCGGCCGAGCTGGCGAGCGATCCGCGCGGCTTTCTGCCGGTGTTCCTGGTGGCGGCGGACACGGTGTGGCGCGACGCCACGGGACGGGGCCTCGGCATCAGGCTGGTGCGCGACCCGCAGTCGTTGTTCGGGCACCGGGCCGTGGAGGCGGGCGGGCCGTTCTCGCTGGTGATGCTGAGCATGATGGAGGCAATCGAGCAGGTGGCGCTGCCCGGCGAGATCCCGGTCGAGCAACTGCGGCAGCGATGGCAGGCCACTGCGGAGCGCCTCGACGAGGCCATGGCCCTTGCCGCGCGTCCGGCCGGGCCGGGAGCAGGGCGATGAGGCGGTGCTCCTGGTTGGCCGGGCTTGTCCTCCTGGGCGGGCTGGCAGCGCTGCCGGCGCCCACACGGGCGTCGCAGTACGGCAACTCGCCCGTCGCGGTCGGCCTGGCAGCAGAGGGCGCGCAGGCGCGGCTGCTGGTGCGGCGCTGCATCGAGAGTGCGGCGCGGGTGCATCGCCTGCCGCCGGCCGTGCTGCTGATTCTGCTGCAGGTGGAGGACGGCCGACTGGGTCGGGTCAGCGACAACAGCAACGCCACGGTCGACATCGGCCCCATGCAGGTCAACGAGATCTGGCTCCCCAGGGTGGCGGCGCACTGGGGCGCGTCGGTGCCGGAGACCTTCGTGGCGCTGCGCGACAACTTGTGCGCCAACCTGGAAGGTGGCGCCTGGATCCTGCGCCAGGGCATCGACGAGGCGCGCGGCGACTTCTGGCAGGGCGTCGGCTTCTACCACTCGCACTCGCCCGATCATAAGGCGGACTACCTTCGCAAGGTGCTGCGCCAGGCACTGCGCCTCGAGGCCGAGGCCGGGCACCCCCTTGCCACCACCACCCTCGCGGCCAGGAACTGAGCCATGCAGCAGAACGCACGCACCGGACCCTCCGGCGGCGAGGACAAGCTGCTGGCCTTCGGGCTGATCCTGGCCGTGATCTGCGGCGGGGCCTGGTTCCTGTGGTTCCGCTACCACGCCCAGATCGCCGCCGTGGTGATCGCCACCCAGCACTGGCAGATGCAGCAGTTCTCCCTGCTGACCGACCGCTATGCCGAGCTCGACCACCAGGTGCTGCTCACGCCTCCGGGGCAGGTCAGGTTCGCCACCCTGTTCCGGCTGTGTCGTAACGTCGGCACCTTCCTCCGGTGGCCCGCCGTCACCCTGATCGGGATGGTAGGCTTGCTCTGCCTGACGCGAGCGCCCGCCGGGAAGTTCACCCGCGAACTGGACCTGGACCAGCTGATGCGGACCCAGGCCGAGGTGTTTCGATCCATCAGCCCGTTCGTCGGGCGCGGCCTGACCCTGGTGCCGGCCGCTGACGGCGTGGCGCGTCCTGCTGACGCGGCGCTGCATGTACGCGAGTGGGTGGCGCGCTTCGCCGCCTTCCCGGATGGCAGCCTGAACGAGGACGCGGCCCGCGCCGAACTATCCCGACAGCTCGGTCCCGTGTGGGCCGGGGTGGCGGACGCCGCGCCGCATGTGCGCTGCCTGTTCGCGGTCTTCGTGCTGCACGCCGCACGCCGCCGGGAGGAAGCCCTGGCGCTGCTGGGCGACATGGCCGAGAGCCTGCCCATCAACGCGAAGGAAGGCCCGGCCGGACCAGCGCTGCCGCTGGCGATCGGCGACGCTGCCGTGGCCCGTGCAGACGGCGTGCTGCAGGACCTGGACCTGATGGCACCCTGCGCCGCTCTGGTGGCACGGCATGCCTACACTGCGCCCGTGCTGATGAGCTTGCTGCTGCACGCCCGCTCCGGGGCCGGGGTGCTGGCGCCGGGGCAGTTCGCCTTCTTGCGGCTGGTGGACCGGCCCCTCTGGTATGCGCTGCACAGCCTGGGCTTCCCCTCCGAGCTGGGCGACGCGGCGCCGATGCCAAACCCGCGGGTTGAGGCGCTCGGCTCTCGCGACCATTGGGCAGCGGAATGCGCCCTGGGCCGTCCTCTCCGCCTGTCCACCCTCGATGCGGCGCTCGCCTCCATTCGCGTCCGGCTGAAGCAGGCTGCGCCGGGCAAGCCCCGCCCCCAGGAGACAGCATGATCGTCCAGCTTCCCCAAGGCACCACGTCCCTCGTGCTGCGCCTCGACGGTTCCGGCACCGGAGCGGATGTGGTGCTCCAGCTTGCATCGCAGGCGGACGGCCCGGCCCTGGCGTCTGACCTGGCACCACGTCGCCGCACCTTGCTGGCCTGTGCCGCGCTTGGCGCCGTCGCGGGCGCGGTTGGCCTGTCGTTCTGGAATGGGCCAGCCAGGAGCGAAGCGGTGCTCAACCTGCCGCATCAGGCGGCCTGGAGCGATGGGGGTACGCCAAGGCAGGCGGACGCAATGCCGGCAGAGCTGGCGGAACAGCTGGCCCGTCCGCCTAGCGTGATCCCGCCTTCCGGTGCCCCGGCTGCTTCAGACATGCCGGCCCGCTCGACACCGGGCTCCATGCCGGCACCGCCTGCGGGCAAGAACCCCTTCGGCCTGGAATAACCCGCGTGATCCTCCGCGAAATCTACGGTCCCGAGACCGCCCACGAGCTGGGCGGCGCACAAAACTACCGCGACGTCCGCTCCGGCTTCCGCGGCATCCGCGACGCCCTGGCCAGCTCCGCCTCCGGCCTGGTGCTTGGCATGACCGCCGTGGCGATCGGCTTCGAGCCGGGCATCATCGACGTGGCCGTGCCTGCCTGCCTGCTCTACGCCGCCTGGGTGCTCACCCGGAAAGTGGTCCTGCCGTTCCGGCTGCCGAAGGGCGCACGGCAGAAGGACTACAACCACCCCAACCCGGAGAACCGCAAGCCGCGCATGGCGGCCGGCATCATCTACATCGGGCGTGACTTCCGCACCGGCCAGCAGCTGTGGGTCGCCAACGAGGACGGTCGCCAGCACGTCGTGGTGCCCGGCACCACGGGCGCGGGCAAGACCGCCGCCCTGCTCAGCCTCGTGTCCAACGCCCTGATGCACGGCTCCGGCTTCATCTTCGTGGACGGCAAGGCCGACAACAAGCTGTTCGCCGAGATCCTGGCGCTGGCCCGCAAGTTCGGCCGCGAGGACGACGTGCTGGCGCTGAACTTCCTGGTGGCGTCGGGCAACAAGGACACCAACACCTTCAACCCCTTCGCCTGGGGCAATGCCGACGTGATCCGCGAGCTGCTTGTCAGCCAGATCGAGGCCGGGCCGAAGGGCGCGGCCTCCAGCGGCAACGAGGTGTTCATGGCTCGCGCCGTGTCCCTGCTCGGCGCGCTCACGCCGGCGCTGGTCTGGCTGCGCGACAACAAGGGCATCCCGATCGACATCGAGCGCATCCGCTTCGCCACCGAGCTCGGCAGCATCGCCACCCTGGCGCTCGAGAAGCGCTTCCTGCGCCTGGACGTGGACACCGGCACCGTCGAGAGCATCGACGTCTCCGACATCGAGCCGGCGCTGCTCTACCCGCTGTCGGCCTACCTCGGCGAGACCGGCGGCTACGACAAGAGCCTTGCCTACAACCAGCAGAAGACCACCGAGCCGGCCGAGCAGCACTCCTTCGTCACCATGCACTTCTCCGCCACCTTCACCCAGCTGGCGGTCAGCCTTGGGCACATCTTCAAGTGCGAGAGTGGCGACATCGACATGCGCGACGTCGTGCTCAACCGCCGCATCCTGGTGGTCAACCTGCCCACCCTGGAGAACTCCGGCGAGACCACGGCCGCGCTGGGCAAGATCGTGGTGGCCAGCCTGCGCAACATGATGGCGCAGACCCTGGGAGTGAGCCTGGAAGGCGACTACGACAACATCGTCGCCAACAAGCCGGGCATGTCGCCTACCCCGTTCCCGGTCGTGCTGGACGAGATCGGCTACTACGCGGTCTCCGGCATGGACAAGATGCTGGCGATGGGCCGCGGGCTCGGCTTCATGTTCTACCTGGGGTTCCAGGAGCTGCCCGGCCTCAAGGCCCGCATCGGCGAGTCTATGTACTCGCTGCTCGGCAACGCCACCCTGCAGATCCTGATGAAGCTGCAGGAGGGCAGCGAGACCCGGAAGTACGTCGAGGACACGGCAGGGCAGATCGAGGTGACGCAGCAGACCTCGTACAACGCCACCGACGGGGGCGGTTATCGCGACGCCCAGCACGCCGAGGTGCGCCGTGTCAGCCGGGTGGACTGGAAGGACCTGAAGGGGCTGATCGAGGGCGAGTCGATCGTGCTGTTCGGCAACCGGCGGGTCTACGCCAAGCTGTTCTACGCCAAGCTCGACGTGCGGGGCGGGCGGCTGCGGCTGAACCGACCCGCGGTGCTGCGTCCGCCGGCGCTGGAGGCGATCGGGCGCACGGCGGCGAGGACGGCGAGCATCCGCGCGTTGATCGAGGGCGGAGGAGCACAGGCGTCGCCGAGCCAGGTGGACACCGGGGCGGTCCTGGCCGCGATCGTGGAGGGCTTCCGGAGGGAGAGGCAGGCCGGCAAGCCGCTCGCCGATTGCGTGCAGGCTGCCATCATGGCTGCGGATGTCCCGGTCCCGGCCTCCTCTCCGCCCGCCCCGGCTCCGATGCTCACGGCTGGTCCAGCAGGCGGGCCGATCCCCGATGCTCCAGGCAGCGACTACGATGCGATGCTGGAAAGCCTTGGTAGGTTGCCCGTGATCGAGGCGGACGCCACGCCGATGCTGCCGCTTGCGGCTGCCGACCTGGATATGGCCCGCATGTTGACGGCGATCGAAGAGCACGGCGGACAGCTCAGGGCGCAGGCTCGGGTCAGGGCGATGCAGGTCCTGGCTGAGCGTGACGCTGCACTGGCAGGTCCGACAGGCGAGCTGCCACCCATGTCGCCACAAGCCCTCGACCAGATCATCCAGTCGATAATCGTGGAGCTGTCGCCTCCTGCTGTGCTCGCACAAGCAGCGGAGTAAAACATCCGAAATTGATAGAAATCGTATGAAGCGCTGCCGGCCCAGAACAGGCTAACGATGCCGAACAGCCGCACGACCATGCTGGAGCGTCAGACCGCGGCCGGCGCCGATCGGCGTTGTGCGAGTTGACACAATGATCCGCGTATAGTTGTGCATCCATGGATCTGCTAGAAAGCAACCGTCCTGGAGGCGATTCGGAACCATGCCCATCAATCTTTCTATAAAGACGCTCCCGACGATGTCGTCCAGCGTTTCCGGGAGCGTGCTGATCGGCATCACCGATCACTGCAAGGCGAGTTGATGGCGATTATAAAGGCGGCTGTCCGTAAGGGCCGCCCCGCGACCCCGTCTGAAATCCTTGCCGAGGTTTGCCGCCTTGGGCTTCACACGCCGCGCGAGGCTGCCACCATTGTTCGCGCCGACCGTAATGCGCGTTAAGGTGGTTGTTGCCTCTGCCACCACCTCCCTGTTGTTCAGCGAACTAGAAACCGAAGCTATCGCCCTCCGGTTCAGCGACACACGCTTAGAACTAAGGACAAAACCGCCTGATCTGTCGCATACAGATGACGGCACAGGCGAGGGTAGTGAAGGCGAGATGGAGGTCGGCGCGGCGCTCGTAGCGGATGCTGAGGCGCCGGAAACGGGCAAGCCAGGCGAAGGATCGCTCCACAACCCACCTGTGCCGGCCAAGATGGGCGCTGCTCTCCACGCCGCGTCGCGCGATCCGCGACTTGATCCCACGGGCGCGGCATTCCCGGCGGCAGCGTCGGTGATCGTAGCCCTTGTCGGCATGCAGCTTGTCCGGGCGCTTGCGCGGCCGACCACGGCCTCCGGTTCGCACGCCCTGCACGGCGTCCAGCGTGGCCACCAGCATCATGCTGTCGTGCCGGTTGGCCCCGCTCAGGACAACGCCGAGCGGCGTGCCGCGGGCATCCGTGACAAGGTGGCGCTTCGTGCCTGGCCTGCCGCGATCCGTCGGGTTTGGACCGACTTCGGCGCCCCCTTTTTTGCCGCCAGGCTGGCGCTGTCGAGGGCCGCCCGGCTCCAGTCCAGCTGTCCTGCGTCGTTCAGCCGCTCCAGCAGCACACGGCGCAGCCGGGTCCAGACCCCGGCGGCGTGCCACTCGCCCAGCCTGCGCCAGCACGTCTTGCCGCAGCAGCCCAGCTCAGCAGGAACCTCGTGCCACTGGATGCCAGTGCGCAGCACGAACAGGGTCCCGGCCAGCGCCGAGCGGTCAGGCGCTCGCGGCCGCCCGCCCCTAGGCTTCGCCTGCCCGGGCGGCAGCAGAGGTTCAATGGCCTGCCAGAGGTCGTCAGGAACAAGGAGTGCCATGCCCACCTAACGCCCTGGATGAGGTTTTGTCCCCAGTTCTTAGTGGCCCCAGCCCTGTTGCGCTGTGAAGTCGCCAATGTGTGCCTTATTAAGGCGGGTCGGCATCTGGGCAAGGAGCCGGAGCTGACGACAGCGTTTGGGTTACGAGATCGCCTTGCGGTCGAGGAAGTCGCTTTCGACCATGACAGTACGCTGGAACCAACAGCGGCCACAGGCCTGACCACCTACAATGCGAGCTACCTGTGGATCGCTCAAAGACTCGGTGCTGAACTGATCACGCCAAACAGACAACTCGCCAAAGCCAAAGCGGCTTCGTCTCAGTTGCGGGGGAGCGTATAGCATGAACGCCAAGCGCAGACCTAATTTTGAGAGTGGGGAAGTCCGAATCCGACTTGATCGTGCGGTATTGGCCATGGGCCTTGGCGTTCCTCATTGCCAGGAGGTCATGTTCGTTCCCAGCAATACTCACGACGGCGGCCACAAAGGTGTTTCAAAATGAGTGTTCAAACAATTTTTGACCTCTGCACCCCACGACCAGACGTTCTCGCTGGTACGTCCAGTGATTCGGACTTTGCAGCAGACCTTTCACACGTAATCAGGGGCGCGGGTGGTCCCGCAGAATACAGCGACCCCGCGAGATTCTTCGCCAATACCTATCCGACGCGAGGACTTAAGAGTCTGCTCTCGAACGTCTGCACCCGGCTTACTGGTAAGTCTGGGGCGATCGCCGCAATCTTCCGACTCGATACTAGCTTCGGTGGTGGTAAGACGCATGGGTTGATCGCCCTGGTGCATGCAGCACGCGGCATGAAAAATGTCTTCAACCCGGAGGAATTCCTCGACCGAGAACTTATTCCTTCCATCGAGGTAAAGGTTGCGGCCTTCGATGGCGAGAACGCTGATCCCGCCAATGGCCGTAGGATGGGCGACCGCGTGCTCGCCTTCACCCCTTGGGGAGAGCTCGCGTACGCTCTCGCAGGATATGACGGCTATCAGCGCGTGCGAAAGTCTGATGAGGAGGGCATCGCCCCTGGTGCCGAAACGATTGCCGAACTGTTCGGCGGCCGTCCGGCACTTATTCTCCTGGACGAACTGTCTATCTATCTGCGCAAAATCCGGAATCGCCCTGACGCTCGCGATCAACTCACCGCTTTCCTGACCAGCCTTTTCAAGGCTGTCGAATCGTCACCACGCGCTACGCTCGTGTACACACTTTCCGTCGGCAAAGATGGTAAGGCGGGCGACGCGTATAGCGACGAAAATCAGTTCATTGCAGACCGGATGGCCGAGGCAGAAAGCGTTTCGGCCCGTAAGGCGACACTGCTGAATCCAACCGCTGATGACGAGACTGTTCAGGTCCTTCGCCGCCGTCTGTTCGAACGAGTCGACGATGCAGGCGCAGCCGCCATCATCGACCAGTATCAAAAGCTCTGGCGAGATCACCGCGACAGCCTTTCTCATGAAGCCGCAAAACAGAGTGCCTCGACAGAATTTGTAAGCAGTTTCCCGCTTCACCCGGATGTATTGAAGACTTTCACTGAGAAGACCTCAACGCTTGCCAACTTCCAACGCGTGCGCGGAATGTTACGCATTCTCGGCCGCACCGTCGCTCGTCTATGGGAAACGCGGCCCGCCGACGCCACATCAATTCATCTTCATCACATAGATCTCGGCTATGAACCAATACGACAAGAGATCATCACCCGGCTGGGCCTTTCTATGTACGGTCCAGCCATTCGCAGTGACATCGCCGGCGAACAAGGTAGGAAGTCGCTCGCTCAAGAGCTTGACCACGATAATCATCGTGGAATGCCTCCTTACACCGCCTATGTCGCTCGGGCGACGTTTCTACATACGCTTGCCTTCAATGAACAGCTGAAAGGCCTGACGCCCGATCATCTACGCTACTCAATGATAGCTCCCCTTATAGACGTCAGTTTTACTGACGCTGCACGGCAACGATTTATCGAGAACTCGGCATATATTGATGACCGTCCTGGCGCTCCACTCCGATTTCTAACAGATGCGAACCTCACCCAGGTAATCAGGGGCATGGAGCGCAACATCGACCCTGGTGAACTTCGCGCCCAGCTCAATGACAGGATCAAGAGCATCTTTGGCGGCGCGGCTCTGGAGGCATTACCATTCCCCGGCGGCCCGTGGGATGTCCCGGATGAGATCGGCAGCGGCCGGCCGTTGCTCGTGGTCCTGTCGTATGAAGGCTGCACCATCGGTGTCAGCTTCGAAACCGTGCCGGACCTCATTACTCGAATTTATGAACGCAAAGGTGCTGAAGGTGGTAGCCTACGCCAGTTGCGCAACAACCTTGTCTTCATTGTCGCCGATGAAAGCAGGGTTGAAGAGATGCGCCAGAAGACGGCGCGACGGCTGGCACTGAGGGATCTGAAAGCACCGGACCGCCTTGCCGAACTTGCGGAACATCAGCAAGCCAAGGTAAAGGAACTTGAGTCGAAATCGGAAACGGAGGTCGCCGTAGCGATCCAACAGTGTTTCCGCCACCTGCTGTATCCTTCGCGCAATCGCATACCTAACGCCACTGTTGACCTTGCCCACAGCGCGCTAGACATCCACTCAGTTTCTGAAAAGCCGGGGGCCGGCCAGCAACAAGTCGTACGCGCGCTACGGGATTTTCGTAAACTTCGCACGCAAGAAGACGAGCCCGACGCCCCCGCCTATATTCGCGACCGGACACCGCTTAAGCGCGGTCAAATGACGACAGCGGCGCTGCGAGACGAGTTCCGTCGAGACGCATCGCTCCCGATCCTACTCAGCGAGGACGTGTTCGTAAAAGGCATCCGCAAAGGTGTCGAGCAGGGCGACTACGTCTATCAGCGCGGAGATCTACTCTACGGCGCCGGTGATCCGATTACGCCGATTGCTGTCGATGAGCAGGCCGTGGTTTTCACTATGGCTTACGCCAAGGAGCACAACATCTGGCCGCGGCCAGCACCGAGACCCGCCGACGGCGGAGCGGGATCGCCGACTGGCAATACAATGCCCGGCACCTATCCGGTAGACGGAGCCCCCGGAGGTGGCGGTGGGGAACTCGGTGAGAGCTCTGCGGGAACACCGACGCTTACTGGCGGGTCAACCAGCATGGGAGCACCGCCAGCAGGTCCGCTAAGCTTCACCGCTGAGGGCCTGTTGAAAGAGGCACTGATCCAGCTTTGGGAGAAGGCACGCGCTCGACAGATCGAGTTGATCGGCTCCCTCACAATCCGTTTATTCGACGCCGCCGATGCGTTCCGCCTTCTCAGCATCGTGGGTGGCATCCGCGGAGCCGATCAGAAAACCGCAGTGTTCGAAGGTGAGTATGAGACCAGCGCCGGGAGCACCTTGACAATTGAGTATCGCGGTAGCCCGGCGGATGCCCAACCGCTTAAGGAATTCCTTGAACCGCAGCTTCGCGCTGCCAAGGACAAGACGATGCAGGCACATTTTGAGATCGGTTTCGGGGAGGGGTTACCTCTTGCTGGCGATGCCCCTGAGAAGCTGACCGAGCAAATGACGCGCTTCGCTACTGGGTCGGCATATGTGGAAGCAGTTGTGGAGGCAAAACCATGAGTGGCCGAGTCACGCGCATCACGGGTGTTACAACACCCGTATTAGCGCCCGTCTACGAGGCACGAGCGCGGCGACATGGACCTAGTGATACAGAAATCGAAGTTTGGCAAATGCCCTCGCAGGCTTCGCCGCATATCAACGCGCCTGTTCGTCTCGCAGGTCTTCGCGGCCGTAACCTCGAACTGATTGAACATCGCGTTCTGCGGAGGCTTGCCCAGGCTGGTGTAAAGCTCACTGGACGCGAAGTGGACCGGAAGGAGGGTCATAGGCTGCCAGAAGATGTCGCACTCTCTCTGGGACTCCTCTTTCGTACGTTAGCGCCGATGCGGTCACGCGAAAACATGCGTGCTGTCGCCGAAGGTGTCGAGGCAATGGAACACGAAGAAGCGGCCTACTGGCTTGGCATGGCCATGCACCGAAAGAATCCCCGACGCGTATTGACCGCGCTCCGTTACTTGATGACTGATCCGAAACGTGAGTAGCGCAATCGCTTTATTGGCAACTCGCGATCAAGTTTTCTCGGCTAATTCCGGCGAGGCCTGCGTACGAGCATGAGACTACGATCCGCCAAAATAGAGAACTTCCGAGCAATCCGCTCGCTGACAGTACCCCTTGATCACGGGCTTACCGTTCTGCACGGCAATAATGCGAACGGAAAAACTAGCCTGCTGACCGCCATCGCAGTTGGCCTCGGTGTCATCCCCACCTTACTCGGGCGACAGGGTGGCATCAGCTTTAAGACTACAGATCATCGCAAAGGTAACCAGGAAGCGCGCATCCGTCTCGAGGTGCTCAATGAGCCCGAGGGGCTATGGTGGGAGCGCCTGCAGGCGGGACGCGGTGGCGTTAGCCTGAAATCGAACACTAGAAACGTCTTGTCCGGCACAAATGGTCTCCGGGACTATTTGAAGTCGCTCACAGAAGCCACCGAGGCTAACCAAAACCCCACTATCCCGGTCTTCGCCTTTTACGACACGGACCGGGCAGTATTCGACGTCCCAGAGCGCAAGAGAAACTTCCAACGCGAATTTAGCCGCTTTGACGCCTATATCGATGCACTTGCCCGCAAAACAAGTTTTAAAGCGTTGGTCGCCTGGTTTTATGCCCAAGAAAATGCGGAACTCCGTCAGCAACGGCAGAAGAATTCGTTTGAATATCGAGCACCTGCGCTTGAGGCCGTGCGCAGGGCAATTACGAAGGTGATGCCAGAAGTGAGCGAACCTCACATTGAGCATCCAGCACGTTTCGTTGTACGTTATCGTCCAAAGGATGGGCAGTCAGAAAAACTGTATCTAGAGCAATTAAGTGGCGGATACAGGATTGTTCTCGCACTAGTCGCTGATCTTGCACTTAGAATGTCATTGGCCAACCCGCATCTTGACGATCCGCTAGACAGTGAGGCTGTCGTTCTCATCGACGAAGTGGAGTTGCATCTGCACCCGGACTGGCAGCAGCGGGTGCTTGGCGATCTGCGTCGCACCTTTCCGAACGCGCAATTCATCGTTTCAACGCACAGTCCCCAAGTGCTCACCACCATCGAGCCGCGTCACATCATCCACTTGCAAGCGACCTCCGAGGGAGTGATCGCCGAGCAGGAGACAGGACCTACCTTCGGCGCCAAATCTGGTGATGTCCTTGAAGCCGTGATGCACGTGGATCAGCGGCCAACAAATGAATTTACTGAGGCCCTCGCAGAATACCGCAGCCTCATCGCCGCTAATCATGCAGATGGTCAAACAGCAAGAGCACTTCGAGCAAGACTCGAGACCCTTTCAAGCGATGACCCGGCGCTAGCCGCAGCTGATGTGGAAATCGCAAGGCGTCGCGTGATGCAAGATTTTGCGAGACGTTCATGAAGCGGATAAAAGGCTTGGCCGCTGCACCGTCCGCGCTTGCGCAATTTGTAGTCGATCCCACGACGCCGAACACATGGTCAGCGTTCGGTAACTATCAGGCCGGCGCTGGGCGTAAGGAGATTACAACGGCACTTGTCGAGCAGCAGCATGGTCTTTGTGCCTATTGTGAAATCTCCCTCGTGTCTGATGACACGCGTGTGGAACATTTTGTTCCACAAAGCGACCCAGTATCCGGCGCCGCATTAGCCGTTGATCATCGCAATCTCATGGCGGTCTGCATGGGTGGCAGCAATGCCAGCTTTGGCCCAGCCGCGCTAAACCCAGATCCAACGCGCTATCTGGACCCGGTGAAGGCGAACATGAGTTGTGACGCCGCAAAAGGGAACACGCCCGCCAATATGTTCATCGACCCAAGGTCCGTTCCCGCGTTTCCGTCATTGTTTTCGGTCAACGAGGACGGAGAACTAAGCGCAGATCCGGCGTCGTGCGCTGCTCATAATGTAGACGTGACCGCAGTCGAAAGACACATTCAAGGGCTTCGACTGAACGTCGGTCGGTTGCGGAACCAGCGCAGGGCTGTCCGGGACGCTTTAACCCAGGCCTATCAGACTTTCTATGCGCTCCCAGAGCCATTATTCCGGCAGCAACTTCTAGCGTTCGCCGAAAGCCAGGTATTGCCGGGTGGGAATAACCGGGTTTCGCGTTTCTTTACGACAACCCGATCCTTCTTTGGCCCTGTCGCCGAGCAGATATTGGTGCAGCCACCACATGCATGGATATGAGCGGATCAAGCCGGCGCGGATGAGCGTCGGTCCCGCACGCGAGATGTTGCGTTCGCTTTCGGTGGACACGAGTCCGAGAACCAAGCGGCAATTCGAGAAGCTGCACTGTGAAGCGGGATTTGTACCGGCCCCGGTTGATGAGACACCATGAAGTAGCCTACGCGGCGAGTGCCGCAGGTGAAAGCAGGGCCTGACGGGCGGCGGCTGGTGTCTGGTATCCGAGCCGCTGGATGAGCCAGGTGGTGTTGTATGTTTTGCGGAACGCCAGCAGCGCCACGCGCAGCTGCTCGACGGTGTCGAAGGTCTGCACCCAGAGCAGGTTCTCCTTCAGCGTGCGGATGAACTGCTCCGCGCAGCCGTTGCCTTCCGGCGCCCTGACAAAAGCCGGGGAGCTTTCGGCACCCAGGAACGCCAGCTCGTCCTGGAAGGCGGCAGACATGTACTGGCTGCCATGGTCGTGGCGGACGCAGAGGCCTTGGGCAATGCCCTTGGCAAACGCACCGAAATGCTGGCGCACGCCTTGGCGCAGTGGTTCGAGCGCCTCGAAGCGGGTGCCGTGGCGCGCGGCGTGGATGCCGACGCACTCGGCGTTGTGGTGGTCCACGGCGATGAACACAGCAAGTTGGCCTTCACGGGTCCAGGTGGTGGTCATGTCCGTGCCCCACATCGTGTCCAGTATGGTGGGAATGATGGTGCCGTCGTGGTTGCGCGGCCCGCGGGGCGAGCCGACCCGCGAGGGCGCCAGCAGGGCGTGCTCGCGCATCAGCCGCAGCACCCGGTGCCTGGAGGTGCGGACACCGGCAAAGCGCAGGCGGGCCTGTACCTTGCGGTGGCCCTCGCCGTGAAAGGGGCTGGCGAAAAGGACGGCCCGGATCCGCTCGATCAGCGCTGCGTCCGGCATCGGTCCTGCCGGTCCGCGCCGCCGCGGGGGTTCTGCCGGTTGCGGTCCGCGGTGGCGATAGAGGGTCGCTCGTGCGGCATGCCAGATCCGGCACACCCGGGCGACGCCGTAAGGCTTGCCGCTGCTTGCGGAGATCGTGCGGCTCATCGCCTCGACCTCCGCCGGACCAAAGGGCGCCCACCCTCCAGGGCAGCGACCTTGGCCTCCAGCAACTCGCGCTCGAGCAGCATCTCGCCCAGCCTGGCTTTCAGCCGATCGCCCTCAAGTTCTCCTGCATCCACAGGCCGGGTCGCCAGGCTGGCCTCACCGGCCGACAGGAAGGTGTCGCGCCAGCCGCTCAGTGTCGCAGCCGTCACGCCCAGGGCGCGCGAGAGCGTCTCCAGGTCCTCGCCCCGCAGCAGCCGGAGCACCGCGTCGCGCTTGCGCTGCCGCGACATCCGGCCGCCCCGACCAGGGCCCGCCGCCTCCGCGACCGTCGTTGTTTCTGTCGTCATCGTCCACCTCTGTCGCGGACAGCGTCCGCTTGTGAGATGTCTCACTCAACTCTGGGGCGCAGGAGATTGGACTACAATCTTATCATCCAGGTGCAAAACAGGTTGCAGCGGTACGGCGCGGTTACGGAAGCCGAGATCTGCCGGCTTGATTCTGGTCTCGCTATGTTGCCGGCGCTTTTTGAATCCGACACTGGTGGCGCGGCTACTGCGGCTAGATCGTCGTCGCGAGAGACCAAGTCGCAAGGCAGCGTACGCATTCATGGGGAGGCAGGCGTGGTAGCATTTCGACCGGACGTTTTACCGTTCGATTGGAAGACCGCAAATTTGGCGCACGCCGTGGCAAGTGATGTCGGCTGCGTGGTCCGGCCAGCAATGTTCAACCCGGATGCACTTGAACACACGCGCCGTCAACACGTGGAAGCGATGTCCTACACGCCTCGCGCGGTGTGTGCCCGCAATGCGCATCAGATCGAGGTCAAGGGAGTGGAGCCAAAATGCGGCCCGGGGTGCTTTCAACAGGCCTCACGTCAGCGGCTCGCGGGTTAAGTGCGAATGGCGACGCGACCATTCACCATCAGTGATTTCCAGTAGGGCCGCATGGACCAGATTACACATTCCGACGTGAGCGAGTCCACCGGGCCTAAGGCGGATACGCGGCTCATCGAGCGTTGGCTTCCGATTGCCGCCTTGGGAGAAGAAAGCGTTCGAGAGCGTCGATCGCTACAAGCATTGCCGCCTATCTACTATTTGCATGTTTGGTGGGCGCGTCGGCCATTGGTTGCAAGCCGCGCTGCCGTACTGGCCGCAGTGCTGCCGGCGGACGTGGATCGGACGCAGTTCATGCACGCCCTAGGTATTCATGGTGATCCAGTAGAGGCGAAACGGCGTATTGCAATCGCTGATCGCAAGGGCGAGCGTCTCGGAAAGGACGCTTATGGCTATCCCCGCGCGTTCAGCCACACGCCCAATGAAGCAGACCGTGCTTGGATGGCGAGTAACATCGTGTCCAATCAGATAATAGTTCTGGACCCAACCGCTGGAGGCGGGGCAATCCCATTTGAGGCAGCGCGGCTGGGACTATCTGTTCTAGCTAATGATCTAAACCCCGTAGCGGCACTGATCGAAAAAGCAACGATCGAGTACCCACTCTTGCAAGGCGCGGCTCTACGCCCAGCGTTTGAAGAGTTAGGCGCGGAATTCACAAAGCGAGTTCGGGCACGTCTACACGGCACGTTTCCCGAAGAGTCGGAGAAAAACACTAGGCCAGACGGTTACTTGTGGGCGCGTACGATCCGCTGTCCTTATTGCGAGGGGCTTGTGCCCCTAGCGCCAAACTGGAGACTGGCACCGGACGGAAGCGGAGTGCGGCTTCGGCCATATGTTGGAGCTGGACCGGGCGACGCGAGCCGTCGGTGTGACTTTATTATCGTTAGTAAGGCAGCAGAGCAATCTGTGGGAACAATAGCGGATGGCGACGGCACGTGCCCTTTTCCAGATTGTTGCCGAGTAATAGGGGGAGACAAGATCAAGGAACAAGCACGATCCGGTGCAATGGGAGAACAGTTATTTGTCGTTGTTATTAAACGCCGCGTTGAAGTCAAGAATAAAGCCGGCAAAGCAGGTCGTGCAAGGTGGGTGACAGGCTACCGCGCTCCAAACCCTGAAGACGACAACAGCGCCGCAATCGCTGAGCGTTTAGCGGAAAAGCTTGTGGAATGGCAAGCATTGGATCTGGTGCCCAGCGAGTCAATTGGCGCTCTTTCAAACTATGATCGTGGCCATCGCATGTACGGGATGGAGAAATGGGCAGACATGTTCTCGCCCCGACAACTTCTTAGCCACGGCACTGCAGTTGAGGTATACAGAGAATTGCTTTCCGAGCACGAAGCGGATGGCTTAATTACAGAGTTAAGTAAGTCTGCATTCATTTATCTTTCAATTGCTTTCGACAAATTCTTGAATTGGAATGCACGGCAAACTTCTTGGAATGTCAACCTCGAGAGCATGCGATCTGTATTCGACACCCACAACTTTTCCATGAAGTGGACTTTTGCCGAAATGGCGCCTCTCGTACCTGGACTTGGGTATGACTGGGTTATCGGCCAGGTCGCTAAAGGAATTGGCGAACTTGTCGACTTAACGCTCCCAAATCTGAGTCGTCACACGGATTTATTTTCGAGTGCGGACCGAGAAATCATTCAGAAGCCGAACATAATTATAACCTGTAAGCCAGGGGATGCACTAGACCACGTCGACGACGCGACTGTGGACGTTGTTGTAATGGATCCACCTTATTACGATAACGTCATGTATGCTGAGTTGTCCGATTTTTTCTACGTCTGGCTCAAGCGTACCGCAGGCCATGTGGTGCCGGAACTCTTCACCCGTCAGCTGACCGATAAGGACAATGAAGCGGTCGCCAATGCCGCTAAATTCGCCGGCGAAAAGGGGGCCAAGGCGCTGGCCGGGCGAGACTATCAGGAGCGAATGGCACGCATCTTCGAAGAATGCCGGCGTGTCATGAAGCCGAATGGGATTATGACGCTAATGTTCACTCATAAGGCGACCGGAGCTTGGGATGCCTTGACCAAGGGTCTGATGACGGCAGGGTTTACCATCACTGCGTCTTGGCCGATTAACACTGAAGCCGAAGGCAGCCTGCACATAAAAAACAAATCCGCAGCCAATAGCACCATTTTCCTTGTCTGCCGCCCCCGGCTTGCCGTGACAGCCGACGAAGCAGTCGCCTATTGGGAAGATGTTGAACCGCTTGTTGCACAGGCAGTGCGAGCCCGCGTTGCAGAATTCCAGTCGGCCGGGATAGGCGGCGTCGATCTGTACCTCGCCTGCTTTGGTCCAGCTCTTGAAGAATTCTCCCGCCACTGGCCTTTGAAGCGCGGCACACCACGTCCGAAACCGGAAGCCTTGAAACGCCGCAAGCAGGCGGAGATGTTCGAGGACGAGTGGGATCCCTACGCGGCTACCCCCGAGGATGCACTCGATGCCGCTCGCCGCGAGGTGAAACGGTGGCGCCTGGAGCAACTGACGCATATGAAGAGCAACGACGAGCTCGATCCGCTGACCTCGTTCTTCGTGCTGGCCTGGGATGCGTTCAAGGCGCCGGTCTTCCCCTATGATGAAGCCCTGCGCCTTGCGCGCGCAGTCGGCGTCGATCTTGACACGCAGGTGGTCGGCGTTCTGATGGAGAAGAAAGCCAGTGACTTGGTGATGTGGGACTCCTCCCGCCGCGCCGCCAAAGGTGCCCTAGGCCCCGCCGACGGCTCTCGCGGCATGATCGACGCGCTGCATCACGCTTCCCATTACGGCCGCACCCGCACGCTGCAAGCGGCCCGCGAAATGCTGGCCAAAATCGGCGTTGACAAGGAACCAATGTTCTTCTCCGCGCTCGAGGCCGTTCTGGAGGTTCTGCCGGTCGGCAAGGCATTCTCCGGCGTCGACCTCGAAGGCGATCTCGGCGCCGCCAGCGGCGACTTTGAGGCCCTGGAAAACTTACGCAAGCTGGCATTCAGCGAACAAGTGGATGCACCGAAGCAACTAGATTTGTGGGTCGATCCCAACACCGCATGAGCATCCTTCGAGACTGCCCCTGGAAGCTGAAATACACCCCGGATCACGGCGACCTCGTGAAGCTGCTCTATCAGCCGGCGCTGGAATGTGCCGTCCGATATGATCGGCTGACCGGGTATTTCTCCGCGTCTGCGCTGGCGCTGGCTGCGCGCGGAATAGAAGGGCTGGTGGCCAATGGCGGCCAGATGCGGATGGTCGTTGGCTGCACGCTCAACCCGCCGGAGATAACGGCCATCGAAAAGGGCGAGGAGTTGCGTGCTCAAGTAGCGCAGCATTTCGCGGCGATGCCCCTGATGCCAACAGACGCTGGCATGGGTGCGGCCCTGGAGCTGCTTGCCTGGATGGTGGCCCGTGGGCTGCTCGACGTTCGCGTCGGCGTTCCATGCGATGATCATCGCCGGCCAATCCCCGCAGAGGGGCTGTTCCACGAAAAGGCCGGAATCGTCGAGGATAAAACCGGGGACCGGCTGGCTTTCAACGGATCGTTAAACGAGACAGCTGCTGGATGGACGCGGAACTGGGAAAGCCTGAACGTCTTTACGTCGTGGCGCGACCTTGATCGCGTGGCGGAGGAAGACGCAAATTTCGCTAGATTATGGGCCGGCCAAGCCAAGCACGTCATCACCATCGATGTGCCCACGGCGGTACACGACGATCTTTTGCGGTTCCTGCCTAGGACAGATGTGCCGGCTCGGCTAAAAAAAGTCGAGGCGGCCCCATCCAAGCACGAGCCTTTGCCGCCCGTCCCGCCTGAGCCTACTGTCTCCGTGATCGATTTGCGTAAATCGGTTTGGGATTTCATTACCGTCGCGCCACGCCTTGCCAAAGGCGGCATTCGTGTGGGCGAGGTTACCTCTGCGGTAACGCCGTGGCCGCATCAGGTGCAGGCATTTCGGCGCATGTATGACAACTGGCCTCCCAAGCTGCTGATCGCCGATGAGGTGGGGCTGGGCAAAACGGTGCAGGCTGGCTTGCTGGTGAGGCAGGCATGGCTGGCTGGCCGAGCAAAGCGCATTCTCATCATGGCACCAAAGAACGTGTGCTCGCAGTGGCAGATCGAGCTGCGGGAGAAATTTAATCTGAACTGGCCTATCTACGATGGACAAAAACTCAACTGGTATCCGTCTCCGGCCATGCAGGGCCATACGGAGCGGGCCGTGGGCCGAGATGTCTGGCATCAAGAGCCGGCCGTCATAGTATCGAGCCACCTCGTCCGCCGTGTCGACCGACAGCGGGAGTTGCTGGAAATAGCTGAACCATACGACCTGATCATCCTCGACGAAGCACACCACGCACGCCGTCGCGGTGCGGGCTCCACAAGCGAGAGCGGGCCAAATGCGTTGCTGAGATTGATGCGATTACTGAAGGAGCGCACCCAAGGATTGGTTCTGCTCACTGCGACGCCGATGCAGGTGCATCCCGTCGAGGTATTCGATCTGCTCAGCCTGCTCGGACTGCCTTCGGAATGGAACGAGCAATCTTTTTTGCGTTTCTTTGACGAAGTGTTGCTCGAAAATCCGAGCCATGAGGCGTTCGACCGGCTGGCCCGCATGTTCCGTGCTGTGGAGCAGACCTATGGCGAGGTTCCGGTGTCTGAGTTGCAGCGTATGGGTGTGGCAAGCGCCATCGGTGCTAGACGCGTGCTGCGCGCTCTGCGTGACAAAGCCAGCACACCACGCAGGCAATTGGAGACGGCCGACCGAAAATCCGCGATTCGACTCATACGGCTTCACACCCCTATTAATCGATTGATTTCCCGTCACACGCGGGCGTTGCTGCGTCGGTATTTCAAGGAAGGCAAAATCACCACACCAATTGCGGATCGCCTCGTCCGGGACGACTTCATCAATCTGACGACGGATGAACGGCAGGTCTATGAAGCGGTGGAAGATTACATCTCCACCACCTACAATCAGGCGACCGTCCAACAGCGGAACGCTATTGGCTTCGTAATGACAATCTATCGCCGTCGGCTGGCGAGCAGCTTCGCCGCCCTAGGCCGCACACTGGAAAATCATCTTCTCGCGATCGGCGACCAGTCGAGCGCAAGTACTCAAGCCGAGCTTGAAGAAGGGTTAGACGACTTCGGTGAAGGCGATGAGCCGGAAGGCGACGAGGCCGCGAAACTGGAGCAGGCAGCACTCGCGTTGGAGGAGACAGACGACATCGACCGGTTGCTTACGATGATACGCCGGCTGCCGGCTGACACGAAGGCGGAACGTCTACGCAACACCATCAACAATCTGCGCAAGAACGGCTATGCGCAGGTCATGGTGTTCACGCAGTTCACCGACACGATGGATTTCCTGCGCGGCGAGATTGGCCGTGACCAAAGCGTTCGTATCATGTGCTTCTCAGGCCGCGGAGGTCAGACTCCTTCGAATGACGGAACATGGCGTACAATCTCCCGCGACGAGGTGAAACGCCGGTTTCGCGCAGGCGACGCCGACGTATTACTTTGCACCGACGCCGCAGCCGAAGGCCTCAACTTCCAGTTCTGCGGCGCGCTGGTGAACTACGATATGCCGTGGAATCCAATGCGGGTTGAGCAGAGGATCGGCCGTATAGATCGTCTTGGTCAGAAACATCCGAGCATCCAGATCGTCAACCTTCACTACGCCAACACCGTCGAGGCCGATGTCTACAAGGCGCTGCGGGATCGCATCGGACTATTTGAAAACGTCGTCGGGAGGTTGCAGCCTATTCTCGCCAGCCTGCCGAAGCTGATTTCGGGCCGAGCGCTGGAAGGTAAGACCCGATCGGATGACGCGCGTCGTACTCTTGTCGCCGATGTCGAAGGCGAAGCTGATCGCGCCGAAGCAAGCGGCTTTGACATCGATGCCGTGACCGACGCAGATCTGGCAGAACCCGTCGTCGATCTCTCGCCGGTCACCATGGATGACCTGGAGCATGTCGTCTCTCGTGCAGCACTGCTGCCGCCCGGAGTTGAGGTCGAGACCATGGGACCGCGTGAATTCAAGCTTCGGGCGGCAGGAATGAAGGACTGGGTCAGGATTTCGACTAATCCGACGTACTATGAACAACACGCCGAAGCGATGGAACTTTGGTCGCCCGGGAATCCAACTTTCCCAGCCGTTTCACTGGACCCGGCAGCCCCAACGGTTGAGAGGCTTATTGATCTAGTGCATTGAGAGTTCTAGATGTTCGATCTCAGGGTTTGATGGTGCAGTCTTCTCGCGTGAATGGAAGGACGCGCTATGGGCCAGGTTCTGCACGGCAGCGCCACGACGACAGCGGCAGTCCGTCGAGCGATCCAGCATAGTCAAGAGAGCCTGAGGGCCCTAGCCAGCCGCTACGGCGTCAACCAGAAGACCATCGCCAAGTGGCGCCAGCGCAGCACCGTCGACGACCTGCCGACCGGGCCGAAACAGGCCAGATCCACCGTACTCTCCGTCGAGGACGAGGCCATCGTCGTCGCCTTCCGTCGGCACACCCTGCTGCCACTGGATGACTGCCTGTATGCCCTACAGGCCACCATCCCGCACCTGACCCGGTCGTCACTGCACCGCTGCCTTCAGCGACACGACATCTCTCGTCTGCCCGAGGTCGAAGGTACCACCCCAGTCAGGCGGAAATTCAAAACCTATCCGCTTGGCTACTTCCACATCGACATCGCCGAGGTCCACACGGCGGAGGGGAGGCTCTACCTGCTGGTTGCCATTGACCGCACCACCAAGTTCGCCTTTGTCGAGCTGCACGAGAAAGCCACGCGCAGCATCGCAGGCGACTTCCTGCGCGCCCTCATCAGGGCAGTGCCCTACAGGATCCACACCGTGCTGACCGACAACGGCACGCACTTCACCTCGCCCGGCAACGTCCGTTCGGCAGCCGCGGAGATCCGCCGCGCAATAGACAACCACGAGCCGTTCCTCGCGCACGCCTTCGAGTATGCCTGCGCGCAGAACCACATCGACCACCGCCTGACGAAGCCGCGGCATCCCTGGACAAACGGCCAAGTCGAACGAATGAACCGCACGCTCAAGGACGCAACCGTCAAGCGCTTCCATTACGAGACGCACGACCAGCTCCGAAGCCACCTGGCCGATTTCGTCGGCGCCTACAACTTCGGCCGGCGGCTGAAGACCCTCAAGGGCCTCATGAGACCTGTGCGCGAGAGTGCCTGAGGCGGTGTTCCGCGCGTTTTTTCTGA
>CAXSEF010000015.1:0-49237 GCA_964236535.1 uncultured Acetobacteraceae bacterium
AGCGCGTGCGGGTGGCGCGGGCCTAGAACCAGTCCAGGATCGAGGGAAGAAGCTGCTCCAGGTCCCAGGCGGAAGGGTCGCTGACCGCAATGAACGCCATGTGCAGCGCGAGCAGCGTGACGTTGCCCAACAGGAAAGCGGCGGCGCCGGCGATCGTCGTCACCAGCGCGATCTCCACCATGTGGCCCCGACGATGGCCGCGTCGCCAGCGATGCAGCAGGGCGCTCAGGACGACGAGGAACAGGACCGCGTTCGCGATGCCGACGACGGCCATCACGTGGGTCCAGCCCAGCAGTGAAAGGTAGCCGAGCGTCTGACCGATGATCAGGAAGCCGAGGACGCTGAGGCAGGCGGCGTCGAAGGCGACGAACAGTGCGGCGATTGTCGCGACCAGCGCGCGCGCCATGCGCTCGCGTCTTGCCGCGGGACTCTGATCCGGGGTCTGCCGTGCGGACATCGTGTGCTCCCTGGGCGCGGAACGGGATTGACGCCCCGCCAGCGCAGATCCGGGTTCTGCCCTGTCTGAACGCAAACCCCTACCCGCTTCGCCCTCATCGATCACCGCCGCGCCCGCCCCGGGCGCAGAAAACCCCCGGCATCGGCACCCGCACGTGGTGCCGTGGCGAGCGCGACCGTCACCGAGGTCCCGCCATCGGCGATCGACCGGCAACGGGCGTCCCTGACGCCGAGCCGGTCCCGACCGGGAGGAGCGGGTGCGCGTCTCCGTCGCAACAGCTGCGGCAGTGCGGCGACCGGGCATGTCCGCTTCCTGCGCTCGTCCTTCCCCGGAGCGGACAGTCCGCTCCCCACCGGCTTCGGCCAGGCCGCACGGCATCGCGGAAGTCCGGCACGAGCTCCGACCAGACCGTCCCCGCACCCGGCCTCAGGCCGAGACACCGCCCCCAGCCTCCCCGTCCCGCCGCCCCCCGTCCCGCCGCCCCCCGTCCCGCCGGAGCGCCCGCCGCCCCTCCCCCGCCTGCCACGCCCCCAGCGCCGGCACCGCCAGCGCCAGGTCCCGCCCCCGCCGCACCAGCGACAGCGCCAGCGCCGCGTCCGGCGCCACCCCGAACAGCCCGCCCACCACCACCAGCGCCGCCTCCTGCACCCCGATCGCGTTCGGCACCAGGAACGCGAAGCTGCGCGCCCCGTACAGCAGGCTGTCGATCACCACCCCGCCCGCAAGGCCGGGGTGCAGCCCCATCAGCCGCAGCGTCCCCCACGCCTGCACCCCGCTCAGCACCCACTCCGCGAAGTGCAGCCCCACCGCGCCCAGCAGCACCCCGCGCCGCCCGTGCATCGCCCGGATCGCCCCCGCCATCGCCCCCGCCACCGCCTCCGGCCGCGCCGCCGCGCCGCACCCCGCGCCCCCGCCAACCCCCGGCACCAGCCGCGCCGACAGCCGCGCCAGCACCCGGTCCACCGTCCCGGCCCCGCGCGCCTGCACCGCCACGAACACCCCCACCAGCCCCGCCATCCCGAGCGTCGCCAGCAGCACCGGCGCCACCAGCCCGCTCGCCGGCCGCCGCCACCACAGCAGCCCGAGCCCCAGCAGCGTGTAGCCGAGCTGCGCCACCAGCTCCGTGCTCACGTCCACCACCGTCGAGGCCGCCGCGAACGGCCCCGCCACCCCCGCCACCGTCAGCGCCCGCGCGCCCACCACGTACCCGCCGAGCTGGCTGAACGGCAGCGCCTCGCCCGCCGAATCCCGCACCAGCCGCGCCCACACGAACCGCCACGCCCGCGCGTCCGCCCGCCCCCGCCCGAGCAGCCACCACGCGAACCCCATCGGCACCACCAGCACCGCCTGCGCCAGCAGCACCAGCGCGAACCCGCCCCAGCCCAGCGCCCCGGCCGCGCGCAGCACCGCCGCCCCGCCGACCCTTGCCACCAGCCAGGCCACGACGCACAGCCCCGCCGTCAGGAACAACGCCGGGAGGCGGATCGCCCTCACGCAGGCAAGGCCAGAGGCGCTGCCTCTGGACTCCGCCGGGGGCTGAGCCCCCGGACCCACATCATGGTTTCCAAGGGCCCCGGCCTTGCCTGCTCCACGCGCTACTTCGCGCTGACCGCCACCGGCAGCGTGTCGTGCGTGTTCAGCCAAATCCCGTGCGGCGAGCGCCCCACCGGGATCATCTCCACGCTGCCGCTCACCGGGTCGACCACCGCCACCGCCTGCTTCCAGCGCAGCGTCGTCCACAGCTTGCCGTCCGGCGCGAAGTCGATATCGTCCGGCCCGCCCGGCACGTGCAGCGTGCGGATCACCGCCAGAGTGTGCGGGTCTAGCACCGAGATCGTCCCCTCCACCCGGTTGGTCGCATAGATCACCGACCCGTCGGGCGGCACGAACATGACGTGCGCGCCCCGCCCGGTCGGCACCAGCCGCCGCACGTGCCCGTCCGCCGGGTCGACCACCGCGATCTCGCCCTGCCCCATCAGGCCCACCAGCAGCGCGCCGTCATGCCACAGCACGCCCGCCGGCACCCGCCCCACCTTGGCGGTCCAGATCACCGCCCCGGTGCGCGTAGCGATCGCGATCACGCTGTCGGTCTGCTGCAGGCTGACGAACACCATCGACGAATCGGGCGAATAGTTGATGTGGCTCGGCATCGCGCTCGCCGGCACCCGGTGCAGCAGCAGCAGGCTGCGCGCGTCGTAGATGTCGACTTGGTTGCGCGCCAGCCCGGTCACCGTGAGCAGGCTGCCGTCCGGACTGTAGGCGAGCTGGTACGGGTCGCTCACGCTGACCTGGCGCTGCACGTCCCCGGTGCGCGGGTCGAGCAGGAACAGCGCGTTGCCCGTGGTGTCGCCAACCACCAGCGAACGGTGATCGGGCGACAGCGCCATGTGATGCGGCTCGCGCAGCACCGGGATGCGGCGCAGCTCGCGCCGCGTGTCCACGTCGAGCACGCTGATGCTGGCGTCGTTCGAGTTGATGACGAACGCCAGGTGCGCCGCAGCCGCCGGCCGCACGAACCCCAGCAGCAGCAGCGCCGCCAGACACCCCCCGGCCATGCGCAATGCGCCGCGGCGCGAGGCGGCAGCGGCGGTGCGGACGCACACGGACATGGCGGTCTCCCTCTCGGCCCACAGCCTATAGCCCAGCCCAGCCCCCTTGCCACCACCCCGACCGCGGCCAGGCAGAACCCCGGCCGACAAGCAGTACCAGGCCCCGACCCGCATGCGAAGCAAGGCCGGGCTTTGCCCTGACCGTCAGGCAAGCAAGGCCAGAGGCTCTGCCTCTGGACTCCGCTCAAGGCTGGCCTTGAGAATCCCTATGCTTAAGGAACGGGTTTCCAAAGGCCTCGAGGCCTTTGGCGGGCCTGGGCAGAGCCCAGCCTTGCGGCCCTTGCGCCCGGCTGTCCGGCCGCGCGTGACAACCCCCGTCACGCCACGCCGGACACTTGCCTCGAAACTGTCCGGCCAAACCGGACACTTCGGGCCGAAACTGTCCGGTCCGGCCGGACACTTTCGTCTCACGCGGCGCCGACTGTCCGGCCCCGCGTGACGGCGGCCGCGTTCACCCGCCGTCAAGCATTGCCGGCGCATGCTGGGTCCATGCCCCCGCGCGACATGACCGCCCCGACCCGGACCCTGCGCGTGGCAGCCGCCGCCCCGTCGGTCCGGGGCAGCCTCCCGCCGCTCGCCCGCGCGATGGGCGCGATGGGCGCGATGCTCGTCCTGCTTGCCGCCCTGCCGGCCGCCGCGGCGCCGTTCGCCCCGTCCGGTCCCCCGCTGCCCGCGCTGCCCGGCATGCTAAACCCCCGCTCCGCCGGCCGCCCGATCGGCCGCTGGACCGGGATGCTGCCGGACCCGGGATGCGATGCCGTGCAGACCCTGCTCACCCTGTCCACCGGCCTGCAGAGCGAGGCCGGCAGCTACCTGCTGCAGGAGACCTGCCTCCGCAGCCCCGGCGGCCTCGCCCCGCGCACCAGCCAGGGCACCTGGCGCAGCCTGCGCAACACCACGATATTCCAGCTCGACGTGCTCTCGCCCGGCATGCCCGACCAGGGTACGGACGCCGTGCGGAACTTCCAGCTGCAGTCCGACGGCAGCCTGCGCGAGCTCGACGCCCAGCTCCGGTCCTCCGGGCCGCGCCCTGGCTGGCGCGTGCTCTCCCGCCTTCCCTGAACGGCCCTCCCACCCCAGCTTCCGGCCGGGCCGCCTGCGCCCGCACCAGGGGGCCAGCATGACCGCCGACACCGACCTCGCGCCGCCTCGCACCGCAGCCGCCGCGCCGCTCTCCCCCGGCCCGCTCTCCCCCGGCCCGCTCTCCCACGGTGTGGTCGTCGTCGGCACCGGCCAGGCCGCGTTCCAGCTCGCCACCTCCCTGCGCGAGGCCGGCTACGACGCCCCGATCACCCTGCTCGGCGACGAGCCCGGCCTGCCCTACAACCGCCCGCCGCTGTCCAAGGCCTACCTCAAGGGCGAGCGCGGCAGCGTCGACCTGCACCTGCGCCCCGAGACGTTCTACGCCGCCCGCCGCGTCACCCTTCGCGCCGAAACCCGCGTCGCCGGCATCGACCCGTCCCGCCGCCTGGTGATCCCCGAACACGGCGCGCCCCTCGCCTACGACCACCTCGTGCTCGCCACCGGCTCGCGCAACCGCCGCCTCGGCGTGCCGGGGGCCGACCTCGCCGGCGTCATGTCCCTGCGCACCCGGGCCGACGCCAGCGCGCTGTGGGACCGGGTTCGCGCCGCCCGGCGCATCGTGGTGATCGGCGCCGGCTTCATCGGCCTCGAGTTCGCAGCGGTCGCCCGCGCGATGGGCCGCCCGGTGCACGTCATCGAGGCCGGCGCCCGGGCGATGGGCCGCGCGGTGACCGAGGCGACCTCGGCCACCTTCACCCGCTGGCACGAGGCGCAGGGCACCACCTTCTCCTTCGGCGACGGCGTGGCCGCCCTGCTGCCCGAGGCCGCCGCCCCGCCCGGCATGCCCGCGCGGGTACGCGCCGTGCGCACCCGCTCCGGCGCCGAGCACCCGGCCGACCTGGTCCTGGTCGGCATCGGCGTGGTCGCCAACGCCGAGCTGGCGGCGGCGGCCGGCCTCGCCACCGACAACGGCATCCTGGTCGACCCGCAGCTGACCACCTCGGACCCGGCGATCTCGGCGATCGGCGACTGCGCCGCCTACCCGAGCCGCCACGCCGGCGGCGCCGTCGTCCGCCTGGAGTCGGTGCAGAACGCCGTCGAGCACGCGCGCAGCCTGGCCGCGCATCTGACCGGACGCAGCCTGCCCTACGACGCGGTCCCCTGGTTCTGGAGCGACCAGGGCCCCCTGAAGCTGCAGATCGCCGGCCTCACCGCGGGCAGCGACCGCCACGTCGGCGTGGGCGAAGCCCAGGCGGGCTCGGTGCTGTGCTTCCGCGCCGGACGCCTCGCGGGCGTGGAGTCGATCAATCGCCCGGCCGACCACATGGCCGCCCGCCGCCTGCTGCGCAACGACACCCCGCTCACCCCGGAACAGGCCGCGGCACCCGGTTTCACCCTGCGCGACGCGCCCGCCTAGCCCCCATCGCCTCCCGCACGCACCGCCAGGCCGTGCCGCGCGCATTTCACCCGCCGCGCAGGTTACAAACCCCGCCATCCGTGTTAGGACGCCCAAAAGGGTGCAACATGGCAACAGAGAACAGGTCCACGCCCTCGATCGTGAAGTTCACGGCGGGGTCACGGCAGTCTTCTACGGTCGCCTCGCTCACGACACAACTCCCGGTCGTCTCGATTGTCGCGCCCACATACAATGAGCGCATGAATATTCGCCCTCTGGTTGCAGCGGTCACCGCCGCGATGGGCGATACTCCGTTCGAGCTGATCTTCGTCGACGACGACAGCCCGGACGGCACCAGCCTCGAGATCGCCGCCGTCGCCCGCGAAGGCGCCTCGGTGCGCGGCCTGCGCCGCGTCGGCCGCCGCGGCCTGGCCTCCGCCGTCGTCGAGGGCGCGATGAGCGCCCATGCCGACATCATCGGCGTGATCGACGCCGACATGCAGCATGACGAGACGCTGCTGCCCCGCATGCTCGAGATCCTGCGCACCACCGACACCGACATCGTCGTCGCCAGCCGCCACGTCGCGGGCGGCAGCGTCGGCGAGTGGGACGCCACCCGCCAGCGCATGAGCGTGTTCGCCACCTGGGCCTCGCGCCTGCTGATCGGCGAGAGCGTCAGCGACCCGATGAGCGGCTTCTTCATGACCCGCCGCGCCGTGTTCGACGGCGCGATCTACGACCTGTCGCAGCAGGGCTATAAGATCCTGCTCGACCTGCTGACCTCCTCGCCCCACCCGCTCAAGGTCGCCGAGGTCCCCTACACCTTCCGCGACCGCCAGTCCGGCGAGAGCAAGGTCGACACCATGATCGTCGCCGAATACGCCTTCCTGCTGATCGAGAAGATGACCAACGGGCTGATCCCGCCCAAGTTCGTGCTATTCTCGATCGTCGGCGGCGTCGGGCTCCTGCTGCATCTGACCGTGCTCGGCGTGCTGGTCGGCAACGACGTGCACTTCATCTACGCACAGGCCGCGGCGACCTGCTGCGCCATGGCGCTCAACTACGTGCTCAACAATTCGATCACCTACCGCACCGAGCGCCTGCGCGGCCTGCGCTTCATCCGCGGCTTCGTGGTGTTCTGCCTGGTCTGCAGCATGGGCGCGCTCGCCAACATCAGCATCGCCAACCTGACCATCCACGAGGTCAACAGCTGGCCGCTCGCAGGCATCGCCGGGGCGTTCATGAGCTCGGTGTTCAACTTCGGCGTGTCCACCCGCTTCGTCTGGGGCCGCAAGCGCCGCGCCGGCGCCCCCGTCATCGTGGCCGCGGTGCCGGCATGACCCGGCCGCACGACCGGCAACGCCGTGCCGCCTGATCACGCGACGCCGCCCACCACGCCTGCGCCCACCACCACCCGCCGCCGACCCCGCATCCTGCTCAACGCCGCCGTAGTCCTGCTCGGCGCGCTTCCCCTGCTCGCCAGCGTCCCGGCCCCGTTGCAGGACTGGCCCAGCCATCTCGCCCGGGTCTGGATCACCGCCCGCGTGCTCGACGGCGACCCGTTCTGGGCCGCGCGCTACGGCTTCCAGGGCTACCTGATCCCCAACGCCATCCTCGACGTCGCCATCGGCGGCCTGATGCGCCTCGGCCTCGGCATCGACGCCGCCGGCGCCGCCTTCCTGCTCCTGCTCTACGCCAGCTTCATCGGCGGCTTCTGCGCCCTGTCCCGCCGCGTCGCCGGCCACAGCGCGCTCGCCGCCCCGCTGGCCGTGACCTGCTTCTACAACATGGCCCTGTTCTACGGCCTGGTGAACTACCTCGCGGGCGTCAGCCTCATCCTGTGGTCGCTCGTCGCCTGGCAGGCGTGCCGCGGCCGCTGGGCGATCCGGGCCCTGCTCGCCCTGCCCTGCGTCGGCGCGATCGCGCTCTGCCACCTGCTCGCCGCCTTCATGTTCGTGGGCGTCGCCGGCCTGCTCGACCTGGCGGCCTTCACCCGCCGCCGGCGCGCCAGGGAGCTGCTGCCCCCGCTGGTGGCGCTGCTGGCCGCCGCCGGCGCGCTGCTGCTCTCCCCGGTCGGCGACGACAACATCGCCGCGATCGGCCAGGGCAAGTCCTCGCTGCTGCGCGCCGCGTTCGGCAAGGCCGCCACCTTCGGCAAGGCCATGGCCAGCGGCCAGCCCGGCCCCGACCTCGCCCTGATCCTCACCGTCGCCCTGCTCGCCGCCGCCGCCGCCTATGCCGGCCGCCGCATCCCGCGCGACTGGGTGCTGGTGATCGCCGCCCTGGTCGTCGTCACCGTGCTGGCCCCGTTCAGCATCGGCGAGGGGACCTACGTCGACGCCCGCCTCGCCACCCTGCCGTTCATCGTGCTGGCCGCGAGCTTCGCCGTGGGGCCCCGCGCCGCCTGGCTCGCCCCGGCGCTCGCCGCCCTCGTCGTCGCCCGGGTCGGCCTGCTCGCCGCCGACTGGCACCGCTACGGCCGGTTCTACGCGGCGCTCGAATCCACGCTCGCCGAGCTGCCGCCCGGTTCGACGCTGCTGGCCGCCAAGGGCGACGCCCCCCCCACCCGGGGCGACCCGTCCTCGCCGCGCGCCTGGATCGCCGGCGGCATGGGCTGGTTCGACCAGTGGTCGCCCCCGCTCAACAACATGACGACACTGGCCGCCCGGCACGGCATCTTCGTGCCGTCGGTGTTCGCGAGCCGGGTGCAGCAGCCGCTCTACCTGCGGCCGGAGTGGCGCGCGCCCTGGCCGCTCACCGTCGACGCCGGCACCCCGGCGCAGCTCGACGCAGCGCTCGCCCGCGCCCGCACCGACTGCCGGCCGGGCATCCCCACCAACCTGATCGTGCTCTACCCGACCCCGCAGACCGACCCGGACCTGCCGCAGCTCCCCGGGCTGCCGCCGCACCTGCAATCGCGGTTCAGGATCGTCAACGCCTGCTGAGAAGCGAAGCAAGGCCGGGCCTTCCCTCCGCCCAGACCAAAGGCCTTCGGAAACCCATTCCCTAGGCAAGTGGATTCCAAAGGCCCGGCCTTTGGCGGAGTCCGGATGCAGAGCCTCTGGCCTCGCTTGCTTGACCCGACCACGCCCAACGCCATCACGGCAGGAACGGCTGGTTCTCCTGCAGCGAGTTCCGGCTCGGCAGCCGCGCGGCATCCCACCCCCCGCCCAGCGCCTCGATCAGCGCCACGCTCGCCACCAGCCGCGCCTGCTGCAGGGTGATCAGCGTCTCCTCGTCCGCAAGCTCCAGCGCCTGGGCGGTGACCACCGCGGTGAACGCCTGGGTGCCGGCCCGGTACTCGTTGAGGGTGATCACGACGGAGCGCTGCGCGTCGGCGACCGCGGCCTGCTGCACGCCAAGCTCCTGGTCGAGGATGCGCAGCGCCACCAGCTCGTCCTCGACCTGCTGCAGCGCCGTCAGCACGGTCTGCCGGTAGGTGGCGACGCTCTCGTCGTAGGTGGCGCGGGCGGCGCGCACCTGGGCGGAGCGGGCGCCGCCGTCGAACAGCGTCTCGCTGGCCGACGCGCCGAGCGACCACACCCGGTTCGCCGCCGAGATCAGCGAGCCGAACGGCTGGCCGGAATACTCCAGCAGCGCCGACAGGCTGATCGTCGGGTAGTAGGCGGCGATCGCCGCCCCGATCAGCGCGTTGTTGGACGCCATGGTGCGCTCTGCGGCGGCGATGTCCGGCCGGCGCTGCAGCAGAGTCGCCGGCAGCACGCCCGGGATCGGCGGCAGGTCGCGCGCCAGCGGGGCCACCACCACCGACAGCGTCGCGGGCGGGCGCCCGGTCAGCACGGCGATCGCATGCTCGTACTGCGCGCGGAGGATGCCCGCGTTGATCAGGCTGGCCTGGGTGGTCTCCAGCAGCACCTGGGCGGTCAGCTCGTCGGAGCGGGCGGCGACGCCCACCTCGTACTGGTTGCGGGTGACGTCGAGCGAGCGCTTGTACTCGTCGACGGTGCGGGTCAGCAGCGCGATGATGGCGTCGGACACGCGAAGGTCGAAGTAGTCCGTCGCCAGGGTGCCCTCGGCGGAGAGCCGGGCGTTGACGATGTCGGCTTCGCTCGCCTGGGCGCTCGCCACCCCGCTCTCGACCTGGCGGCGGATGCGCCCCCACACGTCGATCTCCCAGCTCGCCGAGCCGGACACGTTGTAGACGGTATGGTGGCCGTCGCCGCTCCCGGAGGTGCTGATGCCGCTCGTGCCGATGCCGGAGCTGGTGGCCGTCGTGCCTGTGGTATTGAGGCCGGTGCCGGTGGTGCCGGTCCCGGTGCCGAGCGTGGTGGCGGTGCTGCCGCTGGTCACGGCCGTGCCGCCCAGGCTGGCGGCGGACCCGTTGCCGGCGAAGGAGCGCTGCGCCCCGGCGCCCGCGGTGAGCTGGGGGAACAGGTTGGCGCGGTCCTCGTCGACCACGGCGCGGGCGACGCTGTAGGCGGCCTCGAACTCCTTGATCGTCTGGTTGCCGCCCTCGAGCTCGCCTTCCAGCCCGTCGAGCACCGGGTCCTGGTAGACGCGCCACCACTCGCCCTTCGCCAGGGTGTCGGCCGGGCTGGCGATGGTCCAGCCGGGCAGCTCCTTGTAGGCCAGCGACAGCGGCGCGGCGGGGAGGCGGTAGTCCGGTCCGACCATGCAGCCGCCGAGCAGGAACACGGCCGCAACGCCGGGCTGGATATGTCTCAGTTTCAAGTGTCCCAATCCAACCGCCATGATGTCGCAGGCAACGCCAGGGCTCTGCCCGCCGCTGGCAGACGGCGAACCCGCCGGAAGCTGAGCCCGCAGACCCGCACAGCAAAGCCGTGCCGGCCAGGATCAAGCCGGTCCGGGTGCGGCTTGCTCCTGGCAAGGCCAGGTGAGGCCCGGCCTTGCCCCGCCCGGCTCACGCCACCGCCGGTGCCGGCCGGCGCCGCCGTGCCGCACCACGCAGCCGGTCCAGGTACAGGTAGACCACCGGCGTCGTATAGAGCGTGAGCGCCTGGCTGACGATCAGGCCGCCCACGATCGAGATGCCGAGCGGCATGCGCAGCTCGCCCCCCGGGCCGCCGAACGCGAGCGGCAGCGCGCCCAGCAACGCCGCGAACGTCGTCATCATGATCGGGCGGAACCGCAGGATGCAGGCCTGGTAGATCGCGTCCTCGGTCGAAAGCCCCTGCTCGCGCTCGGCCGACAACGCGAAATCGACCAGCAGGATCGCGTTCTTCTTGACGATGCCGATCAGCAGGATGACGCCGATCAGCGCGATGATGCTGAACTCCTGGCCGGTAAGGTACAGCGCAAGCACCGCACCCACGCCCGCCGAGGGCAGCGTCGAGAGGATCGTCAGCGGATGGATCGTGCTCTCGTAGAGGATGCCCAGCACGATGTAGACGGTGACCAGCGCCGCAAGCACCAGCAGCGGCTCCTGCGCGACCGAGGTCTGGAACTGCGCCGCGGTGCCGGCGAAGGTGCCGTGGATGTCGGCGGGCACGCGCAGCTCCGCCAGCGTGCGGTCGATCAGCGGCCCGGCCTCGCTCAGCGAGTGGCCGCTGGCCATGTTGAACGAGATAGTCGACGCCACGAACTGCCCCTGGTGGCTGACCGAAAGCGGCGTCGAACCCGGCGTGCTGCGGGTGAAGGCGGCGAGCGGCACCATCGTCTCGGCCGCAGTGCTGACCGACGCGCCAGACGAGGCGCCCGAGCTGCCGCTCGCGGCGAGCGCGTTGTTCTGCGCGTTCAGCTCGGAGTTCAGCGACGGGTCGGACGAGCCGCTCGCAGTCGCGCCCGTGGCGGCCCCCGACTGGCCGGTCTGCCCGACCGGACTCCCCGATGACGCGGCGGTGGGAGCCGCGTTTGATGCGCCGGCCGTCGATGTCGCGGCCGTGGCCGCCGTGGTGGCCCGGGCGGAGGCGTTGGTGGTCGAGGTGCCCGAGGCGTTGCCGCCGGAGGTGCTGACCTTGAGTATCTGCAGGGTGTCGGGATTCTGCCACCAGCGCGGCGCCACCTCCAGCACCACATGATACTGGTTCAGCGCGTTGTAGATCGTCGAGACCTGGCGCTGCCCGAATGCGTCGTACAGCGTGTTGTCGATCTCCTGCGGCGTGAGCCCCAGCTTGGCCAGCGTCGGCCGGTCATAGGTCAGGTAGACCTCGTGACCCTTCTCCTGCTGGTCGCTCGCGACGTCGGTCAGCAGCGGCGACTTCTTGAGCGCCTCGGTCACCTTCGGCGACCATTCGTACAGCTCGGCGGTGTTGTCGCCCTCGAGCGTGTACTGGTACGCGGCGTTGGTCTGCCGCCCGCCCGCCCGCACGTCCTGGGCGGCGAACAGGAAGGTCTGCGCGCCGGCCACCCGCGACAGCCGTCGACGCAGCCGATCGAGCACCACCGGCGCCGCGTCGCGCTGATCCTGCTCCTTGAGGGTGACGAAGGTGAAGGCCGCGTTGGTCTGCCGGCCGCCGGTGAAGCCGACCACGCCGGACACCGCGGGGTCCTCGCCGATCAAGTCCTGGATGTGTGCGACCTTGGCCTTCATCGCCTGGAACGAGATCGCCTGGTCGGCCTGCACGCCGCCGATCAGCAGGCCGGTGTCCTGCACCGGCAGCAGGCCCTTGGGCACCACCTTGAACAGCACGACGTTGAGCCCGATCGTCGCCACCAGGCTGAGCATCACCAGCCTGGGGTGGCGCAGCGCCACCGTGAGGCTGGCGGCGTAGCCGCGCAGCATCAGGGCGAAGCCGGCCTCGAACCCGCGCGCGATCCGGCCCGGCTCGCGGGCGGTTCTTCCCTGCGCTCCGGGCGCCTCGGGCGGCCGCAGCACGAAGGCGCACATCATCGGCGTGGTGGTGAGCGAGACGACCAGCGACACCGTGACCGCGAGCGACAGGGTGACGGCGAACTCGCGGAACAGCCGGCCGACGATGCCGCCCATCAGCAGGATCGGCAGGAACACCGCGACCAGCGAGACGCTCATCGACAGCACGGTGAACCCGACCTCGCTCGCGCCCAGCAGGGCGGCGCGGCCGCGGCTCATGCCGGCCTCGATGTGGCGCTGCACGTTCTCCAGCACCACGATCGCATCGTCGACCACGAAGCCGGTCGCCACCGTGAGCGCCATCAGCGACAGGATATCAAGGCTGTAGCCCAGCAGGTACATGCCGGCAAAGGTGCCGATCACCGAGACCGGGACCGCGACCGCCGGGATCAGCGTCGCCCGCCAGTCGCGCAGGAAGGCGAACACCACCAGGATCACCAGCACCACCGCAAGCACCAGGGTACTCTCGGTCTCGGCCAGCGAGGCGCGGATGCCCGGCGTGCGGTCGAGTGCGGTGCGGATCAGCACCTGGCCCGGCAGCGCGGCCGCGAGCGCCGGCAGCGCGGCCCGCACGCCGTCGACGGCGGCGATGATGTTCGCACCCGGCTGGCGATACATGATGACGGTGACGGCGGCGCCGCCGTTGTACAATCCGGCGTTGCGCAGGTCCTCGACGCTGTCGATCACGTCGGCGACGTCGGCCAGATGCACCGGCCGCTGGTTGCGGTAGGCGATGATCAGCGGCGCGTAGTCGGCCGCCTTGCGCGCCTGGTCGTTGGTGTAGAGCTGGAACCGCCGCTCGCCATCCTCCACCGCGCCTTTCGGGCTGTTGGCGTTGGCCGAGGCGAGCGCCGCGCGCACGTCCTCCAGCCCGATCCCGTTATGCGCGAGCGCGTTCGGGTTGGCCTCCACCCGCACCGCCGGCAACGCGCTGCCGCCGATCTCGACCTGGCCGATCCCGGGCAGCTGGCTGAGCTTCTGCTGCAGCACCGAGCTCGCCGCGTCGTACAGCTGGCCAGGGGTCAGGGTGTCCGAGGTCAGCGCCAGGATCATGATCGGCGTGTCGGCCGGGTTGACCTTCTCGTAGGTGGGATTCTGCCGCAGCGCCGTGGGCAGATCGGCGCGCGAGGCGTTGATCGCCGCCTCCACGTCGCGCGCCGCGCCGTCGATGTCGCGGTCCAGCCCGAACTGCAGGGTGATGCGCAGATTGCCCACCGAGCTGGTGGACGTCATCTCGGTCACGTCGGCGATCTGCCCGAGATGGCGCTCCAGCGGCGAGGCGACGCTGGTCGCAACCGTCTCCGGGCTGGCGCCGGGCAGCGCCGCGGTGACCAGGATGGTCGGGAAATCCACCTGCGGCAGCGGCGCCACCGGCAGCTTGGCGAACGCGAACACCCCGGCGAGCGCCACCGCGATGGTGAGCAGCGTGGTCGCGACCGGACGGGCGATGAACGGGGAGCTGATGCTCACGAGGGCATCCGGCCCGGCAGCGCCGCGCGCCCAGCCAGGCGGACGCCGAAGGCCACGCGGTCGCCGGCATCCGGAGCCCCCGGCTCCAGGCGACGGGCCGGCGTCGCCGACCGGATCATGGCAGCGCCGGGTCCGGCATGTCCGCCCGCGCCGGCCGGCCGAAGCGCTGCGAGATGCGATCGAACAGCAGGTAGACCACCGGGGTGCTGAACAGGGTCACGAACTGGCTGACCGCGAGGCCGCCGACGATGGCGATGCCGAGCGGCCGGCGCAGCTCCGAGCCGGTGCCGCTGCCGAGCATCAGCGGCAGCGCCCCGAAGGCCGCCGCGAGCGTGGTCATCAGGATCGGCCGGAACCGCAGCAGGCAGGCCTCGCGCACCGCCTCGATCGCCGGAACCCCACGCTCGCGCTCGGCCTCCAGCGCGAAGTCGACCACCAGGATCGCGTTCTTCTTGACGATGCCGATCAGCAGCACGAGCCCGATGATGCCGATCACGCCCAGGTCCGAGCCGTCGAGCATCAGCGCCGCGAGCGCACCCAGTCCCGCCGGCGGCAGCGTGGACAGGATGGTCAGCGGGTGCACGAAACTCTCGTACAGCACGCCGAGCACGATGTACATCACGGTCACCGCGGCGGCGACCAGGAACACCTCGTTGCCCAGCGAGGACCGGTAGGCGGCGGCAGCGCCCTGGAACACCGTCTGCACGCTGGCCGGCAGGGCGATCTCGTGCTCCGCGGCCTCGATCTGCGCCACCGCCTGCCCGAGCGAGGCCTCCGGGGCCAGGTTGAAGCTGACGGTGGTCGCCGGGAACTGCGCGAGGTGGCCGATCACCAGCGGCGCCGGACGCTGCACGACGTGCACGATCGCCGACAGCGGCACCTGGCCGCCGGCCGCGGTCGAGGACGGCAGGTACAGGCTGTCCAGCGCGGCAAGGCTGTGGCTGAGCGAGGCGTCGGCCTCCAGGATCACCCGGTACTGGTTGGACTGGCCGAAGATGGTCGACACGATCCGCTGCCCGAACGCGTCATACAACGCATTGTCGACCGTGGCAGGGGTGATGCCGAAGCGCGCCGCGGTGGCGCGATCGATGGTCACCATCGCCGACAGCCCGTCCTGCTGCAGGTCGCTGGCGACATCGGCAAGCGCCGGCGCCTGCTTGAGCCTCGCCACGAGCTTCGGCACCCACTCCGCGAACTCGCCGACGTTGGCGTCCTCCAGAACGAACTGGTACTGCGTGGCGCTGACCGCGGTGTCGAGCGTGAGGTCCTGCACCGGCTGCATGTAGAGCGAGACCCCGGCAACGTTGGCGGTCTCCGTCTGCAGCCGCCGGATGATCTCGCTGGCCGTCAGGTCGCGCTCGCCGTGCGGCCGCAGGTTGATGAGGAACCGGCCCGCGTTGAGCGTCACGTTGCTGCCGTCGACGCCGATGAACGAGCTCAGGCTGAGCACGTCCGGGTCCTTGAGGATCAGGTCGGCAAGCGCCTGCTGGTGCTCGGCCATCGCGGCGTACGAGGTGGACTGCGCGGCCTGACTGATGCCCTGGATCACGCCGGTGTCCTGCACCGGGAAGAACCCCTTGGGGATCACCACGACCAGGGCGAGCGTCGCCAGCACCGTCAGCGTGCCGGCCAGCAGCGTGACCACCTGATGGCCGAGCACCCAGTCGAGCCCGCGCGCATACAGCGCGACGGTGCGATCGAGTGCCACCGAGACCGCACGGCCGAGCCGCCCCTCCTCGCGATGCGGGCGGTGGCGCAGCAGCCGCGCGCACAGCATCGGCACCAGGGTAAGCGAGACGAAGGCGGAGATGACGATGGTGACCGCCAGCGTGATCGCGAACTCGTGGAACAGCCGGCCCAGCACGTCGCCCATGAACAGCAGCGGGATCAGCACCGCGATCAGCGACACGGTCAGCGAGATGACGGTGAAGCCGATCTGCCCCGCACCCTCGAGCGCCGCGGTAAGCGGGTCCTCGCCGGCCTCCACATAGCGCGCGATGTTCTCGATCACCACGATCGAGTCGTCGACCACGAAGCCGGTGGCAATGGTCAAGGCCATCAGCGACAGGTTGTCGAGGCTGAAGCCCCACAGGTACATCGCCGCCAGCGTGCCGATCAGCGACAGCGGGACCGACAGCGCCGGGATCAGGGTCGCGGGCACGTTGCGCAGGAAGATGAAGATGACCAGCACCACCAGGGCCACCGAAAGCGCCAGCTCGAACTCCACATCGGCGACCGACGCCCGGATGGTGGTCGTGCGGTCGGTGAGGATCTCGAGATCCACCGCGGCCGGCAGCGTGGCCTGCAGCTGCGGCAGCAGCTTGCGCACCGCGTCGACCACGCCGATGACGTTGGCACCCGGCTGGCGCTGGATGTTGACGATCACCGCGGGCGCGCGGTTGGCCCACGCGCCGAGCGAGACGTTCTCCGCTCCATCGACGATGGTGGCCAGGTCGGAAAGCCGCACCGGGGCGCCGTTGCGGTAGGCGACCACCGCGCTGCCGAACGAGGCGGCGCTCGGCAGCTGGTCGTTGGCGTCGATGGTCCAGGACTGCGCCGGCCCGTCGAAGCTGCCCTTCGGGGTGTTGACGTTGAGGTTGGCCAGCGTGGTGCGCAGGTCGTCGATGTTCAGCCCGTAGGCGGCGAGCGCGCGCGGGTTGGCACGCACCCGCACCGCCGGCCGGTTGCCGCCGGACAGGCTGACGAGCCCAACGCCTGCGACCTGGCTGATCCTGCTGGCAAGCCGGGTCTCGATGATGTCCTCGACCTTGGTGAGCGGCAGGGTCCTCGACGTGAGCGCCATGGTCAGGATCGGCGCGTCCGCCGGATTGACCTTGGCGTAGATCGGCGGCGCCGGGAGGTCGGACGGCAGCAGGTTGCCGGCGGCGTTGATCGCGGCCTGCACCTCCTGCTCGGCGATGTCGAGGTTGAGCGACAGGTCGAACTGCAGGGTGATGACCGAGGCGCCGCCGCTCGACTGCGACTGCATCTGGTTCAGTCCAGGCATCTCGCCGAACTGGCGCTCCAGCGGCGCGGTGACCGAGCTCGCCATCACGTCGGGGCTGGCACCGGGGTAGAAGGTCTGCACCTGGATCGTCGGGTATTCGACCTCCGGCAGCGCCGAAAGCGGCAGGAACTCGTACGCCACCATGCCGACCAGCAGGATCGCCAGCATCAGCAGCGTCGTCGCCACCGGCCGCAGGATGAACAGCCGCGAAGGATTCATCGCCCGCCACAACCAGGCGAGGGGCAACCCCGGACCTGCATATCGACCCGGCGACGCGCCGCGAAGCCTTCCGGATGCCGGTCCGCGGCGGCCCGCCCCGGCGGGTCGAGGGCAGAGCCCTCGGCCTGCTTACTGCCCATGCCGATGGTGCTTGCCGGCCGGCGCATCCGTCTCGCCCGCGTGGTCCGCCGGCACGCTGACCTTGGAGCCCTCATGCAGCCGGTCCGCACCGTCGACCACGACCCGATCGCCGGGCGCCAGGCCGGAGGTGATCGCGATGTTGGTGATGTCGGACGGACCGGTCACGACCTTGCGCACCGAGACCGTGTCGTCCGCGGCGACCAGATAGACGAAGGTCCCGGGGCTGCCGCGCTGCACCGCTGCGTTGGGCACCAGCACCTTGGCGTGCAGGGTGTCGACCAGCAGGTGCGCATTGACGAACTGCTGCGGGAACAGCGCGAAGTCGGCATTCGGGAAGCTGGCGCGGGCCTTCACCGTGCCCGTAGTGGCATCGATCTGGGTGTCCAGGGTCAGCAGCGCGCCATCGGCGATCTTGGCGGCGTCGGCGCGGTCCCAGGCCTCGACCGGCAGCGTGGCGCCGGCATGGGTGCGGGCGGCGACCGCGGGAATGTTGTCCTCGGGCAGGGTGAAGATCACGGTGATCGGCTGCAGCGTGGTGACCACGACAATCCCGTTGGCGTCGCCGGTGGTGACGTAGTTGCCCTGGTCCACCTGGCGCAGACCGACCCGACCGTCCACCGGGCTGGTGATGTGGCAGTAGATCAGGTTGAGCCTCTGGGTGTCGATCAGCGCCTGGTCGGCCTTGATCGTGCCCTGGTCCTGGCGGACGAGTGCTGCCTGGGTGTCGACAGTCTGGCGGGCGATGCTGTCCTGGGCGTTGAGCTTCTGGTAGCGGGCGAGATCGAGCTGGGCGTCGGCGAGCAGGGCCTGGTCGCGGGCCAGATTGCCCTCGTACTGCTCGAGCAGCGCCTGGTACGGGCGGGGGTCGATCTGCGCGAGGAAGTCGCCGCGATGGACCATCTGGCCCTCGGTGAAGGCGACCTGGGTCAGGATGCCGTTGATCTGCGTCTTGACCGTCACCGTCGCCAGCGGCGTCACGGTGCCGAGCTCGGTCAGGCTGATCGCCACGTCCCCCGCGGCGGCCGCGGCCACGCCCACGGCCTGCGGTGCGCCCCCGCCATGTCCACCGCCCGGGCCGCCGCGCAGCCCGCCGTCCGCGGTCGGGTCGTGCGAAACGGCGGGTCTGGGTGCCCAGGGGTGCCAGAACAGCACGCCGCCGAGCAGCACCGCGAGCAGCAGAAGAAGCAGCAGTGCACGACGGCGGCGGCGCGGACCGGAGGGCGGCGCCGGCGCGCCGCCCGGGCGCTGCGGGGTCGCGCCTGGCAGGTGCGGATCGACCACGCCGGGGGCGCGCCGGGGAGCCGTGTCAGGCACCCTACCGGGCGCCGCATCCGGCAACAGGGCGTCCGCGCTGGGCGGCACGGCGGCGGGCGGCACGGCGTCCGGAGCGCACTCCGGCGCACCGTATGGCGGGCGCTCGCCCGGCACCTGCTTGCGGCTTTCGGACGCGATCGGCTGGTCCATCAGGCCGCGCCCGCCGTGCGGAGCGCAGCAGCGGTGCGACCCCTCGGCACAGAGATCACGCCGCACCCGCGCAGCACGGCCGCCCTATCGGGCGTGGCGCAACGCCGGGAGCGGCAAGGGAATCGGGGCTGGAACGGCAGGACGAACACAAACTTTATCCTACGCCACGAGAGGTTGCCTGCAGATTACCGCGGCGTTGCCGTTTGTGACGGAGAATGGCTGCACCGTCACCGGTTCCGGCGGCTGGTCGCGATACCGCCACCGACCCGACCCGGCAGCGCCGGCCAACGATTGCACCAGTGCCCGATCCGACCCGCTCGCCACATCTGCGCCGGATCTCGATCACGCAACCCCGTCCCGTCCGCACTGGCGACCTGTGCCGATCCTGGCCGGCAAGTCCGGCAAATGCGCCTCCCGGAATCGTCTCGAGCCGGAAGCGTCCAGGCCACTTGCCGCATGGTCCTATCACGCCGGTGAGCTTTATCAATGCCTGGAACATCATCGCCCAGGATGGCTGCCTCATACGGGCTCTCAGCCCTGCCCGGCACGATACGCGGTCACGGCATCCTGCACCCGACGCAGCATCTCCTTCACCCCGAGGCCGGATACCCCCGACATCAGGAAGACCTCCTGCCCGGACGCCTTTTCCAGTGCCCGCTGCCGCGTCGCAGCCTCTGCCCTGGTCATCGCATCCGCCTTGTTCAGCACGATCAGCTCCGGCTTCTGAGCCAGCCCGTCGCCGTACGACTCCAGCTCGCTGCGCACGGTCCGCCACGCCCGCACCACATGGCCCGCCGCACCGTCCACCAGGTGCAGCAGCACCGCGCAGCGCTCCACATGCCCCAGGAACCGGTCGCCCAGCCCCGCCCCCTCATGGGCCCCTTCGATCAGGCCCGGGATGTCGGCAAGAACGAATTCCTCGGCATCCGACAGCCGGATCACCCCCAGCTGCGGGTGCAGGGTGGTGAACGGGTAGTCGGCGATCTTCGGTCGCGCCGCGGTGGTCACCGCCAGGAACGTGCTCTTGCCCGCGTTGGGGAGCCCGACCAGCCCGGCATCGGCGATCAGCTTCAGCCGCAGCCAGATCCAGCGCTCCTCGCCCGGCCACCCCTTGTCGGCGCGGCGCGGCGCCCGGTTGGTGCTGGTCTTGAAATGCGCGTTGCCATGCCCGCCATCGCCGCCGCGGCACAGCACGATGCGACGTCCCGGAACGTCGAGGTCGGCGATCAGCGTCTCGTGGTCGTCGGCGATGATCTGCGTGCCGATCGGAACCCGGATCAGCACATCGGCCGACGCCGCGCCGGTGCGATCCGATCCCGCCCCGTTGCCACCCTTGCGGGCACGGAAATGCTGGGTATAGCGGAAGTCGATCAGCGTGTTCAGGTTGGCGATCGCCTCGACGATGACGTCGCCACCACGTCCGCCATTGCCGCCATCCGGACCACCGAACTCGATGAAGCGCTCGCGCCGAAACGCAGCCACGCCGTCGCCGCCATCACCGGAGCGAACATAGATCTTGGCCTGGTCGAGGAATTTCATGGCGCAAGCCTGGGTGCAAATGCATCGGCCCCCGACCCTGCCGCCAGCAGCGATCCTGGCAGCGTGGCTGCTGCCTGAAGGAACCGCTCAACCGGCCGCGGCAGTTGCCATCGGCAGGCTAGGTGAAACGCTGCCGCTCCGAACACAACAGGGCCGACTTGCGCCGGCCCCGTCAAGCAAGGCCGCGTCAGGCCCGATCACTCCGCAGCGGCGAGTCCGGGTTCGACCGACACGTGGACCCGATCCTGCGCACGACGCGTGTACTTCACGATCCCGGCGATTAGCGCGAAAATGGTGTGGTCCTTGCCCAGCCCGACATTTGCGCCCGGCTTCCAGCGTGTGCCGCGCTGGCGGATGATGATGTTGCCGGCGATCACGCTCTCGCCGCCGAACTTCTTCAATCCAAGCCGCCGTCCTGCGGTGTCGCGACCATTGCGGGACGACCCGCCTGCCTTCTTGTGTGCCATGTCCGCTCTCCCTCAGACGCCATCGGCCGCGTGGCCGCCAGCTTCCGGATCCTCGCCCGGCGCCGACGAGACGGTCGACACTTCGCCCGCCACCTGCTCCGAGCCGCCAAATGCCCCAATGCGCAGCACGGTGACGTGCTGGCGATGTCCGTTCCTGCGCCGGCTGTTCTGCCGCCGACGCTTCTTGAAAATGATTATCTTGTCGAGCCGGTCCTGGGCAATCACCGTCGCCGTCACCGAGGCTCCTGCCACCACCGGCGCTCCGATGGTCAGCCCTCCGTCGCCGCCGATAGCCAGCACATCGGTGAACGTCACCGTCGACCCGGGCTCGGCCTCGAGTTTCTCCACCTTCAGCAGTGCGTTCGGCGTAACACGGTACTGCTTCCCGCCGGTGCGGATGACTGCGAACATCGCTCGACTCTCACTCTATGCCGCACGCAACAGGTGATGTGCTGCAGGCGACAGGGATGCTGCGGCATCATGCCTTGGCGAAACCGGATATCTTGTGTCTGGCAGGCCGGCACCGAATGCATCGATGCCGGACCTTGCCAGGCGGCATGGCAATCCGGACCGTCGAGGAACGTTTCGTCGCCGGGAGGCGTGCCCTACCGTGCCCGGATCACCCTGTCAACGCACGGCCGCGCCAGCATGCCCGATCGCAGGTCGCGCGTGCCGCGTCACGCCGTCGCTGTTCCAGGTGACGGCGCACCGGCGAAATGCGGTCCGCCAGGCTGCGCCAGCGACGGCGCAGCCAGAGCGGCGGCACCCGCAAGGCATTGCATGCACAGCGACCACGCGACTATAACGCGCCGCGGCATCGCCAGGCAGGTCCGCGGCGGTGCGTGGAGAGGTGCCAGAGTGGTCGATCGGGGCGGTCTCGAAAACCGTTGTGCCTTCGCGGGTACCGTGGGTTCGAATCCCACCCTCTCCGCCACCCCGCAGGCCGCCCCTCACCCCCCGGCGAACCCCGCCTGAAAACCTGAACGCCCGGAAGTCAGCTTCCGTTCGCCGGCACGGCGGTCCTGAGCCGGTAGGACCCCGGCGGGAAGACGATCCTGGCGCAATGGTGTCCGAACTCATGCGTCGCGCCCGATTGGCCCTGCCGCTCGGCGGTCACGCGCCATCAACCGGCCACGATCCTGGTGGCAGACAGCGCCATTGATCCCAAGGAGCGACCATGGTCAGAGCCACCCGCAAGCGAGTCCTCGCGCTGCTGATGCTGTTGCTCACAGCAGGAACGCTGTCTGCCTGCGGTTGCGGCCCGCTCGGCCTGCATCGCTGCTACGGCTACCGCGGCGGCTATTACGGCCGCTGAGTCTGCCACGCCGCGTAACGGCCCTGATCGCGTTAACCGCACCTTCAGGCCTTGTCGTGCACTCTTCCGCCCACGCAGGAAGCGTCACGCGGCCCTGCAAGGGCCACTGGATGTCGGATCCAGGTGCATCGCGACGCGTCCGGCACGGTTCTCGCGGAGCTGCGGCAGACCAGGTGCCGCCCTTCAGGCATGCTCTGACACCGTCAAGATGCCTCCGGACTTGGCCGGGCGATGCAGACGCTGCGCCACACACAGCATCGGCGTCGAATCGGCAATCAGGTTACAGCTGTATGAAAGTCGAGGAGCGTCACGATCGTGACCGATGCCGCATTGCTGCTGTATCGCGTCGCACTGTTGCAAATTTGGGACTAGAGACCATTATGTGATAACCACACGGCTGAGTTTCGCGATACTTAGTTCTCCAGCTCGGTGGAGCTCGCTCTGACATACAACGAAGCATGATGTTCGACATCGTGTAGCGAGCCGGCGGCGCAAAATGCGTCTAGCAGTCGTCCGACACTGCGGAGACCACCATGAGCGACACTTTCCAGCCGATCATCATCGCCTCGGCATCGAGCTTCAATCCGTCGCCAGGGCTCAACGTCTCGTCGGACACTGCGGCCGCAACCCTGCAGGCCGAGGTTGCCGCGCTCGGGGTGTCAAGCGTACGCGCCACCCTCACGTCCGCTGCCGAACAGGCCACGCTCGTCACTCTGGGCACCGCCGGCATCAAGATCGACCTGGTCCTGGCGCCCGGCCAGTCCGTTTCCAGCTTCGTCTCGCTCGCCGTTCAGCTCAACACCACCGCTCCCGGCGCCGTGATCTCCCTGGAAGGCCCCGACCTCGTGGCCGATCCCGGCTACAGCTATGTCACCAGCGGCGGCTCGACGCTGAGCGGCGATGCGGCCGGCGACCAGGCCACCGCCGACCTCGACCGGGCGGCAGCCTCTGCCGGTCTCGGCAGCATCAGCACGATCAACTACAGCTCCTCCGTCGCCACCACCGCGACCGGCGCCGCGAACCCGACCTACGCCAACATCAATCCAGGCGCGGTGGCACTGCAGGAACCCGACCTCGCGACGCTCACGGCCGCGCAGGACGACGCCACGATCAACGCGAACTACAACACCACGCAGTACGTCGTGACCAACCTTGGCGCCTCCAGCGCCGGCGAGCTGCTCGACGCGGTGCTCGACGCCGAGTACAGCGTGGGCTTCACCCAGACCGCCACCGGCAGCATCATCGCTCCAACCACCTATCTCGCGGCGGCGGCAGCGAGCGGCCCGGTGCCGCTGTTCACCGCCAGCGGCGCGTTGACCGCGGCCGGCACCGCCTATGCCGACCTCGACGCGATCATCGCCACCGGGCTCTCCGGAACATCGGCCGGCGGAACGCTGTCGCTGGACGTGGCACAGTACCAGGCCGGCGTGCAGTATGCCGATCAGGTCGAGGTATTCGCCGGCCCCGGCACCAGCGACGACATCGTGTGGTGGGGCAATTCCGAGGCGCCGAATGCCGCCGGACACGGCCCCTCCAGCCTGCAGTTCGGCTCCGTCGAGGCCACGGTGACGGTCTATGACCCGACCCAGGGCACGGCCGCCGTCGCCAGCTTCAGCAACATCAGCACCCTCGATGTGCTCGACTCGCCCGATGGACCGCTGGTGGTCCAGCTGTCGAACACCGTCGGCACGGCGGGCGCAAGCAGCACCGGGACCTACGCCGGAACGGTGATGGCCTCCACCACGCCGACCGGGGTCACGACCACCACCGGATCGACGGGGACCACCTACACCACTGCACCCTCGGGCATGAACACCGTCGCCGCGAGCGGCAGCGGCAACGTCGTCGTCATCAGCCAGGGCACCGACACCATCACCGCCGGCGCCGGCACCGTCACCGTGTTCGCCTCCGGCCCCGCCGCCACCGTCACCGGCGGGACCGGGAACCTGACCTTCGTGGCCGGCACAGGGAACGACATGACGGGTGGCGGTTCGGGCGTGGATGTCCTCTATGGCGGGTCCGGAACCGACGCCCTGTTCGGCTCGTCGGGCGTCAACAGCATCCTGGTCGCCGGCAGCGGCAACACCTCGCTGATCGGGGGAGCCGGGAGCCAGGTCGTGATGTTCGGCGGCCCGGGCGCCGACACCTTCTTCGGCAGCACCGGCGGCAGCGACACGATGGTCGGCGGAACCGGGAACAACGTGTTCACCACCACGCCGGGCGACATTGTGTTCGGCGGCCCGGCCAGCGCCGACACCTACAACCTGACCGGCGGCGAGATAGCCGTCGAAGGCGGCGGCACCTCGACGGTCAACTTCGACGCCGGCGCCTCGACGGTGTTCGGCGGCACCGGTGCCACCACATTCAACCTGCTTGCCGGCCAAGGCGACAACAGCGCCGTGATCGGCTTCACCGCCGCCGACCAGCTCACGCTCGTCGGGACATCCAGCACCGCGGAAGCAGCAGCTCTGGCCTCGGCAAAAACCGGCAGCTTCGGCACCATGCTCAACCTTGCAGACGGCACGCAGATCGTCCTGTTCGGGGCAACTCTGAGCGCCGGACAGGTCAGCGTCGGGTAGTTTCAGTGGACATCTGCATGCTCTCCCGGTAGGCGCAGCGACAAAAGCTGCGCCCGAGCCTTACCGGCGTTACGAAAAGGACGGCCCCTATGCGTTGCAGCTTGATGACAGGCATGGCTCTGGCGACCGTGCCGCTGCTCTGCGCGCCCGGCCGGGCTGCCGAACTGGTGCAGCCGGTGCTGCTCTCCGCCACCGGCGAGGCCGCCAATCCGGCAGTGCCAGCCGGCTGCACCCTGCTCGGCCCGGAAAGCACGGTGCGCTACGCCAGGCTGATCGTGCGCAACACCGTCCGTCACGACGTCGGGCCCTACGCCGTCCAGCTTCCCGGCTACGCCACCAACCTGTCCGACCCGTCGAACGACAGCTACGCGCCGACACTGATCGCGGCCAATCCCGGCGACACCCTGCGGATCGACCTCGTCAACCAGCTCGTCGGCAGCGACTCCACCCCGAACGCCGCCGAGGACCAGCCGCTGGGACTCGAAATCAACCTGCACACCCACGGGCTGATCACCCAGCCGCACTCCGCGGCACCCTGCGGGCCGCCCGGCGACTACGTGTTCACCCAGACCGATCCGGGCAACACCACCTCCTACCGCATCGACATTCCCGCGACGCTGCCCGGTCGGATGTTCGGCAGCACCAACGCGCCCACCTCCTACCCATCCGGGCTGACCTGGTTCCACGCCCACGTCCACCCCTCCACGCAGGACGACGTGACCGCAGGCGCCTCGGGCTTCCTCACGGTCGGCGACCCGATCTCGATGCTGCTCGCGACCCCGGGTGCCAGCGCCGCCGATGTCGCGGCGCTTAACGCCACCACCGAGGTCTACATGGGCCTGCGCGACATCCAGCTCGCGGTGCCGCCTGGAACCACCCCCGACAGTGTGGCTCCCGCTACCCCGGCCGCCTGGATCCGCTCGCTCCAGTACGACTTTCAGGCCTGCCGCACCCTGGCGAACCCCACGCTCACCATCAACACCGGCAACGGCTGGTGCGGGCACGCCGGCGTCCTCGACCAGGGCGGCAACCTGAGCGACGGCAGCCACGACACGGCCTGGCTGTTCACCGTCAACGGCCAGAAATTCCCCAATGTCACCCTGCAGGCCGGCCAGAACAACATCTGGCGCATCGCCAACCTGAGCGACACCACCACCTACGTGCTCGAGCTCAACGACAACGCCACCGGGCTCGACCAGTCCATGCAGGTGCTGAGCCTTGACGGCGTGGTCGCCGGGACCAACACCAACGCCGCGGGCACGACCCTGCAGCTCGGCGTCGGGCTCAGGCAGATCCTGATGATGCCGGCGACGCGGGCCGAGATCTTCGTGCCCAACACCGCGACTTCCGCCAACCAGATCCTCACCCTGCGCACCACCGCCGTCGAGACCGGCGTCAACCCGCCGAATCCGCCCAGGGCCTATCACAACGGGTTCTCGACCCCCGCGATCAACCTCGCCAGCGTGACGATGCTCGCCGGCCAGACCCAGCCCTCGGGACCGCTGAGCCTGTCCCTGGCCGGGGCCGCGGCCACGACCCAGTCCAACACGCGCACCACCGCGACCAGCACGCTCGCGCAGTATGCGCCGGCGCCGACCAACTGCATCACCCTGCCGCAATATGGCGGCACCTCCTACGGCTTCCGCCGACAGGTGATCTTCGGTCTGAACAACAACGACCAGGTGGGCAGTACCATCGTCAACGCCGCCACCGGCCGCTCGATCGACGCCTCGGGCACCGGTCCGAACACCATCCCATCGGGCTACTTTCCGATGGCCGACATGCTCAACCCGTCGGCCGACCCGCATGTCTGCCCGCGTCTCGGCGAGCAGGAGGTCTGGGAGATCGTCAACGACAGCTTCGAGATGCACAACTTCCATATCCACCAGGCCAAGTTCCGGCTCAGCGTGCCGGGTGACCGCGGTGTGCCGCCAGGGTTCACCGCCGCCGGGGCGATCGTCGATCCGGCAGGCATCGTCACGGGCCTGATGCCCGAGGTCAGCGGGCAGACTCCCAGCGCCAACGTGGATGTCTGGCACGACACGATCCCGGTCCCGCCGATGGACTTCAACGGCAATCCCGGCCGGATTTTTGTGACCATCCCGTTCCTGACGCCGCAGCAGGTCGGCGCGTCGGTCTTCCACTGCCATATCCTGCAGCACGAGGACGAGGGCATGATGGCGGTCGTTCAGGTCTACGACCCGCTCGGCCAGTACCAGGCCGCCGAAGCCACGCAGGACATCGACGCCGCGATCCGGGGCAGCACCTGCGGCGCACCGGCACGCTCGGTGCTTCCCACCCCTGGCGAGACGCTGCTGAACCAGCTCAGGACCATGATCAGCCGCCGCACCTGACGCAGCCGTGGGGCTGCCGACGAGGGAATGATCAGGCGGGCAGGGCCGAAGTCCGCCCCGAACCCAAAACGCCGCCCCACCCAAGCAGTCGAAGTCCTTGATCGCTTTTCCTTGAGCGTAGGGGTTCTCAGGACTCAGTCCCGAGTGGAGTCCGGAGGCAGCGCCGCCTCTCATCCTTCTCGCCGGCCTCGCAGCACCATTCGTCACGGCCGCCGCCGCCTGCTACGACGAAGCCGATGGAACAACGTGACGTGGTGATCATCGGTGCCGGCGCCGCCGGACTGATGTGCGCGATCGGCGCCGGCCGCCGCGGCCGGCGTGTCCTGGTGCTGGACCACGCCGACGAAGCTGGCGCCAAGATCCTGATTTCAGGCGGCGGCCGCTGCAACTTCACCAACCGCGATACCGTGCCGGAGCGCTTCCTTTCCGACAACCCTGCGTTCTGCCGCTCGGCCCTGCGCCGCTACACTCCCGTGGACTTCATCGCCCTGGTCGAGAAGCACGGCATCGCCTACCACGAGAAGACCCTGGGCCAGCTGTTCTGCGACGGCTCGGCGCGCGGCATCGTTGCCATGCTGCTGGCCGAATGCGAGGCTGCCGGCGTCGAGTTGCGCCTTGGCGAGCGCGTCGGCGATCTGGCGCGTGCCGACAGCTTCCGCATCGACACCGACCGCGGTCCCGTCGCCGCGCAGAGCCTGGTCCTGGCCACCGGCGGCCTGTCGATCCCGAAGCTGGGCGCCACCGGTTTCGCCTTCGACGCTGCCCGCCGGTTCGGCCTCGCCGTCACGCCCACCGCGCCGGCGCTGGTGCCCATGACCTTCGACGGGGAGACGCTGGCGCTGATGCGGCCGCTCAGCGGGGTGGCGCTGGACACGGTGGCGCGGCTGGACCGGCACAGCTTCCGCGAGGCCATGCTGTTCACCCACCGTGGGCTGTCCGGCCCCGCGATCCTGCAGATCTCGTCCTGCTGGCGGCCGGGCTCGGCGATCACGCTCGATCTGCTGCCCGGCGAGGACGCCGCCGCCTTCCTGCTGGGCCGCAAACGCACGCGGCCCAAGGCCGAACTGCGAACCGTGCTCGCGGAGCTGCTGCCGCAACGGCTGGCCCAGGCCCTGGCCCAGGACGTAGCGCAGACCCTGGAGCAGGCCTCAACAGCGCGGCGCGCGGCCGTCGCGACTTCGCCGGCGGTGACCGCGGAGCGGCCCAGGCGGCTCGCCGACCTGCCGGACCGCACGCTGACCGCGCTGGGGGGGCGACTCAAGGCCTGGCAGGTGCGGCCCAGCGGCTCGGAAGGCTACCCGAAAGCGGAGGTGACGCGCGGCGGCGTGGACACGCGCGGCCTGTCCTCGCGCACCATGGCCGCCAACGACGTGCCCGGCCTGTTCGTGATCGGCGAGGCGGTGGACGTCACCGGCTGGCTCGGCGGCTACAACTTCCAGTGGGCCTGGGCCAGCGGCTGGTGCGCCGGCGAGGCCGCGTAGCGAGGCAAGGCGAGCAAGGCCAGAGGCTCTGCCTCTGGACTCCGCCAAAGGCTGAGCCTTTGGAATCCCTGTGCCCAGGAGATGGGTGTCCAAAGGCCTTTGGTGGGTCTGGGCAAAGCCCAGCCTTGCTTTGCCTACAGGTCAATGCCCGGGCCGCTGGTACAAGAACCCGTTTGCGCCCGACGCCACACCGTGGAGCCCGATGCGCATCACCGACATCCACGAGGCCACCAAGCCGATCGCCTCGCCGATCCGCAACGCCTGCATCGATTCTCCCGCATGACGACAAGCCTGGTCGCCGTGGTCACCGACGTGATGCGCGATGGCCGCCCGGTGATCGGCTGTGGCTTCAACTCCAACGGCCACGGCCGCGCGGCACCCCCCGTCTTCGTCTATGCCACCGGCGGCTACCACTATCCCGGCAAGGACGACACCGCGCCGCGCAGGGTGATGCGCTCCTGTCTCGACCGCGGCTACAGCGCGGTGAAGATGAAGATCGGCGGCGCCCCGCTCGCCGAGGACCGCCGCCGCATCGAGGCCGTGCTTGCAGAGATCGGCAGCCAGTCCAGGCTCGCCGTCAATACCAACGGCCGCTTCGACCTGCAGACCGCCGTCGACCACGCCCGCGTCCTGCGCAACGACCCGCTGTTCTAATACGAGGAGGCTGCGACCCCCTGGACTCCCAGCTTCAGGCCGCGCTCGCCGATTTCCACCCGGGTCCGGTGGCGGATGAAGACAACCTGTTCAGCCACCAGGACGGCGGCGCGGCTTGCTTCCAAGTACTTCCAGGCTGTCTTCGGGCTCCAGTCGCGAGGCAACACGATCGCGAATCTTGCCCAACTCGGTTGACGGACGCGAGGAAGGATCAGGAAGCACCTGGGTCGATGCTCTCTGAACCTGACACGACCGGAAACGGCGTCATGCGGAATTCCGCACGGTACTAGTGGCGCCTCACGCTGCGCTCACCGCGATCCGGTGCCATGCCGCGGACAGATACCCCTTGAAGTTCCAGGTGTCGTCGGGCTGCGACGGCTGCGTCTGTCCGGCGCTGTCCCAGGCGCGGGCGGAGATCTCGTGGGTGCCGGCGGCAAGCGTCAGCGTCGCCTCCCAGAAGGTCCAGCTCCACGGAGCGTCGAGGCGCTGCTCGAGCGTCGCCTGGGTCCAGCTGCGCCCGCCATCGGCCGTGACGTCGACCCGCGCCACCTGCCGCCCGGTCGCGACCGCGTAGCCGCGCACCGTGACCGCACCGGCGGGCAGCCTGGCGCCGGACGCTGGCTCGCAGATGGCGGCGTTCAGCGGCATCTCGTCGATCGTGGTGCCGGCATCCCAGTCCGCGGTCGCCTCGCTCATGTGCGGCGGCAGCAGCTTGTAGTCGCGGCGCTGCATCGGGCTGTCGGCCGGGCTGTCGCGCACCGTGACCGTCTCCAGCCACTTGGCGCTGCGCACGCCGGCATAGCCGGGCACGACGACGCGCAACGGGAAACCGTGCTCCGCGGCGAGTGCCTCGCCGTTCATCGCCCAGGCGAGCAGCACGTCGGGCTGCATCGCCTTGTCGAGCGCCACCGACACCTCGTAGCGCGCCTGACCTGCCTCGACCGCCATCGTGTCGCGCGCCGCGAAGGCGACATGCCGGCCGGGACGCTCGTCCGCCCCGGCCGCACGCAGCACGTCGGCAAGTGCCACGCCCGTCCATTCGGCATGGCCGATCGCGCCGGCCTGCCAGGGATCGCCGGAGGTCGGCCGCACCGGCTGCAGGTCGGCCCGGCGGTTGCCCGCGCACTGCAGCACCGCAGCCACCTTGTGCACGGCGAAGCGGGATTGCAGCTCGGCCACGGACAGCTCCAGCGGGATCGCCACCAGCCCCTGCACGCGCAGCCGGTGCGCCAGCGCGTCCAGTGCCGGGGTGTCACCGTGGCTGCGCACATAGAACCGTGGCTGCGGGGTGACGAACGCAGCGCGCAGCGAGGACAGTGGCGGCTCGGCGTTGAACGGCTGCTGCGAATGCACGATCATCCGGGAGTCGAGCATAGGAGGCGGCATCGTGTCGGTAGCGGAGCCGGCCATGGTTGGCCTCCCTGGGTCTGGTTGCGCCGCGGCCCGCCTGCTGGTCCGCGGCAATGGCGCGTCAGGCGCCGGGCAACGCGAACAGGCCGTCCACCGCCTCGGCGCCGATCCGGACGTCGCTCAGGCTCAGCCGTGTGGTGTCGCCGCGCCCGTCCACCAGCACAAGACCGTGCAACGCCAGCGGATTGTCGGAGAAGATGAGCGAGAGCTGACCCTGGCCGGGCCGCTCCGTGCTGCGCAGGGTCACCTCCACGGCTCCCGACGCGGGCACGGCACCGGTCGCCGGCCCCGGGTCGGAGCGACGGACCGACACCACGGTCACCGGCCCGGACAGCACGATCTGCGGGGCGAGCAGGATCGACAGCGGCGTGCGCGACAGCGGCAGGCTGCTGGTGGCGCCTGTGCCTGCCGCATACACGACCCGGCCGCGTGCCGCGACCAGAACCGCCCGGCTCGGCGGATCATACTGCAGCCGCAGCCGGCCCGGGCGTTCGATCCAGGCGGTGCCCGCGCCGCTGCCGTCGGCGGAGATCTGCACGAAGCGGGCGCGCAGGGTGTGGATCGCATCCAGGTAGCCCTGGATGCGCGACAGGATGGCCACATCCGCGGCGTCCAGCGATCCGGGAGGCGGCACGGCGGCGCAACCGGGCAGCAGGACCGGGGCCACGGCCAGCAGGGTCAAGGCGATCAGCTCTCGGCGGCGCATCGTCGGCTCGGCTCCATCGCTCGCGCCGCACCGTTGCCATGGTGCGGCCGCACCGGCGTTGAACGCGCCGGCGCGGGATTGGTCGCGATGCGGGAGCAGGTTGCACGGGTGGTCGATCACGACAGGCGTCCCCGTCGCGCGCGGCCTACTGGAACGGCGCGAAGCGCAAGCTGGTGAACACCATGTTATCATCGGTGCCGGTGCTGCCGCCCACGCCGCTGAAGATGGCCCGCTTGGTGTAGGAGTACTCCACCCCCGCCTGCACCGTGCCGAAGCCACCGTGATAGAACCGCCACCATGCGCCGACCGCGCCCTGGGTGATGCCGGAGGTGTTGGCGACGCAGGTGGCGGCGGCGCTCAGCTCGATGCCGCAGCCGCCGTTGTTGTAGAGCGGGCTGCCGTAGCCGAAGCCCTTGCCGCCGACGGAGAACGCGTCGCGCGAGACCTGCTCGGTGCCGCCGTAGCCGTAGACGTCGACGTCCTTGTACGGATGCCCGATCAGCCCGACCAGGACCTGGAACTCCGCCAGCGGCGCCGGCGCGCCGGTAGCCGACGTCGTGGCGTCCGGCAACTGGCCCGAGCCGTAGCGGCCGATGCCATAGCCGGCGAGGCCGCTGGCCTGGAAGTCCAGCGCGCCGCGCACGATCGGCAGCACCATGCCTGCACCGCCGCCGCCGCCGATCGTGGTGTTGTTGTGCCCGGCGCCGACGACGCTGACCCGGTCGTGCAGGAAGCGGGCGAGGCCGTACGCCTCGAAGTGGCCCCAGCCCGGATCGAACGCCGCCTTGACGATCACGTCGGGTGCGATCTCGTCGCTGTAGGTGTTGCCGGAATAGAACTCCGAGCCGCCTGGATTGGTGGAGTTGACGGTGCCTTCCGCGCTGCCGGTGCCGTTCGGACCGGCGTAGTAGTTGACTTCCGGGACCTCGATCGAGAGGCCAAGCCAGACGCGGTGGTCGTCGAAGTCCTTGACGACGCGAAGCTGCGCCTGCCTGGCCCAGTTGAAGCCCGGCACGTACTGCGCGTCGATCGTGAGCGGGATGTCTTCCTGGCGCGGGGTTATGCCGATCTTGTTGAGCGTGAGCATGCTCCAGTTCTGGCCGGCGAGGACGTGCAGGCCCGTGTCGGCTCCGTCATAGGTCGCGTAGAGCAGGCGCACACGTGGCGTGTAGCTGTCGCTTTCCAGCGAATTTGCGGTCGGCGCCGCGCCGAGGAAGTCCGCCTCGATGTACCCGGCAAGGTGCATCGCCGGGTTCGGATCGTCCTGCACCAGCAGCGCCAGCCGGCTCTGGCGCTCGGAGAGGCGGAACTCGCTCTCGTGCGCGGCCGGTGACTGCAGTTCCGGGATGCCGATGTAGGTCGAGCCGATGTCGGCGGTCTCGTTGCGGCTGCGCACCACATCCTCGAGTGCCACGAACCCGCCCAGCGTCACCGTCGCGTTGCCAATCTTGAACGTGCCGAGCCGGCCGCCGGTCGTGCCGGCCTGCTGCGCCCCGATGGAACCGGGTGTGTTCAGGCTGACACCGTTCTGCGCGCTGGTGGCGCCGAACTCGCCACCGGTCCCGCCGGCATACGGCTGAGTGGCGGGCTGCATCGGCGAGCCGCCCTGGTCCTGCCCCGCGCCAGGCTGGCCGGGCGCGGCTGTCGCCGTGCGCGCGTTCTGCCCTGTCGCGGAACCCTGCGCAGCCGCGACACGCTTCGCGTCCGCCCGCGCCTGTGCCGCCTCAGCGCGTGCCGCCTTGACCTGGGAATCACGAGCCGCGAGGTCCTGCCGCACATGGCCGAGCTGGTTCTGCAGCGCGCGAATTTGCGCCTCGATGGCGGCGAGCCGGGGGTCGTCGGCGGCCTGCGCCGGCGTTGCTGCGTTGAAGGCGAGACTGGCCGCGACAACGGCGACGCAGCTTGCGGATGTCTTAAGCATGACCTGTCCAGCTTTGGTTGCCTGCGTCGGCTACAGGAACCGTCAGGGTCGCGTGAAGAGATATTCCTGTGACAAATGGCTCGAACGCCGCCAGTCCGCCCAGCCGGAGCCGCCGGCCGCCAGAGTCTCGTCGTTGACCGCGGCAACGACGGAGGATTCCCAGAACCCGCGCGGATTGTCCGGGCCTGCCGGCATCAGCGTTGCGGCTGCGCTCGCCCCCAGCAGGTGCACCGCGTGGCTGAGGGCGGAGGTGCCGCTGCGATGCATCCCGAGCACCAGGATGATGCGGCGGAGGGGCGGAGCGGAAGCCGTTGCCGCGTGGCCACCACCGCCACGTGCCTGTCAACGTAACGGACCTGACCGCTCAGGCAATCACCGGCACGACCGGGCGCGTGCGGGCCTCGCATCACGGGCGTTCACGGTTCCGCTGCGCGCGCAGCGCCTCATGTGGCCCACTTCAGCCAGCCGTATGCGAGGCCCGAGACCAGCTGGAACAGGCGGACCGCAACGCCGGGCTGCAGGGCGACCGTCGCGCGCCGCTGCCTTGGGCGTATCTCTGCCTGGATCAGCCTGAGCCCCAGGCGGCGCGCGTCCTCCGACCCGCCCAGGCTGCTCGGGCTGATCGGCCCAGGGATGCGGATGACGATCTCCACCGGCTCTGCGGACGCCGGCAGCCGAAGCTCGATCCGGCGGACGCGCTGGCTGCGGAACGTGATCCGACGGGTGCCGCGCCCAGGCCGGGTCGAGATCTCGACGGTGCGGGCGCCAAGCCCGCGCGGGACGAAGGCCTGGCACGTCAAGGTTAGGTCAACGGCCTCGTCGCCTGCGTCCACCAGCAGCGTTGCACGCTCCCCGACGCTCCAGGTACCCGCGGGCTCGGGAGCGGACCAGCCGCTGGTGAGCAGCCTCCGGCCATCGCCGGTCGCACAGAACGACGCCGACCGGCCCGGTGAGACCCGGCGGTCCTCCATGCGCGGGACCGCGGCGAAGCCCCAGCTTTCCTGGAGCGTGCGGCGCAGCTCGCCGGCGAGCGGCGGCCGCGCCATGCGGGTCGGCGCCCTGCCGCCGTCGAGGGTCTGCCAGAATGCGGGATGCAGCGCCTCCAGCCCGATACGGTAGCCTCGCCTCGAGACCTGATCCGGCGTGATCAGGCAGGTGGCGGGCTTGCCGAGCAGGCGCGCCTCCTGGGCCACCCCGGACGACAGCGTGACGACCTGTCGCACCAGAGGCGAGCAGAGCAGCGCATAGACGTTGTCGTTGACGATCCTGGCGTCAGGAAACGCGTCGTGCAGCGTCCGGATGTCCTGGTGCAGCCCGCCGTGCGGATGCGGCTTGAGCAGCAGCGGACCGCCGTGCACGAGCGCCCTGATCCGGTCGACCAGCGGCTCGACCCGCGCCAGAGCGCCGTGATGCACGAGGCTCGTATCCACGTCGGTCTGCCCGATGAACAGCGTGGCCGGGCGCTCGCCGGCGTCGGCGGGCAGCGCGCGCGCCACGTTGGAGCGCAGGAGCGCCACGTGCGGCACCAGCTCCTCTGCCGTGATCTCGTGGGCCGCCAGCGTCCGCTCGAACCCGGCGTCGCTGCTCCGCACGCGCAGGAACAGGTCGGGTGCGAAGCGGATCGGGTCGATGCCGACGTCGAGGAAGGGCGTGCCGCCGGCGTCGAGGAACCGCGTCTGGTTGGGCGAGAGCTCGAAGCCGACGACAAGGTCGAACGTCCTCAGATCGGCGCACGCCTCGGCGACCCGGGGTTCCCACTCCGGGTTCGAGAACGAGGCCGACCATGCCGCGGCGCCGTCGCCGCCAGGCCGCCCCCGATCCGGCGCCCGGATGAAGCCGGCACCGCTCCCGAATGCGCCGAACCTGTGCACGTCATGCCCGAGATGGAGCAGGGCCGGCGACAGGATGGCGTGCAGCCAGCGGGCATTCGCATCGCCGTCGTCCGAGACCAGGCGCGACCGGATGAAGTCGTGGGTGAAGCAGATCTGCACGCCGAACTCCGAACCAGGAAACTGGAATGCAGGAGATCGGCCGCGCTGGCTATGCGACTATGTTGCTCGATGTATCACCAGGCCGTCCACTTGCCGGATGACCAAGGGTTTCAGCGACGCGACATGTTACCCATCATCACAATCCCGGGCCTTCAGGCCGCCTCGAACAGGTCCTGCGCCAGGGTGCGACCCTCGGCCACGCCCCCTGGGCAGGCGAACAGGCCGCCGCCGACATGGGTCACGAACTGGTTCAGCATGTCGAACTTCGACATGCGGTCGAAAATCCTGATGAACCCCCGGGCCGGGTCGCGCTGGTAGCAGATGAACAGCAGCCCGGCGTCGAGCTCCAGGGCGTGGCGCCACGGGGGCCAGCGCTCGGCGACCATGCTCAAGCCGTTGTCGTAGGAATAGGCGCGGCGCAGGATCTGCGCGCCGTCGTTGCTGGCCGGCACAGCCAGCCGGACGTGCGCGTTCTCGGCCACCACCGGGTTGCCGTCCTGGTCGCCGGCGTCGAGGTCGATCGCGGCGAACTCGTCCTCCGTCCCGTCGGGGCGGAGCGCGGAACCGAGCGGCGCGCCGGAGGCCTTGCGGCGGCCGACGGTCTGCTCCTGGAACGCGAGCTTCATGCGGTCCCAGTGCTCCAGCGCGATGCGGATCGGACGCGCCACCACGTAGCTGCCGCCGCGCATCCAGGCGCCGCCCTCCTCGCCCACCCAGACGTGCTCGGCGGTCGCCGCGGGATCGTCGACCGCGACGTTGCCGGTGCCGTCCTTGAAGCCCATCAGGTTGCGCGGGGTGGCCTTCGGCGCGCTGTTCGGCACGAAGCCCGACTGCACCCAGCGCAGCGTGGCAACGCCGTCGGCAAGGCGGGTCAGCTGGCGCACGGCATGCAGGTTCGCCTGCGGGTCGTCGCTGCAGGCCTGTACCGAGAGGTCGCCGCCGGTACGCTCCGGCACCAGCTGGTCGCCGACGAAGCGCGGCAGGTCGACGAACGCGGCCGGGCGGTGACGGGCCAGGCCGAAGCGGTCGACGCCGTCGCGGCTGAACAGGCCGGGCCCGAACCCGAACGTCAGCGTCAGCCGGGCGGGCGGCAGGCCCAGCGTCTCGCCGGAATCGCCTGGTGCTGCATCCGCGTCGTCCGTGGCTCCGAGCGGAATACCCTGGGTGAGCCGGGCCGCGGCGTCGGTCCAGGCCCGCATCAGCGCCGCGACCTGTGCCGGCCCGGTGGCGACGACGTCGAAGGCCGCGAAACAGGTGTGCGCCTGGATGGGCGTGACGATGCCGTTCTGGTGGGCGCCATGGAAGGGCAGCGCGCGGCCGTCCGGCGGTGCGGTCTTGGTCAGCGGCGGCCGGTCCATCGCCGAGGCGGGGCCTGCGCCGGCCGCGGCGAGCGCGAACGCCGCGCCGAACAGGCCGCGTCGGGTGGCGCCCGGGCGGGCGCCGGACGGGGTCGTGCCGCCGGGATCAGCCCCGCCGGAGAACGGACAGCCGGTCATCGACTGCCCCGCATCAGCGTGTTGACGTCATCCATCACGTAGTAGAACCCATGTGCGTCCGGGGTAAGGGCAATGCCGAACAGGTCGCCGTTGCCGGGCGGGGACTGCGCCTGGTCGTTGTTGATCCACTGCGCATAGACCTGCCTGCCCGCCGCAGGGTCGACCTCGACCAAGCGACCGTCCTTGCCGTTGCAGACCAGCAGGTGTCCCTCCGGCGACCACACCATGGCCAGCGGCCAGGACAGCAGGCCGCCCTGGGTCACCACGCGCCCGGTGCCGGCGCTGCCGGTCCGGGTGGGGGCGTCCGGGATCGCGGTGATGACGTTGTCCAGCCCGTCGGTGACATACAGGGTATTGTCGGCCGCCAGCGCCAGGCCGGTCGGGCCGAGCAGGAAGTTGTCGCGGTCGGCGCGCGCGGCGAAGCCGTCGCCCACCACGGTCTGGCTGAGCAGCACCGGCGGCCTGCCATCCGGCACCTGCAGTTCGAGACGCAGCACCGTCGACTTGCGGACCACCCCCGGCAGGCCGGTCGCGGGATCGAGAACGTCAGGACTGCGCAGGCCGAAGCCCGCCATGCTGATGAACAGGGTCGCGGTGGCGCCGTTGTCGATCACGGCCATGTCGCCCCAGGGGTCGTTGATCGTGGCCCCCGACCACACCGCAACCAGCTTGCCATCGGAGTCGAGCACGAGAATGCAGCCTTCCCCCTTGGTCGCCGTGGTGCCGTCCTTGCTGGGGGTGCTGCCGACGATCACCCAGCCGGTCCTGAGCATGGTCATCGCCGTGGTCAGGCCGACGCCCCCCGGGCACTGCGCCAGGTTCTGCGGCAGCCGGGCGAACAGGTAGCTCTGCTGCGTCGACGGGCGATAGCCGACGATGGTGGTGCCGGTGCCCTGCAGGTTGGAAATGTTGTTGAAGTTGTCGACCAGCACGTCATCGCGGGCGACCTTGCCCGCGGAGACCGGGGCCACGATGACGGCGTAGGGGTTGAGGTCGCCGTTCTCGGTGACCGTCGAGGTCAGGGTGGTATGGCGGTGGACGGTCTCGAGGAAGCCCTTCGGAGCTTCGGCGCGCGCCGAAGCCGCAAGCCCTGTGGCAGCGAGTCCGGCAAGCGCCAGGCCCGTGGTGGCCAGCCTTGCGATCGCCGGCATGGACCGGCCCGGGCACAGGTGCGCCAGGAACCGTCCCGCCCGGCGTGGTCCTGCCGGGCGATGTCTGGTGATGGTCGGCATGGCAATCCTCGTCATGTCAGGGGCAAGATCGGGTCGGCAAGGCGCCTGGTCGAGCCCGGCGGCGTCCAGGGCTGGTCTGCGCCGGAGTGGTGGGCTGGCCGGCGGCCGGGGCGGGTCAGAACAGCACGTTGGTGCGCACGCCGAGCACCAGCTCGTTGCGGATGCGCTCGCTCGGCATGTCGCCGTTGGCGACGCTGCCGGCGGGCTTGAACACGTATTGGACATCCGGCTGGAGCTGCCACCAGGGATGGACCTGGTACTGGTAGGTCGCCTCGATGAAGGTCTCGCTGCTGCGGATCGGCGCGTAGTTCCCGGGGCTGACGGTCTGGTTGAAGGCGGCCGCGGCCCGGTCGTAGGCGGTGGCGCCGCTGCTGACATGGGCGTAGCCGGCGCCCAGGGCGAGCGTATCGTCGATCCGGCCGTGGATCGGACCGTGGTAGACAACGCCGCCGTTGGCGCTGAAATCCACCAGGTTGCGGTCGCCCTGCGGAGTGTCCATCACGCGGCCGAAAATGCTGATCGACTCGCTGGGGTTGCTGCTGCGGCGCCAGACCATCTGGTCAGCCACCGCGTAGATCGAGTAGTCGCCGTGGTGCTGCAGTGGATTGCCGCTGCTGTTCGGGTTGGCGAGCGATAGGCCCGAGGCGTCGATGCTCTGGTCGTTGAAGCGCTCGTTGTCGAACCAGCCGCCGAGCCGGTAGGTGTGGCCGAGCGGCGCGCTGTCGCCAGGGTATGCCATGCTGCCGAGCGCCGGATACGAGTACTGCAGTTCGGCGAACACCAGCGGCCCCTGGTTGAGCGGGAAGTTGGTGCCAGAAGCGTTCACCATCTGGGCGTCGCCGTTGTTGTTCGACGCCGGGCTGCCGCTGAACACGCCGACCAGGACGGCGAGCGGGTTGACAGGGCGGTAGCGCAGCCGCACCGCCGGGGCGGCAAGCGGATAGGCCGGGCCGCCACCGGGCAGGTCGTAGGAGGGCACCACCGGCCAGCCGAACATGGTATTCACGAAATAGGCGCCGTTCGGGTTGACGATGAATTCCTGATCGGCGCTCTGCTGGCCGACCTTGATGTCGAGGCGGTCCTCGTCGAGGAACTTCTGGTCGTACCAGAACTCCCACAGGCGGGTCGCGCGGTCCGCCTCGATGCCGCTCGCGGTCTGCAGGCTGAGCAGGTTGTCGGAGCTCAGGTTGCGGCCGTGGATCTGCAGCGCGCTGATGTTGACCAGGCCGCCGTAGAGGCCGAAGGCGCGCTGGGTGTCGAGCTGCAGCACCACCTGGGTCAGGCCGTCGTAGTCGGCGCCCTGACGCATGCCGCCGACCGGGTTGCCGAGCACTTCGCTGGTCTCCTGGATCGCCAGCGACACGCCGACCCTGCTCAGCGCGGTGCGCAGGCCGAACAGGTCGCCAAGCAGGAAGTTGGTGCGCTGCAGGCTGCCCAGGAAGCCGGAGAAGCCCGGCGCGGCGCCAGCGTTGTCCTGGTCGGAGCTGGCCGGCACCGACAGCGGCGGCGGCGACGCCAGAACGGGACCTGCCAGGGCGGTGCCGGCCACCACGAACGACAGCAGGCGGGATCCGGGGGGTCTCACGATGCGAGGCAGGTGGCAGCAGTCATGACATTCTCCGGCAGAGTGCGGGCAGGCACCCAACCGGGTCTCTACATGAGAGTGACTCGCAAACGCAATACACTTGCGACGCATTCGCAAATTGAGCGGGCGCGTCGTCGTTTGGAATACGGAACAGCCGCCATGCGCTAACGCATGGCGGCTGTTCCGTATTCAGGCACAGGTTGGGTGCCGGCCGGGCACGCGAAGCAGCGCCCGGTCCGGCGGGGCGTCAGCGCAGCAGGAGTTTGGGCGGGCCTTCGCTGTCCAGGCACGCGAACGCCATCGCCGCCGACCAGCAAAGCAGCGACACGGCGCCCGCGACTCGCGCCGACGCCGGCATCGACGCCTCGGCGGCCAGCGCCATCACGTAGCCCGAACGATGGAACAACATGGCGTTGCCCAGGCCGACCCCGATCGCGAGAAGCTTCGGGGTCCAGTAGGCGTGGCTGCCGACGTGCACCGGGTCGTAGAGGAACAGCGCCACCCCGGTCGACGCCGCGACCGCGAAGGTCACCCACAGCCACGGCAGCACGTGCTCTGCGAAGCCGCGTAGCGCTACCGTCCCGCGCCACCCCATGAGCCTGAAATCCAGCAGTCCGATGCCGCCGAAGAAGGCACCTGTCGCCATGACGTGGGCGGCACGGATCAGATAGTGCCAGGGCTGCACGGCGAAGTGGTAGGGCCGCCAGTCGAGCGCGACCAGCGTCTGGATGGGGATGCGGATCGGGTCGAAGACGCTTGGATCGGCCATGGAGCAGACTGTCCGTTGCAGACGGGGTGATGCAAAGCCGTCGGCCTGACACGACGTCGGGAGCGGCGTGTTATTGCGAATGACTCGCATTGACAAGCTGGTGTCGGCGTCCTAGGTGCGCTGCATGACAAGCGCTCGCACCATCGGATTGTTCCTCGCGCTGGCATCCGCGGTCCTCGCCCCGGCCGCGTCAGGCCAGGCAGCCGAGCCGGTGCAGCTCGTGCTCAAGGACCACCATTTCTCGCCTGCGACGATCAGCGTGCCGAGCGACGAGCGGTTCCGCATCGAGATCGTCAACCAGGATGCCGAACCGGCCGAGTTCGAGAGCGGCGACCTGCGTGCAGAGAAGATCGTGGTGCCCGGCGGCAAGGTCGGCGTGTTCGCCGGCCCGCTCAAGCCGGGTACCTATACGTTCTACGACGACTACCACCCCGACACCGCGAAGGGCACCCTGACTGCCGCCGCGCTGCAGGCGGGGAACTAGACCATGCTGGCAAGCATGATCATCGTGTTCCGCGAGGTGTTCGAGGCCGGCCTCGTCGTTGGCATCATCCTCGCGGCAACCAAGGGGATTGCCGGGCGCGGGCTCTGGCTCGCAGGCGGCATCGCGGCAGGGGTGGCCGGCGCGGCCGTGCTCGCAGCATCGGCCGGCGCGCTTGAGGCAAGCCTCGCCGGGTCCGGGCAGGAGGTGTTCGACGCCTGCATCCTGATCGCCGCCGTGGTGATGCTGAGCTGGCATCAGGTGTGGATGGCCAACCACGGTCGCCAGATCGCCGGCGAGATGAAGGCGATGGGGCGCGACGTGGCGCTCGGGCGGCGTTCGCTGTTCGCGATGGCGCTGGTCGTCGGCGTGGCCGTGCTGCGCGAGGGTGCCGAAGTGGTGCTGTTCCTCTACGGCATCGCCGCATCGGGCCATGACGGCTGGCCGGCGCTGATGCTGGGCGGCGCCATCGGCGTGGGCCTGGGCGCGCTGGTGTCGCTGCTGCTGTACCGTGGCCTGGTCGCAATTCCTGTGGCGCGGCTGTTCCTGGTCACCAGCTGGATGATCGCGCTGCTCGCGGCAGGCATGGCGGGGCAGGCCGCTGCCGTTCTCGCCGGCGCCGACCTGATCCCGGCCTGGGGCTACCAGATCTGGGATACGTCCTGGCTGCTGTCCGACACCAGCATCCCGGGCCGCGCGATGCATGCCCTCGTCGGCTACTCCGATCGCCCGATGGGGGTACAGCTCGCCGCCTGGGCCGCTGTCCTCGTGACGCTGGTGGTCAGCGCCCGCCTGGTGCGCAACGCGCCGCGCCCGGTCGCCCAGCCTCGCATTTCATGACGCCGATGCTTCGCATGAGAACTCTGCCCATGGTTCAGTCCGCCAGGTTTGTCGAGACCCGATCCGCACCTCGCCGTCACGTTCTCATTGCGGCCCTGCTGGCGGCGGTTGCGTTGCCGGCAAGCCGACCTGCGGTCGCGCGCGAGTATTTCGTGGGCGGTCCGGTGCACGAGCACGACATGGAGATCGTCGCCAACTATCTCGTGGGGATCGAGATGGCGCCGATGTCGCCGAAAATGGCGATGGGGCCGGACGTGATCCACCTCGAAGCCGACGTCCATGCGACGGCGGATAACGTCTACGGCTATCCGGATGGCGCGTGGGTCCCCTACCTCACCATCGGCTACACGATCGACAAGGAGGGCAGCGACTGGAAGGCGAGCGGGACGTTGCTCCCGATGCAGGCCAAGGACGGCTCGCACTACGCGGACAATGTCAAGATGTCGGGTCCCGGGACCTACAAGGTCAGATATCACTTCACCTCGCCCGAGTCGGACGGCTTCTTCCGCCACGTCGACGCGGAAACCGGGGTGCCGGCCTGGTGGCAGCCGTTCGACGAGACGTTCCACTTCACCTATCCGCAGAAATAGCGTCGGCCGGGTTCACGGCAGACATCTTGGCTCGGCTCTCGTACGTGCGGCTTCCCGTGGGCTGCCTGCTCAGCTCGGAACGTCTCCGAGCAGGAACGGGCGCAAGGCCTTTGCGACGGCGTCGGCATCCTCCTCGTGCAGCCCGAGCGCACCGCTCTCCAGCCGGCGGCCAGTGACGCCTGCCACCCCGACCAGCGCCTCGATCTCGGCGAGCGATTTCACGGGAGTATCAGCGCCATAGAGCACGAGGATCGGAGGACCCGGCGGCGCAGCCAGGTCGAGGAAGGCAGCCCGGTCGCGTACCGGATCGAGCGCACCGGTGACGAAGGCGCCGGACCCGAAGCGGCCGCCACGGCGATGCGCCACCCTGGCCTTGGTGGCCACGAACGCCGGCGTGACGCGGGTGCGGTCCGCATAGACATGGCGACGGTACATCATGGCGATGATCGGCCGGGCGACGTTGAGACGATACAGCGCGTGTCCCAGGCCTGGCAGCCGCAGCGCCGTGCGGATGCGTTGCTGCACCGGCCGGTAGCCACCCATCATGGTCGGCAGCGGCCCACGCCAGGTGGGCGCCACCAGCGCGATCCGGGTCCAGGTGCCAGGACACGCCCGTCCGAGTGCCAGCGCATAGCCGGCGCCGTGCCCGGCGGCGATCACCGCAGCGGGGCCGGCCACGACCTGCTCGACAAAGGCGCGCAGGAAGGCGTGATGCAGCTCCGGCCGGTGATCGAGGCTCGTATGCCGCCCCAGCCCGAAGCCGGGCCAGTCGGGCGCAATGGTCCGCATGTCCGGCGCCAGTCGGTCCGCCAGCCCGCGCATCTCCTCGCGCGTGGAGACCGTGCTGAACGCCGGCAGCAGCAGCACCGTCGTATCGCCGGCGCCATGCACGTCGTAGCCGACCCGGACCGGACGCCCGCCCCAGCTCCACTCGAACACGCCCTCGCTCATGACGCGAGCCCGGAAAGTGTGGGTGCATGCAGGCGAAGCACAGGCTGCCAGCCCCCGGCTTGCGGCATCATCGAGTCCTTGGGTGAGCGGTGCGGCGCTCTTGGCGCTCCAGCCTGGACCATCCCCGAGAGTCGCGCCGCGGGCAAGTTCAGGGACGTGGTTCGACGGCTCTGAGCGCCCGGCGTCGAGCGCGTCCCGTGCCCCAGGCGCAAACCGTGATCGCGGCTGCAGCGAACCCGACCTCCGTCGAGGTGTTCACGCCGCGACGCCAGGAGGCTGCAATGGGTTTCGACCGGCTTGCCCAAATCGTGGCGCGTGGGGCCGGACGGCCGGCTACCTTCATCGCAGCCACCGTGCTCGTCATCGTCTGGGGGATCAGCGGCCCGATCTTCGGATTCAGCGACACCTGGCAGCTCGTCATCAACACCGGAACGACCATAGTCACCTTCCTGATGGTGTTCCTGATCCAGAACACGCAGAACCGGGATACCGACGCGTTGCAAGTCAAGCTGGACGAGCTGATCCGCGTGACGCATGGCGCGCGGCCGGCGTTGCTGAATCTCGAGGAGCTCAAGGCCGAGGATCTGGCTGGCATCAAGCGGCAGTTCATAGAGCTCGGCCGCCAGCACAGCGTCGAACCGCTCTAGCACCGGCTGAAACCGGTCAAGGCGCTGCGCACGCAAGCACGGTCGGCCGGATTGCATCGACACCGAACGTCGAGGAACGCCACCCGAGAGCAAGACTCCCTGGATGCTGGCCGCAACGGTCTGAAGGCAGCACCCCTCTCGTTACCGGCCGACTGACTGGTGGATCATGGTCGCTCAGCCGCACCTGCTCACGTGAGCGAAGTCCAAGCTGAGGAGCCACTGCCGACAGGCAGAACGACCACGCGGCGCTTACCTCGTTTGCGCTAACCACCAGTAACGGCGAAGGCGCGATGCCGTCGGGCGTCCACGCGGCCGCTCGCCGGACCCGTCCCTGGCGCTTGGCACGCGGCGCAGAGCGCGGCCTTCGATTGAAGAAACGATGTCCGCCGGGAGGCGGCCTGGAGAGGATGCCGTGCATTGCAGTGACGGCTGCGGGACGCCGTGGCGGCAACATCATGTTCACCTTTGCGTGGCAGGATGCACGGGTCAGGCGTGGCAACTGGGCACGCCCCGGGTGGCTGGGGCGGAGCCAGATGGCCGCTACCGCATTCGGCAACCACGTATCGGAAGGCAGGTTCCAGATTGACACGCGGGATTGCGCTGCTCCCTCAAGCGACAACCATCCTGCTTCTGTCGGCCATGCTGGCCACGGCACAGGCCGGCACCCTGTTCTCCGATCTCGGCGGCCATGACGGAGTGACGCAGATCGTCGAGGTCTCGACCGCGATCTGGCTCGACGACGGTCGGATCAAGGCGACCTTCGACGAAACCAACATGCCCCGTTTCCAGCGCCAGCTCTACGACCAGCTCTGCTCCCTGACTGGCGGCGGCTGCGTCTACAGGGGACAGGACATGGCCAAGGCGCACCGCGGCCTGCATCTCGACACCGCGCAGTTCAACGCGCTGGCCGAGGACATGCAGTCGGCGATGGACCGTCTGCATGTCCCGTTTCCGGTGCAGAACCGCCTCGTGGCGTTGCTCGCGCCCATGCACCGCGACGTGGTCACGCCGTAGTGCACCGCCGCCGGGGTGCGCTACGGTCAGGCCGCTTGCGGGCCAGGCATGGTCCGCTGTTGCGGTGCCTCCCGATGCGATGGCCTGACGAGGTTGGCTGCAAGCAAGCCGCGGCGACAGCGGGCAGACCGCCGCCAAGGTACCCCAGCGTATCGGCTCGCTGGCATCGGCGTGGACCGGAGAACACCGAGCCGGCAACGCGTCGGTGGGGCTTGCTCTGAACCAAAGGCGACATCGCCTTCACTAGGTCACAAAACCGCGGCCTGGAAGGCGCCGACGCAGCGCGCGGTTCAGCGGCTTGGAATACAGTTGTGCGACCGTTGCGGCCAGGGCCGCCGAGCCCGCGAGATAGACCGCCAGAAGTGCGAACCTGGCATCTCCCTCGGTGGCGTTGGCAGTTGCCATGGAGCGCAGCAGTCCGAGAACCACGAGATGGAACAGATAGAGCTCGTAGCTGTGCCGTCCAAGCCAGCGTAGCCAACCCGACCAGCGCTTCGGCGGGACGAAGGCCTGCGACGTTGCCAGCAGGACCGCCGTGCCGCACGACATCAGCGTCACGCCATAGACGTTCGTCTGCGCGATCGAGTACGCGAGATACAGCCAGGCCATGCCGCAGACGGCGATCGCCGGCACCCAGCGCGGCCAGGCCGGCAACCTGGTGCGTTGCACGAGCAGCGCCGTGGCGCAGCCGATCGCGATGCCATCGAAGCAGGCGCCATAGGCGTAGAGAAAACCGGCATCGTCGTCCTGGTGCGCAAGGCGCCACACCGGCCCCACCGCCGCGACCACCAGCCACGCCGCCATCAGGTGGCGTTCCCGGCGCAGCAGCAAGCAGAGCGGCGGGAAGCAAAGATAGAACACCTCCTCGACCGACAGCGACCAGAGCACGCACAGCGCGTAGTTCAGCCATCCTGCGCGCGCCATCAGCACGTTCATCCAGAAGGTGAGCGCGGCCAGGTCCACCATCCAGAACGACACCGGCGGCCCGGTCTCGGGCTCGTTGCGAAACATCGGCAGCCCCAGCGCCAGCAGGTTGACCACCACAAGCAGCAGCAGCAGGCAGGGCAGGATGCGCGCTGCCCGCAAACTGTAGAACACCGGCGCGTCCACCCGGCCCAGGCTTGTCCACCGCAGCAGCGCATTCCCGGTGATCAGGTATCCCGACACCACGAAGAACATGGTCACGCCGTAGTTGCCGTTGCGGACCACTGCATGCACGGCCTCCCAGCCGAACACGCGCGAGAGCACGGTATCATCCAGGCGGTAGGCGATGTTGAAATGATGCAGCATGACCAGCAGGATTGAGACGCCGCGGATCATGTCGATCCGTCCGTTACGAAGGCCCACGCCCATGATCGCCCCTTGCAGCCCGGCCACGCACGGCCCGCGCCAGCCACGATGACCGACGCCGCCCTGCCCCGCCAGCCGCCTTCCGTCCCCCGGCTCTCCGATCACTTCGACGGCACACGCTTCTTCAACCCGGGCCAGGGACCAGGCCAGGCGCCGGCCCGCCGCGGGCTGCTGCAGGTGCTGCGCTGGCGGCTGCAGGAGCGAGGCGCGCGTTGGCCGCGGGTCCCGGCCGGTCACGGCTTTCCGCCGCCGCCGGCCACGGTCGAGGCTGGGACCGCCGCACTGAGCTTCATCGGCCATGCGAGCTTCCTACTGCGCCTGCCTGGCCTCGTGATCCTCACCGACCCGGTATTCAGCGAACGCTGCTCCCCGGTATCCTGGGCCGGACCACGCCGTGCCCGCCCGCCCGGCCTGGCGCTTGACGCCCTCCCGCCGATCGACCTAGTCCTGGTCTCGCACAACCACTACGACCACATGGATCTACCCTCGCTGCGCCGGCTTGCCGCCCGCGGCACGGCTCGCGCCATCACCACGCCCGGCAATGCCGGTCGCTTGCGCGCCGCGGGCTTCGCGCAGGTCGACGAGCTGGACTGGTGGGACAGCACGGACGCCGGCCCGTTTCAGGTCACCGCCACCCCGGCCCGCCACTTCAGTCGGCGCGGGTTCTCCGACGCCAACCGCTCGCTCTGGGCCGGCTTCGCCTTGCGCAGCGCAGACGGACACGTCCTGTTCGCCGGCGATTCCGGGGCAGGCTCGCACTGGACCGCGATAAGGGAGCGACTCGGCCCGCCCGACCTCGCTCTGCTGCCGATCGGCGCCTACGAGCCGCGCTGGATGATGGGGCCGGTGCACATGGATCCGGTCGAGGCCGTGCAGGCGCATCGCAACCTCGGCGCCCGGCAGTCGGTCGGCATGCATTTCGGCACGTTCCAGCTGACCGACGAGGCTATCGATGCGCCGGTCTTGGGGCTCGCCGCCGCCGGCGTGCCCGGCTTCACCACGCTCGGCTTTGGGGAAAGCCGCGTCGTGCGCCTTGCGTGATCAACGGCTCCGATTTTTGACGTGCAGGCGAAGCAAGGCTGGGTTTTGTCCGGACCCACCAAAGTGCGGAGCCCTCTGGAAACCCTCCTTAAGCATCTGAAGCCTCAAGACTCAGCACTGAGCGGAGTCCGTGGTCAAGTCTCTGGCCTTGCTTACCTGACCGGCCACGCAGCACAGCTGAAGTCTGACACGATTGTCTCAAACTAGGTCGTTGGCGCTGCTACCGCCGCCCGGGCCGGGTTCATACGGCGGTCAGCCTGGCAGTTGCTAAGCCGGGCCGGATGCCTCTCCTTGCCGGCGCGAGCGATCTTCCTGGCGCATGTCGGCAATCGCCTTGAGAGAAAGCACCGTCATGCCTCCCAGTGCGGCAGCCGAGCTGAAATGCACCCAGGCCAGGAACGGCAGATACAGCAGGATCACTGCCGCGGTCCCATGCTGCGAATCGCGACGCGCAGTGCCAGCGCTGCCGAGACGGTAGCCACGCCGAACGCCAGGCCGCTTGCGACGGACGCGGCGACGACGACGCTGGTCAGCACGCTTGGCCGGGGAAGCAGGCTGATCATCGGGCATTCCTTTGCTGCGAGGCAGATCGGGACATGGCACGGCAATCGGCTCGGTCAACCATGACGCCGCACGTCGAACCATACTCGCGATGGCTCGCCGCCGGTCTGCACGGGAAAGGTGCATCCAAACAGCCGCTGCCACCGATACGGACTAGGTGGTCGTACCGGCCCCGTGACAGGAAGAGACACGATGAGAACAGTTCCCGCGATCCTCGCCGTTACGGCCATCGCCGTCGCCGTGCCAGCAATGACCCAGGTTGCCCGAGCCGCCCCGTCTGCAACGAGCGAGAGCACCGTCACCGTCGGCGGCCAGGCGATGTACCCGTCCAAGACCATCGTCGCCAACGCGGTGAACTCGTCCGACCACACGACGCTCGTCGCGGCAGTCAAGGCAGCGGGCCTGGTCGACGCGCTCAGTGGCAAGGGCCCGTTCACCGTGTTTGCGCCCACCAACGAGGCGTTCGGCGATCTGCCGGCCGGCACCGTCGACACACTTGTAAAGCCCGAGAACAAGGCGATGCTGACCAAGATCCTGACCTACCACGTGGTCCCGGGCGACTACACGACGGTGAAGCTGCGCTCGCTGATTCGGGCCGGCCACGGCAAGGCCGAACTGAAGACGCTGCAGGGCGACATGCTGCACTTCATGATGAACGGCACCAGCAACATCATCGTGGCCGACGACAAGGGCGACATGGCGGACATCGCCATCGCCGACGTGAACCAGTCGAACGGGGTGATCCAGGTCATCGACAAGGTGCTGATGCCCGCCGCCTGAAATCGCCGGCCAGACCTTGCGCAGGTCCAGGCCAGCCTCGCTGGCCTGGACCTGCCGGATCCGTGTTCGACCTCGCGCGAGGTCCGCCATCGCCCAGCCATCCGATTCGTTGCCAAGCCGTGCGCCCTGTAACCGGCGTCCTGCCGCTCACGGCGGTGTTCTAGGACGGCCGGCACTGGCCGCCTGACCGGCCGCAGCGATGCGCCGGCCGGTCGCTCGCGCGGTTCAACACGGGAAAGAACAGCCATGACGGCATCGAGGACGTTGCGCGACGTGTCGGGACTGCCCAGCACGCCGACCGGCTGCACGGCGCTGCGCTGGTGATGGTCGACCTGCAGAACACCTGTCGCGAGGGCGTGATGCAGCTGGCGGGGGTCGAGCCCGCGATCGCCGAGGCGGCCGTGCTGCTCGGGCGCGCGCGCAAGGCGGGCATCCCGATCTTCCACATCCAACACGAGGCCGGCGCCGGCTCGCCCTACGACACCGCCGCGCGCATCGGGCGAATCAGCGACGAGGTCGCCCCGCGCGACGGCGAGCCGGTGATCACCAAGAGCTACCCCAACGCCTTCGTGGCCACCGAGCTGGAAGCACAGCTGCGCCGCGCCGGCGTTCAGGACATCGTGCTGGCCGGCTTCATGACCCACATGTGCATCAATTCCACCGCGCGGGGAGCCTTCAATCGAGCTTCCGTCCGACCGTGGTCGCCTCCACAACCGCGACCCGCGACCTGCCGGGGCTCGACGGCACGGTGATCCCGGCCGCCAGCCTGCAGGCCGAGAGCCTCGGTGGGCTTGCCGACCTATTCGCCGTCGTGGCGGGACGTCCCGCCGACCTGCCGGACTGAAGCTGACCACCGGGGTGCGCGGACCGGGCGACGCGCGCGGGCGCGCCCCTTGATGGTTCGCGC
>CAXSEF010000016.1:0-23671 GCA_964236535.1 uncultured Acetobacteraceae bacterium
CTGTGAACCAGCGATCAAGCCTCTTGGGAACCTCGAATGCCGGTCGGTCCTAGGTAGTACCAACCGGCCTTGAGGGTGACCGACCAGGCAAGCAAGGCCAGAGGCTCTGCCTCTGGACCCCGCCAAAGGCTCGCCTTTGAAATCCATTTGCTTAAGGAGCGGGTTTACAAAGGCCTCAGGCCTTTGGCGGCCCTGGGCAGAGCCCAGCGTTGCTGCGCTTGCAGGTCAATGATCGACGCCGCCGGTATCTGCTCGAAACGAAACGAGTATGGGCCGCGGTCCTCACTTCAGCAGAAGATCATCCGCCGATGCCTCGCCGCGAGCCGCCTGCGCCAGTTCCGCCATGATCTGGTCCGCGACCGGCACGCGGTAGTGGATCGGGTCCCAGTAGTTCGCCCGCGCGCGGGTGATCGCGCTCAAAATCATGAAGTCGACGACCCGCACCCTGGCGATCCCCTCGACGTCCTGCAGCACCGCCTGCTTGCAGCTCGCCCATTTCTGCGCCGTCACGCTGCCGGGCAGGCCCTGCTGGGCGAGGCTGTCCGGCGTGAAGAACAGCAGCTTCGCGGTCTCGGCCGGCAGCAGTCGCAGCGCCGGCGCCAGCAGCCCGAGCGCCGCGTGCGGCAATGGCTCCGGCAGCGGCGGGCCTGCCGGCGGGTAGCCCCAGGCCTGGAAGATCGCGTCCACCTTCGTTGCGTCGTAGGCGCTCTCCGGCGGCAGGAAATCGGTGTAGCCGTTGAGCCCGTACACTCGGCGCTTGAACCCGATCATGGTCCAGGCCTCGCTCGCGGCTTCCTGCAGGGCATACAGGGTGAACATCTCGCGGTAGCCCGCCCAGCGCGAACCCGCGTACATCCAGTCCGGGAAAGGCCGGGCGTTGCGTTCCACCTCGCTGCCCAGCCGGCACCAGCTGTCGTCGAGCCCGATCAGCACCATCCGCGGCGACGGGTGGGCGGCGGCGAACACCGCCAGCAGCCGGCTCTGCTCCCAGGCGGTGGCACTGTTCATCGCGAGGTTGGCGAAGTGCCCGCCGAGGTCGCGGTCGAGCGAGTCCGGGCGCAGCAGCCGGCTGGTCGAGGTGCCGAGCACCACGGAGTCGAAGCGCGCCGCGCGTGCCAGGGCAGGAAACGTGAACCGCGCGTTGGTCGTCACCGGAACGCGGGGCAGGGGGGGCGATCCGGGCAGCGCATCCCACGGATCGACGGTGACGATGAACGCGTAGAGCACCATCCCGAGACCGAGCCCAGCCGCCACCATCCAGCGCAGGAACCGCCCCCAGTCCTGCGGGCGTGCCCCCTCCGGCAGCGTGGCCGGTCCCGCCGCGAAGCCGTCCGCGCGATGCACTCCGCTCACGGCGATCCGACAATCATGGGGGCTCAGAAGCGGAAATAGATAAACTCGTTGGGCACCCGCCCGCCCACCAGCATGACCAGGAACACCAGCGCTGCTGCCGCCGACACCGCGATCCATCGGCTCGGCCGCAGCAGCGACAGCGCCGCCACCTGGCTGCTCGGCCCGACCAGCGCGACCAGTAGGGCAATCGCCACGACCGCGGCGTCGACGTGCACGTGCCCGACGCCGTTCGCCCCTGCCATCGCGCGCAGCATCGAGGCCGCCACGCCGAGCCCCGGCGCGCGGAACAGCACCCAGGTCGCGACCACGAAGAGCATTGTCGCCATCCAGCCCAGTGCGCGGGGCACGCGCACCCCGGTGCGATCCCACGCCGAGTTTGCCGCCAGCGCCACCCCGTGCAGCCCGCCCCAGAGCACGAAGCTCCAACCGGCCCCATGCCACAGCCCGCCGACCAGCATCGTCGTCACCACGTTGACCGCCTGCCGCCATGCGGCGACCCGGTTGCCGCCAAGTGGGATGTAGACGTAGTCGCGCAGGAACCGGCTCAGCGTGATGTGCCAGCGCCGCCAAAACTCGCGGATCGAGCACGCCCGGTATGGCGCGTCGAAATTGAAGGGCAGCCGCAGCCCGAACATCAGGGCAAGCCCGATCGCCATGTCGGAATAGCCGGAGAAGTCGAAGTAGATCTGCAGCGTGTAGGTGCCCGCGGCTGCCCACGCCTGCGCCAGGTTCAGCGGCGCCACCGCAGCGCGCGCGAACAGCGGATCGCACATCAACGCCAGCGTGTCGGCCAGTGCCGCCTTCTTCGCCAGCCCGACCACGAACAGCACCGCCCCGCGCGCGCATATCTCCGCCATCCGCGGCCCGCGCGGCGTGGCGGCAAACTGCGGCACGATCTCGTTGTGCCGCACCAACGGTCCCGCGATCAGCTGCGGGAAGAACGTCACGAACTCGGCGAAGTCGAGCAGCCCATAGACGTGCCGGTCGCCGCGCCGCAGGTCGATCAGGTACGACAGCTTCTGGAATACGAAGAAGCTGATGCCCAGCGGCAGCACCACTCCCAACGGGACATGCGTCACACCCTCCAGCCAGTCGAGATTCGCGCCCGCGAAATCTGCATACTTGAACCAGCCCAGCGCCGCGAGATTGAGCACGATGCCCCCGTCCAGCAGCCACCGCGCCGGTGCTACCCCCCGCGCCGGCTCCGGCCAGCGCGCCCACGCCTGCACCAGCCCCCAGTTCGCCAGGCTCAGCCCGACCAGCAGCAGCGTATAGCGCCCGCTCCACGCCGCGTAGAACAGCAGCGACGCCGCGACCAGGACCGCCTGGCGCAGCCGGCGGCTGCCGGCGACTGCGTGGAACACCAGCAGCACCGGCGGCAGGAAGCCCAGCAGGAACAGCTGCGTGCTGAACAGCATCGCTCAGCGCGCCTGCACGAACAGCGCAATCGTGAGCGCAACGCCGATCAGCACCACGCAGGCCCGCATCGCCCGCTCGTTAGCCCGCAACAGCAGCCACGCGCCCGCCTGCCCGCCGATGATCGCGCCCACAGCGATTACCGCCGCCGGTCCCCATTGCACCGCCGGCGAGAACACGAATATCGCCATCGCCGAGGCGTTCATGACTTCGGCCAGCACGTTCTTCGTCGCCCCGCCTGGCGCGTCGGCAGCCCCGCGAGCGTCAGCACCGCAAGCATCAGGAAGCCGATGCCGCCGCCGAAATAGCCGCCAAAGACCGCGATTGCGAACTGCGCCACCCTGGTTGCCCACGGCCGCATCGGACGTCGCCCTGTCGCCATGCCGTCCGCCTGCACCGTGGCCGCCGGCCGGCCGAAGCCGCCCCACGCGAACACCACCGTTGCGAACAGCACCAGCCATGGCACCAGGGCGGCAAAGAAGCTCGCAGGCGTGGCCAGCAGCAGCGGCGCGCCGGCCGCTCCGCCCACCAGGCTGATCGCCACCAGCGCCCGGAACGACAGCGACGCTGCCGCTGACATGCTGCGCCGCCCGGCCCACCCCGTCGTCAGCTGCCCGGGGAACAGCGCGATCGTCGACGTGATGTTGGCCGCGCGCGCGTCCATGCCAAGCGGCAGCAGCGCCGGGAAGGTGATGAACGAACCGCCACCCGCCAGCGCGTTCTGGGTCCCGGCCCAGAGGGCGGCGAGGAAGGGAAGTAGCATCGTCACGAGGCCACCTTGCCCCCGCGGGACAGAAAGGCAAGGGAAGGCTGGGCGAGGCCGCCGGCCAAGAACCCGGCGCCTTGAAGAAGCCGCCGCGTGGCCGCGTGGCTTGCCTTGTCTGCGTGGGTCTGGAGCCTCATACCAGCGGACCCAGTTATTGACCTGTAAGCAAGCAAAGGCTGGGCTCTGCCCAGACCCGCCAGAGGCCAGGGGCCTTTGGAAAGGCTTTTCTTAAGCAGATGGACTCCACAGGCTTGGCTTTTGGCGGCGTCCAGAGCAGCGCCTCTGGCCTTGCTTGCCTGACCGGTCATGCTCAAGGCCTGTTGGTATCGAGCATCAGCGGGCCCTGGGCAGAGCCCCGGCCTTCCTCGCGATCGAGTCCCGGAACCCGGCCGCGCTGTGGCCCCTTGCGTCGGTTGCAGAGGCCCTGACACATTCGCGCACGTTCCGTGGGAGAGCACGATGAGCCAGACGACCGCGGAGACCCCCGAGCAGGCCCTTGCCCGCGCCGTGCAGGCCGGCACCGCCGGCCGCCCGTCCGAGGCGCGCGGCATCTGCCAGGACGTGCTGGTTGCGCACCCCGAGCACCCGGCGGCGCTTGCCCTGCTCGGCAGCCTTGCCGGTCGGGCCGGGCAGATGGACGAGGCGATCTCGCTGCTGGAGCGCGCGGTCGCCCGGCTTGCCGAGGTCTCGAGCTGGCACGCCAACCTGTGCTCGCTCTACCGCGCCACCAACCGCCTCGACGACGCGCTTCGCGCCGGCCAGGAGGCGGTGCGCCTTGCCCCCGACAACGCCCCGCATCGGGTCGACCTCGGCCTCGTCCATCTCACCCGCTCGGAGAACCAGGCCGCTCTCGCCTGCTTCATCGCCGCCCTCGGCCGCGACGCAGAGAATCCCAACGCGCACATGGCGCTGGGCGAGCTGCTGCTGTCGCTGGGCGAGTTCCGCGCCGGCTGGATGGAGTACGAGTGGCGCAACAAGCTCGATCAGGCCAAGGGCACCCTGCCGAAGATGTCCGCCGCTGCCTGGAACGGCATGCGCATGCCGGGGGCACGCCTGCTGCTGGTCGCCGACCAGGGCTTCGGCGACATGATGCAGTTCGCCCGCTACATCCCCCGCGTCGTCGAGCGCGTGGGCGAGGTCGTCGTCGGCTGGGGGCCCGAGGTCGTGGCCCTGCTTTCCGGCGTGCCCGGCGTCGCCGCCAGCTACGTCCGCTTCTCCGATATCCCGCCGCACGAGGCATACTGCCTGATGTCCTCGCTGCCGGGCCTGTTCGCGACCGAGCTCGACACCATCCCCTGGACCGGGCCGTACCTTTACGCCGACCCCGGCAAGCGCGCCGAGTGGGCCGCGCGTCTCGGCCCGCGCGACGGGCGCTGCCGGGTGGGTCTCGCCTGGGCCGGGCGCCCGACCCACCCCAACAACGCGCGGCGCTCGGTGCAGCTCGACGAGCTGGCCCCGATCCTTGCGACCGGCGGCATCGAATTTCTCACCGTGCAGAAGCCGGTCGCCGAGGCCGACCAGGTGCTGCTGCGTCGCTGGCCGCAGGTGCGCGACGCCTCCGCCGCACTGGCCGACTTCGCCGAGACCGCGGCCCTGCTGATGAACCTCGACCTGGTGATCAGCGTCGACACTTCGGTGGTGCATCTTGCCGGCGCGCTCGGCGTGCCGTGCTGGGTTCTGCTGCCGCGGCCGGCCGATTGGCGCTGGCTGCACGGCCGCACCGACTCGCCCTGGTATCCCTCGGTGCGGCTGTTCCGCCAGGAACGCCCGCAGGACTGGGCGCGTGTGGTCGAGGCGCTGGCGGCGGCCCTGGCGCGGCTCGCGGCAGGCCACGGCGCGACGGCCCGGCTTGAGCCGCCCCAGCGGCAGCGCACCGACGCGTGATGGAGGCAGAAGGCTGGGCGTTGCCCAGACCATCCAAACGCGAAGCCCTTTGGAGACCCCTTTCCTCAAGAGCAAGCATTCTCGAGCCTGCCTTGAGCTGAGGCCAGACGGCGGCGCCTCCGGCCTAGCCTGCTTCCGGCAAGTCGGCCGGCATGACGTCTACCTGCGCAGCTCCATCTGGATCGGCCCGTCGCGCCGACCATGGGTGAACTGGTCGACCATCGGGTTGCCGCTGGTCAGCAGCTGTTGCGCCTCGCCCTCCCAGACGATCCGGCCGCCGAACAGCATCGCAGCGCGGTCGCCGATCCGGGTGGCGCTCGCCATGTCGTGGGTGATCGCGATCGCGGTCGAGCCGAGCCGGCGCACGCAATCGATGATCAGCCCGTCGATCACCGCGCCCATGATCGGGTCGAGCCCGGTGGTCGGCTCGTCGAAGAACAGGATGTCAGGCTGTGCCGCGATCGCGCGCGCCAGCCCCACCCTCTTCTGCATGCCGCCTGACAGTTCGGCCGGCGACAGCGAGCCCACCGACGGCGACAGCCCGACCTGCGCCAGGATCTCCCCGGCCCGCATGCGCGCCGCCTTGCGGCCGATCCGCCTGCCGCCGCGCCCGGCGGCAAGCAACGCGAACGCCACGTTCTCCCAGACCGGGAGGCTGTCGAACAGCGCCGCATTCTGGAACAGCATGCCGATGCGCGCTCGCGCCGCCTCGCGCTCGCGCGGGACCATGCGCACGATGTCATGTCCGTCGATCTCGATGCTGCCCTCGTCCGGCTCGACGAGGCCGAGCACCGACTTGATCAGCACCGACTTGCCCGAGCCGGAGCCGCCGATCACCACCATCGAGGTCCCGGGCATCACGTCGAGGTCGATCCCGTCAAGCACCTGCTTGCTGCCGAACCGCTTGCGCAGGCCCCGGATGCGTATCTTGGGCACGCCGGCGCCCAGCGTGTCCCACCCGGCTCCGCTTGCGCCGCTCACCGCATGCGCCGCGCGCGGCCGCTAGCGCGCAAAGAACAGCTCGGTGAGCACGTAGTCGAAGGCGAGGATCAGGATCGAGGCCGACACCACCGCCGACGTCGTCGCCGAGCCCACGCCCTCCGCTCCGCCGCGGCTGTTGTAGCCGTGGTAGCAGCCCATCAGCGCGATCAGGAAGCCGAACACCGCTGCCTTGGCCAACCCCACCACGACGTCGCTGGTGGTCATGAACGACACCGTCGAGTGCACGAACACCCGCGGGTTGAAGCCGAGCTTGACGGTCGCGATCAGGAAGCCACCCAGCACGCCGATCACGTCCGCCACCAGCACCAGCAGTGGCAGCGCGACCGTCGCCGCCAGCAGCCTTGGTGCCACCAGGTACTTCATCGGGTTGGTCGACAGCGTGCCCAGCGCGTCGATCTGGTCGGTCACCCGCATGGTGCCGAGCTCCGCCGCCATCGCCGCGCCCACCCGGCCTGCCACCATCAGCCCGCCCAGCACCGGCGCCAGTTCGCGCACCACCGACAGCACGACGATGCTGGCGATTGCGCTCTCGGCGCCGAAGCGGGCAAAGCCGGTGTAGGACTGCAGCGCGATCACCATGCCGGCGAACACCGCCGTCAGTGCCACCACCGGCAGGCTGAAATAGGCGAATTCGACAAAGGCGCGCAGGGCGATCCGGCCATAGAACGGCGGCCGCACCAAGTGCGACACGCCCACCACCGCGAACAGCGCGATGCGTCCGGCCTGCGCGCAGAGTGCAAGCATCCCGCGCCCGAGTGCCGCCACCACATCGAGCGCCAGACCGCCCGGATCGCGCGGCGCTCCGGAATGCGCCGGCGCGTCCGGCCGCGCTGCGGCAGAGTCCGTGCTCAACGCATCGGCACGGGTCGCGTGCAGCCGCGCCGTGCCGGGGAACGCCGGTGCGGACCCGACCGGTTGAGGTTCTGCAGGAATCAAAGGCCCACGTACTCCCGCTGGTAGCGCCGACCGAGCGAGGTCAGGATCTCGTAGGCGTTGGTCCCGGCGCGCGACGCCACCTCGTCCGGCGACAGGTCCGGGCCGATCAGCTCCAGCCAGCTTCCGGGCCGGACCTCCGGGTGGTCGGTGATGTCGTACGTGGTCAGGTCCATGGACACACGCCCTACCAGCGGGACGGGCTTGCCGTCAAAGCTGGCCCGCCCGGTGTTGCACAGCGCGCGGGGCAGCCCGTCCGCATAGCCCACTCCGACGGTGGCGATCACGCTGTCGCGGCCCGCGGTCCAGGCCCCGCTGTAGCCCACCGTGCCGCCCTCGGCGACCCGGCGCAGCGTCAGCACCTGCGCCGACAGCCGCAGGACCGGGCGCATCGGATTTGGCTGCCCCGGCACCGGGTTGATGCCGTACAGCGCTGCTCCGGGCCGGGCGAGATCGGAGGCGAACGTCGGGCCGAGGAACACTCCCGACGAGTTGGCGACCGAGCGCGGCAGCCGCGCGCCCAGCACTGCGTCCAGGCGGTCGCACGCGTCGGCAAAGCCCAGACGCTGCGTCGCGTTCAGCGGATGTCCCGGCGTGTCCGCCGCCGACAGATGGGTCATCACGTAGCGCAGCCGCACGCCGTCCAGCAGCCTCGGACATGCGACCAGAGCCGCGAACTCCTCAGCGTCTAGCCCCAGTCGGTTCATCCCGGTATCGACGTGCAGCATTGCGTCGAGCGCCCGGCCAAGCCGACGCGCCTCGGCCGTCCACGCCGCGATCTCGCGCAGGGTGCCGAGTGCCGGCAGCAGGTCGTGCTCGGCATAATGGCTTGCCTCGCCGGGCCACAACCCGTTCAGCACGCCGATCATCGCACCCGGCAGCAGCGGCCGGATCGCCAGCGCCTCCTGCGGGTGGGCGGTGAAGAAGTGCCGGCAGCCCTCCGCCAGCAGGCGCGGTCCGATCCGCGCCGCACCCAGCCCGTAGCCGTCGGCCTTGAGCACGCCCGCGACGTCGCCACCATGACGCGCGCGCAACCGGTGCCAGTTGCAGGCGATGGCGTCGAGGTCAATGGCGAGGCGGGTCGTGGCGGTCGTGTTACCCTCGGCGTCGGTCGGCCTGATCCGCGGCGGGGCGGCCGGTTGCCCCGAGATGTCGCACAGCCAGGCAGGGGCTCCAAGCACACGGCATGCCACCGGCCCCGCCTTGCATCCGCCCCGCCTTGCATCCGCCCCGTCTTGCATCCGCCCCGCCTTGCATCCGCCTGGCGCGTCGATCGCCCTGTCGTCGTGCGGACCCGGAGCCCGGTCTGCGGCGTTGCAGGCGGATGAACACCCGAGCGCCCGCCACCCCCTACAACCCCGGCTTCGACCCCGCGCGCGGCTCGGCCGCCACGCCCGCTCTCCCGCGACCTGCCGTGCACGCGATCGGCCGGCGCACGCTGGGCCAGTTCGGCGTGCTGGTTGCGGCCGGGTGTTCGCCGGCCGGGGTGTTGAACGGCCTGGCGCCACGCCGCCTGGTGGCCGAGGGAGTGCCCTATGCTGACGGACCGCGCCACAAGCTCGACGTCTACGCCCCGGCCGCCCCCGCCGACGCCGCGCCGATCGTCGTGTTCCTCTACGGCGGCGGCTGGAAGGCCGGCGACCGCGCCACCTACCGCTTCGTCGGCGGCGCAATGGCCGAGGCGGGCGCGATCGTGGTGATCCCCGACTACCGGCTCTACCCGGAGGTCCGCTATCCCGGGTTCCTGCAGGACTGCGCCGGCGCCCTGCGCTGGGCGCACGACAACGCGGCCGCATACGCCACGCCACGTAACCGCCTGCCGGCGCAGCGCGGTGAGCCTGGGTCGGAGCCGCTCGCAAGTGGTGCGGCGCAGCCGCGCCCGGTGTTTGTGATGGGCCACTCGGCGGGCGCGTACAATGCCGCGATGCTGGCGCTCGACCGCCGCTGGCTCGGCGAGGTGGGGCTGGAGCCGCGCTACGCGCTACGCGGCCTGATCGGGCTGTCCGGGCCGTACGACTTCCTGCCGCTGGTCGATCCCCAGCTTGTGACCATGTTCGGCGGTGCCGATCGCATTGACACCCAGCCGATCAGCTACGTCGGCCCCGAGGCCGGGCCGCCCGCTTTCCTCGCCACCGGGAGTGCCGACACCACGGTACGCCCGGCCAACACCCAGCACCTCGCAGAGCGCCTGCGCGCCTGCGGTGGTTTCGTCGAGGAACGCATCTACCCTGGGATCAACCACGTCGAGATCATCGGCGCGGTCGCCAACCCGCTGCACTTCGTGGCTCCCGTCCTGCGCGATACGCTGGGTTTTATCGGACTGGGCGCTGCTCCCGCGGCCCCGTAGACGTCCGGCGTGTCGGCTCCGGCACGCTAGCTCCGGCACACTAGCTAAGGTCACGCGCAGGAGGCATGCGCCAGCCCGTGCATGCGCTTCCGGCCAGGCAACAGTCCGCCGCCACGGTCGGACGTGAAAATTTTATGTCTGCTGCCGCGGCTGAAACTTTACGATTGTTTCGTCCCTCGGCGCAGCAAGTGCTGGCGTCCCGGACGCCCTCTGGAGTATCTGTCCGGCTTGGACGATGCGCACGCTTGCACCGAAGGATCGGTGCAGCCGATGACGCAAATGGAGGACTGCATGACTGGACGCCACTTTCTTCACGTTCCCGGGCCGACCAACGTTCCGGACCGCATCCTCAACGCGATGCACGTGCCGATGGAAGACCATCGCAACCCGAACTTCCCCAAGCTGACCCTGCCGCTCTTCGAGCAGCTCAAGCGGCTGTTCCGCACCACTTCCGGCCAGGCGTTCATCTTCCCGTCGTCCGGCACCGGCAGCTGGGAGGCGGTGCTCACCAACACGCTCAGCCTGGGCGACAAGGTGCTCTCGTCGCGCTTCGGTCAGTTCAGCACGCTTTGGATCGACCTCGCCCAGCGTGTCGGCCTCGACGTGGTGATCCAGGACGAGGAGTGGGGCACCGGCGCCTCGCCCGAGCGGATCGAGCAGGCGCTCTCGGCCGACAAGGCGCACGAGATCAAGGCCGTCATGGTCGTGCAGAACGAGACCGCGACCGGTGTCACCACCGACATCGCCGCCGTGCGCCGCGCCATGGACGCCGCCAACCACCCGGCGATGCTGTTCGTCGACGGCGTCAGCTCGATCGGCTCCATCGAGTTCCGCATGGATGACTGGAAGGTCGACGGCGCCATCACCGGCAGCCAGAAGGGCCTGATGCTGCCGGCCGGCCTCGGCCTGGCCTGCGTCAGCCCGAAGGCGCTCGAGGCACAGAAGGCCGCGCGCAACAACAACCCGCTGCGCCGCGCCTACTTCGACTTCGACGACCAGAGCAAGGCCAACAAGGATGGCTACTTTCCCTATACCCCTGCGCTGCCGCTGCTCTACGGGCTGCGCGAGGCACTCACCATGCTGCTCGACGAGGAGGGGCTCGACAACGTCATCACACGCCATCACTACCTCGCAGGTGGCGTGCGGGCTGCGGTGATCCAGGGCTGGGGCCTCAAGCTCTGTGCTCGCGAGCCCAAGTGGTACAGCGACACCGTGAGCGCGATCATGGTGCCGGAGGGTTTTAACGGCGCCGACGTGATCAAGCGCGCCTTCAACCGCTACAATCTCGCGACCGGTGCCGGCCTGTCCAAGATGGCGGGCAAGCTGTTCCGCATCGGCCATCTCGGCGATCTGAATGAGCTGATGTGCCTGGGCGCCATTACCGGTTCGGAGATGGCAATGCGCGACATCGGCATCAAGGTCGAGCCCGGCAGTGGCGCCGCCGCAGCCGAGGAGTTCTACCGGGCGAACTCCCTGGAGGCCAAGCTGCAGAACGCCGCCGAATAATCTTCAGGTTCTTCACATTCTGGATTGGGCGAGGTGCAAACCTCGCCCTTGCTTTTTGTCGAGCATGCTGCGTCGCCAGCCCTGCCGAGTACAATATCTGGCCGGAGACGCGTATTGGCCCGGAATCGAAGCAAACAAGGCCAGAGGCTCTGCCTCTGGACGTCGATCAGAGTCTGACCTTGAAATTCTTATACTTCAGAAACGGGATCAAGAGGCGGCAGGCCTGAAAGCAGTGATCATCTTGAATTGCGCGCCCAGGGCCGTGACTTTCGCCTTCAGTGCCACCCTCAGCTTTGGGTTGTCCCGCACACTATCAGGCAACTGACCAGACAGTCTTTCAGGGTCTTTCCAGGGCCTCATGCCCTCGACAAATCTGGGCAGAGCCCCGCCTTGCTGCTGGCGGTGCAGAGGAGAGCCGCTGATGTCAGTAGGGCCGCACCGCCCGGAACGGATCGGCAAGGGGCGGTTCGCCGCTGCCGCTCGAGGGCGTTTCGACACAGCCGGTGCCCATGCGCGACGCGGCACGCTCGCACGGTCCACGGTCCGGGTAGCCGCAGTCCAGCGGACCCCCGGACACCACGATGCAGTAGCGCCCGGACCCAAAGACCGGCTGCGGCTCCGACGGGTTGGTCACGCATTCGCCGCCCTGCGCGCGCGCCGCGCTGCGACACGACGCCGGATCGACATACAGGCACCGCGATGGCACGGCAGGAGTGCGCACGCAGAACGGAGCTCCCCGCGCAACCGGCGATGCCAGCAGCATTCCGATCACGCTTGCCACTGGCAGCCGTCGCTGCCAGCGACGCGAGCACGCCGGCATCGGGCCACGCCTGCTCCCCCCCGTGGCAGTCGAGTCAGCTCCTGGCAATCAGCCCTGCCAGTGTCTCACGCGCCTGCTCCACCTGCGGCCACGGGATATCGCCCAATGGATAGTGTCCGCCGATCACGGCGCTGAGCACGCCGTTAAGCTCCTGCAGCCGATTCGCGGACTGCAGCGTGGCTCCTTGCTTGCGCTGTGCCTGGATCAGGACGTCGCGGTAGCCGCACAGCAGCCGCGTTGCCTCGGAGAAATCCTCGCCCATCGTCTTGCGCTCGCCACGCGTGGTGGAGGGGTCCGGCTGCTCCGCCAGCACCCGGTCGAGGGCGGCAAGCGCCCGCTCCCCGGGTCGCGGCTCCGCATGCTCGACGGCGCGCTGCTCGATTGCGCGCCGGTCGGTCGTGTGTGCCCCGTCACTGGCCATGGCTGTGCCCCGCCGGGTTGTCGAGCCGACCCGCACGCAGGTTGCAGGTCAGCGCCTTGGTCGAATGGATGCCGGTATTGGCATCGCCGTAGATGCCGAGCAGCGCGTTGGCACTGGCGCCATGCGCGATACCCTCGCCGCCGAACACCCAGGGCATGGCGATCTGGTAGACCGTGCGGCCGCCGATGGTGAACGGCTTGAGCCGGCGCGTGACCATCGCCTTGACCTCGATCTCGCCGCGCAGCGTGGACAGCACGGTCCAGCCGAGATGCGCGATGCCGAGGTCGCGCGCCAACTCGACCGGCACTTCGACGAACGCCTCCGGCTGCAGCTCCGCGGTGTGCGGGGTGACCCGGCTCATGATGCCGCCGCAGTGCAGTTCGGTCAGCCGGAAGGTTGAGAACACGTATGGGAAACGCGGATCGGCCGGCTCGTGCGTCTCGTTGCCTGGGCGCGGCCACAGCTGCACCGTCGGGTTTTCCTGCTGCCCGGGGTAGAGCTGGTTGCGCACCGGGCTCTCCACGGGTTCGTAGTGCGCCGGCAATGGACCGTCCTTGAGCCCGGACGGCACGAACAGTTGGCAGCGCCCGTCCGCCTCCATGATGAACGGATCGGCCCCACCCAGGGCATCCATGCCGTGCGGATGCTTGCTCCAGTCTGGCCGGTAGTCCGGATGCTTGGTAGGCTCGAAGTCCGGCACGTCGGTCCCGGCCCATTTCGCCTCGCCGTCGTCCCACCAGATCATTTTCTTGCGCTCCGACCATGGCTGGCCCGCCGGATCGGCCGAGGCGCGGTTGTAGAGCGTGCGCCGGTTCGACGGCCAGGCGAACGCCCAGCCCAGGTGGCTGCCCGGCCCGCCCGGACCGTCCGGCTTGCGTGAGCGGGCGACGTTGTGCCCGTCGCGCGGATAGATGCCGCAGTACATCCAGCCGCCGCATGCGGTGGATCCGTCGTCCTTGAGGTCCTTGTAGGTGGCGACCTGCCTGCGGTCGGCGACGGTGTAGCCGTTGATCTCGCGCAGCACCGCGTCGGCGCTGGGCTCCACGCGTTCGCCCTCGACAGGATAATCCCAGGTCAGCGCCTGGATCGCCCGGTCGCGCGGGTCTGTGCTGTCGGCATACATCGCCTTCAGCCGCACCCCGAGATGATACATGAACCACAGCTCGGAGCGGCTGTCGCCCGGTGCCTCGACCACCTCGTCGTGCCACTGCACGAGCCGGCTGGTGTTGGTGACGGTGCCGGACTTCTCCGCCGACATTGCGCAGGGCAGGAAGAACACCTCGGTGCCGATCTGGTCAGGCCGCAGCTCGCCGCGCTGCACCAGCCGGCCCTTGTGCCAGAACTCCGCTGTCTCGGTCATCGCGAAGTCGCGCACCACCAGCCACTCCAGCTTGCTCATGCCGCGCTCGACCAGATCGGCGTTCACCGCGCCCACCAGCGGGTTCTGCCCGAGCACGAACTGCCCGAGCACCACCCCGTCGCACATCGCCAGCGTCATCGGCAACTGCGACTGGTCGCCGGTCAGCCGCGGCAGGTTGGCGTAGCCAAAGCCGTTCGCAGCCGTCGCGTGCTCGCCGTACCAGGCCTTGAGCAGGCTCACCATGTACTTCGGGAAGTTGTTCCACCACCCGGTCGAAGGCGTCTCGGTCTTGAGGTACTCGGCAAGGTCGGCGTGCGGCTTGAGTGCGCTCGGCTGCGGCAGGTAGGTGGGCAGCATGTTGTACAGCGTCGGGATGTCGGTGCTGCCCTGGATGCTGGCATGGCCGCGCAGCGCCATGATGCCGCTACCGGGCCGGCCTATGTTGCCGAGCAGTCCCTGGATGATCGTCGATGCGCGGATGATCTGCACGCCGGTGGTATGATGCGTCCAGCCGACCGCGTAGCAGAACGCCCCGGTCCGCTCCCGCCCGGAGTTGCGCGCCAGCGCGTCCGCCACCCGCAGGAACACGGCCTGCGAACAGCCGGTGACGCTCTCGACCATCTCCGGCGTGTAGCGCGCATAGTGCCGGCGCATGATCTGGTAGACGCAGTTCGGGTGCTGCAGCGTCGGATCGGTCGGCGGCCGGCTTTCGGTCATGGTCTCGAAGCCCTCGCTCGCGTCCTCCTGGGTCGAGACCCGGTGGTCGGCGATCGAGGACGGCACGATCTTGCCCTTGTACTGCCAGCTGTCGTGCTTGTAGTCGCGGTCGGAGGCGTTGAAGCCGGAGAACACGCCGTCGTGCTGCTCCGGATCGCCGTAGCCGTCCTCGATGATGTTCGCGATGTTGGTGTAGGCGAGCGCGAACTCACGAAACCACAGGTCGTGCTCCAGGATGTGATGGATGATCCCGCCCAGGAACGCGATGTCGCTGCCCGAGCGGATCGGCGCGTGGATGTCGGCAAGCGCCGAGGTCCGGGTGAAACGCGGATCGACGTGGATGATGGTCGCACCGCGCGAGCGCGCCTCGGTGACGAAGCGGAACCCGATCGGATGGTTCTCCGCCATGTTGGAGCCCATGATCACGATGCAGTCCGAGTTCGCCAGATCCCACAGCGACATCGTGGCCGCGCCGCGTCCGAAGGAGGTCCCCAGACTGGGGACCGAAGAAGAGTGTCATATCCTTGCTTGGTTCTCGATGTTGACCATGCCGAGCCCACCACCGAAGAGCTTCTTGATCAGGTAGTTCTCCTCGTTGTCGAGCGTCGCCCCGCCCAGCGAGGCGATGCCGAGGTTGTGATTCACCTCGGTGCCGTCGGGAAGCGTCGGCGCGTAGGTCTCGTCGCGCGTGCGCCTGGTCAGCATCGCGATCCGGTCCATCGCCCAGTCGAGCGGCTTCGGTTCCCAGCGATCGGAATAGGGCGCGCGCCACATCACCTGCGTCACCCGTTGCGGGCTCAGCAGCATCCCCAGCGTGCCACTGCCCTTGGGACAGAGCGTGCCCTGGTTCACCGGGCTGCGCGGGTCGCCTTCGATGTGGATCGGCTTGCCGCCCTTGGCATAGATCAGCTGGCTGCAGCCTACGGCGCAGAACGGGCAGATGCCCGTGCCCACCTTGTCCGCCTGTTCCAGCCGGGGGCGCAGCGTCGCCGATGCGGTACTGCGCGCCGCCTTGTTGCGGGTGCTCTGCCCGGCCAGCTGGCGCGGCAACGACCAGTCTTGCAGGAAGCGGCCGACGCGGGCAGCAGGGCCGCGGCTGATCTTCGCCATCTGGACAAACTCCGTTGGGCAGCGTGCGCCAGGGCATCGACCTCGACCGTCCGCCAAGGCGCCACGCCAGCATTCTCGTGCACAACGCCGCACGCTGCGCCGTGTTGCCAATCGCCGACGATCTTTCGCGGCACGGCAACCCGCTGTCCGCTGGTGCGCTGTCATGGTCACGCCAGAACCGACGGTCCAGCCCGAACCCGGTTTGCGGTCCGGTTTCGGGCGGGCGCACAAGCCGCAATACAGCGACTGGAATCGTCCATGCACAGCAGTGTCGAAGGCGTGATCACCATCGTGCAGGAAAGCCGCTTCCAGATGACGGACCGCCAAGGGGTCTCGCAGATGTTCGTGCTTTCGCCCAACGCGGCGCTGGAAAGCGACCAGCTGGTGCCGCTCGGCCGCAACCAGATTCCGGTTCGCGTCACGTTCCGATCCGGCGACAATGCTTTGGCCCGGGTTGCCAAGCGTATCGATGTGCTGGGGGCTGCGCGGTGATGGACATGCATCCCCGCGCGTTCGACTACGACCAGTCGCTGCTCGACGGCATGATCCCGAACGAGAGCGAGTTGACCGCTGGCGTGCTGATCGAGCCTGGCCGCTCCTACGGGTTCTTCACCGACACCACGCTCTGCATCGGCTGCAAGGCCTGCGAGGTCGCCTGCAAGGAATGGAACAACCTGCCGGCCGACAACATCGGCATGACCGGCGAGAGTTTCGACAACACCGGCGCGCTGTCGGCCAACACCTGGCGCCATGTCGCCTTCATCGAGCAGGACGTGCGCTCCGATGTGGAGACGCCGTTCCAGAGTGGCTGGGTCATGCTCAGCGACGTCTGCAAGCACTGCCATAACGCGCCGTGTCTGGAGGCCTGTCCGACCGGAGCTCTGTTCCGCACCGAATTCGACACCGTCGTGGTGCAGCAGGATATCTGCAACGGCTGCGGCTACTGCGTGCCGGCCTGCCCATTCGGCGTGGTCGACGTCTCGACCATGGACGGCAAGGCGCACAAATGCACCCTCTGCTACGACCGGCTCAAGGGCGGGCTGGAACCGGCATGTTCCAAGGCCTGCCCGACCGATAGCATCCAGTTCGGCGAGATCTCCGAGTTGCAGCAGCGTGCCGCCCGGCGGGTGGAGACGCTGCACGGGCTGGGTCAGGAGCAGGCCTATCTCTATGGCGTGCCGGACAGCCCCGGCGCCACCGGCGGGCTTTCCCACCTGCACGCGTTCTTCCTGCTCACTCAGCGCCCGGAGGTCTACAATCTGCCCGCAGCCCCGACCCGGGCGTCGCGTCGGGTGGTGCCAGGATTGCTGTCCGGGCTGACGACGGTGGCAGCCCTCGCTGTTGCCGCGATCGCGCTGCTCGCGCAGGAGGACTGAGATGCCGGACGACCAGGGTGTGCTGCGGCCGGACTCCGGACTTCACGATGTCAAGCCGGCCGGGACCAAGCGTCCTCCAGGTGTCTGGAAGGGAGAGACCTACTACGGCCGCAGCCAGCTCAAGGCCGCGCCATTCAACAACTGGGTGGTCGGGGGCTATATCTTTCTTGCAGGCCTGTCCGGTGGCGCGCAGATCCTGTCCGCCATTGCCGACCTCCTCCCGGGAGGCACACCCCCCGGCTCTGGTCGTCGCACCACCGTGCGTCGCGGCCGGTACATCGCAATGCTGGCCCCAACGCTCGGCAGCGCGCTGCTGCTCTGGGATCTGCACACTCCCGCGCGTTTCTACAACATGTTCCGCATCTTCCGCGCCACCTCGCCGATGTCGATCGGCACCTACATCCTGACCGCCTTCACCGCGTTCGCCGGCATCACCACGACCGCGCAGTTCGTGGCCGACCAGGCTGAAGGACGGACAGGGCAGGGCGCCGGGCAGATCGCACGCCTGGCCTTGCGCTTCGCCCGCACCACCCAGGTGCCGGCTTCGATCACCGGCGCGGGGTTGGCCACCTACACCGCGGCGCTGCTCTCCTCCACCAGCACCCCACTCTGGGCCGCCGCGCCCAAGGCGCTTTCCGCACGATTTGCCAGCGCCTCGCTGGCGGCGGCAGCGGCGGCACTTTCGCTCGGCCGACGCGGTCGCGACGCGGAGTCGCTGGACCGGGTCATGGTCGCCGCATTGGCGGCGGAGCTTGCCGCCGGTCTGGTCCAGCACCGGGTCTTCCATGAGCGTGGCGTGGCTGCTGCGCTCGATGGCGCGGCGGGCAAGGCCGAGCTCGCTGCCAGTACACTCGGCACCATGCTGCCGATCGGGTTGGCCGGCGCCGCGTTGCTCGCGCGCCGGCTGCCCGGCCTTTCCGACGCCGCCGCGGTCGCGGTCTTGGTCGGCAGCGCTGCCCTGCGCATCTCGATCATGGCGGCCGGCAACGAGTCGGCGCGGCGCCCGGAGATCAGCTTCCGGTTCACCGAGACACCGCGCTGAGAAGGCACGCAAGGTCAGGCTCTTCCTCCGCCGGCATTCCAGTCGCCTAAACGAGCCATCTGAACCTTGCGCGGGCGACGCCGAGATCCGCAAAGGACCGGCGGTTCTTTGATGCCTTTATCCAACCATAGGGGCTCCAGAAGCCGGCCTTCGGTGGAGCCTGAGGCCGAGCCTTTGGCTTTACTTGCATCCTACAGCGTCCAGACCTGCACCGCCGAGGGATGCACGAAGACCCGGCATGCCCCGGCAGCCACCATCTCCCCTGGCGCCACGGCTGCGCACAGCGTCGTCGCGCCAAGCTGCAGCACGATCTCGCGTTGCATTGGCGTGGCTGGGCCCAGCCCCACCACTTCCGCGGGATAGCCTTCGACGCCGATCCGCACTCGGTCCGGGCGCACCGTCCAGCCGAGCCGCGTGCCCGGCACCAGCGCCGGTCCCGCCACCCCGAGCCGAACGCCGGCGCCCACATCGATGCGATCGGTTGCCACCGCCACACCGTGCCCGACCGCCTGCGCACCCAGCAGCCGCGCCACCGCCTCGCTCGCTGGGCGCAGGAACACCTGTTCCGCCGGACCGGACTGCAGCACCCGTCCCGCACCCAGCACCAGCAGATCGTCGGCCAGCAGGAACGCCTCCTCCGGGTCGTGGGTGACCAGGATCGTCGTAGCGTCGATGTCGTCCTGCAGCGCTCGCAGTGCGCGCGCGAGCTCGCGACGCAGCCCGGTGTCGAGTGCTGCGAACGGTTCGTCGAGCAGCAGCAGTCTGGCCGGCCGGGACAGTGCCCGCGCCAGCGCCACCCGCTGTTGCTGCCCGAGCGAGAGCGCATCGGGCCGCCGCTCCGCCAGTCCGGCCAACCCGAACCGATGGGTCCAGTATTCGCCGAGCCTGGCGTCGGCGCCCACCGCGAAGCGCAGCTGGCGCGCCACGGTCAGGTGCGGCAGCAGCCCGTAGGCCTGCGGCACGTAGGCGATGCCGCGGTCCTCGGGCGCCAGGTGCCACAGCTCGCGCCCGTCCAGCACCAGCGTGCCCGACCCGGCCCGGTCGAGCCCGGCGATCGCGCGCAGTGTCAGCGACTTGCCCGACCCGGAGGCACCGAGGATGGCGAGCCGCCGCGCCGTGCTCTGCCAGGCGACGTCGATGTCGAAGCCGTCGAGCCTGCGACGGATGCCCATGCTGATCGAGGGCTGCCGCCGTCGGACGCGTGCCACGCCGCTTCCTGCCACGGCGGCTGCCGGGACTGGGTACGGCAACACCACCTCCGCCGGCACCGGATGTCGCCGCACCCGGCGGCCGCCGGCGAACGTGGCGGCGAGGGCCATCACGACGACGGCTGTCGCCAATGTCGGCAGCAGCACCGGCAGCATCGCCGGCAGTCCCTGGCTGCCGAACGCCACGTAGGTGTACACCGGCAGGGAGTATGGATGGTACGCGACCATGACCGTGGCCCCGAACTCGCCGAACGCCCGCAGCCACGCCAGCAGCATGCCGGCGAGGATAGCCCGCCAGGCCAGCGGCAGGCTCGCGCGGCAGAATACCGCCCAGGGACGGTGCCCGAGCGTGGCCGCCACGTCCTCCAGCGCCGGGTCGATCGCGGCGAAGGCGGAGCGTGCCGCGATGATCAGGAACGGAGCGGCCACGAACGTCTCTGCCAGCACCACGCCCACGAACGAGTCGGTGAGCGCCCCTCCGGTCGCTCGGCCGAGCGGACTGGCATAGCCGATCAGGAACAGCAGCAGGATGCCGCTTGCCAGCGGCGGCAGCGCCAGCGGCAGCTGCACCAGGAAACCCAGCAGCGCCATCGGCCGCCCGCGCACCCGCGCCAACAGGTAGCCGAGCGGGACGCCGCACAGCGTCACCAGCGCGGTCGCGACGGTGGCGCTGGCCAGCGAGACGGCACTCGCCCAGCCGAGGCTCGTCCAGTCCGCCGTGCCCCATTGCGCCAGCCTCGCGTGCGCCAGCCCGGCGGCGAACGGCGCCGCCAGGTAGGCCGCGAGCAGTCCGGCCAGCCAGGGCAGCGGCGTCCGTCGTCTCACCGAGCCGCGCTGATCGCAGCACCCAGCGCGTCCGGCACCGCCGCTTCGTCCCCCACGACGCTCGGCTGCGTCGCGCCGAGCCCGTGCTGCGCCATGAGCGCGCGACCCTGCGGCCCGAGCAGGAAGGCCACGAACAGCGCGGCGCCCGCGGGGTTCGCCGCGCCACGCAGCACGGTCGCGGTGTAGCGCGCCCCGATCGCGATCTCCGCCGGCAGCGTGATCGCCGGGATCCTGAGGTCGGCGGTCTCGGTCGAGTAGAAGAACCCCACGTCGAGCTGGCCCGACTGCAGCCGCCCCACCAGGTTCTCCTCGGGGAGCACCTGTGCCGGATTGTCGGCGGCCCCCAGCACCGCCTGCGCCAGGCCCGGCTGCGCATACACCCGCTCCGCACGGTCCAGCAGCTCGACCGTCAGCCTGCCCTTGGGGTCGAGCTTCGGGTCGGTGCGGCCGATCCTGATGCCGGGCTGCCGCAGCACCTCGTACCAAGGCCTGCTGCCGAGCTCGCCGGCGAACCGGCTGGCGGGATCGTAGCCGATCACCAGCGGCGACTCCGCCCACAGCACGTACCACCGCACCCAGTCGCCGTTTGCCGGCCCGGTCAGGTCGTCGTTCACCCGGGGCGCGGCGCTGATGAACACGTCGCCGCGGCGCAGCCTGCCCTTGATCTCGTTGGCGACCTTGTTCGATCCCCCCGCGTAGCCCTGGAACCGGCCATGCCCCGCGGCCTCGAAGGCGGGGCCGATGCCGTGCTCCATCAGGTTCACCAGGCTGCCGGCATAGAGCACGCTCACCGGGCCGGCTTCCTGCGCCCAGGCGGCACGCGGTCGCCCGGCCACGGCGGCGCAGGCAAGCAGCAGGTCGCGTCGCAGCATGCGATGGTCTCCGGATGGGATGGTGCCCGATCAGGCCTTGCGGCGCGGGTCCGGCGCCCGGCTGTTGCCGTCGCCCTGGGCGGGACAGGCCTGGAGTCTGCCGGAGCCATGGTGGCGTGCGTGCTGCCGGCTCGCAAGGACGGCCAGGGTTCTCCTCGTTCAAGGCACCGGTCGTTCGGGACCCGGTGCAGTATGCAACAGGTCGCGCCGCCGGTATGACGGCGGGCGCACCGGCTTGAGGACGCAGCGCTTGACCACCACGCCGACCCTGATCCTGGACCTGCGCTGCCTGCAGGACGAGTCCTACCGCGAGCGCGGTGTCGGCCGGCACGCGCTTGGCCTGTTGCGGCACGCGCGTGCGAACAGCCCCTTTGCCCGCACCCACCCGGTGGTCGGGATCATCGATCCTGCCCTGCCGGCGCTGGGCGAGGCCGTGCGCGGACTGGTCGACCGGATCCAGCCCACCGGCTACGTCCCGGAGATGCGCGGCTGCCGCTTCGTCCAGCTCTCGCCGATGACCCACGACCCGCTGTTCGTGGCCCGCCTCGCCGGCAGCCCGGACTGCCTCGCCGCCGCCGCCGTCTACGACTTCATCCCGTTCGACTTCCCCGCGCGCTACCTCACGGACGCGGCGCGCCGGCTCGACTACAACGTGCAGCTCGCCTGGCTCTCCGGCTACGACCTGTTCATGCCGATCTCGCGCGCGAGCGCCGACCGGCTGCACGCGCTGCTCGACGTCGCGGCAGGCGACGTCACCGTCACCGGCGCCCCGCTCGACCCGGGCTTCGAGCGCATCGCCGAGGCGGCGCACACCCACATCCTCGATGGCCGCCACCTGCTGGTGATCGGCGGCGCCGACTGGCGCAAGAACGTCGAGTGCCCGATCCGTGCCCACGGCGGGTGCGCCGCCATGCGCGACGCCGGTGTGCCGCTCGTCGTCACCGGCCACTACGCGCCGGCGCAGGTCGCCGAGCTGGAGCGCCTGCACCTCGACAGCGGCGGACAACCCGGCCAGCTGCGCGTGCCGGGCCACGTCAGCGAGGCCGAGCTGGTGCGGCTGTATCGGGAGGCGTTCTGCGTGGTCACCGCATCGCGCGCGGAGGGCTTCTCCCTGCCGGTGATCGAGGCGATGGCCGCGGGCGTACCCTCCGTCGCCTCGCGTATTCCGGCGCACCGGGAGCTGGTGGGCGACGACGCGCTGCTGTTCGAGCCCGACGACGCGGCCGCGCTCTCGGCGGTCCTCGCGCACGCGACGCAGCCGGCGTGGCGGCAGGCGGTGGTGGCGCAGCAGGCTGCGGTGTGGCCCCGCTTCCGCACCGCCGAGGTGGCGCGGCTGTTCTGGTCGGCGATCGAGGCGCGGGCGGAGCGGGACGGCCCGCTCCTGCCGCCGCCTGCGCGCCGCCCGCGGGTGGCGCTGCTCTCGCCGGTGCCGCCCGATCCGTCCGGGGTGGCGGACTACACCGCGGCCTGTTGCGCGGAGCTTGGACGGCGCGTGGACCTGCACGTGTTCACCGAGACGAAGCATCCGGCGCCGATCGCCAACACGGTGGTCAGGCCGCTCTCCGCGCTGCCGATGCTGTCGCCGGAGTACGACCGCGTGATCGGCGTGATGGGCAACTCGCACTACCACACCGCCATCTTCGAGCTGCTGATGCGCTATGGCGGTGCCTGCATCTGCCATGACGTGCGGCTCGTCGGCTTCTATGCGGCGATGCTTGGGTGGCCGCGGGCGATCGCGACCGCGGAGGCGGAGCTGGGCCGCGCGCTCGGGCCGGGTGAACTCGACGCCTGGCTCGCCGACGAGTCCAAGCTGAAGGCGACGTTCCTTGGCGAACTGGCGGCGAGTACCGAGCCATTCATGCTGCACTCCCCACCGGTCGCCCGCATCGTGGCCGAGCGTTTCGCCATCGAGCCGGTCTGCCTGCCGTTTTCGATCTATCGGCCCTGGTCGCCCGAGGAACTGCGTCTCGACGCGCGGCAGGCGGCCCGCCGGCGTCTCGGTGTGGGTGACGACGAGATCCTGATCGCGACCTTTGGCTTTGTCGCAAGCACAAAAGGGCCAGAAGAGTGCATCTGGGCACTCGACCTGCTGCGTGGCTGGAATGTGCCGGCCCGCCTGGTGTTCGTCGGTGCAAGCTTAATGGGGGACATGGCGCCGCTGATACGGCTGCGCGAGTCCCTTGGCCTTGGCCGCCATGTCGAGTTCATCGAGCGGTTTGCCAATGAGGCGGTATACCGGGACTACCTACTTGCCGCGGATTATGGCATCCAGCTCAGGCTTTACGGGATGGGTGCGATGTCGGGCGCGTTGCTCGACTGCATCGCCGCCGGTCTGCCCAGTGTTGCCAACCAGGACATGGCGGATGCGATCGGCTCACCAGGCTTCGTCCGCCGCGTCCCCGACAACCTGGCACCTCTCCTGGTGGCGGAGGCGATTGCGGACATGATCGCAGGCAATCAATCGGCCGAGCGAGACGGCGCGCAGCGGCGCGGCTTCGAGGCGGAGCACAACTTCGCACGCTACTCCGAACAGCTCCTGCAGACGCTGGGTCTGTCCGCCGCAGCGCTTGGCTGATCTCGATGCACGATGCACATACATATCTCGACATTACAGAGCTGTTCGGCCAGCCGCTACGCACCGGCATCCAACGTGTCGAACGCGAGCTGATCCGCCATTGGCCCGGGCCCGGCCCCTTGATCCTGTGCGTCTATC
>CAXSEF010000016.1:23771-44741 GCA_964236535.1 uncultured Acetobacteraceae bacterium
CGCGAGCTGATCCGCCATTGGCCCGGGCCCGGCCCCTTGATCCTGTGCGTCTATCGTCGCAACGAGCATGAGCTGCGCGTCCTGCCGCCCGCAGCTGCGGAAATCCTGACCGCATCGAGCGAGATCACGAACCTTGCGGTGGCCGAGGAACGCGACGCCCTGCATGCGCTGTTCGCGGACATGCCGCCCCGGACCGTGCCTCGCGACGGCGCGCCGCTGGTCAATCCGGAGCTGTTCTTCGATCCCCACCGCGCGCGCTTCTACGAAGGACTGGCCGGCCGGCGCCGCGATGTCTTCTGGCTGGTCTATGACTTCCTGCCGTTCCTGCAGCCGCAATGGTTCGACCAGGGCGCCAGCCGCACGGCGATGCACTACCTGCGGGCGCTGCGCTCAGTGCCGCGCGTCGCCTTCATCAGCGAGCATACCAGGCAGGACTACCGGCAGCGGGTGATGCGCAGCACCGAACGGGACGGCCCGGTGATCGTGCTCGGCGGGGATGGACTCGGCCTGGAGACCCAGCGTTTCGACCCGACCCGTGACGGCTATGTCGTGCTCGGCTCGCTGGAGCCGCGCAAGCGTGCCGCGGCGGTGATCGAGGCGTTCGTGGCGCTCTGGGCCGAGGGCTGCCGGTCGCGGCTGACGGTCATCGGCCGCCTGCTGCCGCACGCCGCGGCCGAGATCGCCCTGCTGGAAAAGGTGCAGCACCAGCCGCTGTTCCGCCATCTGCCAGAGGCCAGTGATGCCGCCGTGCGCGGCGAGCTTCGCCGGGCGCGGGCGATGATCTTCGCCAGCGAGGGCGAGGGCTTCGGCCTGCCGCCGTTCGAGAGCCTGCACTGCGGCATCCCGGTCATCGTGGCCGCGGACCTGCCGAGCACGGGTATGCTGCCGTCGCACGGCCAGCTCCGCCTCGACCGGATCACCCCGGCCGCTATCGCCGAGGCTGTGCGCCTGGTTGAGGACGACGGAGCGGCGCGCGCCCTGTGGGACGCCGCAGCGTCGCTTCATGTCCCGTCCTGGCGGGACTTCGCGCAGACGCTGGCCGGATGGGTGCACCCGGCCTGACCCGGCGCTTCGCTCGCACGGCCGGGCTCTCGCTCGGACCGGGTCCGAATGGTCGAATGGACTGTCGGAACCTTGAGGGGCGTGAACTCAGAGCCGCAAAGGGCAGGCCGTCCGCTGATCCCGCGTTCGGCCGCTGTTCACAAGGTTCAGCCGGGCGCGGCGTCGTAGGGCCCAAGCCTTCGGCCATCCTTGCTCGATCGTCCTTTCGAGCCGCACCCGCATCAAAGGCCGCCACCGGATCCGCCGTCACCGCCGCTTTCATCCAGCTCAATCGCGCGCAGCACGCGAAATCCGGCGGTCCCCAGGCTGATACAGCGGAACTGCAGACCGAAGGTCATTTCGGTGAGCGCGAACTCGATCGAGACGCTCTGCTCTCCCGCCCCCACGTCGCAACGGCCCAGCAACTCCGCCCCGGCTCCCTTCACGACGTCGCACGTCGCGACTGTCGCGCCGGACCGTTCGTCCGCTTGCACCTGCCAACTCACCCTGTAGTGCCCGGCGCGTAACGGCATGTAGGGCCCGAACATCACGACGCCCCCTTCGCCAGGCTGCACGACCACCCACTCTCCCTGAGGCGAAGCCTGCAAGGTCCGGCCCGTCGGCACGATCAACCGCTGCACCCGTTCCGGCCAGTGCTTGCGGAACACTCGTTCCATGTGTGCGTGCACCCCGTAGCGGTCGGGTTCGCGGTCGCCACGCACCGCCTCGATCCACCAGATGAACGAGTTCTCCGGGTGCTCGCGCGCGGCGAGCAGACGCTCGGTCACCGACCAGCCGGCTGCGCTTTGATTGGGATCAAACGGAAGCAGAGCGCCGGACCGGGGATCGCGGCACAGCCAGATGCCTTGGGCCGAGGTCACCTCGAAGCCTGCCAGTTGGATCAGCTCGCACGCCTCGGTAGGCGTCAGCTCGATGGTGTGCTCGGGATGGCTCCAGTTCAGCGGCCGGGTGATCGAGCGGTTCGGGCTGTCCATGACGAGGTGGCCACCTGGCCTGAGCACCCGCGCGGCCTCCAGCGCAAATCCCGCCACCTCTTCGGGCCACATGTGCTCCAGGTTTTGGCCGGAGAAGACGAGATCGCATCGCTCGTTCTCGACGGCCGACATGTCCGAGGCGGTATTCGCGATCCAGGTCACGTTCGAGGGCAGCCCTTCGGGCCGAGGCGAGTAGTACTCGATGCCGAGGTGCTCCGGTACGCGCCCGTAGGTCTGCTCGATCCAGTCAAAATACCACAGCCCGGCGCAACCGGCGCTCAGCAGGGATGTCGCACCGGGCGGCATCGCACGCAGGAACGCGCCGCGCGAGTCGTGCAGGAGCTGGTTGATGTCCAGTGCAGCCGCGGGATTGCTGGAGATGGTCTCCCTGGCGATCGCCACCGGTTCATCCACGGTATCGCGGACCACTACGCTGGCAGCTCGTGCGGAATCATCTGCGGCCGAGCGCGCCTGCAACGTTGCTTCGAGCTGCATTATGCGGTCCGCAAGCCCGTTCGTTCCGACCAGCGACCGGAGGGTATGAGCGAGGGGCCGGAGCGTGTCTCGAAACATCAAGTGCTCTCTTTCGTCAGGTCACACATGGCCAAAGGGTGCGAAAGGCTGACGGGCCTTGCATCGCGGGCTAGGGCAGGGCTCCCTTGCGTCCCCGTCCCGCCATCGCCAGCGTCAGCAGCGCCGCCTCCATGCTGGCGGCCACCCGTGTTGCCTCGTGGTCGGTCCTGCCCTGCACCTGCAGCGCCGCCTCGACCCGCTGGCTTGCCTCGCCGTTGCGTTCGGTGCGGACCCGGATCTCCGCGAACCCGGCCTCCTGCTGGGCGCGCAACTCGGCGTACCCGTCGTCGACGCGGTGCACCATCTCGAGCGTCCGGTCCTGCCGGCCGCGCAGCTGGTCGATCGCCTCCGTCTGGCGTGCCAGCAGCGGCAGGACGTTCTCTGCCGGCTGCCGCACGTCTTCGGCCAGCACCTGCCGGATGCCGGCGAGCAGGAAACTGCGCGCGCGCCAGGCCAGCGGCCGCGCCACCGGCCGCAGCGACCAGCGATACAGCCGCATCGCCACCCGCCGCCGCAGCCGCACCCGGGGGACCGGCGCCGGGGCCGCCAAGGCCGCCGGCGCCACCGGCTCGGGCACTGCGGCCGGCGCCGGCCGGCGCAGCTCGGCGACCTCGTGCTCCAGCGCCCGAACCGTTGCCTCGCGGCCGGCAAGCTCGGCCGCCAGCGCCTGCCGCGTTGCTGCCAGCGCGTCGCGCTCCTGCCGCAGCTGCTCCCGCTCCGCCGCCGTGCCCTCCAGCTCGTGGTGCAGCAGCGCGTAGCGCGCCGTGGCCTCGGCGTGCTGTGCGGACTGCACCTGCCGCAGCGCCTCCTCGCGCGCGCGCAGCTCGTCGTGCCGGCGCCGCGTTTTGGCGATCTCGTGCTGCAGGTCGCCCAGCCTCGCCGTCGCGGCACCCACCTGCGCCTCCGCGGCCTGCGCGTTCACCGCCGCCGCCTGCGCCAGCGCATCGGAACTGCGCATCCGGGCATCGAGCAGGGCGGCGGTGGCGTCGGCGGCGTCGGCTCGGCGCACCGCGTCGGTCCGGGCCTGCTCGCTCGCCGCCGCCTGCGCCGCGGTGCGCGCCAGGGCCGCTGCGGCTTCCTGCTCGGCGGCGGCGGCCCGCGCCTGCGCGGCCTGCGCCTGGGCCTCCAGCACCGGGACCGAGGCCGCTGCCGCGTTCAGCCGCTCTTTCTCTGGATCGTACACGGTATAGCCATCGAAGTCGTTGAGCGGAGTGGCAAACGCGCCGCGCAAGGCCAGCTCGTGCTCCTGGGCGATGTAGAAACGGTTCACACCGTCGAACCAGACGAAGCGATAGTTCGCTTCAAGCAGAGTCGGCTCCCATCCCTCATACGCGGCGTCCTGGGTGCCGGGATGCGTCGCCTCAACCACCACGATCCACGGCCGGTAGCGGGCGAAGTCGGCGCCGCGCAGCACCCGCTCCTCCGCCCCTTCCACGTCCACCTTGAGGAAGTGGATCGTGGACGGCGCATACTGTTCGCAGATGCTGGCCAGCGAGCGCGTTTTAGCCACGATTTGGCTGACCTGCCACCCGGCGGCACTTTGCCGCTCGGCTACTGCATTCTCAAGAGTCGAGAGCCCGGTTCCCGCGATCAGGTGGAAGCCCTGCTCGCCGTCGGCCGCATCGATGGCGATCTGCAGGTTGATGTCGCGTGGTCGACTGGTGACCAGGCTCGCGAAATGCCCCGGAGCCGGCTCCACGTTCACGCCATGCCAGCCCTGGTCGTAGAACGCACGCGTTACCGAGATTTCGGTCGGGTCGGCGGCACCGACATCGATGTAGAAGCCATGCGCGACGTCGCCCAGCGCGCGCATCAGCATCACATCCTCGCCGTTCTGCGCGTACGAAATCATTGTCATCCCGATATCCTGGCCAGCCCGCGCCGCACGACTGGCCTGGGCCCGGTCCGCGCGGCGCGGCAACCGCTACCTGCCATGCACAGGCTCCGCAACCCCGGCACCGGCGTGCGGGACAATCTCCGTCTGCATCGCGTCCGACGTCGCAACACCGGGTGGCTGCTGGCGTCACCCGGCCGGCTTGCCTGCCCGCGGTTGCCGATCCTAGGCTCCCGCAAAACAATGACCGGGAGACATCGATGCTGTCCCGCCTGTCCGCGCTCGTTATTTCCTTCCTGGCGCTGCTGCCGCCGTGCGCAGCGCACGCCCAGCAGGCCCCGGCAGCACGACCGCAGGACGTGATCCCGGACCAGGTGCCGTTCGACCTGCCGTATGGCGCGCCGATCGGGCTTGAGCGCGCGCAGTCGGTTGTCGCCGCCGCGATCGACGAGTGCCGCAAGCACGACTGGAAGATGAACGTCGCCGTCGTCGACACCGGCGCCAACCTCGTGGCGTTCGGCCGCATGGACGGCGCCCAGCTCGCCTCGGTCGCGATCTCGCAGCACAAGGCGCGCGCTGCCGTGTCGTTCCGCCGCGCGACCAGGGTTTTCGAGGACATGGTACAGAACAACTTCCCCTATGCGCTCAGCCTCGACGGCATGATCGCCTCACGCGGCGGCATCCCGCTGGTGGAAGACGGCAAGCTGATCGGCGCCATCGGCGTGTCCGGCGGCACCGGGTCGCAGGACGAAGTCTGTGCCAAGGTTGGCGCCGCCATCGTGCACTAGCGCCGGCGCAGACATTGGGGGCAGGGCTGGGGGCGTTGCCGCTCCGTCTTGTCGAAGAACGAGGCTCCAGAAGTCCCGGTCCGGACAGGCGGTCCCGGCGGCATTCAGGAGGAGGCGGTGATGGAGCTGGTGGCGGGACGCGAATGCGGACCCTGCACGACCTGCTGCGCCGAGCTGGCGATCGACGACCGCGGCCTGCACAAGCCTGCGCATGAACTCTGTGTCCACTGCCGCTCCGGGCAGGGCTGCACGATCTATGAGTCGCGCCCGCCCACCTGCCGCGACTGGCACTGCGCCCGGCACCATCTCGGCGGGATGCCCGACTCGCTGCGCCCTGACCGCTCCGGACTGCTCCCCGTCATCACCTTCGACGACATCTCCCCCGCGGCGCTGCGCGAGGTCGGCCTAGTGTTCAACCTGCTTGCGGCCACCGAGGCGGAGCGCGCAGCCCTGCTGGCGAGCACGGCGACGGTGGATATCCTGGGTGCGCTGGTGCGCGACTGCATCGCGGCGTTTATGGCGATCCCCGGGCCCGGCGGCATCGGGTCGAAGCTGCTGCTCAATCCCACCCTTGGGGACGCTCGCGCGCAATCGGGATGGCCGTGCTTTGCGCGACGGCTGCTTGCCGCCTGGCGGGCGGCGCGGCTCGCATCATGAGGCAGTCAGCAAGACTGGGCGTTCTGTCCAGACCGGCTGATACCAGCGGGATTAAGTGTTGACCTGCAAGCGCAGCAAGGCTCGGCTTTCCCTATCGCTCGCACTCCACTGGCCCAAGCAGGCCAGTGGAACCTTGCGCGGGCTCAGCCAAGCCCCGTCAAAGGCCTGGGGCGTTCGGAAACTTCCCTCAAGCACAAGGATTTCAAAGGCGAGCCTTTGGCGGAGTCCAGAGGCAGAGCCTCCGGCCTTGCTTGCCTTGCCGGTCACGTTCAAGGCCTGCTTCGTTTTCGCGTCGCTCCCGGTTCAGTGTGACGGCATCAGGTTGCGCACTTCCTTCACCGCCGCAGCACAGGAGCCATCGCCCTTCGCATTCAGGTCCACCGCGCGCTGCAGCGCCGCCTTTGCCTGCGAGGTCTTGTCCGCGCTTGCGGTGTCCACGGAGGAGCCGCCATTCGCGGCCTGCTGGGCCATCGTCGGCTTGCCCTCGGACTGCCGGCGCACGTCGGCCGCCGAGGTGGCGACCTGACCGGTTGCTACCGCATTCTGCTCCTTCGCGCCGTTGGCTGAACCGACGGCTCCCGCCACACCGCCCACGGTCCCGGCGGAACCGCCGCCCGTCCTGCTGGCGCCGCCCGGCTGCCCGTGATCCGTGCCGACCGGACTGGTGCTGGCCTGCTGCCCCATGCCCTGGTTCTGGCTGCTGGACGGCTCGGACACCGGCGCGCCGAGGCCCTGCATGGTGCCCAGCTGCTTGCCGAGCTGCGCGATGTCGCTGCTGCACGGTCCCGCCGCCTGCCCGGCGACCGGCGCCAGGCCGAGTGCTGCGAGAACCGCGGTCCCGAATACCAGCGAATTGCGTGTCATGGCGACGTCCCCCTTTATTGCTTTTGCTGATCAACGCCCCTGAGGCCGGTTGGTTCTGGACCATCTGCGCCAGTCCGCTCGCTCATGCGGTAACCGCAACGCCCCGCCCGCGTTGCCATCCTGTCGCATCCGCGTGCGCTTCTTGCCCGCACGCTCCAAACCCGCCTACGCCCCGCAGTCGAAAGTCGCCGCCGCATGCAGCACATCCATCTCGACCCGCTCGGAGGCGCGGCCGGGGACATGTTCGTGGCCGCCCTGCTCGACGCGTTTCCCGAGCACGGCGACGCCGCGACCCGCGTCGCTGCCGCACTGGCCGGGCTCACCTGCCGCCTGCTCGCCCACGATGACGGCACCCTGACCGGCAGCCGGTTCGCCGTGGACCGGGACTCCGTCACTCCATCGCCCCACGACGGCCTGGCCTACCCGCACGACCACCGGCACGGCGCCGAGCCGCACGATTTCGCCGCGCCCGCCGGCCATACTCCCTGGCGCGAGATCAGGCTGCGCATTGCCGCAGCAGGCCTGCCGCTCGCGGTCGCCCGCCGTGCTGCCGCGATCTTCGCTGTCCTGGCCGACGCCGAGGCGCGGGTGCACGGCGTCGCCGCGGACGACGTCGCCTTCCACGAGGTGGGCGCCGCCGACTCGATCGCCGACATCGTCGCCGCGGCCTGGGTGATCGAGGCGATCGGGCCCGCGCAGTGGAGCTGCGGTACGCTGCCGCTCGGCTCGGGCCGGGTGCACACCGCGCACGGCGTGATGCCGGTGCCCGCGCCGGCCACGGCGATACTGCTGGAGGGCTTCGCGGTGCATGACGACGGCTTGCCGGGCGAGCGGGTGACGCCCACCGGCGCCGCCATCCTGCGCCATCTCGGCTGCGCGGACGGACCCGCGCCGGCCGGCATCATGCGCCGCTCCGGCCACGGTTTCGGCACCCGCCGCCTGCCGGGTACCAGCAACTGCCTGCGCGTGCTCGTGCTCGAGGCGACCGCCACAGCCGCCGCTCCCGGACCTGCCGGAGAGCACCGCTCGCTTGCGGTCGTCAGCTTCGAGGTGGACGACCAGTCCGGCGAGGACCTCGCCTGCGGGCTCGAACACGTGCGCGCCACCGAGGGTGTGCACGATGTCGTGCAGCTCCCGGCATTCGGCAAGAAAAGCCGGTTCGCGGTGCACGTGCAGGTGCTGGCCCGGCCGGACCGCCTGGACCAGGTGGTCGAGGCCTGCTTCCGCGAGACCACGACCATCGGTCTGCGCACCCAGCTGGTGCAGGGTCGGGCCTTGCCGCGCCACTTCGCCGAGGCGACGGTGGAGGGACGCCGGGTCGCCGTGAAGCTGGTCGACCGCCCCGGCGGACCGAGTGGCAAGGCCGAGTCCGATGCGCTCCGCGAGGTCGCCGGCCAGGCCGCGCGCACCGGCCTGCGACGCGCGGCCGAACAGCAGGTGCTGGCCGTCGCGGACGTGGCCCTCGCGGACCCGCAGGAACAGGAGCGGCCATGACCCCACGGCAACGCCTCGCGCAGACGCTCGCAGGGATGGGCCCGATCGCCATCGCGGTGAGCGGCGGCGTCGACAGCCTCACTTTGGCCACCTTCGCCTACCGTCTGCTCGGGCCGGCGGCGTCGATGCACCACGCCACCTCGCCCGCCGTGCCCGCCGAGGCCACGCAGCGCACTCGTGCCCTGGCCACAAGCGAGGGCTGGTCGCTCGACGTGTTCGACGCCGGCGAGTTCGCCGATCCCGCCTACCGCGCCAACCCGGTCAACCGGTGCTTCCACTGCAAGACCAGCCTGTACGGCGCGGTCACCGCCCGCACCGACCGCCTCGTGGTCTCCGGCACCAACCTCGACGATCTCGGCGACTACCGCCCCGGACTGCAGGCGGCCGGCGCGCACGGCGTTCGTCACCCGTTGGTCGAGGCCGGGATCGACAAGCGCACGGTGCGCGCGCTCGCTGCGGAGCTGGGCCTCGGCACGCTCGCCGAGCTGCCTTCCGCGCCCTGCCTGTCCAGTCGGATCGAGACCGGCCTGCGCATCGAGCCCGCCGTGCTGGCGATGGTGCATGAAGTCGAGACGCTGGTGGTCCGGACGCTTGCCGCAGCCCCGGGCTCGCGCGACCTGCCGCACGCGGACCCGGCCGCGCGCACGGTGCGCTGCCGGGTCCGCGCTGCCGGCGTCGTCATCGAGCTCGATCCCGCCAGCCTGGCGCGCCTCGACGACGCGGCCGCCGGGCCGTTGCGCGCCGCTCTGGCCGAGCTCGCCGCAGGTGCCGGGCTGGCCGCCCCGGTCAGCTTCGCCCCGTACCGCATCGGCAGCGCGTTCCTGCGCCCGGCTTCGGCGCCCGCCGCATGAGCGGCGGCGAACCCGAGTTCGTGCTGGACGAGGCGCGCGCCGCCCGGCTGGGCTTCGGCGAGGCGGTGTACTGTGCGTCGAAGTCGGCCGCACAGATCGCCGCGATCATCGCCGGGGCCCAGGTGCCGATGCTGTTCACCCGCCTCGACCCGGACACGCTCGCGGCGCTGCCGCCGCAGGTTCGGGAGCAGCTCGACCACGACCCGGTCTCGCGCACCGCGTTCCTCGGCGAGCCGGCGGCACTTGCCGGACCGGCGCGCATCGCCGTGGTCACCGCCGGCACCTCCGACATCCCGGTGGCGCGCGAGGTGCTGCGCACGCTGCGCTTCGACGGCCACGACGCGACGCTGATCGCCGACGTGGGCGTCGCCGGGCTGTGGCGCCTGATGCGCCGGCTCGACGAACTGCGCGCGTTCCCGGTGCTGATCGTCGCCGCCGGCATGGACGCCGCACTGCCCAGCGTCATCGGCGGGCTGGTCCGCGGCGTCGTGATCGCGGTGCCGACCTCGGTGGGCTACGGTGTCGCAGCCGGGGGCGGCACGGCGCTGAACGCGATCCTCGCGAGCTGCGCGCCCGGGATCGTCACGGTCAACGTCGACAACGGCTATGGTGCGGCCTGCGCGGCGATGCGCGTGCTCGGCGCCGGTTGAGGGAGGGCCGCATGGAACGTCGCGACTTCATCAGGACCGCGCTCGGCGTTGCCGCGGTGCCGCTTGCCGCCGCCGCCGCCGCCGACCTGGCGGCGACGGACCCGGCAGCCGCGGCGGCAATCGTGCCGGAGACCAGCCAGGGCGCCGCCGTGCCGGCGACCGGCCCGGTCACCTCGCGCATCGCCCAGCACCCGGACATGAAGTACCGCGCCCTCGGCCGCACCGGCGAGCGCGTCTCGCTCGTCGGCATGGGTGGCTACCACCTCGCCAGGCCCGGCGGCTGCGACGCCGACGAGGCGGTCCGCATCGTCCGCGCCGGGCTCGATGCCGGGATCAACTTCTGCGACAACTGCTGGGACTACAACGGCGGCGAGAGCGAGGTCCGGCTCGGCCGCGCCCTCGCCGGCGGCTGGCGCGACCGCATGTTCCTGATGACCAAGATCGACGGCCGCACCGCAGTGGCCGCGATGGCGCAGATCGAGCAGTCGCTCATCCGGCTGCAGACCGACCACCTCGACCTGCTGCAGTTCCACGAGATCATCCGCATGGACGATCCGGAGCGGGTGTTCGCAGCCGGCGGTGCGCTGGAGGCGGTGCTGCGCGCGCGGGAGCAGGGCAAGCTGCGCTACATCGGCTTCACCGGGCACAAGAGCCCGGCGATCCACCGCCACATGTTCGAGGTGGCCGACGCGCACGACTTCCACTTCGATACCGTGCAGATGCCGCTCAACGTCATGGACGCGCACTACGACAGTTTCGAGCACGGGGTGCTGCCGGTGGCGCTCGCGCACGGCACCGCGGTGCTGGGCATGAAGACGTTCGGCGACAACTTCATCCTCAAGAGCGGCACCGCCACCCCGATCGAGATGCTGCACTACGCGATGAGCCTGCCGGTCAGCATCCAGATCACCGGCATCGACAGCATGCCCGTGCTCCGCCAGGCGCTCGATGCGGTGCGCAGCTATGCGCCGCTCACCCCGGAGCAGCGCGCCACCCTGCTGGCCCGCACCGAGGCCGTCGGCCGCGACGGCAGCACCGAGCGCTACAAGGTGTCGCACCATTTCGACGGGACCGTGCAGAACCCGCAATGGCTGGGGTAGCGCAGGGAAGCAAGGCCGGGCTCCGCCCAGACCCGCCAAAGGCCTGAGGCCTTTGGAAACCCCTTCCTCAAGCATAGGGACTCCAAAGGCTAAGCCCCTGGACTTGCCGGCGCCACCCGCCCTCCGAACGCCGCCGCATCAGTCCCGCTGCGCCGTGACCTGGTCGACGCTGTCGCGCCGCGGCCCGGTCCTCGGCCCGTCCACTCCCGGGGTCGGCGGCGGCGCGCGGTCGCTGCCGTGCACGTCGAGCGGGTCGAACGGCAGCACCTGGTCGCCAGTGGGCAGGTCAGCCGTGCTCCACCCGCCGCCCAGCGCCGCGACCAGGCTCACCACCGCCTGGCGCTGCCGGACCTCGATCGCGATCTCGGTGAGCTGTGCGGTCAGGGCGGTGACCTGCGCCACCAGCACGTTGAGGTAGTTGTCCAGGCCGGCCGTGTACAACGTCAGCGAAAGCTTCTGCGCCTGCAGCGCCTGGCGCACCGCCTCCTGCCCCTGCTGGCTCTCCACGTCGAGGTGGCTGGTCAGCACCAGCCCGTCCTCGACCTCCTGAAACGCGGCCAGCACCGTCGCGCGATACAGGTCGCGGGTCTGCGCGTACTGCGACCAGGTCTGCTGCAGCGCCGCGCGGCGCAGCCCGCCCTCGAACAGCGGCAGCATCGCCTGCGCCCCGATGGTCCACAGGCTGTTGGGCAGGGTGGCCAGGTTGAAGCCGCGGTCCTCGAAGCCGCCCAGCGCGCTGAGCGTGACGCTGGGATAGAACGCGGCGCGGGTGACGCCGATCGCGGCGTTCGCCGCCGCCATCGAGCGTTCCGCGGTGGCGATGTCGGGGCGGCGCTGCAGCAGGTCCGACGGCACGCCGGCGGGGATCGCCGGCACCGCGATCCTCGGGTTGGACTGCGACGCGATCGCGAACGTCGAGGGCAGGGCGCCGACCAGCACGGCGATCGCGTGCTGCAGCACCGCGCGGTTCGCCAGCACGTCGGTCTCCTGCACCTCCGCCGAGGCGAGCTGGCCCTTGGCACGCGCCACGTCGAGGCCCGAGGCGATCTTGCCCGCCTCGCGCATCACCGTGATATTGACCGCGAGCGTGTAGTATCCGATCGCCTGGCTCAGCACCGCGTCCTCGGTGTCGAAGCCGCGCAGCGCCACGTAGTCGGTGGCGAGCTCGGCCTGCAGGCTGAGCCGCGCGGTCGCGAGCGTCGCCGCACTGCCCTGGGCGAGCCGCTTCTGGATGCGGGTCTCGTTGCTGATCGCCTCCCAGAAGTCGGGCACCCAGGACGCGGTGGCGTCGATCTGGTTCGAGGACTCGACATTGGGACCGCCACCGCCGTTGCGAAACAGGCGGTTGGCCGATTGCCGGTTGTCCGTCGTGTTGCCGCCGACGCCGATCTGCGGGAACAGCCCGGCCCGGGCTTCTGCCGCGAGGTCGCGGGCCTGGGTGTACAGCTCGGCCTGCGCCTGCAGGTTCGGGTTGATCGCGTCGGCCTGGTTCTCCAGCCGGTCCAGCACCGGGTCGCCGAACAGCCGCCACCACGGGCCACGCGCCAGCGCGTCCTCCGGCCGGCCGACCTTGAACGGCGCCGAGCCCTGGTAGCTGGCCGGCAGGATGAAGTGCGGCGGGCGGTAGACCGGCGCCAGGTCGCAGGCCGCGAGCGGGAGCATCGCCAGCGCCAGGACACCCGCTCCCGGCAGGCCCGGCCCGGGGACGCGAAGCCGCCGGACGGCCCATCTCGCGGCGCCACGCTGTGTCCGGCGCGGCGTGATCAACGCGGGTCGCCCTCCGTCTCGGTGTCGCCTTTGGCCGGCGCGCTTGTGGCCGCGGGCCCGGGCTGGCGCGCCGTGTCCGCGCTGTCCTGTTCGGACGGCGCGTCCGCGGGCGCAGCCTTGCCGCCAGCCTGGGACTGCGCGTCGTAGCCTTTCGCCGGCTGGGTCACCTGCACCGTCTCTCCCTCGAGCAAGCCTGCCGAGGGGTCGTTGACCAGCCGGTCGGACGCGTTCAGCCCGCTCACCACCTGCACGGTGCGCCCGAGGTTCAGCCCCAGCGTCACATTCTGCAGGTGCACACGGTTCTGCGCGTCGACGAGCGCCACCTGCATTCCCTCGGCGCGGAACAGCAGCGACTGCTCCGGCACGATCAGCAGGTCCGGGTCGCCCGGCACGCTGAAATGCACGTTGGCGAAGGTGCCGGGCCAGATCGCATGGTCGCGGTTGTCGACGGTCAGCTCGGTGGTCACGCTGCGCGACTGCGGGTTGAAGGCTTCGGCGGTGGTCTCGTACTGCGCCTCGAAGCTGCGGTTGGGGAACTGCGGCAGCTTCAGCGTCGCGGTCAGCCCGGGCCTGAGCAGGGCGGCATAGTCTTCCGGCACCGAGACGAACACCCGCAGCCGGTGGATGTCGGCCACCGTGAACAGCTCCGACGCCGCGCCGGGCGAGCCCGCATCCCCGCCGGCCGCGTTGACGAAGGCGCCCAGGTCGGTGCGCCGCGAGGTGACCACGCCGTCGAAGGGCGCCACGATCCGCTTGAACGATTCCAGCGCCTGGTAGCGCGCGACCTCGTGCTGCGAGGCCTGCACCTGGGCGTCCTGCGCCTCGGCGTCCGCGACCTGCACGTCGACTTCCTGCTGCGCCACCGCCTGGGTCCCGGACAGCGCGGTCCAGCGCCGTGCCGTCACCCGTGCGAGCCTGGCCCGGGCGTCGGCCACCTTGAGGTTGGCCTGCGCCGAGCCGAGCTGTTCGTCGAGCGCCGGCGCGTCGATCGTGGCCAGCACATCGCCCTTCCTGACCGTGGCGCCGAAATCCTTGTTCCAGCTGCTGACGTAGCCCGCGACCTGCGCATAGATCGGCGCCTCGTACCAGGCGTTGACGTTGCCGGGCAGGTCCAGGCTGCGCGTGGCCGGCCCGCGAGAGGGGGAGATCAGCTCGACGCGCGGCACGGCCTCGTCCTCGGCCGTGCTCTTGAGCGCGGCCAGCGCACTGCCGCGGCTCCACAGGCCCCAGCCCACCAGCCCGAGTGCAGCCACCGTGACGGCGATGCTCGCCAGTGCGCCGTTGCCCACGCGCCTCATGGCGACACGCTCCCCAGGCGGGATGGCGCCAGCCACGGCGGCGCGCGGAATTCAGGGGCTGGCATGGGTCATGGCCCGCATCGGGTCCTGCGCCGGAACGCGTGCCGCGCCGGGAGGCACCGCCCTGCGGCCCGGCCGGCGGGTGTGCACCAGCGCGAACACGCACGGCACGAACAGCAGCGTGGCAAAGGTCGCCACCAGCAGCCCGCCGATCACCGCGCGCCCGAGCGGCGCGTTCTGGGTGTTGGACACCGACATGGGCAGCATGCCGATCATCATCGCGAGCGCCGTCATCAGCACCGGACGCACCCGGCCATACCCTGCCTCGACCGCGGCGCGCATCGCGTCGCCATGCTCCTGCAGCCGGTCGCGCGCGAACGAGACCACCAGGATCGAGTTCGCGGTCGCGGTGCCCATGCACATGATCGCTCCGGTCAGCGCCGGAACCGACAGGGTGGTGCGGGTGATGAACAGGCTCCACACGATGCCGGCCAACGCCCCGGGCAGCGCCGTGATGATGATGAACGGGTCGAGCCAGGACTGGAAGTTCACGACGATCACCAGATAGACCAGCACGATCGCGAGCGCCAATCCGCCGATCAGCTGGCGGTAGGCGCTCGACATCGTCTGCGCCTGGCCGCGCATCTCGATCGTGGCGCCCTGCGGGAGCTGGCCGCGCATCTGCTCGACGACCTGGACCACCGCGTCGTTCACCGCGCCCAGGTCGCGTCCGGTGTTGCCCGCGTAGATGTCGATCACCGGCAGGATCGAGTAGTGCGAGACGGCGAGCGGCGAGCCGGTCTGGGTGATGCGGCTCAGCGCGCCGAGCAGCTGCGGGGCGGCGCCGGAGGGATTGCCGTCGCCATGGTCGATCGGCACGGTCTCCAGGTCGCCGAGGCTGGCGAGCTGCTCCTGCGGCGTCTGCAGGTTCACCAGGCGCGAGATGCCGTTCGTCGGGTCGAGCCAGTAGGTCGGCGCCAGCTGCCCGGAGCCGGACAGCGTCGACAATGCGTTGTTGGCGATGTCGGCCTCGGTGAGCCCGGTGCCGAGCGCGAAGGTCCGCGCCGAGGCGATGCGCAGCGTCGGCTGGCCCATGGCCTGCTCGACGATCGGGTCGGCGATGCCGGGGATGCGCCGCAGCCTCGCCGCGACCTGCTGCGCGTAGGCGAGGTTGGCCTGCTGGTCGCGTCCGACCACCTGCACGTCGATCGGCGAGGGCAGGCCGAAATTGAGGATCTTCGCGGTGATGTCGCCCGGCAGGAAGGTGAACTCGGTGCCGGGGAAGCGCTGCTGCAGGCCGTGGCGCAGTGTCGCCTCGTAGCGCATGACCGGGGCTGCCGCCTGGTTCAGGCTGATGGTGATGTCGCAATCCTGCGGCCCGATGGTGCCGCTGGCGTTGTAGGCCTGGTTGATCGCGCTGATCGGCAGGCCGCAGTTGTCGATCACGTTGGCGACGCGGCCGGGCAGCAGCTGCTGCACCGCCTGGTCCACCAGCACCGCGAGCTTGCCCGCCTCCTCGATGCGCAGCCCGATCGGGCCGCGCATGTGCATGTCGATCTCGCCCGAATCGAGGCTGGGGAAGAAGTCCCGGCCGAGCGACAGCACCAGCAGCATCGAGGCGAGGGTCGCCGCGGTGAAGCCCACGATGAAGCGGCCGCGCCGGGCGACCACGCTCGCGAGCAGGTCGCGGTAGGCGTCGCGGAAGCGGGTGAACCGGGTCTCGAAGCCGCGCTGGAACCGGGTAAACGGACCGCCGCGCGGCGGCGGCTCGCCGTTGCGTGCCGCCCGGTGCGCCGCCCGGTGCGCCGCCACCTGGGCGCGCAGCAGGAACGCCGCCATCGTCGGCACCAGGGTGCGGCTGAGGATGAACGAGGCGACCATCGCGAAGATGATCGCCTCGGCCAGCGGCAGGAACAGGTAGCCCGCGATGCCGGAAAGCTGGAACAGCGGCAGCCAGACGATGCAGATGCACAGCGTGGCCACGAAGGTCGGCACCACGATCTGGTTCGCCGCCTCGATGATCGCCGGCTCCAGCTCCTGCCCGGTCTCGAGGTGGGCGTCGATGTTCTCGATCATCACCGTGGCATCGTCGACCAGGATGCCCACCGCGAGCGCCAGCCCGCCCAGCGTCATCACGTTGATCGTCTGCCCCACCAGCGACAGCACCAGCACCGACGACAGGATCGCCAGCGGGATCGACGTCGCCACGATCAGCGTCGAGCGCCACGAGCCGAGGAACAGCAGCACCGTCAGCCCGGTGAGCACCGCGGCGGTCAGCATCTCCCTGACCACGTCCTCGACCGAACCGCGCACGAAGGTCGAGGCGTCGGTGAGCGGCGTGATGGTGATGCCGGGCGGCAGCGTCTTCTCGATCTGCGGGATCCTGGCCTTGATGCCCTCGACCACGGCGAGCGTGGACGCGCTGCCGGTCTTGATCACCTGCAGCAGCACCGACTGCAGACCGTGCACCAGCACGATGTTGGTCAGCGGCTGGGTGCCGAGATAGACGTGGGCGACCTGGCCGAGCGTGACCGTGGCGCCGCCCACCTGCTGGATCGGCAGGCTGTTGAAGCTGTCGAGCCGGAGCGGCGAGGCGTTGGTGGCGACTAGGTAGTCGAGCGCGCCGACCTTCTGGTCGCCGGTGGGCAGCACGATGTTCTGTCCGGCCAGCGCGCGCGAGACGTCCTGTGCCGACAGGTTGTGCGCCAGCAGCTTCTTCTGGTCGAGATCGACCTCGACGTTGGTGATCGAGCCGCCGTACGGGAACGGGATCGCCGCGCCCTTCACCGAGACCAGCGACGGGCGGATCAGGTTGGTGGCGATGTCGAACAGCTCGGAGCCGGTCCGGCCGGCGCCGGCGACCTGCAGCGACAGCACCGGGACCGAGGAGGCGTTGTAGACCAGCACCTGCGGGGGGGTGATGCCCGCCGGCATCTGCTTGAGCACGGTCTGCGAGGCCGCGGTGATCTGCGCCTGTGCGGTCGCGACGTCGGTGCCGGGCTGGAAGAAGATCTTCACGATGCCGCGGCCGTAGAGCGACTGGCTCTCCATGTGCTCGATGTTGTCGACCGTGGCCGTGAGCGAGCGCTCGTAGTAGTAGACGATGCGTCCGGACATGTCCTCGGGCGTCAGGCCGGTGTAGGTCCAGATCACCGACACCACAGGGATGTTGATGCTGGGGAACACGTCGGTCGGCGTGCGCAGCACCGCGAGCCCGCCGAACAGCAGGATCAGGATCGACAGCACCACGAAGGTGTACGGCCGGCGCAGCGCGACCAGGACGATGGCGTTCATGCGGGTCGGCGGACCGCTGGCCTGCGGGCGGTCGGTTCGGCGCTGATCGGCATCGTCCAATCCTCGCTGGTTGGCGGGAAGTCGTCGCCGCGGCGGCTGCGTCCGGGGGTGAAATAGCACCGGCGTTCCACTGCCTTCCCGGGCGCGCAAGGACGATGTGGCACGGCCAGGCGCGGCAGCGCCAGCCCGTGCGCTGGGCGGGCTCGGGAGCGGACCGCGGGCGTAGGGCGGCGTCGGTCAGGCAAGCAGGCAAGGCCAGAGGCTCCGCCAAAGGCCGAGCCTCTGGAATCCATCTGTTCAGGGGCGGCGGGAGGGCTTCGGCTGCCGGGGCCGCGCTACCTCATGGTCGGCGGTGCGGAGCCGGGGTTGGTGCTGCGGCCTGCTCCTTCGGAGGCCGGTCCAGGGCGGCTCGCCCTGGCGGAGTCCAGAGGCAGCGCCTCTGGCCTTGCCTGGTCCCCCGACAGGTCCTTGAGCGACACTCCCGACCGCCCGCCGGCGCGCATGGCTGCGAGCAGGTGGACGATGCGGTGCGCCGCCGCGTCGAGGTCGAGGCCGTGCGCGTGGATGTTGGACACGCAGTTGCGGGCGGCGTCGGTGGTGGCGGGACCGGGCGCCCAGGTGAGGTAGGCGCCGAGGCTCTCGGGGACGGAGAGGCCGGGGCGCTCGCCGATCAGCACGGCGACGGCGCCGGCGCGCAGCAGGGCGGCCACCTTGTCGCCGCTGGCGACGCGGCCCTGCCGTACCACGACCGGGGGGGCGATGCGCCAGCCCTGGTCGCCGAGTGCGGCGGCGATCCGGTGCAGCAGCGGGGCGGCGGCGGCGGCGGCGCGGGCGGAGAGGCCGTCGACCACGACGAGCGCCAGGTCCCAGCCGGCGGCGTGCGGCTGCAGCACTGCGGCGGCGGCGTCGTCGAGGTCGCGGCCGAGGTCGGGTCGGCGCAGGTAGGTGGTGCGGTCCGGGCAGCGGCTGTGCACCAGCAGCGCCGGCCGGTCGGGGGTGGCGAGTGCGGCGGCCAGGGCGGCGGCGTCGAGCGTGGCGTGCACCGCGTCGCGGGCGCGGGCGTGGGCGAGGCGGAACTCCAGCAGCGGCCGGGTGGCGAGCGCGGCGCCGCTGCGCGCGAGGCCGATGCGGGCGGGAGTCAGGGCGCGGAGCGGCGCCCAGGGGTCCGCGCCGGATGTGGCAGCGGGCGGGGCTGGCGGGGGCGCGGCCGAAGCGGCGGGCGGGGCGGGCGGCGCCCGGGCGGGAGCTTGGCTTGCGGTGGGTGGGGGCGCGGGCGGCTCGGGCACGGCTCAGGCCGGCAGCAGGGCGCGCAGGGCCGGTGGGAAGCCGGGCGGGCGCACCCGGCCGCGCGCGTCGCTCAGGCCCTGGGTGTGCAGCCAGGCCTCGAACTCGGGGGCGGGGCGGCGGCCGAGCAGCTCGCGGATCGCCAGGGCGTCGGTGAACGAGGTGGACTGGTAGCCGAGCATGATGTCGTCGGCGCCGGGGACGCCCATCACGTAGGTGACGCCGGCGGCGACCAGCAGGGCGAGCAGGGCGTCGGCGTCGTCCTGGTCGGCCTCGGCGTGGTTGGTGTAGCAGACGTCCACCCCCATCGGCAGGCCGAGCAGCTTGCCGCAGAAGTGGTCCTCCAGGCCGGCGCGGGCGATCTGCTTGCCGTCATAGAGGTATTCCGGGCCGATGAAGCCGACCACGCTGTTGACCAGCAGCGGGCGGAAGGCGCGGGCCACGGCGTAGGCGCGGGCCTCCAGGGTCTGCTGGTCGCAGCCGTGGTGGGCGCCGGCGGACAGCGCGCTGCCCTGCCCGGTCTCGAAGTACATCACGTCCTGGCCGAGGGTGCCGCGGTCGAGCGAGAGGGCGGCGTCCTGCGCCTCGGCGAGGAGGGCGAGGTCGACGCCGAAGCTGCGGTTGGTGCCCTCGGTGCCGCCGATCGACTGGAACACCAGGTCGACCGGGGCGCCGGCGTGGATCAGCCCCAGCGTCGTGGTCACGTGGGCGAGCACGCAGGTCTGGGTCGGGATGTCGAGGCGGGCGCGCACGTCGTCGAGCAGGCAGAGCAGGGCGCGGGTGCGCTCCGGACTGTCGCTGGCGGGGTTGATGCCGAGCACCGCGTCCCCGGCGCCGAGCAGCAGCCCGTCGAGCAGGCTGGCGGCGACGCCGTGGATGTCGTCCGAGGGGTGGTTGGGCTGCAGGCGGGTGGAGAGCCGGCCGGGCAGGCCGATGGTGTTGCGGAATCGGGTGGTGACGCGGCAGCGCGCGGCGACCGCCATCAGGTCCTGCAGCCGGCACAGCTTGCTGACCGCGGCGGCCATCTCCGGGGTCAGGCCGGGGGCGAGGGCGGCCAGCGCCGGCGGGGTCGCGGCGTCGGACAGCAGCCAGTCGCGCAGGGCGCCCACGGTCAGCGCCGCGACCGGCGCGAAGGCCGCGGGGTCATGGCGGTCGATGATCAGGCGGGTGACCTCGTCGTGCTCGTAGGGGACCAGCGCCTCGTTCAGGAAGCGTTGCAGCGGCACGTCGGCAAGCGCCCACTGCGCCGCGACCCGCTCCTCCTCGGAAGCCGCGGCCACGCCGGCCAGCTCGTCCCCGCTGCGCCGCGGGCTGGCGCAGGCGAGCAGGGCCGCGAGGTCGGCAAAGGTGTGCCGGGTGGTTCCGAGCGTTGCCGCATACATCAGCGTGCCCCGTGCTGGCCGAGGGCCAGCGTGTGCGTGGGGCGGGGGGTTGGCAAGCCCGTGCCGGGGGGAAAGTGTCCGGCGGGACCGGACAGTACTCACGCGGCGAGACAGAAGTGTCCGGTGCGGCCGGACACTTTCGGGCGGAAGTGTCCGGCGGGACCGGACAGTTTCGGGGGGAGTGTCCGGCGGCGCGTGACGGCGGGCCAAGCGAGGCAAGGCTGGGCTCCGCCCAGACCCGCCAAAGGCCTTGAGGCCTTTGGAAACCCGTCTCTCAAGCACAGGGATTCCACAGGCTGGCGTTTGGCGGAGTCCAGGGCAGAGCCTCTGGCCGGCGGGTCAGGCGGCGACCGTCACCGGGTCCCCCACGGCGATCCGGCCGTCCTCGATCACCTCCAGGTAGACGCCCAGGTCGGGGTGGCCGTAGTGGCGCACGAGGGTCGTGGCCAGCCGGGTGTCGCGTTCGGCGGTCAGCGGGTTGACGTCGATCGCGGCGCAGCGCCGGGTGCGCCGGACGCAGCGCAGGCGCATCGCGCCGATTTGCACCTCGCGCCCGACCCAGCCCAGCTCCGCACCCGGGGGCAGCCCGTCGAGGTGGATGTTGGCGCGGAAGCGCAGCGGGTGCAGCTCGACGCCGGCGACCTCGGACAGGGCGCGCACGCTGGCCAGGCTGACGACCGAGACCGCGCGCATCATCGCCGGCGACAGGCTGCTCACGTCGGTGAAGCGGTGGCCGGGCGCCGAGACCAGGCGGATGTCGCCGCGTGCGGCGTCGCCGGCGAAGCGGGTGAAGAAGGCGCCGGCGGCGGCGCGGCCCCGGGGGTCGGAGAGGTCGGCGCGCAGGACCTCGGCGCCGTCCCGTGCGACGGCGAGGGTGGCGGTGTCGGGGTCGTAGCGGGTGCGCAGGGCGGCGAGGCTTCCGTTGGCGCGGAGCATGAGGAAGCGGCCCTTGTCGAGCGGCTCCGGGCGGGCGGGGTCGAAGCGGGTGGTGCCGAGGGCGAGCGCGTAGGCGCGGTCGTGCGCGAGGCCGTCCGCCCGGGTGAGCGCCAGGTGGTCGCGCGGCTCGGGGGACAGGCCCTTCACCGGGTAGCGGTGCAG